>JAEYUC010000075.1 GCA_023433705.1 Pseudomonadota bacterium
GCGTAGCGCAGCTCCATCCCGCTAACTCCGCGATTTCTCACCCGGCACCTACCGGCCGCTCAGCGCCCAGGCGCGTACGAGTTCAGGCCAGGCGGCCGAGTCGAGTCTCGCCACGCCGCGCATGCCGAAACCGTGGCCACCGCGATCGAACAGGTGCAGCGCGCTCGGAACTCCGGCCTTGCGCAATGCGGAGTACATCAGGAGGGAGTTCTCGGGCTCGACCGCGGTATCGTCCGCGGCATGTACCAGCAACGTGCGGGGAGTGGCCGGCGAGACGTTGAGGTCCGGTGAATACCGCGTGAGATCCTCGGCGCGCACGCCTGACTTCATCAACTGTTCCGCCGAGCCCTTGTGCGCGTGGGCGCCCGTCGTCGCGATCACCGGATACATCAGCACCGCGAAATCGGGACGTGCCGGAGCGTCGTCGGTGGCATCGCGCCGCGCGTACGAGAGCCGCGGTTCCGTGACCAGGCGCGCCGTGACATGGCCGCCCGCGGAGAAGCCCATGATGCCCACGCTCGTCGGCCGCGCGCCCTTGATGGAGCGTTCGCGCAGCAGGCGAAGCGCGCGCATCGCATCGTGCACGGGCGCATCGGCGCCCGCGGTCCAGCCGTCGGCGGGCATCCGGTATCGCAGCACGGCCGCGGCAAAGCCGCGCTCGGCGAACCATTCGGCGGACTCGAATCCTTCCTTGTCGATGACCACGCGCGTGTACGCGCCACCGGGAACGATCAGCAGCGTGATGCCGTTGTACTCGCCCTTGGGCTCGAACAGCGTCATCACGGGACGCGTGACGTGTTGCGCGATCCGGTCGCGCAGCGGTCCGGTCGGCGACCGCTCCAGCAATTCCTCGCGGACCGTCACGCGTTCGCCACCCGGCGCGCCGCCCGGCCATAGTTCGACGACGTTGCCGCCCGGTTCGGGCGTCGGAACGGGCGCGGCCTGGAGCGGGGCAGCGAAGGGCATGACCGAAAGAATGAGCGCATGTACTCGAGCGGGCAATTTCATGCGCCAAGTATGCCGCGCTTCACCGACGCCTTACCAAACGAAACGGGGACGGAATCTCGCGATTCCGTCCCCGGTCATCATCCATCGTCCGGTCGTCCGGCCACGCCACGGTCCGTTGCGGAGGAGCCGTGGCGTGGAGGACTCCCCCGTCTAACTAGTCTCAGAACTTGAAGCGTCCACCCAGGAAGTACTGGCGACCCTGGAAGTGGTAGTACGACAGGCGGTTGCCCACCGAATCCACCCACTGGTCGTCGACCTCGTCGGTCAGGTTCAACGCTTCGAGAGTCAGCGTGAAGTTGTCGCCGATGGTGTACGAGGACGAGAAGTCGAGATTGAAGGTCTCGGCCGTGCCCTCCACGTCGTTGCCGTTGCGGCCCGGCACCGTCGTCAGGTAGTCGGAGCGGAAGGCCGCCGCGAGGCGCGCGCTGAACACCTTGTTGTCGAAGTACAGCGTCGCGTTGTACGCGCGCTTCGACAGGCCCGTGAGGTCGGCGGTGGCCGTCACGGCTCCGGTCGCGTTCAGGTAGTCGATTTCCGACTCCACGCCCGTGTAATTGAGCACGGTGCCGAAGTTGCTCCAGATCCCGGGCAGGAAACTGAATGGCTGCTGGTAGCTGATCTCGAATCCCTTGAGATCGCCGCCCGGCGTGTTGGCCGGCAAGTTGAACTGCCAGTCCGACGAGGGCGAACAGCCGGCGACCGCGCCGCAGGCGGCGACAGCGACGCTGTCGGGAAGACCCAGCGGGTTGTCGGTGAACGGCCGGGTCTCGCGGATCGTCTGCACGAAGGACTCGATGTCCTTGTAGAAGATCGCGGCCGACACCAGCGATTCGGGAGCGAAGTACCACTCCACGGCGAGATCGTAAGCCTTGGCGCGGAACGGCTCGAGCTGCGGATTGCCGGCGGTGACCGTCCGGTTGTTGCCCGACACGCTCACGGCGGCGCCCGGATTCAGGTTGCCGAGATTCGGCCGCGTCATCACCTTCGCGGCGCCGAGGCGCAGCAGCAGCGAGTCGCTGACGTCGTACACGAGGTTCAACGAGGGCAGCGTGTCCGAGTAGTCGTGCTCGACGGTGACCAGCAGCGGCGCGCCGCTCGTGAACGTGTAGCCCTTCGAGGTCAGGTCCGTCTTCACGTAGCGTACGCCGACGTTTCCGCGCAGCGATTGATCGCCCAGCGGGATGTTGAAGTCACCCTGGATGTACGCGCCCTTGTCGTCTTCTTCGATCTCGTTGTTGTTGCCCAGCGAAGGCTCGATGCCCATCGGGTACAGCGACGGATTGTCGAGATCGAGCGCGTCGACCGCGGTCCGGTAGTCAGGAACCAGCCAGGTGGTATCGGTTCCGGACGGGATGCCGAGACCGCTGCGCATGGACACCAGGCGGCTGTACGAGGAGATTGCTGCGCCGCCGACAGCGGCGGGAATCACGCCTTCCTGGTTGCCGGTCGTGCCGTTCGAACGGCGCATCTCGGTCGACTTGAAGACGTAGTTCTTCCACTGCGGACCGAACTTGAGCGAGAACGAATCCGAGGCGTTCCACTCGAGATCGATCGACGCGGTCCGGAAGCTGTTGATCGTGCTCTGCGGACGCATGCGGATCTGCGTCAGCTGCCAGGTGGCGGGATTCGTGACATCGGCGGTGCCGTAGCTGAACTGCGGCAGGCGGCTGTTCTGGCGATAGTCGTAGCTGTAGCCGTCGACGTTGTTCGCGTCGAACAGCAGCGTGGTCTGTACCGGGTTGTCGTGGTTCGCTTCGGCGAAGCCGACCCGCGCCGTCGCGCCGAACGCATCGCCGAATTCGTGGCTGCCTTCCAGCGTGAGCTGCGTGAACTCGGTCTTCAGCGAGTCGAAGCGCGCCTCCGAGCGGATGTCCACGTCATTGAAGACGCCGTAGACCAGCGTATTGGTGTCGTCGATGAATGCGTCGACGACATTCACGTCCTGGATGCCGCTGCCACCCGTGGTGCTGAACACGGGGGTCTCGAGAAACATCTCTTCGCGCGTGGCATCGAACTTCGCGTACAGCGCGTCGAGCGTGATCGTCGTGGAGTCGCTGGGCGCGAACTGCAAAGCGGCGGTCACGCCGATGCGTTCCTGTTCGTGCTGGTATTTGTCGTAGCGCGGAATGCGCGGGCGGAACGCATTGTTGATCTGCGCCGGCGTCAGCGTGCCGGTGTAAGCGGGATCCATGGGACCAAAGCAGCCGCTGCCCGGGCAGGTGCCGGAGTTCTGCCAGCGCACCGTGCTCGCGCCTTCGTCGGCGAGCTCACGTTTCGTGTACGCCACCGAGAACAACGCGCCGAAGCGGCCGTCCGCGAACGTGTTGCTGATCAGGAATGCGCCGCGCGGATCCATGCTGGAGTTCAGGTCGTTGTAGCCGAGCTGCGCGGAGCCCGCGATCGTGAGGCCGTCGTAATCGAACGGGCGCCCGGTGCGCAGATCGACCGTCGCGCCGAGCGAACCTTCCTCGGTTTCCGCCGCGGCCGTCTTGCGCACGGTGATGTTGCTGAACAGCTCCGACGCGAAAGTGTTGAAGTCGAAGTTGCGTCCGCGGTTCGTGCCGCCGGCCGCGTCGGTGCTGCCGTTCGCGCTCATCGCTTCGACGCCGTTGATGCGCACTCGCGTGAACTGCGGCCCCAGGCCGCGAACGGAGATCTGCCGGCCTTCGCCCGCGTCGCGCGCGATGACCACGCCCGGAATGCGCTGCAGCGATTCGGCGAGGTTGAGGTCCGGGAAATCCGCGATGTCCTCGGCGACGATCATGTCGATCGCACCGACTTGTTCCTGCTTCGCTTCGAGGGCCTTGTCGAGGCTCGCCCGGAAACCGGTTACCACGATCTCGTCGACGTTCTCCGCGCCCTGAGCGCTGACATTCGCGGAAGCGTCCTGTGCGACCGCCCCATTGCTGAAGCCCAGCAGCGCGGTGGCTGCGGTCAGCGCCGTGGCGGTGGAAATTCCTGCTCTTTTATCGGCGATTTTTTGCGACTTGGACATGTTGGGCCCCTCCGGAGGCGCGCGTGTCGATGACGCACCCCCAACAATTTGACGACTGGCTCGTGCACCCGTACGCGGGCGTCACGGTTGCGCTTTATCCCACAGAAATGACACCGGTGACAACCAGGTCGGCCGGTGGTCTCGGAACCCTCTGTTTTCGCTCGCATATCTAGCAACCCGTCGGTGGATGGCTGGACTGCCCGCTCACCAGAATGTGTCTTGGGCGCTACGCGTCGGCCGGGCTTCCGCGCCCGTGTTATCGCTCACAGTGACACACGGAACTCGCAGGGGGTCGGTCGGTTCCGGCCGGCAAACTACCCGCCTCCTACAGCGGGACCGTCTTGCGGCGACTGTGCCCAGGCGCCCGCGGACGGGCACATTCACAGGATGAGAATCCCGCTGTTGTTCATCGCCGTCGCCTCGCTGTCACTAGTTAGCGCTTGCGAATCCGTGCGCACCACGAGCGCGGGCGAGGTCGGAGTCGAGCGCAAGCAGAAGATGCTCGTGCCGCCCGAGACGATCGAGCAGGGCGCGGCGCAGGCTTACGACGCGGAGCTCAAGACCGCGCGCGACAAGGGCGTACTGAACACCGACCAGGCGCAGCTCGCGCGCGTGACGGCGATTTCGAAACGGCTGGTCGCCGCGACTCCGACGTTCCGGCAGGACGCTCCTTCGTGGAACTGGCAGTTCAACGTGCAGAAGACGCCCGAGCTGAACGCCTATTGCATGCCGGGCGGGCGCATCATGGTGTACAGCGGTCTCATCGAGAAGCTGGAGCTGACGGACGCGGAGCTCGCCACGGTGCTCGCGCACGAAGTGGCGCATGCGCTGCGCGAGCACACGCGCGAGCGCGTCTCGCGCGCCTATGCGCAGCAGCTCGTGTTGTCGGGAGCCGCTGCCGTGGCCGGCGTCAGCGAGGCCACAGCCAACATGGCGGGCATGGTCGCGGAGGTCACGTTCCAGCTCCCGTTCAGCCGCGACCAGGAGTCCGAGGCGGACCAGATCGGGCTCGAGCTCATGGCGCGCGCGGGCTACGACCCGAACGCCGCGCTGAGTCTCTGGAAGAAGATGGCGGCCGCGGAAAGTTCGGGCACGCCGAAGTTCCTGAGTACGCACCCTTCGCCCAAGGATCGCATCCAGGACATCGAGAAACTCCTGCCGCGCGTGTTGCCGCTGTACGCGCAGCACAAGCGCTGAAGCAACTCAATTGTGCGCGGTGGCGGCGACGGCGCGCCGGAACGCGACCAGCGCGGGTAATGCGGCGAGCAGCGTCTCGGGATTGAGCGGCTTCTGGGCGAGCCACACGGGTGCGCTCGCGAGCCAGGGAACTTCCGCGTTGGCGAGATCTCCGGTCAGGATGATCGTCGGCACCGCATGCCCTAACAACCTTGCGAGATCTTCCGCGACCTCGGTGCCCGTCATGCCGCTGCCCAGGTGGTAGTCGGCGATGAGCACGTCGAGCCGGCCGCGCAGGGATTCAGCGAGCGCCAGCGCCTGTTCGCCGGTGGCCGCCTCGCGGGTCTCGTATCCCGCCGTGCGTAACAGCATCGCGGTGGAGCGCCGCATGGCTTCATCGTCGTCGACGTGCAGTATCACGCCCTGGGCGGCAACCTGCGGATCGAACAGCGGAATGACGGTTGCGGCTTGCGCGGACATGTTCGTTGCGCTCCTCATGATGTGCTCATTGTTCACGAGGCGCACCTGTCCGCGCCTCAGGGGATTTACGGATATCGCGGCTCGATGACGTCGAGACTCGTTCGCGTAATCGTCGCGCGCGAACGTGACGGTCTCGTGTCCGATTGCGCCTGGCGGCGCGCGGTCAGCGCGTCGCGCGCGTGACCTCTTCGCAGAGCATCGCGTACGAAGGCGGAATCTCGATGACGGCCGTCGCGCCGTGCCGCATCGCCGACACGGCTTCCGCCATGTCATCGGGATCGGTGATGACAAATATCGGCAGATTGCGATGTCGGCCACGAGCCTCCTGCAGGAACTCGTCGACGGCCTCCTCCTGGAGGTCGTCCGCGATCACGAGGCAGCCGGCGTTGTCGGCGCTCGACTCCGCGAGCGCGGACTCGAGCGTGGTGGGCCACACGACGTTCTCGAATCCGCTCAGCGCGCGCAGCACTTCGCGTGTCCGCTGTGAGGATTGTCCGGCGACGATGATGGTGCGCGCGCCGTTGGAACCGCCATCGTGCGCGGCGCCGTCTGCTTTTTCTTCCGAACCGGCCATCGCGGCGCGGAGTCTTGCACCGCCGCGAGAATGGATAAATACGTACTTTTTCCCTGCCGACCCGAGGCCCTAAGGTGGGGCAACCGTCATCATCATCCGCACCAGTTCAGCGAGCGACGACGCCTCCATTTTCTGCATGACGTGTGCGCGGTGAATCTCGACGGTCCGCTGACTGACACCGAGATCGCTCGCGACCATCTTGTTTGCCTTGCCTTGGGTCACGAGTTCGAGGACCTCGCGTTCGCGCGGACTCAGCGACGCGAGTCGCTCGCGGATCCGGTCCGTGTGGCGCAGCCGCGCGCGGTTTTCCGTGTCGCGCGCCAGCGCGCGCTGCACGCGGTCGAGCAGGTCCTGGTCGCGGAACGGCTTCTGCAGGAAATCGAAGGCGCCGTGTTGCATGGCCTCGACCGCCATCGGGATGTCGCCGTTGCCGGTGATGAAGATCACCGGGATGGTCGCCCCGCGCATGTTCAGTTCCTGCTGCAGTTCGAGGCCGCTCATTCCGGGCATGCGCACGTCCAGCAGCAGACAGCCTCCCTGGTTCGCGTCGAATCGCCCGAGATACTCCTGGGCGGACTCCGCGACTTCCGAGTGGATGCCGGCGGATTTGAGGAGCAATCGCAACGAGTTGCGCACCGCGTCATCGTCGTCGACCACGATCACCGTTTGTGGCGAGTCTTTCATCGCTGGCTCTCCTGGAAGGCGGGAAGCACGAAATAGAAACAGGCGCCGCGCGGGTTGTTAGCCCGGTATTCGAGACGGGCCTCGTGCGCCTTGATGATCGAACGACTGATCGCGAGGCCGAGACCCGTGCCGGTGGGCTTCGTCGTGAAGAACGGCTCGAAGATCCGGTGCTCCGCGTCGCGCGGCAGCCCGGGCCCGAGATCGCTGACCGACACCTCCACGTCACCGTTCTCGACGCGCCGCGTCGCGATGCGCACCTCGGTGGCCGCGCCGTGTTCGCCCGACGCCTCGAACGCGTTGTGCACGAGGTTCATCAGCACCTGCTGGATCTGCACGCCGTCGACGGTGACGGGCGGTAGTTCGTCGGCCAGGTCGAGCGCGAGAGCGCCGTCGTGAACACGCGCGTCGCTCGCGAGCAGCGTGTTCACTTCGCGGATCAGCCCGTTGATGTCGCGAGTCTCGCGGCGCACGTCCTCGTTGCGCACCAGCGAGCGGATGCGCTTGATGATCTCGCCGGCGCGCAGCGCCTGGCCGGCGATCTGCTCGATCGCGCCGGAGATCACCGGAACGTCGGGAGTGGGCATGCGGAGCAAACGCGCGCAGGCCTGCGCGTAGTTGGCGATCGCGGCGAGCGGCTGGTTGAGCTCGTGCGATATGCCCGCGGCCATCTCGCCCATCGTCGCAAGCCGCGACACGCTGTTCATGCGTTCGAGCGCGCGGTGCGCTTCGCTCTCGGCGCGCCGCTGGTCGGTGACGTCCTCGCCCGACAACATGATGCCGGTCGCAACGTCGTTGTTGTCGCGCAGCGCGACACAGCGCCACGTGATGAAGCGGTCCTCGCCGTCGGCCGAGCGCACGTGGTACTCGCTTCCCTGCGGCTCGTCGCCGCCCGCCATGAGTACCGCGCGAAACGCATTGCGCGCGATCGCGCGGTCATCGGGCGCGACGCAGCAGTCGACCCAGCTCGAGCCGACGATGTCGGCGCTCTGCTTGCCGAGCACGCGCACGGCCCGCTGGTTCACTAGCCGCACGACGCCGGCGCGGTCCGTCGCGATCAGCATCACCTGGGCGAGATCGAGGTAGAGACGGTTGAGTTGCCGCTCCTTCTCGAGCGTCGCGAGCGCCTTGCGGCGCAGCGACGTGTCGTGCAGGTGACCGAGAAACATCGGCGGATCCGTGTTCGGGATGCGCCCAACGCTCAGGAACACGGAGAATTCGCTGCCGTCGCGATGTAACACGCGCACGTCGCGTCCACGGCCGAGGATTCTCGGCTCGCCGCCGTCGAGGTATCCGCGCATGTGCCCATCGTGATACGCGCGATCCGCCGGCGCCATCAGCATGCCGATGTTGCGCCCGACCGCGTCGGCCGCGCGGTAGCCGAACATCTCTTCCGCCGAACGATTGAATGCGGCTATCCGTCCGCGGTCGTCCACGATGACGGCCGCGTCAACCGTTGCCTCCAGCAGCGCGAGTACCTCGGGAGTCGGCGTTGACATTCTGGTCGAAGATACTCCCTGGCCCCGTAAGGTTGTTAGTGGCCGCGGGCGGACCAGCTTATGCCCGTGGCGCACCCGCGGCGGCGCGCAGCAGCTTCGCGTCCACTTCCGCTTCGGCCGCCAACCAGTCCTCGACTTCGTGCCCCGGCGCGAAACCGCGTTTCTCCGCGCGGAAGTACGCGGCCTCCGCGATCAGCGCGGCGCGTTGTTCGGGGTCGACGAAGCTCGCGACGGTGGTCTTCGCTTTCGCGGCGGCAGCCGCGGACTTGCGCGGGGCGCGCGTACGGACGGTGGGCGTAGTGCTGCTTTTTTCGCGTGACATCGTCAGGTCTCCTCGGGGTTTGTACGAGTGCGGTCGCGTTTCATTTTTCCGTCTCCCTGCGCGCGCCGCCCGTCGACTTGTTTGCCGACGGCTGAATTTTTTTCACCTCTCCCTGTGTGCCGTTCCTTCGGCTACATCTCGAATCAACCCGGCAGCACCGGCATCGACAACACCTGCACGCCTCGTCCGGTGGGCGACACGCGCGACGAGAACTCCGCCGGCTTCACGACCAGCAGATCGGTTTCGAGCATGTCCATCACGAACTCCGCGGTGTTCCCGATGAAAAATCGCTTCAGGCCCGAACGCGAAACCGCGCCGAGCGCGACGATCGCGCTGCGGTCGCGTTTCGCGATCTTCGGGATCACTTCATCGGGGCGGCCCGTGACCAGGTGGCAATGACTGCGCTTCACGTCGAATCCGTCGACGAGGCGATCGAGATCGCGGCGAGCCGAACGCTCCAGATCCTCGCGGCCCGCGGCCAGGTCGATGAGGGGGCCGTCGGGCATCGCCGGCATGATCGGCACGGAGGGCAGCACCACGTGAACGGCATGCAACTCGCCGTGCAGTGCGTGCACGAGCTGCGCGCCCGCCCGCAGGATCTGCCGGTCGAGATTCGCCGGCTTCGCGAAGGCGTGCGAGGGATCGATCGCGGCGAGCACGCGCGGCCGGTGATAGAGGCGCGGGTTCTTCACGAGCAGCAGCGGCATCGGACAGAGCCGCAGCAGCTCCCAGTCGGTGTACGACAGCAGCCAGCGCGCGCGGCGCGCGCCGCCGCGGTGGGTATCCGCAACCACGAGGTCCGCGCCGATGCGCTGCGCCTTGCGGATGATGGCTTCGTACGGCGGGTAATCCCAATCGGCCGCGACGTCGACGTCGATGCCGTGCTTGCGGACTCGCGCGGCCAGCTTCTCGAGCTGCTCGCGGCGCGACGACTGCACCTCGCGCTGCCAGGACTTGAGATCGATGCCGCGTCCCTGCAGCGCCTCGGCGTACACGGGCGTCGCGATGTCGTGGAACAGCGTGAGCTGTGCCTTCAGGCCCTTGGCGATCTGGGCAGCCTTGTTGACCGCGGGCAACACACGCGCGCCCGGGTCCTTCACCGCTGCGAGGATTCGGCGAATCGGCTGCATGCCCTGAGGGTGCGCGCCGTTTGCCGGCATCGCACTCATACGAACACCACGTCCGCGTGTAGGCGGACGCCTACCGGCCGCGTGCCGACTCGGTGAGGAAGGTTTTCATCTCGGGCGACTGTTCGACGAGCGTGTGCGCGGCGCGGCGCAGCCGGATCACCTGTTCGCTCGAGAGCGTGAACGAGGTCGGGATGCGATCGAGGTACTCTCGCTCGGCCGGATCCTTCACGCGGTCGAAACTGAGCTCGACGAGGTCGACGTCGAACTTGTCGCAATCCGGGATCGCGAGCGCCACCTTGCAGCGCGTCGCGCGCACTTCCTGTTCCCAGTGTTTCACGCGCGAGCGCAGCAGGTTCATCGTCTCGAAGCTGTAGCGGTTGAACGTGGCGCTCACGACGGCGTCGGCCACCTGCTTGATGCCCAGCGGCTCGGGCTGCTTCGCGAACGTGCGGTCGAAGCCCGTGCGCGCATCCACCACGATGAACAACATGCGGCGCGCGCGCGAATATCCGCCGCGGCGCAGGGAGTCCGTCACCGTCTGGCCGAGCTCGAGCTCGTCGAGGATTGCGCGCGCTCCGAGATTGTCCGCGAGCGCGCCATCGGAAAGATGCAGATAGGGGTAATTGACCGAATCGAGGAACGACAGGATGCGCTCGGCGCGTTCGCGCCGGTACATGTCTGCCTCAGACTCGGTGACCGTGTTGACGATCTCGGGCGGCTGGTAGCCGCACTGGCCGGCGAAGTTGCGCAAGACCAGCGGCGCGAAGTACACCGGCGTCGCGGCGGAGGCGAACACCGCGCGCGCCACCGGCAAGCTTTTCGGATCCACGCACACGCCGTTGAGCTGCTCGCGCGTGAACGCGAACGGCTTGGCGCGCACGAGATCGGTGGCGGTGACGATCACGCGCGGCGAACGATTCATCAGGTCGTGGATCGTCGCGTCGCCGAACAGCTCCTGGTCGAAGTATTCGACCTCGAGATCGCTGCGACTCACGAGGTCGTTGGCCAGGCGGCCCCAGTTCGCCGGGGTCAGCACCTTGTGCCACAGGTCCTTCTCCGTGTCGTGGTTCAGGAACCGCGGCGCGTAGCTGTCGAAGGTCTCCTGTCCGTTGAGCGCGTAATAGGCCGCGGTGAAGGCGCCGCCGGAGACCGCCGAGATGATGTCGACCTCGTCGAGCAATGGGCGCTGCTCGCCGTCGGGCGTCGTGACCTGCACGCCCCGCAACGCCTCGAGCACGCCGTAGGAAAATGCCGCGGCGCGTTTGCCGCCGCCCGAAAACGTCACGACGACGAATAGTTTGTCCGAATTGGCGCTCACCCCGGGTGCGAGCACCGGCGCGCTGATCGGCACGACTTCGGTCAGCGGCGTTTCCCGACGCGGCGCCGTGCCGCAGGCGACAAACAGGATCGAAGCCGCGAGCGAGAGTGCCGCGAGCTTCGGCAGCGAGGTGAAAATCATGCGCCGCAGTATAAGTCGATCGGTGGGCCCCCTATAACGCCTACCCACCCGCGCTCGAGTCGGAGAACTTGCGTGTCGTCGCACTTTTCGAGCAAGGGGTTTGCCCATATGCGTCGTGATCGGTAACTGTGCGCGACTCCGTAACTAGGGAAGGTCTCGAATGCGCCGGTTCAGTCGCCCGTTCCTGTCAGTCGCCATCGCCGCCGCCTGTGCCCTCACGGTCGAAGCCGCGGCTCCAGCACCCAAACCTTTGCTGCCCATGCAGGAAGTTCTCGGCCGCATCGAACGGGTGAAGGGCGACACGCCGTCGCGCAAGTCGGTGGGTTCCGAGGCTGCGCAGCTCATGCAGGATCTCGAGCAGTTCCGCGCCGAGACGGCTTCGCTCGCGGACACCGCTGCCGCTGAAGGGTGGCTGGCGCTGTTCGATCGAGCTCGCCGAATCGGCGAAGGAGCGGCGGGAGACTTCGGTTCATACGACCTCGAAATCCTTGGCCCGGTCGGTGTCAGGTCGGTATTCGTCTCGCTGCCGCCGCCGTCCGCGTGGCCCGCGCTCGATGCCGCTGTCGCCAGGCGAATTGCAAAGCAGCCGGATCAGGAGTCGCTGGCATTGCGCTTCTTCACCCAGCTCCTGGCGGGCGACCACGCCGCGGCCGGCGTCACCCTCGACGCGCTGCAGAAACTCGCCGACAACCAGCGTCCCGGGCAACGCGAACTCACCTACCACCACCTGGCAACCTCGCGCTCGCGCCTCGCAAATACTTACGGGACGCCCGACGAGATCGTGGCCGCATTCGAACAGGAGCTGAAACTTCCTGCCAAGCCGTATCAGTCGATCCGGATGCCCGATCTCGTCGCACTGGTCGGAGCCGAGCGCGCCTCCGCAATCATCACTCGCGCGATCGCTTCGAACGCCAGCCTGCACATCGAGGGCGGGGACGCGACGAGAAAACTTGCGGGAGAACTCGCACTGAAGAATATCGAGACGATGCGCAAGCCGCAGTGGGCCCTGGCGGAAAGCGTGGACGGGTGGCGCCTGTACGAGGCGATCGAAGCCCGATTCAATCCGACGGCGAAAATGCCGGTCGATGAAGAGGAAGGTAGTTCAGAGCTCGATGATTACCAGAAGGCACAGGCAACCGCGTGGTACTTCATGAGCGCGGTGATCGACGGTCGACAGGCAACCGCGGAGCGAGCGCTCGCCGCGTTGGGTAACGACTCGCAGGTCTACCTACCCCGGGATGCGGTCGATGCGCTGCGCCGCGCCGGCAAGGGCGAGGCGCTGTACCGATTCCTCGACGCGCAGCTGCGCAATAAGCCGCAATTGCGCGCCTGGCAGCTCTACGTCGAACAGGCGGCCATGGACGGACACAGCACGGAGGCGCTCGCGCTCATCGACGCCACGCTTGCCCGCAAGGACCTGCCCGAGTTCCTCGTCGCCGACCTGAGGGTGCGGCGTGTCTCTGCATTACTTGCGGCCGACAAGGTCAAGGAGGCGAGTGCGGCATATCGCACGCTGCTCGCCAAGGCTCCAACCCGTACCGAGTCCACGCTCGATGCGCGTTTCGAAGCGGCGCTCGATGCCGCGGGCGTCGGCCGGCTCACCGGCGATGCATCGTTGTCCGCGCTCGGCCTGGATTTCGCGCGCCAGGCGCTCGCGGTGAAACCGGTCAAGGAGCGCGACTACGGCCCGTCATCGGATGACCAATCAAAACTGTGGCGCGAGCTGCGCAAACACGGTCGCCTGGCCGACGCTCAGGCGTCAGCGATCGATGAGCTTTCGAAGAGCAGCCGCGAAGGTTTCGAGGCGCTGGGTGGCTTCGTACCTCCGAACGAAACGATTGCGATGATTGAACTCGCGGGTATCTCCCATCAGTCGGGACAACATGCTGAAGTGCTGAAATTGCTGGACGAGTCGACTCGATGGGGTGTCGCCGACGCGGGCATGCTGCTCGACAAAGTGGATTCGACGGGCGTGCCGCTCGGCGTGATGATCGCCAGCGCGCTGCGCGCGACCGGCGATCGCGCCGGAGCGCTGCGCGTGGCGCGTGCGACGGTTTCTCACCTTCCGGGCCAGGATGCCGCGTACGAAATCATCGCGGCTCTCGACCCATCGGCCGCCGCGACCTTCGACGCGCTCTTCGCGCTCGACGAATACGAGGAACGTCCGCTCATCTGGAAGGCGGCCGTGCAATTGAAGGCGGGCGCGGTCGGCGATGCCGAGGCGACGATCCGTCGCGCGATCGCGATCGATCCGTCCGACGGCGAGCAGGGAAAGAACGATCGCATGCGCGCATACGCGGTGCTGTCGGACATCCTCGCGCGCAAGGGAGACGAAGCGGGCGCGCAGACCTACAGGACCGCGGTCGATGCGATCCGACTGTCCGAGAAGGCCGATGATTTCCACGAGGCTGGCATGTACGAGCGGGCCTTCAAGGGATACCGCGACGCGCTCGGACTATTTGCGGACGCATATTGCATCCAGTCGCGACTCGCGGTGCAGCTCGACAAACAAGGCCGCCGCGCCGAGGCGATGCAGCACTATCGACGCGCCTACGAACTCATGCCCGACAGCTTCGGACGAGTGGAAAGTCACTGCTTCGGCTGCGAGAGCGTGTTTCAGGGTGCGGAAGCGCAATCGGTCGCCGAACAGGTCTTCGAGAATGCCATTCGCAAGTCTCCACAGAGGGCACAGGCTTACTACCTGATCGCCTATTTGCGCGAGCAGCAGCAGCGACCCGCCGACGCGGTGCAGCCGCTGCGGCAGGCGGTGAGCCTCGACCCGCGCTACCTCAACGCTTGGGCGCATCTCTACAGCGTGGGCGAACATACGTACATCGAGCCCGCCGAGATGGACATCGTGCGGCTCAAGCTGCTCGAGCTCGATCCTCAGCAGCGGCACGTGCGCTACTCCGTGGCGGGAGTCGGAAACCTCGCAGCGCTCTGGCATGGCGCCGAGGGAGCACATGCGGCGGCGATGGCGGCCAAGCCGCCGCGCGAGGGGGTGTACGAACTGCGAGCGAGCGCGGCATCGCGGATGGAAGCGGAGAGAGCGCTGCCGCCGGAAATGCGCGAGCAGATGGAACTCCTGAACCAGTTTCACCGCTTGAGCCGGGATCAAGGCAGCGCGAATCTCGCGCCTGCGAAAGTGCTCAGCGAACACGAGTTCGCGAAGGCCACGCTCGGGCTGATGGGAATCGACGAATTCCCTGACTATTGAGAGCGCGCGGCTCGAGCCGCGCGATAGATGTCCGGCCGCAGGATCTGCATCAACACGCCGTCGTCGGGCGGCGCGCGAAAACCATGCCGGGCATACAGGCCGTGCGCGTCGCGCGTGCCGAGCATCGCGCGGCGGGCGCCGGTCAGCGCGGGGTGCGCCATCACCGCTTCCATGAGCCGTTTGCCGAGGCCGTGGCCCCGATGTTCTTCGAGCACGTAAACGTCGCAGATGTACGCGAACGTGGCGTAGTCGGTCACGACACGTGCGAGTCCGACCTGCGCGCCCGACGCGCGTTCGTAAACGCCGAAGCACAGCGAATTTCGCGCGGCGCGCTCGACGGTGTCGAGCGGGATTCCGGGCGACCAGTACGAACGCGTCAGGTACTCGTGCATCGCGCGTACGTCGAGCCGCGCCGGGTCAGTTGAGATTTCGTAGGCGTTCACCGATCGACCTCTGGCCACCTTCAATCCACGACGAAAAGTGTCGCGCCCGACTTCGTCGACGAGCGATGCGCCTCCGCGCCGTCCGCGACCTGGTAACTCATGCCGCGCGTCAGAGAGAAGCGGCGGCCATCGGCAAGCTCCGTGGTGAGTTCGCCGGAAAGGCACAGCAGGAAGTGTCCCTTCGAGCACCAATGGTCGGCGAGATAACCGGGCGTGTACTCGACCATGCGCAAGCGCACGTCGCCGAAATTGCGCGTGCGCCAGAGCGCGACGCCCGTTTCACCCGAATGCCGCGTGGGTTCGACCGCGTTCCAGTCCACGGTGCCGAAGGGCAGATCGCTGATGCGCATGGCGGCTAGTATTTTTCCGCGAGCACGTCGCGGAACACCGCGGCGTCCACGTTTCCGCCGCTCACGGTGATCCCGGCGCGCTTGCCGGCGAGCGACTCGCGCTCTCGCCACGCGGCGGCGAATGCCGCGGCGCCGGCTCCTTCCGCGACGTTGTGCGTCATGGAGAAGATCGCGCGCATCGCCGCCGCGAGCTCCGAATCGGTGACCTCGACGATGCGTTCGACGTTCGCGAGCAGGATCGCGAGGGCGCCTTCTTCGGGCTTGCGGCACGCCATGCCATCGCCGAGCCGCGTGGTCACCGGCGCCTCGATCGCACGGCGGGCCTCGAACGAACGCGCGTACGCGCGCGCATGCGCCGACACGACGCCGACGATGCGCGTGCGCGGCGAGAACACGTTGCGCGCGGCCGCGGCCGCGCAGGCGCCCGAGCCCAGGCCGATCGGCACGTAGACCACGTCGAGATCCGGCGCGGCGCGGAACAGCTCCGCCCAGTAGGTCGCCACGCCCAGGACGATGTCCACGTGAAATGACGGGACCAGGTGCAATCCGTCGCGCGCGCCGATGCGCGCGGCTTCCTCGCGCGCTTCCTGGAAATCGTCGCCGAACTCGACCAGGTTCACGCCGAGCGCGCGCATGGCGGCGTTCTTTTCGAGACTGTTGCCGTGCGGCACGTAAACGGTCGCCGGAAGTTCGAACCGGCGCGCGGCGAGGCCGACGGCCTGGCCATGGTTGCCGCGCGTGGCGGTGATCACGCCCGGGCAGCGCGGCTCGCGCCGCAGCAACTCGCGAAAGTAGATAGCGGTGCTGCGCGCCTTGAACGCGCCGATGGGCGTGTGGTTCTCGTGTTTGAGCCAGACCTCGGCGCCGAACGCCGCCGCGACCTGCGGCCAGACATACTGCGGAGTCGGCGGTACGAGGTCGCGCAGGAATTCGGCGGCGTCGTCCATCGCGGCGCGGTCCGGAAGAGGGGGAGCCACGAGCGCGGGCGCGTTCGCGCCGCCCGGGTGGTTAGGTTCTGCACCGGCATTCATGGGATGCAAACTTACCCCACGACCCAGTACAGTTACAGTACAGTTGATCTCCCGACATGGCCGACTGGCCCGCTACCCACATGACTCTGCAGAACGCCCAGGATCATCGACTTCCCGCCCAGCTCGCCGCGCGCTTCGCGCAGCGCATCGAAACGCACGCGTTGCGCCCCGGCACGCGCCTGCCCTCGATCCGCGAATGCGCCGCCGAATCGCGCGTGAGCCGTTCGACGGTGGTGGAGGCCTACGAACGCCTGATCGCCGCCGGCCTCATCGAATCGCGCCGCGGCTCGGGTTTCTACGTCCGACTGCGCACGACGCATCGTCATACCCGCCAGCGGGCCGCCGCGAATGCGCACACCCTGCCGGGCACCGTGCTCGACGTGAGCTGGCTGCTGCGCGCGCAGCGCCGCCAGTCGCCCGGCAGCGAGCAGCCCGGCGCGGGCCTGCTGCCCGAGACGTGGCTCGATCACTCGATGGTCAGCGCCGCGATCCGCGGCGTCGGCCGCAGCCGCGGCTCGTGGCTGCTCAAGTACGGCGCCGTCGAGGGCTATCTACCGCTGCGCGAGGCGCTCGCGACGCGCATCGCGCGGCTCGGCATCGACGTGCCCGCCGATCAGATCGTCACCACCGCGGGCGCGACGCAGGCCATCGACCTCGTCGCGCGGCGATTCCTCGCGCCCGGCGACACGGTGCTGGTCGAGGATCCCGCGTGGTTCGTTATGTTCGCGCGTTTCGCGGCGTTCGGCGCGCGCATCGTCGGCGTGCCGCGCGGCATGAACGGTCCGGACATCGCCGCGCTGGAAAGCCTGCTGCAACGCGAGAAGCCCAAGCTCTTCATCCTCAATTCGGTGCTCCACAATCCCACGGGCTCGTGCATGAGCGCCGAGGTGGCGACACGTGTCGTCGAGCTCGCCGCGCGTCACGGTTTCATGATTCTCGAGGACGACATCTACGGCGACCTGCAGGGCAAACACGCGGTGCGCCTCGCGAGCCTCGACGACGGCCGGCACGTGATCTACGTCGGCGGATTCTCGAAAACCCTCGCGGCGAACGTGCGCGTCGGTTTCGTCGCCGCGCATCCCGTGCTGGCGCGCGAGCTGCGCGACATCAAGGCGTTGACCGGGTTGTCGTCGAGCGAACTGTGCGAACGCGTGGTCGCGCGGATCATCATGGAGCGCGCCTACGAACGCATGCTCGAGAAGCTGCGCACCCGCGTGGACGAGTGTCGCGAGCGCACCGCCGAGGCGCTCATCCGCATGGGCGCGCGCATCGCAGGCCCGCCGACGGGCGGCATGTACCTGTGGGCCGACTTCGGCCGCGACACCAATGAGATCACGGCCGAGGGCAGCCACGAAGGCGTGTTGTGCGCGCCCGGCAGCCTGTTCTCGCCCACCCAGTTGCCCAGCACCTGGATGCGCGTCGCGGCCGCGACCTGCCTCAACGAAACCGCCATGAAATTCCTGCAGCGCGCCATGCATCGTTAGGTTTCGCTGTCGGTTGAACGCGGGGCTGGCGGCGGCAGCATCCTCGGCGCAACGGAGGGGGCCATGAAAGATCTCGCGGGCAAGGTGGCATTCATCACCGGCGGTGGCAGCGGCGTCGCGCTGGGCCAGGCCAAGGCGTTCGCGGCGGAAGGGGTGAAGGTGGTGATCGCCGACATCCGCCGCGACCATCTCGACCAGGCGCTGGCCTGGTTCCGCGAGAAGAACCTGCCGGTGCACGGCATCGAGCTCGACATCACGGACCGCATGGCCTACGCGGCTGCGGCCGACGAAGCCGAGAAGGTCTTCGGCCCCGTGCAGATCCTGTGCAACACGGCGGGCGTCAGCCAGTTCGGGCCGGTGCAGCAGGCGACCTACGACGACTGGGACTGGCAGATGTCCGTCAACCTGGGCGGCGTCATCAACGGCGTGCAGACCTTCGTGCCGCGCATGCTGAAGCACGGGAAGGAATCGCACATCGTCATCACGGCGTCGATGGCCGGTTTTCTGCCGCTGCCGGGCTGCGCTATCTACTGCACCACGAAGTTCGCCGTGCGCGGGCTGGCCGAGTGCCTGCAGCTCGATCTTGCGCCGCACGGGATCGGCGTTTCGGTGCTGTGCCCGGGCGCCGTCAACACCAACATCCACGAGGCCGTGCTCACTCGGCCCAAGCATCTCTCGAACACGGGCTATTACGGTGCGGACCCGGCGATCATGCAGAGCCTCAAGGAAGTCATTGCGCCCGGATACGACCCGGTCGAGCTCGGCGAGATCGTGGTGCGTGCGGTGAAGGCGAACCAGCTGTACGTCATTCCGTACGCCGAGTTCGCGGGCCCCATGCAGGAGCGCCTCGACATGGCGCTCGCGGTGATCCCCGATCCCAAGGACGATCCCGGCATGGCGGCGCGCGAGGCGGCGATGGCCAGGCGCCGCGCCGAACGCGCGGCCCAGGCGCAGGCACAGGCGGCGCAGGCGCAAAAAAGCTAGTCGACCAAAGGCCGATCCCTTGCCGACTGGATAAGCCCCATCCGGTTGAGCCTACAATAGCCCGCAAAGCGCCTGGCCCATCCCGCGGCCGTCGCAAACAACAAGGGGCCTGTCATGACTTCGGCTTACGCACGACGTTTGTTAGTCCTTTCCTGCAGCGCCATCCTGACGCTCGCGGCCTGTTCGAAGAAGGAAGACGAAGCTCCGAAGGCCGACGACATGATGATGGCCTCGACCGCGCTCGAAGGTCAGCTCGACATCGTCGCGTGGCCTGGCTACATCGAGCGCGGCGAAAACGACACCGCCTACGACTGGGTCACGGCGTTCGAGGCCGCGACCGGTTGCAAGGTGAACGTGAAGATCGCCGCGACCTCCGACGAGATGGTGGCGCTGATGGCGAGCGGCGCTCCGCAGCCGAGCCCGCCCGGCGATGCATCGTGGCCGCCCCCGGGCAATGCTCCCTACGATCTCGTCACCGCGTCGGGCGACGCATCCCTGCGCCTGATCCGCGGCGGCACGGTGCAGCCCATCGGCATCGAACGCATTCCGAGTTACGAAACGATCGATCCGCGCCTGCAGCAGGCGGCGTGGCACTACGTCGACGGCAAACACTACGGCGTCCCTTACCAGTGGGGCCCGAACGTGCTCATGTACAACACCGAGACTTTCAAGACTCCGCCGACTTCGTGGTCCGTGGTGTTCGAGCCGCAGAAACTGCCGGACGGCAAACCCAACAAGGGACGCGTGCAGGCCTACGACGGACCTATCTACATCGCAGACGCGGCGCTGTATCTCATGACGAAGAAGCCGGAGCTCGGCATCAAGGATCCCTACGAGCTCAGCGAAGCGCAGTACACCGAAGTGCTGCAGGTGCTGCGCACTCAGCATCCGCTGATCCAGCGTTACTGGCACGACGCGAACGTGCAGGTCCAGGACTTCCAGAACGAAGGGGTCGTGGCCTCGGGATCCTGGCCCTTCCAGGTGAACACGCTGCTCGCGAACAAGGCGCCGGTGTCGAGCACCGTGCCGGCCGAAGGCGCGACTGGCTGGGCCGACACGACGATGCTCGCCACCGGCGCGCGGCATCCGAACTGCGCATACAAGTGGCTAGAGTGGTCGATCTCGCCGAAAGTGCAGGGCGACCTCGCGGCCTGGTTCGGCTCGAACCCCGTGGTGCCGAAGGCCTGCGAGAACAACGCGTTGCTCGGCCCCGACGGCTGCCAGAAGAACGGCTTCGAAAACTTCGAGAAGATCCGGTTCTGGCGCACACCGGAAGCGAAGTGCGCTTCCCACCCGGACGGTTGCGTACCTTACAGCCGCTGGGTGACCGACTACCCGGCGATCATGGGAGGCAGGTAGTCAGGCCGTGCCGTGACCGCGGCCATCGAGTTCCGCGGGGTTTCGCGCATCTACGGAGATGTGCGCGCGGTCGATGACGTGAGTTTTTCGGTCGAGCCCGGCGAGTTCTTCGCCATGCTCGGTCCGTCTGGCTCGGGCAAGACCACGTGCCTGAGGCTCGTGGCCGGTTTCGAGGCGCCGGACAGCGGGCACGTGCTGCTCGACGGGCAGGATGTCACGGACGTCCCGCCGTACGAGCGCAACGTCAACACGGTTTTCCAGGATTACGCGCTGTTTCCGCACATGACCGTGCTCGACAACGTCGCGTACGGACCACGCATGCGCGGCGTCGGAAAGAGCGAGCGGCAGGCGCGGGCGCGCGAAATGCTCGAGCTCGTGCAGCTCGGCCCATTGTCGGGACGCCGGCCGGCGCAGCTGTCGGGCGGACAGCGGCAACGCGTCGCGCTCGCGCGCGCGCTGATCAATCACCCGAAGCTGCTGTTGCTCGACGAGCCCCTCGGCGCGCTCGATCTGAAACTCCGCGAGGAGATGCAGATCGAGCTCAAGGGCCTGCAGAAGAAGCTGGGCATCACGTTCATCTACGTCACGCACGACCAGGGCGAGGCGCTGTCGATGGCGGATCGCGTCGCGGTGTTCGAACACGGGCACATCGAGCAGATCGCGGCGCCGCGTGAGCTGTACCTGCGACCGGCGACGGCGTTCGTCGCGCGGTTCGTCGGCAGCGCGAACGTCGCGGATGCGGAGCTCGCGACGAAACTCGTCGGCCGCGCGACGCCGTTCGCGGTGCGCGCGGAGAGCATCGATCTGCGCGCCGAGGCCGCGGCGTCGCCCGCCGACGCGGTGACGGCCACGGGCTCCGTGGTCGCGGTGCAGTTTCACGGCGCCGCCAGCCGCTGGCAGGTGGCGCTCGACGCGGGCGCGGTGTGGGGCGCGCTGGTCACCGAAGAGGAATCGCGCGCGCTCGACGGCCTGGCCATCGGCTCGCGCGTCAAACTATCTTGGGCGCCGGCGGCGGCCGTCGCGCTGGGTGCGTGAGTCATGCGCGCCGCGCTCACGTACCTGTACCGTCATCCTTACTGGTACCTGGCGCTGCTGCTCGTTCCACCATTGCTGTGGTTCGGCACCGTCTATCTGTATTCGCTGTTCGCGCTCCTGTGGCAGAGCTTCTATCACCTCGACGCCTTCACGGCGCGCATCGTGGAGGAGCCGACGCTCGAAACATACAAGGAGCTGGTGACGCAGCCGTCGAACGTCGACATCGTGCTGCGCTCGCTGACGATGGCGATCTGCGTGACCATCGCCTGCGCGCTGATCGCGTTGCCGATCGCGACCTACATGGCGCGGCACGCGCACGGCCGGGTGAAGGCGCTGTTCTACGTCGGCGTGATGCTGCCGATGTGGACCAGCTACCTGGTGAAGGTGTACGCGTGGCGGTTGCTGCTCGCGAAGGAGGGCATCGTCGCGTGGTACTTCGACAAGGTGGGCCTCTCGGGATTGCTGGACACCGTCCTCGAGGCGCCCGGCGTCGGCGGTCCCTCGCTCGCGTCCTCGTACATCGGCATGTTCTTCGTGTTCGTCTACATGTGGCTGCCGTTCATGATCCTGCCGATGGCCGCGGCGCTCGAACGCGTGCCGACCTCGCTGCTGCAGGCCTCGGCCGATCTCGGTGCGCGGCCCGCGCAGACGTTTCGCAATGTCATCCTGCCGCTCGCGGTCCCGGGCATCGCGGCCGGCTCGATATTCACGTTCTCGCTCACGCTCGGCGACTACATCATCCCGAGCGTGATCGGCGCGCCGGGCTACTTCATCGGCATGATGGTCTACGCGCAGCAGGGTACCGCGGGCAACGTGCCGCTGGCGTCCGCGTTCTCCGTCGTGCCGATCGTGCTGATCTTCATCTATCTACATATCGCGAAGCGGTTGGGGGCATTCGATGCCCTATAGGCTGGAAAAGGCTTCATGGCTGACCCGCATCGGCGCCTTCGCCGGATTGCTGTTCATGCACATCCCGGTGCTGATCATCATCCTGTACGCCTTCACGACGGAGGATCGCAGTTACCAGTTTCCGCCGCCGGGATTCACGCTGCGCTGGTTCGCGCGCGCATTCGAGCGATCCGACATCTGGCAGGCGTTGTGGCTGTCGATGCGCGTCGCCGCGACCGCCACGCTCATCGCGCTCGTGCTCGGCACGCTGGCCGCGTTCGCGATGGCCCGCGCGCGGTTTCCCGCCAAGGAATCCATCACGCTGCTCTTCGTCCTGCCGATCGCGTTGCCCGGCATCATCACCGGCATGGCGCTGCTCGTCGCCATGCGCAGCTGGCGGATCGATCCCTCGTTCCTCACCATCGTCGCGGGCCACGCGACGTTCTGCATGATCATCGTCTACAACAACGTGGTCGCGCGATTGCGGCGGTTGCCCGCGAACTGGGTCGAGGCCTCGATGGATCTCGGCGCCGACGGCGCGCAGACTTTCCGCTACATCCTCCTGCCGCAGGTCGCGACCGCGTTCCTGGCCGGCGGCATGCTCGCGTTCGCGCTGTCTTTCGACGAGATCATCGTCACCATCTTCACGGCCGGAAACGAGCGCACACTGCCGATCTGGTTCTTCAACGAACTGTTCCGGCCGCGAGAGCGGCCCGTCACGAACGTCGTCGCGGTCATCGTGATCGTCGTGACGCTGATCCCCATCCTGCTGGCTTACTAC
>JAEYUC010000018.1 GCA_023433705.1 Pseudomonadota bacterium
GGCGATCCGTACTTCGTCATGGAATACATCGATGGCATGCCCATCGACCAGTGGTGTGACAAACACCAGCTGGGCCTGCGCGAGCGCATCGAACTATTCCTGCAGGCGCTGGACGCGGTGAGCTGCGCGCATCGCAGTCTGGTCATTCATCGCGACCTGAAGCCGTCCAACCTGATGGTCGATGCCGACGGACGGGTGAAGCTGCTGGACTTCGGCATCGCCAAACAACTCGATGGCGCGGAGGTCACGGCCACCAGCGACCGCGCGCTGACCTTCGAATACGCGAGCCCCGAGCAGTTGCACGCCGCGCCCATCACGACGGCCACCGACGTGTGGCAGCTGGGCATCGTGCTGCACCGTCTGTTGAGCGGCGCGCATCCGTTCGGCCTGCAGCGCGATACGCCGCTGCCGCAGCAGTTGCAGTTGCTGGAGCGCGAGCCGGAACCGTTGACGCGCGCGGCGGCGCAGGCCGCCACTGAGCTGGCTGCATTGCGTGGTGGGCTGAGTCCGGAACTGCTGGCGAGAAATCTGCGCGGTCCGCTGACGCAGATCGTGCAAGGCTGTCTGCGGCGCATGCCGGAAGGGCGCTACGTCAGCGTGGACGCGCTGGCCGAAGACTTGCGCCGCTGGATCGGTCACCGACCGCTGCGCATCGTGCCACCCTCGCGCGCGCTGCGCTTCCGCCTGTGGTGGCGTCGCAATCTCGTGCTGGCCACGGCGGCGTCGCTGGTGTTGCTGTCCGTACTCGGCGGCAGCGGCGCGGCGCTGTGGCAGGCGCGCGAGGCACGCGCGCACGCGGTCATCGCCGAGCAGCAGCGAATCGAAGCGGAACGGCAGAGCGCCAACGCGCGCGAGGCGATGGCGTTCCTCAGCGACACGCTCGCTGCCGCTGCGCCCGAGAACGCGCTCAGTACTGAAGTCAGCGTGCGGCAATTGTTGGACCACGCGCGCGCCAAGCTCGATGAGCGCGGCACGGTCGATCCGCAGGTGCGCCAGGCGGTACAGCGCCTGTTAGGGCATCTGTACAACGCGCTGGGCGAGCAGCTGATCGCCAGGGAACTGCTGGAAGCCGGCCTCGCCGGACTCGAGCCGCGCAGTCGCGAGGAAGCATTGGCGCTAGCAGAGGATCACGCCGCACACGCGTTCGTCCTTGGCACGATGGATCTGGGCGAAGAGGGCCTGGTGGCAGCCGAACAGGCGGCCGCCTTGCGGCGGCGTTTCGCGCCGGACGATCCGATGCAGCAGTTCAAGGCGCTGGAAGCACTTGGCTATGCACACCACCGGGCCCGGGACGTCGAGAGTGCGGAGAAACTATGGCTGCAGGCGATCGAACTTGCGAAGGCAGGTCCCGAACTCGCGCCGAACGATCTCACGAGCGTCATCAACGTGTACCAGATGCTGAGCAAGCAGTCGGTGTTCACGGGCGATTTCGCGCGAGCGCTCCAACTGGCCGATGACGCTTTGGCCCTTGCCGAAAGTCGTGGCCTTTCGCCGCAGTCGCCGATGAAGGCGGGACTGCTCCAGGCCAAGTCCCAGGCGCTCAGCTTCAATGGCAATGCCGCTGCCGCCGAACCGGTGATCCGCGAAGCCATTGCCATTCACACGAAGACGGTGGGCAACACCGGAAACGAAGCAGGCTCCTTGCACGGCGAGTTGGGCATCGTGTTGAACGAACTGGGTCGTTACCGTGAGGCGATCGAAGAGTTAGACCGCGAGCACCAACTCAGGGCTGCTTCCGTCGAAGCGCCGCTGCAACGGGCGATCAACCTCACCAATCGTGGCGCGGTATACGAGAACGCCGGCGACTATCCACGGGCGCTGGCGGTGTTCGAGGAAAGTCTCGCCATACTCGATGAAAATGGTGTCGGCAAAGAGGAGGCCCGGCGGCGCCAACTGGAGCGCAACTATGCGCGCGGCTTGGCGTTGGCTGGCCGCTTCGCGGACGCGGATGCGTTACTGCGGCGGCTGCAAGCAGTCGCGCGTCGGCTCGACAGTGAGGATTCGGCCGAATATGCGCTGCTGACCTGGAACCGCGTGGTGCTGGCGCGGTACAGCGGCGATACCGCCAACGGTCTTCGTTTGCTGGACGAAGCGAAGGGCAAGTGGGCGGAACTCGTTCCCGACACACATCCCGTGTTCACCCAGGCCTTTCGCTATGGCGCCGCCTTTGCGCGGCAGCGCGGAGATCTCGCGGCAGCGGAGCGCGACCAGCGCGAAGCGGTGCGACGATTCGAGACCGGCGCCGTGCCGGTCATGCTCGCCATCGCCCGCGCCGAACTGGCCGCCATCCGCTTTGAGCGCGGCGACCGCGCTGAAGCACGCGCGCTGCTCGAGCAAGCCATGCCCGTGCTGCGCGATGCGGTGCTGCCGCTCGAAGTGAACCGCAAACTGGCCGAGGTGTTGGCGCGCAAGCTCGGCGTGTAGGCGGCTTTCGAGGGGGCTCGTCTCGCTCAGTCGACGAACACCGTCGGTGACCCCTGGATAACTTGGCCATGGGGCCCCGGTGGTTGGGGCACCAGGACTTGATCACCGACGCGGGCGACTGGCTTGCCGCCACCGTTGAGCTGGACCGTCGGGCCTTTCAAGTGCGCCGAGTTGCCAGCCTGGAGCGTGGCCACCGTGTTGCTCTTCAGGAGCAAATCCGCCCCCGCTTGGATGGTGAGTGCCTGGGTACTCTTGATCGTCAGCGAGTTGCCGTTGATGGTGATGAAGGCGCGCAATTGCGAGTTCTGCTGTTCCAGCTCGGCGACTTTTCGTGCCGTCTCGGCTAGTTGTCTCTCCAGCGCGGCAAGTCGGATCTCGGAGGTGTCGCGGGACGCGGCCGGCAGCTTGCCGACTCCCTCCTGGGAGACAGCGACGGCCCCCGCGAGCATGACGGCAGCCGCTGTGGCTGCCATCACTAACTTCTTGACTGACATGATTCGAATCTCCTGTGGAATACGCTGCGCAAAGAATCGGGGATCTATGAAGCCGGGCTCGGACCTTGGTCGCGGGAAAGTCGCGGCTCAATTTCCGACGAATACCGTTGAGGCCCCTTTGATGATGTTGCCAATACCCCCGTGCGGGGGCGCCTGAATCTGATCACCGAGACGGGCCACCGGCTTGCCGGAACCGTTCAGGAACACACTGGTGCCTTTCACCCAGGTTAGACCGCCCTCGAGCACGGCCTCGGCCGCGCCCTTCAGTACCAGTTTCGAGCCAGCCTGGAAGTTGAGATCCGCGGCACTCTTGATCGTCAGCGAGCTGCCGTTGATCGTGATGAATGCGCGCAATTGCGTGTTCTGTTTCTCGAGTTCGGCGATTCTCTTTTCCATGGCGATGAGCCGGGTTTCGACGGTGTTTTGAGCGGCAACCGCCTGCTGGCTGCTCGCTTCCCGCGAGACGGCGAAAACGCCGGCCAACATGACAACAGCCGTGGCAGCTGCCCAAGTACGTCTCTTTTCCGACATGATCGATACCTCCGGGATAGTTAGCCTGCTTCGTGGCGACCTGGACACGCTTGGCAGAGCGACGCAATGCGGTCGTCACTTGATGAGCGTCAGCGTGCAGCTCCACGGTTCTGTGATGAGAATCTGGCCGCCGATGACATTGCGGCCCGGCGGCAGGGTGAGCGTGCCGCTCGTCTCGTCCTTGTCGAGGGCGATGCGGTACGGACCCTCGCCGATGGCGCCGGAATGTTTCCAGTCCCAGGTGCCGGCTCTCTCGCCGCTGGGTGTGAACCGGAAGTGCACGCCGTTCGTCCGTGCATGGAAAGGTCCATCGACGTCGGGAATTTCGCCCTGCAGCGCGCAACCGCCGATCACGTAACCCTTCTTGCAGTTGTTCGCGCTGCGGCGAATCTGGTTCATGCGCTGCTCGACGAGTTGCTCGAGCTCATGTTTGGACCATTCGAGGGCCGGGCCGCTCAGCAGCCCGACCACTGGCGTGAGAATGCCGGCGACCGCGCCGGTCACCGTGTTGACGCCTCGCACGGTGTCATCGGCGATGATGTCCGCGCGCATCTCGTCGAGCTGTTTGAGGATCTTCTCCTTCTCACCGGGAGCCCACTGTGCGCCGCGCGGATTGCTCTCGATGCACTTGCGCAGTTCGTCGAGTTCCTTGATGCGTTTGAGCGCCTCCTTGGAGAGTTTGCTCAGATCCTTGGCCGCGTTGGCCACGGTGATCTGCGCGCTGATCCTGCCACCCATCTTGGCGCCGAGGGTCTTCTCGAGCAGCCTGTCGCGTACTTCGTCGCTGGCGGTCTCGGTGACCCAGCGCTGGAACACCTGTCCGAAACCGCCTGAGAACTGCTGTGCGTGGGCGGTGGGGATCAGCAAACCGATGAGGTCCAGTTCGCGTGCACGCATCGCGGGCGGCAGCGCGGAGGCGATCGCCATGGGGATGTCCGCTTCCGGCACGTAGTACTGGATCGCGAGCGCGACGCGGCCTGGTTCCACCGACGATTCCAGGATCTGCGCCGGCTTGACCTCGCTGGCGTCGACGCGGCGCACGCGCAACTCGATGCGCGATGTGTCACCCCAAGGGTAGGTGAGCACGACATGCGCCACGCCGGGCTCGGGACTGCTGGCATTCCAGGTAGTCAGGGCCAGCACGCGAGCTTCGTCCGGCTCGGCGCCCGCGGCGATCAACTTCTGCACGATGGCCGGATCCGGCGTGCCGTCCGGATTCGGTTCGGGTGCGGGGGGAAGCTGCGTTTCGGCGGCGGGCGGGGTCCGATTGTCGGTGGGCGCATTGCCACCGCAGCCCGCGAGCGCGAGCAGCAACGGAGCGAGCAGGGCGATGCGTTGCATCGTGACGCTCCTCATTTCACCAGCGCCTTGAAAACTTCCGCGTTCTGTTCGATGAGGTCGCGAAGCGGGTAGTACTCGCCGCGCTTGGCCTGATTACCCAGACGGATCACGATGTATTGCGGCTCGCCGGCGGCCTTGGACTTGTCCAGGTAGTTCGGGCTCGGCTTGATCGGCACCTGCACGCCGGAGGCAACCTGCGATGCCTCGAGGAATTCGTAGACCATCTCGTAGTTCATGCGCACGAAGGCCGGCTGCTGCAGCCACGCCGCGGGCTGCTCGAGCAACTGCTGGTAGCGCGCGGTGGGTTTTGCGTACTGCATGGCAACGACGCTGTTGATCGTCGCGTGATCGACCGGTTGTCCGCTGCTGGTGTAGGTGCGTGTCATGTCTTTGCGCGTGTGCGCCGCGCCGGTCTGCAGGATGCCGATCTGCTTGCGCAGGAACTCCTCGCGGCTGACATAGGCGTAGGGCAGCTGCCCGCCGCGGGTGAACCAGTAGATGTCGGCGTGTTCGCCGCGGATGTGGAAGAACCCGTTCTTAGGCTGCGGCAGGCCATCGATGAGCCATTCGTCCAACAGCTTGTAGAAGCCGAATTGCGAGTCCTCGCCAGCGCCGTCACCGTTCGCGCTGTCCGGCGTGAACTTGATGGGCACCAGGTACGGACCATGGTGCAGGCCGTCGTTGATGGTGATGTAGGCGGAAAATGCGTAGTGCCCGTTCCTGGTGAACTTGCCGTTGGACAGGCAGCCATACGGATACGCGAGCACATGGAAATTCCACGGGTGCATGTTCGCGGGCATGCCGTCATTCGGCGTGAACACGGTGCCGCCGGTGCGGATCTCGAAGCCGTTCGGTGCGAAGCCGGCGAAGATCGGCTTGATCTTCGCCAACACCGTCGCGGCGCCCGCCGGGCTGGGAGCGTATGCCTCGTCCTTGCGTGCGGCGGCGGTGCGGCCTACCGCGTTCGCGTCGCAACTGGCCTGCATCTGCGCCAGTGGTACGGCGGGGCCGGAGGGCACCGGCTTGATGTCGGCGGGTATGTCGCGGGCGATACCTTGCGCCTGTGCCGCCTGCGGCAAGGCGCCGGCGACAGTAGCTAGTATTGCCGTGGCGATGGGCGCAGCGATGGTGGCGATTCTCATGTCATGTTCCTTGGATTGCCCGCTTGGTTCGTTCATCCGTCGCAGTCATCGATCTGTGTCCAGACGGCCTTGCCGGGTGGTTGCTGGATGCAGGCGCCAGTCGGGAGACAGACCGTGCCCTGGTAAGTCGCGGACATCCGGTTCTTGTCGCCGGTGAGCGTGTAACTTCCGTTGCCGCGCACGCCGCTGTGATTGAAGGTGAATGAGCCGCCCCGTGCGCTCGAGGGCGTGTGTGTCATCGAGCCACCGCAGGCGGCAAACGTGAATGGCTTGGTCACGTCGCAGACTTTCCACGGGCCGCGACAGTCGCCGACGCCATCGATGAGGTACGAGTTCTTGTCGCACTCGGGCGCGCTGCGGCGAATCTGGTCCATGCGCTGCTTCACGAGTTGTTCCAGCTCGTGTTGCGACGACGCGAGCGCGGGGCCGGTCAGGAATCCAACTATCGGAGTGAGCACGCCGGCCACGGCGCCGGTCACCGTGTTCACGCCCCTCACCGTGTCGTCCGCGATGATTTCCGCGCGGGCCTCGTCGAGCTGCTCGAGGATCTTCTCCTTCTGCCCGGCAACCCACTTCACGCCGCTCGGGTTGCCCTCGATGCACTTGCGCAGCTCGTCGAGTTCCTGGATGCGCTTGCGCGCCTTCTCGGAGAGCTCGTGCAGCTCCTTGCCGGCGTTGGCCACGTTGATCGCGGCGCCGACCCTGCCGCCGGTCTTGGCGCCCAAGGTCTTGCTGAGCAGCTTGTCGCGCACTTCGTCGCTGGCAGTCTGGGTGAGCCAGCTCTGAAACACTTCTCCATAGCCGCCGGAGAATTGCTGCGCATGGGCGGTGGGAATCAGCATGCCGAGAAGATCGAGTCCGCGCGGGCGCGCCACCGGCGGTAGCGCGGAAGCCAGTGTCAGCGGGATGTCCGTTTCCGGCATGTAGTAGCGGATCGCGAGCGCCACCCGACCGGGCGCCACCGAGGCATCGAGAATTTCCGCCGGCCGGATCTCGCTGGCATCCACGCGCCGCACGCGCAACTCGATGCGCGAGGTGTCGCCCCAAGGGTAGGTGAGCACGACATGGGCCACGCCCGGCTCGGGGTTGCTGGCGCTCCAGGTAGTCAGGGCCAGCAGGCGAGCCTCGTCCGGTTCAACGCCCGCATCGAGCAGCCGTTGCACGACGGCCGGGTCCGGCGCGCCGTCCGGGTTCGGTGCGGGCGCGCGCGGGAGTTGACTGGCACCGTGCGTCGCACCGGTCTGCGCCGCGTCGGACGCACCTTGGCCGCCGCAAGCGGCAAGCGCCAGCAGCATCGCGGCCGGTAACCCAAGGCGCGTCTTCGTGGTGCCCATCTACTTCACCAGCGCCTTGAAGACTTCGGCGTTCTGCTCGATCAGGTCGCGCAGCTGGTAGTACTCGCCGCGCCGGTGCGAGTTCTTCATGTAGATGACGATGTATTGCGGCTCGCCAGGCGCCTTGGAGTCGTCCAGGTAGTTGGGGTCCGGCTTGATCGGCACCAGCACGCGGGAGTCGACCTTCGACTCGTCGAGGATTTCGTAGCTCGCATCCGTCGCGCTCGCGCTCGGACTCAGGATGGTTTTCTGCTGCAGCCAGGACACCGGCTGCTTCAACAGCTTCTGGTAGTTGGCGATGGGCTTGCGGTAGCCGTAGTCGAGCATCTGATCGATCTTCGCGCGGTTGGGCTGCAGGCCGGCGGCGGTGAACGAGCGCTCCAGCTTGCGGCTCTCGTCGGCCAGGCCGATCTGCAGGATGTCGATCTGCTTGCGCAGGAATTCCCCGCGTGTCACGTACGCGAACGGCAACTGGCCGCCGCGCGTGAACCAGTACGTGTCGGTGTATTCGCCAGAGGTGTGGCCCCCGACATGAAAATAGCCGTTGGCCGCCTGCGGCAGGCCATTCCTGATCCAGTCGCCGCGCAGACGGTAGAAGCCGAGCTTGGCGTCCTGGCTGGTGCCGTCGCCGTTCTCGCTGTTGGGGTCGAAGTCGTGGGGCAGGGCGAACGGTCCCTCGCCCATGCTGTAGTTGACGTTGATGAACGCGTGAAAGCCGTAGTGGGTGTCCTTGAAGAACTTGCCGTTCGAATGGCAGCCGTAGGGTTGCGAGCCCACGGCGTAAACCCACGGGCGCATGTACGCGGGCTGCAGGGCGGTCACGTCGACCGGCTGGCTGACGCTGGCCTCGGTTTCAAACCCATTCGGCGCGAAGCCGGCGAACACCGGCTTGATCTTCGCCAGCACGGCCGCCGCGCCGGGCACGCCAAGATTGAAGACGGGATCCTTGCGCGCGGCCTTGGTGCGGCCCACCGCATTCACATCGCAACTGGCCTGCATCTTCGCCAGCGGCACGGCGGGGCCGGAGGGAACCGGCTTGATGTCGGCGGGCAGGGCATGGACGGTCGGGATGGCGGCCTGGGCTGGTTCCGCGCCGGCTGTCTCTAGACTGCGCGTCGCGTCTGAGTCCGGCACCACGTCGTCAGTCGCGGTGTTTTCCGGCTCATAGGTCTCGACCTTCGAGCCCTTCTTCTTGGCCGCCCGGATGCACTGCTCGTCACCCAGTGCGCAGCGCACCACCTTTCGTGTGGCCTGGTCCGCCTTGTTCTCCACTTCTTCCGTCGTCGCTCGCTTGATCCTGTCCTTCAGGAGGTCGCCGAGGCTCTGCGCCTGCGCCACCTGCGGAAGGGTGCAGGCGAAGGTAGCTAGCACAAGCGTGGCAATGTAGGCGATCGTCGTATGGCGTTTCATGACGGATTCCTGGTTGCAAGTCGGCATAAGGTTGGTAGTTAGAGTTTCTTCAGGATGCCCTTGAGAAACTTCTTGCCCTTGCTTTCCTTCTGGCCTTCCCCTTGCGCGGGTTCTTCGTCCGTGGTGTCGGCGTCGGACGGAGCGTCGGTGCCCATATCCATGTCGCCCATGTCCATGCCTAGCATCGCGCCGGCGGTGGACTTGGTGCGGATGCGCACGTTCCACTCGGGCTTCCACTTCTTCAGCCCTTCCGCATCGGCGGGCTTCGGCGGCCACACCACGTGGGTCTCGGGGCCGTAGGCGATCATGGTCAGCATGCTCATCCCGGCCATGCCGCTCTCGGGGTCGGATCCGTTGGGGGCGGAGAAGATGCCCTTCGGGATGGCGCAGCTCGTGGTGGACGTCGGCAGCAGCACCTTCTCTTTCAGCCAGCGATCGATGTACGAACCCGTCAGGTACTGCTGCAGTCCGTGCCCCGCGCCGGCGGTCTCGGCACTGCTCCACAACACGATGGTGTTCTGGCTCTGCATCGCGAACGCGTTGATGAAATAAGCCCGGGCGCGATCGACGCGCTGCCAATTGAGCTTGATGGCGTCGGTGGCCTCGCCCTGGGCGCTGAGCGCGATCTTCGGCATGAATTCGGCATTGCGGCCCAGGTCGAACTTCAGCGATTCCGGCACGCCGTTGCCGGTGAAGCGGTGGGAGCCGGCCAGCAGCGCGCCGTTCGGCACGCGCCGGCCGTCCTTCTTGTTAGGCCACACGGCATAGGCCGGCGTGGCGTCAACATCGCGATCCGGCACGAACTTGCCCGGCGACATGCTGCCGCTGGTCTGCATGGCGCCGCCCGACATCTTCATCTTGAACTTGGTCGGCTGGCCGGCGCGCACTTTGTCGCCGCAGCCCCAGTACTCGAGGATGGTGACCTCGACATCGGGCAACTTCTGCGTACCACCCTTTGTTTGGGGGGTGGTCTCCCGTGCGGGCGGCGGCGGTGTCAGCAGAAGCGATTTGCCCAGCTTCAAGCCGTCGGGAATCGCGAGCTGCGCCTCCACGCCGGGCTTGAGCTTGTTGTACAGCGCGACGTCGAGGAATAACCCGGACGTGCCGAAGCCCGCGTTGCCGCGCGCGGTGGGATAACGCATGTCATTGCTGGTGCCTCCCGCCATCCGGCCGGCGAGGCCGGCCATCGCGCCCATGTCGGGCATGCCGGAGGTGTGCGTGGAAACGTCGATCCAGACCAGCGTTTCGGGGGTTTGCGCCTGGGCGGCCGCGGTAGTCAGGGCCGCGGAAGACGCGAAGGCGAGTGCGGTGGCCAGCGGCGCGATACGCCGACGGTGATGCGAGCGAGGCATGACGTTTCTCCTGTGCAGCGGCCGCGTTCACGCGGTCACATGGGAGATATCGGGAAATGGCTCGCAGACCCGTCACGCTTATGGCGGAAGGCGCGGCAGGGAGTAAAAATATGTAAGGAGCGGAAGGCTCGTTGCGGTCTGACGTTCAGAACGCCTGGAAGAAAAAAGCCCCTCGCCGGGAAACCGGCGAGGGGCTTTCATTTCGACACGCAATGCGGCGCTGATTCTTCGAAATCAGGCCACCGGCAAGTCCACCGAAGCGGGCATCAGCCGACGACGCTGCTCTTCCTGCACCTGCTCCAGCGACAGACGCGTAGCGGCCGCCACCGACTTCAGCACGGGATGAGATTCCGCACGCGGCAAGGTCAGGCCATGCGCCCGTTCCCACGCGCGAATTCTCGCGCTCGGCGCATTGGCGGTCGACGTCAGGTCGAGTAGTTCGGTCCGGCGCCGCTCATCCGCCGCCGCGCGCTCCTCGGCCAGTCGAACGCGGTACTCCGCGGGAAGTTCACCCGGGTTGAGAGGCGATACGGTGATCAATGCCGGACTCCGATAATCATGGTGTGAACTCATTTGCCCACCGCGATCGAATATTCGATCTGCAAGTCGCAGAGCGCCTTGCCGTGGGGACCGTGACGTTCGCCCGAGCACCGGATGTGTCCTTCCGCATGGTCCGTGCCCTGTGCCGCGATGTCATCGACGTTCGCCGCGAGATCCAGCTCGCCGCTGCAGCCGGCGTAGGGACACGGGTAGACAAAGTAGGCACGGGCGGGTGGATGCAGCACGATGGATTGCGGTGCCGGTGGTATGGACGCCTCGTCATTGAATACGAGATCCACCCGCAGCGTCGCGAACTGTGGGAATTGCACGCGCAATTCCTTCGCGGCCATGCGATCCCGGCGCTGCTTCTCGAGCCGCAGGTTTCGCGCCTTTTCAGGACTGAGGGCCGTCAGATTCTTCGCGCCGTTGCGAGGTCTCATCGGCGCCCGTACCCGCCGCCGCCACCGCCGCGGGGTTTGTCCTGCGCCTCGTTCACCTTCAACGGGCGACCGCCAAAGTCCTTGCCATTGAGCGACTGCATCGCGCGCTGCGCGTCCGCGCCCGACATCTCCACGAATCCGAAACCGCGCGGCTGTCCCGTATCACGATCGTTGATCAGGGCGACCTTCTCGACGGTGCCGTGCGCGGCGAAAAGTTCGCGCACGCTGTCTTCCGTGGCGCTGAACGGCAGGTTTCCAACATAAAGCTTGGTCAAGAGAAACTCCTCGAACGGTGATGTAGATAGCCGGCGCAATGCGCCGCTCCGATGTGAATGCTTCAGGTGGCGGCTAGAGGCCGCAACGATGCGTCGGTCGACGCGCGAGCTGGAGCGATACCGGCTCGGATCACAGGGGGAGGTAAAGGTACTTCAAATGAGCCCTCCCGGTGGCTGAATTTGCCGCTTTCCCGCGAAATCGACCAACCGGGCGGCGGCCTGCGATGTGGAGGGCCGAGTCGGGCGCGGCCGGGGCCCGGCAGTCTTCGCACTGCGGCGACCCTTGCGTGCGCTCGTCGGCGCACGCGTAGCGTACGCGCGGTGGCGCCTGGAGCAGTAAAACTACTTCGGCATGTACCAGCCGGCGCACCGCGACGCGAGCTTCCAGCCTTGCGAGGTCTTGTCGAGCCGCGCGATGTAGCCGCGCTCGCTGTTCACCTCTACGGACACCCAGGCTCTGTCGCCGGCCGGGCTGAACGCCACGCGGGAAAACGCGAAATAACGCGATGCCCGCTTCTTCTCGCGCACGATCTGGTAACCGACAGCCTCGGCGTCGTCCGAGTCCAGCAGCACCGGCTTCATGTTCACCTTCTTGAGCTGATCGACCATGGCCTGCGATTCCCGCGCGCTCACGCCGCAGAACTCGTCGCGTTCCGGATCGTCCAGCGCACTCGCGATGAACGACGCCGCCGAGAAGTCCGAGCGGAAGAACCACGACTTGATGGGTTTCGCGGCATTGTCGGCAGCGACCACTTCCGTCATCGCGCTCCAGACCGCGAGTTCTTCGCCCTGCGCGGCGGCCGGCGATTTCGCGACGGCTGCGGTCATGAACGCGGACAGCGTGAGGATCCGAAGGAAAGCTGCGAGCTTGGATCGTCCTGAACAGTTCGTAGTTTTCATGTGCGCGAAAGTAGAAAACCATCGCGCGCAATTCCAACGGAGATTCCGGAGTTGCGAACTGCGTCGGCCGACGCACGCTTAGGTTGCGCGACTAGGGAGATCGCGCCACCGCAGTGCGATGACATGTCGAGTCGCGATTGAAATAATCTCAAGGGAGCTCACAAAAAACTCACGCAATGGGTTTTGCCAAAGGAGAACAACGGGCAACCACTCGTGCGTTGCAAACCGAGCGCTTTCGGCACAGTAAGGACACGAAGTTCGCGAAGGCGTGGACGACGCCGTGTCGGTGTAGGGCGTCCGGTGTCGGTTGTCTCAAGCGAACAAGAAGCTCATCCCACGATCAAAGATGCCAGTGCATGCGTGCAGCAGCCCTCAAGAGTATGGCTAAATCTTTTCGCGCTAGTCATATCACTGGTGAGCTGCATGCTCGATGCTATAGTCAGTATTCTTGAGGAAGAGGCGGGTAGTTTCACTTTCCGCTATATCTTCTCGCCTGCGGGTGTTACAGCGACCTTTCCTAATGCCGCCGCCAGCGGGCCATGATCCTTCAGATTTGTAGTTAGAATTCTAGCGTCTGAAGGCGCGAAGAACGCAAATAGCGCGTCACCAAGATGTCTGCACGAGGATTCGTCAAGCAAATATCCCGGCTTTCTCAACAGGTCTTTAAGAACCCTGCCGCGACGCTGAGACTCTTGATTTGCTGGCATCTCCTTGTTAGCACTACGCAACTTAGCTAAGTCGTCCGGCGCCTCTCTTAGTAGTCTGGCCAGACAGCATTCCCTATTTACGAGGCACCTGTTCGGTGTCAATTCGAGCATCCCCCGACGCTCCACGGGCGAAGTTTCTTGATAACAACTTAGTCGTTGCACTGTTCTTGTAGTAAGGCTCCTTCGCCGGCTCCATGCACGGGAGACGGCGCGGTGCAGGTGAACGCGGATCTCATCGGCTTGTGCTGAGTCCGGGTTCGCCATCTTTCCGTATTTGCTGGCAAGCGACGCAAACGTGGCGCCCGCGATGCTACTCGCCTGAGCCGCCGCAAGAGCTTCGATGGCCGTTGATGTCAGGTATCGCTGCGGAGTTCTTGACAAAGCATGAATCGCCTGAAGAACGCCAGCGATTGACTTGAGTTCAACTAGTTTGTTGTGAAGCCAAACTAAGTAGCGGAGCGGGCCAGCCTTGAATTCGCGTATGGCGAATACGGGGAGTTCCGATTCGGCAGATGCAAGGATTGACCGAGCATCCTTCGCCCGGTCTGTATCTTTCAATAGCGCGTCGGTCAGAACAGTCGTGTCAACGAAATACTTAACCATTGACTTCATCGGTGACAAGATGAAGCAATGGAGGTTCCACATTCAGCCCGGCGTCGACAAGCTTCTCGACGACATCTATTGCAGGGCCAATGGAGCAGTAGATTTCGCTGCGAACGTACCGCGTGACAAAAGCGATCGCTAGAATCTGTTCCTCGAGCATCGGCTTTCCCGCAAGATTTTTAACGGAATTGAACATTGAGCTAACAATAAGCGCGAATCCGTCGCCTAGGCTGCGAAAACAGAAAAGTTCGGGCAAGAGCGCTTGAAATCGTGTGATGCTATCGTCAGAAGCAATAGCATCGCCGTCTCGTAAGAATTCAATAGCCTGGTCTAGTATCTGTCCTCCCTCATGCAGCAATGCGAGGGCAGAATTTAGCGAGTCAGGTCTTAGAGAGGCATCGGAATAGAGCTCGTCGATGTCGAGTCTTGTTGCACTCGCATTATGCCTGCCCTCGATCAGATCGATGACATCCGCACTTCCACCGACGGACCCCGCTGCTGTGCCTCTGTCTCTGTCGTAAGCTAATACGAGACTTGGTTTTGTCGACATGTTAGGCCTGTGTGACCGAACGATGAGCTTTTCGGATCGCTTGAAGGCCCTGTGGAATCCATAGCTTTGGCCGCACTAGCTCAGCTGATACGATTCCTTTGGTGAAATAGTCGAAGTCCTGAACTACGCCGAAGCTTTCATTCGGTGTCTTTAGTTCCACATCACTGAGCAACTGAGTTGGGATATTGATGTTAAGCGTGCGACTTTGGGTGCGAATGGCCGCTAGCAGCCCAAAACCCTTTGCTTCCCATCTCGCTGAGGACTCAGCTGATGTCAGTTCAGCTTCCTTGGCAATAGTAGAGCTCGCGAGTCCACGGCCAAGAAGGTGAGTTGGAAACAATTTTGATGCTTCTACTTCCGAGCCAGCTGATTTCCAGTAGCGCACACGCAAACCTACGCGAGTGAAATCTACGACCTTTAGCTCTGATGACACGCAGTCGAGGACGACGCTCGACACCTCAGCCAACTGTTCAAGGTCAAAGTCAGCTCCGTAGTGGGTGACGACAGATCGAGCAAGCTCAAACCCAATATCGATTTGGTTGTTGAGCTGAAAAGTGATGCTCGCCGGCTGTGCCGATTTGAGAACTACATTTGGAAGTCGCGAATGAATTGCTGCCGCCACGTGGCCAGCTCTATCCCAAAGCAGAAACGCTTCCTTGTACCGGACTTCAAGGACTGCGGATTCCAACTTGCAGGACCTTAGGTCAAGTTCAGACATATTCGGGACTCTTTAGGGCGGCAGCAAGAGCATGTTACATCGATCGGTCCGTTTCAAGACAAGCTGCTATTCAGGAGCAACAAGTTAGACAAGCCCGAATCCGTTAGACAGTCAAACAACAAACTGGCTGCTGCGTATCGCAATGTGAGACAAGCCCGGCTCGATTTCTGCCAGCATTCCCTTGGCCTTAATCGCGGGTCACCGTCCGGATCTTCCCCGTCCCACCACCTCCGCAGTAGAAACTGTCATTTCCGTTCGACTCGAGCCCGGACACATTGACGCCCGCGGGTAGTTCGAGACACTCCAAAACCTCCCCCGACTTCGGATCCACGCGCCGCAACTCGCTCTCGTCGCCTTCCCACGTCGCATGCCACAGCTCGTTGCCGAGCCACGTCACGCCGGTGACGAAGCGATTGGATTCGATCGTGCGCAGGACCTTGCCCGTCCCGGGATCCACCTGGTGAATCTTGCGTGCCCGGTATTCCCCCACCCAGAGCGAACCTTCCGCCCACGCGAGCCCCGAGTCGCCACCGTTGCCGGGCGCGGGAATGGTCGAGATCACGTTGCCCGTATCGGGGTCCACCTTCTGAATGTGGCTTTCGGCGATCTGGTAGAGGTGCTTGCCGTCGAACGCCGTGCCCGCGTGAGCCTGTACATCCAGCGAGCGTCGCACCTCGCCGGTAGTTGGATCGATGGCGTTGAGCTTGTCGCCGCAAGCGGCCCACACGTTCTTGCCGTCGAAGGTAACGCCGCCCACCTTGGTTCCTTCGGGAAAGGTGTATTCACGGACGACTTTGGCAGCGGACTTCTTCATGGCGTTCTCCTCGAATGGTCGATGCTCGCCATGCTAGACACCTGGCAGCGGAGCAGGGAGTAACAAGGTGGTCGCGATTCCGGGAAGCGGTGGAGTCATCCAGCGGCGCGAACGACCTGCGCCATAGGCCTGTACCTTTCCAGCCGCCGCGAGATCGTCGAGCGCGCGCTGTACGCTGCGTTGACTGGTTCCGAGCGCCAGCGCCAATGCCGACGTGGGCCAGGACTCGCCATCCGCCAGAAACGCCAGCACGGCGGCGTGCCCTTCTTCCATCGGCCGCGCCAGCACGACGACCTGTCGGGTTTTCGGCTTCAGCACGAAGCCCGCCTTCGTAGCCAAGACGTCGGCAACACCTTTCAGAGCCTTTCGCAGCCGGCCGATTTCGACGCGCAGCCGCGCGCGCAAGGATTCATCCGCGCTCTCGATGCGGAACGCGCGGCGCACGAGCTCGTCGCGCGATACGTCGTCGGGCCAGGCTTCGGCCAATGCGCGGGCGAGCGTAAAAAGTACCGCGCGTCCCGCGAGCGCGATCACTTTACCGTCGGCGCGCACGGCATACCGACAGTCATCGAAGATCAGCGCTTTCGAAGCGAACGTGGCCTCGACTTCTGCAAGCGTCACGACGCGATTCTCGCCCCGCGCGAGCAATCGCGCGGCGGGCGCATCGAGGATGCGCGCGGCTGCTTCGACTTCGGCGACGAGCGCCGGAATGCCAGCCACGTGTGCAGCGTCCATCGCGCGAGCCAGCGCCGCGCGCGCGAGCCGGGTCCGGATGCGCCGAATGGCAATACCCGCGACGATGAGTTCGTGCGTGGCCTTGAGTGCCGGCGTCAACGCCGTGCGTTCGATCTCGATCAACAGCGCGTCGGCATCGTCGAGCCTGCCTATCAACAGCAATCGGCGGATCTGTAGATAGCGCGCGTGCGCGGCATTCAGCCGGTCACCGTGTTGCTCGAGGATCTTTCGGGCGGCCTCCAATTGTTTCGGCGGCCACCCCAGGTCGCGCGAGGCGAGCGAAAGCTCCGCCTCGGCAACGATGCACCGCGCACGGGCCACGGACTCCCTCGCGCCAAACGCCCGCGCCGCCGCGCGAACCAGCTCCTTCGCACGCCGAAAATCCCCGATCTGGGCCATCGCGATACCGCGCAACGCGAGTGCCGGCGCATCCTTGCGCAACGCAATCCGGTTGAGCGCGCCAAGTGGGTCGCCGGCGGCCAGCGCGCGCGCCGCGGCGGTGATCAGCGAGTCCATCGGGTTGAACTACCGTGTGCCTAATCTCGACAAAGATGTCACTCCCGCCACTTGCGCCCCGCGCTCGATAATGAGCGCCTCGATCAACGAAGGAGCCCATCATGACTCACGAAATCGGAACTCGCGAACAATGGCTGAAAGCCCGACTCGATCTGCTGCAGGCCGAGAAGGAACACGTGCGGCAGGCGGACGAGCTCGCGCGTCGCCGCCGGGCGCTGCCGTGGGTGCGCGTCGAAAAAGACTATTCATTCGACGCCGAGCAGGGCAGGGTGTCGTTGAAGGACCTGTTCCGCGGGCGCTCGCAGCTGCTCGTCTATCACTTCATGTTTGGTCCCACGTGGGCGCAGGGTTGCCCGTCGTGCTCGGCGATTGCCGACGGCTTCGACGGCATCGCGGTGCACCTCGAGAACCACGATGTGTCGCTGACCGCGGTGTCGCGCGCGCCCATCGCCAAGCTATCGGGCTACCGCAAGCGCATGGGCTGGACCTTCCCGTGGGTTTCCGCCGCCGACAGCGCATTCAACTTCGACTTCAACGTGTCGTTCACCGAAGAGCAGCAGCGCACCGGTGACATCGAATACAACTACGCGCGCAACGCGCACGCGATGGACAAGATCGAGGAAGTGCCGCCGGTGGTGGCGGCGATTGCGAAGGATGCTGGCACCGATCCGGCGAGCTTCACCCGCGATCGCCCGGGAATGAGCGCCTTCATCCAGAAGGACGGCGCTATCTACCACACGTACTCCGCCTACGCACGCGGCCTCGACCCGCTGTGGAACATGTACCAGTGGCTGGACCGCGCGCCGCTGGGACGCAACGAAAGCGGCGTCTGGTGGAAGCGCAACGATGAGTACGGCGCGGCGGATCGCGCGAGTGTGGCGTGAACGCAGACCGGGCATTTCACTCGACGGTGGCGCTGGTGTTCGCGGCCAGCGCCGCCGTCACCATCGCGTGGTGCGGCTCCATGTCCGCGATGCCGGGCATGGACATGCCGGGTGGATGGACCATGTCGATGGCCTGGATGCGCATGCCGGGGCAGGGCTGGCTAAACTTCGCCGGCACGTTCCTCGGCATGTGGTCGATGATGATGCTCGCGATGATGATGCCGGTGGCCGTGCCGATGCTGGCGCGCTATCGCCGCGCCGTGCGCGCGCGCAACGTCGATGCGCTCACCGCATGGGTGGCTGTCGGATACTTCACCATGTGGACGTTGTCAGGCGCGGTGCTCTTTCCCATTGGCATCGTATTCGCCGAATGGAGCATGCGATCGCCGGCCGTCTCGCGAGTGGCGCCGGTGCTTGCGGCACTGGTGTTGCTGTCCGCCGGCGCCTCGCAGTTCACGTCCTGGAAGTCGCGCTTGCTCGCCTGCTGCCGTCATTCCATCGACTGCTCCCGGGACACTCACCCAGACTACCGCTCTGCCTGGCGTCATGGCCTGAGAATCGGCCTGCGATGCATCTGGTGCTGCGCGCCCCTCACCGCCGTACTGCTGGTGACCGGCGTCATGGACCTGCGCGCGATGGCGCTCGTGACACTCGCCATCTGCGCCGAACGATTGCTGCCCGCCGGCGTCGGCGGAGCGCGAGTGGTCGGTGCGATCCTGCTGTTGGTGGGCGTCCGCTACTTGCTCGATGCCGCGATACCGGGCTGACCTATCTACTGGCGGCAGGGCCAGGACCGTTCTTTTTCGCGTATTGCTGCAGCAACGGCAACAAGACTTCGCTGCAATCCCCCTGGTTCTTGCTTGCGCAGACCGGCAATAGCTGCGGGTGGACGGGCGCGCCGTGCTCGAGCAAAGCCCGCAGAACGTCACGTCGCTGATCGTCCTTTTCCGACGTGGCCATGAAGACCAGCGAACCTACGAGTGACTCGTTGCGGCAGCTCCCATTGACATCCGCGCCGGCTTCGAGCTGCGAGCGAACGATCGCGGGATTGAGCTGATTGATGCCATTGCAGAGTGCATTGCGCCCATATGTGTCCTGTTCTTCCGGATGCACATACTCTTCGAGGAATGGTTTCAGCTGTTGATACTGCGGCCTGCTCGCCGCGTGTACCGCGATAGACGTGTAATCGCCGTTCAGCAGCGCATCAGCGCGTTTGACGAGGTGCGCATTCTGACTGCTCGGGCCCGCACTGATCTTCGCGGCCTGCATCAGGTACGCCTGAGCGAGCAACATCCGATTCTCTTCCAGCCCCAGGCAGTTTCCCTTCTGCATGCGCGGTGACTCGAGCAGCGTGATCACGTCCGCGAACCGACCCTCTGCCTCGCTGAGCCAGAACGCGAGCTCGTGCGCCTTGCAGGCCATGCCCGCATTCGAATCGATGTCGAGCGCCGCGCGCAGCACTTCCTCGAATTCCTTCGAACCCTGATTGGGCGCATGTTTGGCGATCTCCACGGCCTGCTCGCGCGCATTGGGTGGAAAGGCGGGATTGCGGGCGATCTCGAGGGCGCGCGCACGCACGTCGGTCGACGGGTTACGGAATACCTCGACGCGCATGCGATTGAGGTAGATCCACATGTCGTTCGGCGACCTTTGCTCCGTCTCGTCGAGCAGGTGTGCGACTTCATCCAGGCGTTCCTGTTCAAAGCGAATGCCCGCCAGCAGCACCTTGGCCGAGACGAAATCGGGGTGAGCGGAAATCACGTCATCGAGCACGAGTTCGGCGCGCTGCATTCCCATCGTCATCCACGTCATGCGCGCGACGATGTATTGTGCATTGCGATTTGCCGGGTCCGCCTGCAGTACCGTCGCGAGCTGCTTGTGCGCACGCTGCATGCAGCCTGAGCTCATGAGCCTGTTCGCAAGCCGCAGCTCAGGCTCCGTGATATCCGGGATTTCGACCAACCGGCGACCACGAAACGTCACGGGCTCGTTGACTTTCACCTGGGCGCAACTCGGATCGTCAGAGCCAATGACCTGGGAAAGCATCGCGAAGTCCACCTTCGGCGGCGGCGCCGCCGGCGCCGGGCAGCCATAGGCCTTGCGCAGTTCGGGCGGCACCGTCTTGCACTTCAGCGGCGCCATATCGTCCTGCGCGAGTGCCGACGCCGGGAAAATGACAAGCAGGGCGATGATCGCGATGCAAAACGAGGTTTTCATGGTGACGCAGGTTCTCCGATCACGTCGGAATAGTGTGAGAACAGTGTCACGACGCAAGCGCCTGGCCTAACTCTGGATTTATCTCTCCAGCAGGTGTCGAATCGGGCCTCCGCCGTTCGACTGCGTAGTAGCTACCTAGGAGAAGCCCATGTCCCGATATGTAGACGGATTCGTCCTGCCCATCCCGAAGAAGAAGCTCGCCCGCTACCGCCAGATTGCCCGCCTGTCCGCCAAGGTCTGGCGTGATCACGGAGCCCTCGAGTACGTCGAGTGCGTCGCCGACCAGCTCACCAGCAAGCACGACGGCAAGACCTACACCTCGCTCTTTCCAAAACTCGCCAAGGTGAAAGCGGGCGAGGTCGTGGTGTTTTCCTGGATCACCTACAAGTCGAAGGCCGACAAGAACCGCATCATGAAGAAGGTGATGGCGGATCCGCGCCTCGCCGACATGATGAATCCCGCCAGCATGCCGTTCGACATGGGCCGCATGGCATGGGCGGGATTCAAGCCGTTCGTCGAAGCGTAGCCTGAGCCCGCGGGGTAGCTGGCGTGGAAATGAAACCGGCAGGCCCCGGCGCTTCGGGTGAGCGCCGAGGCCCGAAAAGCAGATCGCTTGCTACCTGCGGGGCTCGATTCGCACCGGCACCTGCAGGGCAGGAGTCACGCGGCCTTCACTGTCGAAATAGCGGACGTAGAGTACGCGATCGCCGGCATGCCTCGGTCTCCATTCGATCTCCTCGCGGGTGATGTCGCCGCCCGACACGCCCTGCACGGCCCGCGACAGGATCATCGGCGCGCCGAGTGCCGGATCACCGTCGAATACCTGCAGTATGCCGTGTTCGCGGGAAAGTCCCCCGGCGCGCAGCCCGACGCTGGCTCGCAAGCTCTCGCCCTCGCCAACCGTGAGCCGAGGAACCGTGCCGGTCTTGTGAAACGAGGTAGATAGTCCCCATGGGTCCGCGCCGATGAGGCTGAGCTGGACCGCCGGATCGCGCCGCATCGACTTCGATACCAGCCGCCGGTTCTGCTTGTTGGACGCCGATTGGGCCACCTGCAACGAAGGCGCCACGCGCACCAGGGCCCACCCGCGGTTGTTCTGCCCCTTCTCGAGTTGTGGATCGATCACGGCATCCTGCGGACTTCGCAGCGGATCGTCGTGACGATCGTTGAGCTCGTGGGTCTCGTTGGCGATGGCGTTGTCCGGGTCGAGCGTCACGTAGATCAGGTAGTCCTTCAGCGACTCCGACGAAGTCGCGCCGAATGACGATGTGTCCCAGATCACGAACGCGCTCGTGATGTGACCGTTGGGCGCATCCTCGAACTGTCCGCGGTACGGCAGGAAATCGATGCTCGTCCGCCCGATCGGCATCACCGGGCCCACGGGTTCGCCGTTCTCGTAGCCCTGCGCCTCGAACTCCACGGTCAGTGATCCGATCGCGCTCGCCACGCTGAGGTTCATCACCTGCACTTCGAGCTGCACGGCATCGCCGGCGCGCGGCGCGGCGGTGAGCAGCGAACCCACGCTTTGCGAAGGGCGCGCAGGATCCATGCCCGCGCCATCGCGCACGAAGAAGCCCTTGATGCGGTTGCGGGTGAAATCGGCATTGAGCTCGAACGAATCGCCATTTCTCACGATTCGCAGCGGCAGGTTGAGCGCCGCGTCCGGCGTCGAGTAGTTCTGGCGCCAGAAGCTCGCGGCGGTGCCTTCCGTGCTCACCTGGTAAGACACCTGCAACCCGCCGCCAGGTTCGAAGCCGAAGGTCGGTCGTATGCGGTACGAGCGCTGGATCGGGATGCTCGATGGCACGTGCAAGGCGATCTTGGTCTTCGATCCGAGTGTGTTCTCGGAGATCGTTTCGTTCTCGAAGCTCGCCTCCGCCTTGATTTCGGTCTCGAAGCTTTTCTCCAGATCCACGACTCCCTTCGCCTTGCCCTTGAACTGCATCTTCGACTTGAGGCCCGCCTTGATGGTGTCGGTGTTCTTGATCGTGTTGCCGCGTTGCACCTGCTGGTCGAACTGCAGCTCGCTCGAATAGGAAATGCCGCCGACCTGCAGTTCCTCCGCGACGTCGATGGGATCGCTGAGACTGACGAGCTCGCCGGCCATGAAATCCTCGCCCGCGTTGATTCTCGCCACCTGTTGCAGGAAGCCGTTCACGTTGGTGATGCAGCCGTTGATGTCGCCATCCTGGAGTGGACGGCAGGGACGACTGCCATCCGGCTCCTCCGGGACGTAGCGCCCCAGGAATTCGAACAATTCCCCGATGTCCTGGGTCTCGCCTGCGATGGCCGGGTAGCTCAGGATGTTGCCGATCTGATGCGTGGGCTGATAAGCATCGCTCGCCGATCCCGGACCGATCGAAATGACAGGTTCACCGGGAATCGCCACTTCCAGGTAGGCGTTCCGGGACAGCGCCGTCGGCGAGGTGGCGCTGCCTTCGACGCGGCCGCCGGAAGCCGGGAACCGCCAGAAATCGGTCGACTGCACTTTCGTCCACACGACGTCGTCGTCCACCGCTCCAGTAGTTTGAGTCAGCGACACGTTCGTCTGTGTGCGCGTGAAGTTCTCCTGCGAGCTGCGGTGCTCGATCTCGAGGGACAGCTCCTGCTCGGCCTTGACCGACCCCGGCGACGCCTTGCCGCTACCCTGGTTGCCGGCGCCACCGCCACCGTCGTCGCCACCGCCCACGCCGGCGCTCCAGCCCACCGCGATCCGTGCGCCGAGCATCCAGTCGGTCTTCAGCCTGCGATCGATGCTGCCGTCGTTCGAAGTTGTCTGGGCGAATTCCGCGTAGAAGTTGTCGCGCATGCTCACGTCGACGATGCCGCCGAGGGCGCGCAGGAAATCGACGTGTTTCGGCGGCTGCTGCAGGACGACGTTCTGCGTTTCGAAGTTCACGAGCGTGTAGTGCAGGTCCGCGTCACCGAGGAACAGTCGACGGCATTTCTGCGTACCCGACGACGCCTGGTAGCAGCGAGTCGACTCGTAGTAGGCCGCATCGCCATTGCTGTCCGCGGCCAGCAGGACGGGAATCTCGTCGATGTCGGCATCGAGAGGTCCGGTATTGACGTAGCTCTCTCCGCCGTAAGCGATCGTCACGGCGGAAAGCGTCGAGAGTTGGGGCTCGGCCACGTAGAACGAGGGCATTTCACCCAGCAAGGGACTTGAACTGACGTTCTGGCAGGACTGCGCGTATCGGCTCTCGCCAATGGGTCCCAGGCCGCGGTAATCCACGAGGCCATTGCGGCTGCTCACCAGTCCGCCCGTGACCAGCGCCGCACGTGAAAGGTTGTTAGTGGGTTCGCGCTCCCGCAGGCCGAGGTCTCCCGGCCAGGGTGGCGTTTGCCGGGCGGGACCGAACCACAGGTTGCCCGCGAACGGATCGCTGATGAACGCGAAAAGGCTCTGCACCACCGGCCCTCGATCCGTGTCGGCCAGCACGATCAATCCCAGCGATTCGCAACTCTGGGTCACGGGCTGACCGCCCTGCACGACGCGGCCGATCTGCGCGCGCACCGGAGAATCCGGCAGGATCGTGAGTCCGACTTCCACGTTCGCCGCGTCGCGGAAGCTGCCGAAGTCGAATAGATCGTCACCGACTCGCGAGGGCGGTCCATCATCGCCATGGATCGATTCGAGCCGCCAGGCCTCCTGGTACATGCGCCCGTTCTCTTGCCTGACGGCCATGACGACGTCGAACGTCGCCAGCGGCGTATCCATTCCGAACTGTTCACCGCGTCCGACGATGAGATCCCACCCGCCGGCGGCGACCGCCGCCTCGGTCAGCGGCTGCGGCAGGGCGTGATGCATCGTGTGCTCGAGCGCGCGGACATCCGAGCGCGGATCGGCGTCACCACTGGCGCCGCGCGTGTGCCGGTAACGGAACACGTCGAGACTGATGCGCCGGTTCGAATCCACGTAGGCCACGACCAGGTGCGGCCCGGGCATGTTGCTGAAGAGTGCGTCGCCATGCGCGACCACGAGGCGGCTCTCCGGGTGCATCGCCGTCGTCGTGAGCGCCGACAATTCGCTGGTCGGGCCGGGTACCGGCCCTTCGCGAAACTCGGGAATCATCACGTCTTCGAAGCTCAGCACGCGCACGCGCGCGCGCAGCTCACCGCCCGACATCTCGGCGTGCGCCACCGCCACTTCGTCGTGATAGCGGAAGTTCCTGCCCGCCGGGGGCGTCATGGCCCGCGTGCCGCTCACTTCCTCGAATGCGTCGAGATCGAATACACCGACGGCGAAGGGACCCTGCGCCGCCGTCGACGGAAGGGCGAGCGTGGCGACCTGGCTCTGTCCCGGATTGAGTAGTTCGATCACTTCGAGCCTGACCTGGTTGCCGGCGGTCGAGCGAGTCACGATCGCGGCCTGGTGCGGATTCGTGGACTGGATGCGACCCGCGGCGCCCGCGATCACGGTCAGGCCCGGGCCGCGCGCCGTGATTCGCGGCGCCGCCATCGCGGCGGGTGCGGCTACGTAGTTGTATTGCGAGACCGGCTCTTCGACGATGCCGTACACGAGCTGATCCCCGCCGCTGGCTCGGCCGATGATCACCAATTCGTCGTCGCGCTTGACCGCCGTGCGCCGGATGCGCCCGGCATAGGGATTCGTTTCACCGGCGCGCGCGGCCGCCGGACGCGGGGGCTCTGTGATCCGGATGCTCACGCTCGTGGTGCTGCGCAGCCCGGCCGAATCCGTCGCTTCGAGCCGGATGGTGTGGGTTCCAAGCGTGAGATTGGCAAGCGTGAGCGAGCCGCCGGTGCCGAGCTCGGCGCCGCCCGATGAACTCCAGACCAGGCGCGATCCGGTGATCGCTCCGTCTTCCGCATCGTCCGCGGAACCGCTGAATGTGACCGCTGTGCCGACGATGAAACTGTTCCCGGTTGACGGTGACGCGATGCTGACGGTGGGCGCCCGGTTCACGGCAGGCGGTGAGGGCGGCGGAGCCGGCGGGGCCGGAGCCGCCGGCGGCGGCACGGCCGTTCCCGTGCTCTTGCCTCCGCCGCCGCAACCGCTCGTCACCACACCAAGGATGATGGCCAGGGCCGCGACCGAACGACCTCGACCCCACTTCACGCCGCGTGTATTCGTCATCGTGAGCCTCCCTCCCGATAAGTTAGGAAGCGCACGCCGCGGCGAACATCGCGTATCCGGACTAGAACGCCTAATACAATCGGACTATATGCCCGGTGCACCCGTACTTGGGTAAAGTGACCAGGCGATTGATGTCGCGCTCACGACGGGGACTAACATGCATCCCGACGGCATTTCCGCCGCACCCACCGAGACCTACCTCGAAGCGGAGTCGGTCAAACTTCTCTACCAGCACGCATGGTTGATGTCGCTCATCGTGGGTGTCACCGCGTCGTCGCTCACGGCCTACATGTTCAGCAGCCACGTCGACATGCGCCTGGTGGCAGGCTGGCTCGCGTTCATCAACGCGGTAATCGCGGTCCGCGTCGCGTTGATCGTGTTGTTCGCGCGCTTGAAACCGACCGATGGATTCCGCACCTGGGGACGTTGCTACATGATCCTCGCGTGGATCAATGGAATCGCGTGGGGGCTGCCCGCCTTCGTGCTCGATTCGAACGAGCTAGACATCGTGTTCTTCTACACGCTCGTGATCGGCGGATTCGTGGCCGGAGCCATCCCGGGCCTGTCGTTCAACATGAACGCGTACTACGGTTTTGCGCTGTTCTCCTCGCTGCCGCTGTTCGTCGCGTTGTTCACGTTCCCCGGGGATTTCTTTCACCTGTTAGGCGTGCTGGCGGTCATGTTCCTGCTGATCAACACCGCCTCGGCGCGCATCAGCAATCACCGTATCCGGCAACAGATCCGCCTCGAATTCGAGAACCGGCGGCTCGTCGAGCACCTCAAGGCCGAAAAGGAACGCGCGGAGCGCGCCAACGACGTCAAGACGCGCTTCCTCGCCGCGGCCAGCCACGATCTGCGCCAGCCCCTCAATGCCATGGGCCTGTTCGTCGATGCGCTCGAGGCGCGCACAGGTGCGGGAGATGCACGCCGCCTGGTCGACAATCTGAAACTGTCCACGCAGAACCTGAAAGGGCTGCTCAATTCGATGCTCGACCTGTCGCGCCTCGAAGCCGGTGTGCTCAAGGTCGACATCGGCGACTTCCGGCTTCAGTTGCTGCTCGATCAACTGGCGCTCGAGTTCGGCGCCCAGGCCACGGAGAAGGGACTCGGACTACGGATCCGACCGTGTGCGAAGTGGGTGCGCAGTGATCCGATCCTGCTCGTGCGCGTGCTGCGGAACCTGCTGTCCAATGCGATCCAGTACACCCCTTCGGGCGTTGTGCTGCTGGGGTGCCGCTCACGTCCCGGTGCGGTACGCATCGAAGTGCATGATACCGGCCGCGGAATCCCGGCGAAGGAACTCGAGTGGATCTTCGAAGAGTTCCACCAGCTCGACAACACGGAGCGCGACCGCGACAAGGGATTGGGTCTCGGACTCGCGATCGTGAAACGCATCGGCGCGCTGCTCGAACACGAGGTCGATGTGCGCTCGGTCGTCGGCAAGGGCTCGACCTTCGCGATCACCGTGCCGACCGCCGCGGCGGTCGAACTTCCCACGATTACGACGCCGACCTGGAACGATGACATGCGTGGCGCGCTGGTCGTCGTCGTGGACGATGACGCGCCGATCCGCCTCAGCATGGGCGAGATCCTGACTTCCTGGGGCTGCAGCACGGTGCTTGCCGACTCGACCGAAGGGGCGCTGGCGCTGCTGGAGGAAGAGAGCCGCGCTCCCGACCTGATTCTCGCGGATTACCGCCTGCGCGATGGCAAGACCGGCGTGCAGGGAGTGAGGAGCATCCGCGAACGATTCGCCGAAGAGATCCCGGCCATCATCGTGACCGGAGACATCGCGCCCGAGCGCATGCGCGAGGCGAAGGACAATCGCTGCGAGTTCCTGCAGAAGCCGGTATCGGCCGCGAGCCTGCGCAGCCTCGCGAGCTACCTGATCCAGAAAGCGCAGACCGGCGCGATCGCCCCGGCGCTGCCCGTGTCCTAGAAATCCGGACTCCCGACCAGGCCGCGGCTCGCCGCGGCGAATCCCGCTTCCGTGCGGTTACGCACGTCGAGGTGCCTGAGGATGGCGGCCACGTGCACCCGGACCGTGTTCTCCGCCATGCCGAGCAGCGAGGCGATCTCCTTGTTCGACTTGCCGCGCACCAGCCACACCAGCACCTCGCGCTGCCGGGCGGTGAGCTCGTCCGTGGCCGGCGCCGTCTCGCCTTGCATGACATTGACGGGTAGATAGACTCCGCCCGACAGCACCAGCTCCAGCGCGCTGATGATGATCTCGCGACCGGCCGATTTCGGAATGTAGCCCTTCGCTCCCGCCCGGATCGCGAGCCTGATGCTGCGCGCATCCTCCGAGGCCGACAGCACCACCACGCTGGTTGCGGGCGCGGCGTCGCGAAGTTTCGCCAGGCCCGTCATGCCATCCATCGCCGGCAGATTCAGGTCGAGGAGGATGAGCGCGAAGTTGGCGCCCGCTCCAATCGCGGCCAGCGCCTCCTCGCAGCCGCTCGCCTCGGTGATCCGAACGTCCGAGTCCCATGCATCGAGGACGCTGCGAATTCCCGAGCGAAACAGTGGATGATCGTCGATCAGCAGTATGTTCACCGCCCATCCCGTCCTGCAGGTTCCCCTGCGGAAGAGTGTACGGGACGGCGGGCCTTTCGGCCGCCTCTAACAGATCACGACCTTCGTATACGGGTCCCGGTCCGGTCACCGTACCCTGTTGTTGAGGCGCAATGTGAGCCACGCGCCGATTCGCCCCGCGAACGGCGGATCGATGTTCGACAGCACCACCACCACGTACCCTGCGTCCGGAAAGATCCGCAGGTCCGAGTTCACGCCCGGTGCGACTCCACCGTGGCCGACGTATCCCTCGAGCGTCCCACGCATGTCGATGAAGCCATAGGCGTACTTGCCGCCCCACGGCAAGTCGACTTTGCCTGCGAGCAAGAGGTGCGTGTGCTTCGCGTTCAGTAGTTTGTTTGCGAGCAGCGCATCCGCGAACCTGGCGAAGTCATCGACCGTCGAGTAGCCGCCACCGGCGGCCGTGCCGCGCGTGTCACGTGCGGTAGATAGCTTCCAGATGCGCCCTCACGGGCACGATCGCAGCATGATCTTCTCTAGCCGCAGATCGAGATCATTCGTCATGTCGATGCTCATATCGTCCACGCTGAACCAGGCCACGTTATGGATGCCCGCTTCGAGAATGAGGGGAGCTCCCTGCGGATAGGCTCTGGAGGTGGAGAAGTAGAACCAATGCAGGTCCCGTGGGTTGCCAGTCGCGTGATTCCAGGAATCTCCTTCGCCCCAATGAGGTTCTATCCCGGCGAAGATCAAACTATCCAGGGTTTCCGCGGCCCCGGCGTTGGCGTACACCCCGAGCCGCGCAACCGCGGACTGGCTGCGGATTCCGCTCGAGAATCCCCATTCGTCGTTGATTTCGCCCCGGTAATTTCCTCTTTGACGAAACTCGAACACCGCGAAGCCTTCGATTCGCCCGCTCTCGAGCGTGGTGTGCCACGTCGTGAACCCGGCTTCATGCTCCGCCGTCATCTGGTCGTCATCGCCGGCATCGCTGACCCGGGCGCGAATGCGCGATCGCAATACTCCTGTTCCTGGATTGGCCGAGGTCGTGAAAGTCGGCGCACTCACTCCGCCCTGCGTCGTGTGAGTGGTCCAGTCGAACACGCCGTTGAACGGCGCGCGATGTTCAACCCAGGGGCTGCTGTCGGGCGGGGCCATTTCGAAAACGTCGTCCAGGTCGGGATGGACGCCGGGTAGCAGCAAGCGAGCCGCCCCGAAATATTCGCGGTGGATCTGACGCAGGCGCATGCGATCGAACGCGATCGCGTCCAGAAACTTCCGTGATGCGCGGAGGCGTTTGGCACGCGTGGCCTTCTCGAGCTCCTTCTTCAGCGCGCGATATTCCCGGAACGCATCCGCGCCAATCACGTCGACCGCCTGCTTGCGGCAGGCGGTCGATAACGCAGCAAGCTTTCGAGCGTCCGCCTTCTGTCTCGCCTCCCTCGTCTGCGCAAGCTCGGCTGAAAGCTTCAGATATCGAGCGCGTAGCGCGGCGGGCATGGACCGATAGTTCGAGAGTCGTATGCGCTTGGCAGGCATGGAGAGATGAACTCCAGATATATGAGAAACGGGCGGGATGGATATGTAAGGAGGCCAGGGCTTGCTGCGCTCCCGTCGCGCCGGGCGCCGGTTTTGTCGAGTATGACGCGTTCGGCTGGCCGGGGCGCAAAAGGACGCTTATTCTCCGTCCGCGGACAAATACTTCAGAGCAATAAAATGACTACAACTACAGAACGATTGAGCGTGGGGGAGAAGATCGGATACAGCCTGGGTGACCTGGCGGCCAATCTGATATTCCAGACTTTCGTTACCTTCCTGGCGTTTTTCTACACCGACATCTACAAGATTCCGGCGGGCACTGCGTCCGCGATCATCTTCTGGGGCGGCGTCTTCGGCGGCGTGATCTTCAATCCCATCATGGGACTGATCGCCGATCGCACGAATACGCGCTGGGGCAAGTTCCGGCCCTGGGTGCTTTGGACCGCGGTGCCGTTCGGCGTGTTCTCGCTGCTGGCGTTCTCGACGCCGAACCTCGGCGAGTACGGCAAGATCTACTACGCTGCCATCACGTACACGCTGCTGGTCACGATCTACGCGGCAAACAATCTGCCGTACGCGGCGTTGAGCGGCGTGCTGACCGGCAACATGTCCGAGCGCAACAGCCTGTCCTCGTACCGCTTCGTCGCGGTGATGATCGCGCAGTTCGTCATCCAGGTGTTGCTGCTGCCGCTCGTGCTCGCGCTCGGCGATGGCGACCAGGCGGAGGGCTTCCGCAAGACGATGCTGATCTTCGCGATCGTGGGCTCGATCTTCTTCATCATCACGTTCCTGACGACGAAGGAACGCGTCGTGCCGACGCCGGAACAGAAATCCACCGTGAAGCAGGATCTCGTCGACCTGTTCCGCAACAAGCCCTGGCTGCTGATGCTGGTCGTCATCGTGATGGTCTTCATCAACCTGGCATTGAAGGGCGGCTCGTACATCTACTATTTCCAGTACTACGTCGACCGGGAGGCGATGACGCAGTTTCTGGACGGCATCGGGTTCCACGGCGATCCCGTCTCCACCGGCTTCGGCATCTTCAATGGCGGCGGCATCATCTTCATGATCGTCGGCATCGGCTTCGCCAGGCCGCTGGCGGACCGGTTCGGCAAGCGCAACGTGTTCAGCGCCGCGCTGTTCGCCTCGACCTTGTTCCTGCTGGCGTTCGTGTTCTTTCCACCCGATGCCGTCAAGACGATGGTCGTCTCGCAGATCCTGCATGGCTTCTTCTATGGCATCTCGATTCCGCTGCTGTGGGCGATGATCGCGGACGTGGCTGACTACTCGGAGTGGAAGAACAACCGTCGCGCCACGGCCATCGTGTTTTCCGCCATGATCCTCGGACTCAAGTTCGGGCTGGCGGTCGGCGGTGCGCTGGTCGCGAAGCTGCTGGACATCTACGGTTACGTGCCCGATGCCGCCTTGCAGTCGTCCGAGGTGGTTCAGGGCGTCAAGCTGTCGATCAGCGTTTACGCGTCGATTCCATTCCTGATCTGCTGCGTGGTCCTGTTCTTCTACGAGATCAACAAGCAGATGGAAACACGGATCGAAACCGAACTGGCGCAGCGTCGCCGCGCGACGTCCTGATGTCGCGCGGTTGATAGACAGCAAACTCAGTCACGAGGAACTCGAGCATCATGTCGAACGATTCAGAAGTCGATTACTCCGGCGAAGACTACGAAGCCCTCACCCGCAGGGCCATATCCCAGCCGTTGGTGACGAACATCTATACCGCCGATCCGTCGGCGCACGTGTTCGAGGGGAAGATCTACGTCTATCCCTCGCACGACATCGAAGCCGGCATCCCGTTCAACGACCTCGGCGATCACTTCGACATGCGCGACTATCACGTGCTGCGGCTGGATTCGCCGGCGGGTCCGGCGACCGACTGCGGCGTCGCGCTGGACATCAAGGACGTGAAGTGGGCGCAGCGCCAGATGTGGGCGCCGGATGCCGCGACGAAAGACGGCAAGTACTACCTGTATTTCCCGGCCAAGCGTCCCGACGGCATTTTCCAGATCGGTGTGGCCGTCGGCGATCGTCCCGAGGGTCCGTTCAAGCCGGAGCCGGAAGCGATCAAGGGTAGTTATTCGATCGACCCGGCCGTGTTCGTGGATGACGACGGTTCCGCATACATGTATTTCGGCGGCATCTGGGGCGGTCAGCTCCAGAAGTATCGCGACAACAAATACGGCGAAAAGCACGAAGAGCCCGGAGACAGCGAACCGGCGTTGTGCCCGCGCGTCGCGAAGCTCACCGCGGACATGAAGCAGTTCGCCGAAGCGCCGCGCGCCGTCGTGATTCTCGACGAAGCTCGCGAACCGCTGCTGGCCGGCGATCATGATCGACGCTTCTTCGAGGCGTCATGGCTGCACAAGTACAACGGCAAGTACTACTTCTCGTACTCCACCGGCGACACTCACTACTTGTGCTACGGGATTGGCGACAATCCCTACGGCCCGTTCACCTACCAGGGCAGGATCCTCACGCCCGTGATCGGCTGGACCACGCATCATTCGATTTGCGAGTTCCAGGGCAAGTGGTACCTGTTCTACCACGACTCCGTGCTCTCGAAGGGCGTCACGCACCTGCGCTCGGTGAAGATGACGGAGCTGACGTACGACGCGAACGGTCGCATCAACACGCTAAACCCCTATCGGTAGCCCGGTTACTCCGACGATCGAACGTAGAAAACGTGGGCCCACGCCGTCATGAGGCGGTGCGCCCGGTCGGCGGCGCCTTCGCCGGGAACCGTAGCCAGCCAGGCGCGCTGCGTTTCCGCCAAGGCGCGCGCCGCGTTTCCCTCGGCCGCGAAGCGCCGGTAGAAATCGAGCGAGAACTGGCTGGCCGCGACGTCCTCGACCGGCCACAACGTAGCCACGACGCCGTGTGCGCCGGCGCGCAGGAATGCGCGCGGGAGCCCGGGTATTCCGTCGCCGAAGCGGGCGGGCCCGGCCGCGGTCTCGCACGCACCCAGGAACACGAGCCCGGTATCTCCCTGCCACTCCTGCACCTGTCCCGCCGTGAGGTAGGTAGGCTCTCCCTGCTTCGAGGCCGCCGGGAGCAGTAGCAGCGACGCCAGGGGTTGCCGCGGATTGGCGAGTCCATGTGTCGCGAAGTGCACGACGTCGGCGCCGCGGCTCCAGAGATCCTTGATCGACGCGGCATCGCCATCGTTTCCGGCCAGTAGTTTGACGCGCGATTCGCCATCCCGCTTCCCGAACAAGGTCGTCAGCATCTGCCCTTCCGCCCGGGTCGTGCCCAGTCCCGGGAACACCCGCGGAGCGGAACGCACGTTGCCGTTGCCGCTCGACACGCCGACGAACGCCAGCCCGCGCCGCGGCACGGGCGCGCCGCCGCGTGTCTCGAACATCGACGTGATCATCCGCACGCCGTGCGTTTCCACCAGGTGTCGCGAATGGTCGAACGGCGATCGCAGCGCGGCGAACGGTACGTTCGCCAGCCGGCCCTCTGCGACCACGTCGATCGAGTTCGTGCCCGTCGCGAGGATTCCAGGGGGCAGCAGCGTGCCCGAAAGTGCCAGCAACACCGAGTGCACCTCCCGCGCGTCTCTCGTCTTGCCCAGCTTCGCTAGCGCATCGAGCTTGCGTTCGATCTGCGCGGGTGATTCGGCCAGCACCGCGGCCCGTAATCCGCGTTCGTCGCGAACCCAAACGTACGCACGTCGCTGGCCCAGCGCATACGAAAGCTGTACGACTCCCGGAGCGAGAGGCGACCAGGGCCTGGCCACGAGCGCAGGTAGTTCGGTCGATGGCGCCCGTGCCGATGTTCCGCGCAGTCGATCGACTTCGAGACGAAGCTGGGCCATGTCCAGCTCCAGCTGTTCGGCATCCGGGCCTTCGGGCTTGCTGCGCTCCAGTATCGCCGCCATGCGCACGCGCTTTCCGGCCATCTGCTGCAGCAGTTCGTCGAGACGCGCCTGCTTCGCCGGTTCGAGGCGCGTGTCGCGGACCGCGTCGAAGTTGAGTGCGCGCGCGAGTTCCAGCACGCGCAACGCGTTCTCCTCTTCGGCGGACGCGGCCGAGAAACGTCCTGGGCCGCGCGCCACGGTGTTGCGCATGAGCAGGTCCACGTACTCGCGGAAGGTCTTCTGTTCGTGCGCCAGCGAAGTCGCCTGCAACTCCGGACTGGAACTCGAACCGCGAAAATCGAAAATCACCGAGATCGCGCGTTCGTACTCGCGGCGCGCACCGGCAAAGTCGCCCGATGCGGCCAGCAACACGGCCTGAACGCGCCTTGCCTGCACTTCGAGCAACGGATTGGATCGCTTGATCGAAAACTCGAGCGTCGATCGCGCCGTTTCCAGGGCGGCCTTGATTTCCGCCGCGCTGGCGCCGCGGGCGAGCTGGTTCTCGATCACGGCCAGCCGGATCTGTGCATACGTGTTCGGCGCCAATGCGCCGTCGAAGGCGAGCGCCTCGCGCAGGGTCTCGATGGCGCGATCGTGGTCGCCGGACGCGTCGTAGTCGAGCGCCAACTGAAGTTTTGCCCGCATGATATGAGTCGGCTTGGCGGCGTGCGCGACAGCCTCGCGGTGCAGCTCGATAGCCCGCGGCAGATCACCGTTTTCGCGGGCCAGCGTGCCGTTCACGCGCAAGCTGGCATTCAAGCCGGTCGCATCGGAAGCGAGCCGCCGCACACGCAGCGACTCCGCATAAAATGCCTCGGCCTGAACCAGGTCGCCGCGCACCCAGTAGGCGTTCCCCAGCGCATGCGCGACACGGCCTCGTGGCAGCAGCGATCCGCTGCGTTCGGCGAGCGTCCGCGCGCGGGTGAGTAGTTCGATGGACCGCTCGGTGTGACCCAACGCCGCTTCTACGTAGGCCGCATTGACGAGCACGGTCGCGACGACCTTTTCGTCCCGGATTTCAGCGGCGCGCTCGATCGCCTGCGAATAGTAGTTCGAGCTCGCGACGTATTCGCCGCGCTCCATCGCCAGCACGCCGAGGTTGCCGGTGATCATGATTTCATCGGAATAGAAGTGGTTTGCGCGCGCCTGCGCGAGTGCCTCCTTCCAGCGACGCTCGGCGCACGGGTAATCGTTGATGTCGTAGCAGAGAAGCCCCTGCAGGTTGAGCGCCCGCAGGCGCTCGGACTCGCTGAGGTGCCCTCCAGGTCGGGCCAGATCCAGAAGGAGGGCGTCCGCTGTCGTTTCTGCCTCCGCCGCTGTCGGGTTCTTCGCGGTTCCGTCGGTCACGATTTCGAGCAGCGCCAGCGCGGCGAGGTAACGCGCGCGAGCGACATTGTGCGCATCGGGCGGCGCGAGGGCGGCGAACGCGGTCTCCGCGCGGCGCGCGGCGTGGTAAGCCTCGCTCCAGGAGAGGTCGAGCTGATAGATGAGAATCGCGCGCACGTATCGGGCCCACGCGGCCATGCGCGGGTCGCCCTCAGGTAGTTCGAGGCTGGCGATCGCACGGTCGATGTCCGCGAGCCGGTCGTTAGACTGCTCCGGGACGATCGGGCCCGCGGGCGTTGCGCGGGTCCAGGCCATGTACGCGTCGATGCGTGCGGCTGCGCCGGGTTCTGCCGCGGAGGCATCGGCGTAACACGAGACCCGGACAGACGGGCTGCGGGGCTTGGCGAGAGTCGCTTTCCCAGTAAGCGAAAGCCCGATCCGGGTCGCACGAGGGACGTGCATGGCCGCGACTTCGATGCCCGGCCCATTGCTGCGGGATTCCACGGTGATCGGCGGAATGGGCGTGGGCGCATCGCTCGCGGACAGGTTCAATGTGAGATCGATGTCGTTCTCTTCGACGATCGCTACGCAAGTGGCGTCGTCCTTGGCGATCCACTCGCGCGTCGCGATGAACTGATCGCCTGCGAGTGTGAGCTTGACCTGCTCGTCGAGCATCGTTCGCTCGTACGCGCCGGAGGGGGCGCGATTGCATGACATGAGCCCCGTCAAGCCAAGGACTCCGAGGAGGGTGAGGGGGAGACGCGAACGCATGCGTGCACTTGTACACGGCTGGCCGAAAACGGGCCACCCGGCTGGTCACACTACTTGTGCAAACGCTCCCCGGCCAAGTCCGGCGCGCACGACTCGTACTCGTCCAGTAGAAAGGCCCCGCCGGAAACCGACGGGGCCTTTCGATTCGGACGGGATCCGAGTCCTGGTTACCAGATCACGACCTTCCTGTCGCCGCTGTTGACCATCGGGTCGCCTTCCTTGCAGCCGAACGCCTTCGCGAACGACTCCATGTTGGTCGGCGTGCCGTTGGCGCGCACGCGTCCGGGAGCGTGCGGATCCGAAGCGATGATCAGCTTGGTCAATTCCGGCGTGTACTTCTCGCGCCAGGCCGCGGCGAAGCCGAGGAAGAAGCGCTGATCACGCGTGAGGTCGTCGATCATCGGATCGGGCTTGCCGGCCGTCGCCATCTGGAGCGCGTCGTAGGCGACGTTCAGTCCGCCGAGGTCGGCGATGTTCTCGCCGAGCGTCAGGTTGCCGTTCACCTTCTCGGTGAGTCCGGGCGCGGCGATGTAGTCGTTGTACTGCGAAACCAGTTTGCCGGTCAGTTTCTCGAAGCTCGCGGCGTCTTCCTTCGTCCACCACTGCTCGAAATTACCCGACGGCCCGAAGCGCGAGCCCTGGTCGTCATAGCCGTGTATCAGCTCGTGACCGAT
>JAEYUC010000037.1 GCA_023433705.1 Pseudomonadota bacterium
CCAGACCGTGCTGTCGCGCTGGTTCGTCCGCCGCCGCGCCACGGCGATTTCCATCCTGTATTCCTCGGGCGCGATCGGCGGCTACATCGCCACGAAGTTCGTGTTGCCCGCGGTGATCCACGCGCACAGCTGGCGCGCGGCCTGGTGGGTGATCGCGGGTCTGTCCGCGCTCGCGGGCGTGCTTGCGTTGATCTTCGTGAAGGAAAAGCCCGAGGACACCGGCGCGATCGCCGATGGCGGCGAGGTCGCGACGTCGGGCGCGCAGGCGAGGGCGAAGCCATCCTTCATCACCGAGACGCCGATCGAGTTCCGCGACGCGGCGCGCATGCCTACCTACTGGCTGCTGGTCGCGGCGCTGCTCGGCGGCAGCAGCGCATTCACGTTTTTCCTCGGCCACGGTATCGCGATGCTCAGGGATCTGGGGCATCCGATGGAAGTCGGCTTCGGCGCCATCGCCACGATGACCTGGACCGGGCTGATCGCGAAGGCCCTCATCATCGCCTTCGGCAATCGCTTCGATCCGCGCTGGTTATGGGTCTTCTTCATGTTGTGCTTCGGGCTCTCGATGGTCATGCTGGTCGGCGCCGACACGCAGCTCGAGGTCGACCTGGTCGCGGCACTGCTCGGCATGGGCTTCGGCGGCGCGGTGGTGTGCCTCATGACCGTGCTGGGCAACTACTTCGGACTCAAGGCATTCGCGCTGCTCTCCGGCATCGCCATCGCGATCAACACCACGATCTCGGCGGTGGGACCCTATGTCGCAGGCTATCTTTATGACATCGGTCATCCGTACAGCGGCACCTGTTATTTCATCGCGGCGTGGTCTTTCCTCGGCGCGCTGATTCTCGTCATCATCCGCAAACCGCATCCTCAACCAACGACCGTTCCAGCATGACCCAGATCCAGGAAGGCACGCTGCTCTGGAAACCCTCCGCGCAGCGACTTGCCCGTTCGCATCTCACCAAGTACATGGCATGGCTCGCCGAGCGCGGCCACGAATTCGACGACTACGAGTCCCTGTGGCGCTGGTCGGTTTCGGACCTCGAGGCATTCTGGAGCTCGATCGTCGAGTTCTGCGGCGTGCGCTTCACGACGCCGCCGACCCGAATGCTCGGCAAACGCGAAATGCCCGGAGCCGAATGGTGTCCGGGCGCGAGGCTCAACTACGCCCAACACGCGCTCGCGCACGAGCGCCCCGGCGAGATCGCGCTGCTGCATCTGTCGGAACGGAAGCCGCTGGCGAGCCTTTCGTGGCCGGAATTCGCGCGGCAGGTCCGCGTGCTCGCGACCAGGATGCGTGCACTCGGCATTGCCCCGGGCGATCGCGTGGTCGCGTACCTGCCGAACATTCCGGAGGCGATGGTCGCGATGTACGCGACGGCGAGCATCGGCGCCGTGTGGTCGAGTTGCGGCCCGGATTTCGGCACGCGCGGCGTGCTCGACCGCTACTCGCAGCTCGAGCCCAAGCTGCTGTTCTGCGTCGACGGTTACAGCTACGGCGGCAAGCTGTTCGACCGGCGCGGCGACATCCGCGAGATCATCGGCCGGCTGCCGACGCTCGAACACCTGATCCATCTACCGTACCTCGATCCCGAAAACCCGGCCGCGATCGACGATCGCGCGCTCTTCTGGGCCGACGTGATCGCGGGCGCCGATCCGGGACGCGAGGCGTTCCAGTTCGAGCAGGTGCCGTTCGCGCATCCGCTGTTCATCCTGTTCTCGTCGGGCACCACTGGACTTCCCAAGGCAATCATTCATTGCCACGGAGGCATCACGCTCGAGCAGCTCAAGTTGTTCCATTTCCACATGGACATGCACGCGCGCCAGCGCATGTTCTTCTTCACCAGCACGGGCTGGATGATGTGGAACTTCCTCTCGAGCTCGCTGCTCATGGACGTGGTTCCCGTGTTGTACGACGGCAACCCGGCATGGCCGACGCCCGACCTGTTGTGGAAGATGGCGGACGACACGGGCGCGCACCTGTTCGGCGCGAGCCCTACCTACCAGAGCATCCTCGAGAAGGCCGGAATCGTCCCGAGGGATCGCTTCAAGCTCGAAAATCTCGAGACCATCGTGCTGGCCGGCTCACCCGTCACGGCCGAGTGCCAGAACTGGTTCTTCGAGAACGTGAAGCGCGATCTGTGGGCACACTCGGGCAGCGGGGGCACCGACATCTGCACCGGCCTCGTGGGCGGCGTGGTGAACCTGCCCATCTACGCGGGCGAGATCCAGGCGCGGTCGCTGGGCGTCGCGGCGTATGCGTTCGATGACCGCGGCAACGAACTCGTCGATGAAGTAGGTGAGCTCGTGCTCACCGAACCCATGCCGTCGATGCCGGTGGGCTTCTGGGGCGACGAAAACAACCAGCGATATCTCGAGTCGTACTTCGACCAGTACCCGGGCATCTGGCGCCACGGCGATTTCTTCCGCGTGAATGCGCGTGGTGGATGTTTCGTGCTGGGACGTTCGGACGCGACGCTGAACCGTCACGGCGTGCGCATCGGCACGGCCGAGGTTTATCGCTCGCTGCTCGGCGTTCCGGAGATCGAGGATTCGCTGATCGTGAACCTGGACCTGCCGGGCGGAAAATTCTTCATGCCGCTGTTCGTGAAGTTGAAGGGCGACGTGCCGCTCACGGAGGACATCGAGGAACGCATCCGGGCCCACATCCGCAAGGAGTACTCACCGCGCCACGTGCCCGACCGGATCCTCCAGGTGACCGGCGTTCCCTACACCCTGACGGGCAAGAAGATGGAAGTGCCGGTCCGCCGGATCCTCATGGGCGTCGCGGTGGAAAAGGCCGCCAACCGGGCCGCGATGGCCAATGTTTCGTCGCTGGATTTCTTCGTTCACTACGCCCAATCCCAGACTGACTACCCGCGATCCGGGTCCTAACTCCCTGAAAACGTGACGAGCGCACGTTTCGGGCGCCGGGCATGAGCTATGCTTTACATATGTCATCTGGGAGGAATGTCGACATGCGTAAGGCCATGGTTCTCGGAGTTTTCGCGCTTGCGGGAACGTTAACTTCGCCCGCGTTCGCGGACGAGTTTTCGGGATTCCGCCTGGGTCTGAACCTCAGCCAGGACAAGATGGAATCCGACATGTATCTCGGTGCCGTCGACCTGTCCTCTCCGATCAACTCCAACCGCTTCGGTTACGGCCTGATGGGCGGTTGGGGGCTCAACAAGTGGTTCGCCGTCGAAGCCACGTTGTACGGCGGATCCGAATTCAACGCCGATCTTTTCCCGCTGCAAGTCGTGGATCCCGAATACCTGCGTTCGCGCACGGACCTCAAGGGCCTGGAGGCTTCCGCGGTCGGCTCGTTGTGGATCGGCAAGAAGTTCTCGCTGTTCGGTCGTGTGGGACTGAATGCCTGGAAGGCTGAAACGGTTCTCTCCGCCGGCTTCTTTGACGACCCCGCTTCCCACGTCTCGGTTGCGCAGGACGACACGGGTTTCGACCCGGTATTCGGAATCGGTCTGCAGACCGTACTCGACGGCGCGCTCGTCCGGCTCGAATACAAGATGGGTGAGATGGGCAACATCACGCTCAACGACTACGGCGATCCGTCGACTGCCGCCGACGACGTCAACGTGTTCCATCAGAACAATACGGACCTTTCGTCGCTGACTCTCAGCATCGTCTGGATCCTGTAATTCATCGCGAAGGGAAATCGGGGATGACCCCGATTTCCCGCTCCGCGGGCGATAGGACATTGCCCACGTCCCCCTGACGAGGGGTGTCCCGGATTTCCCCCGCTCGCGCATACTTCGTCCCCCCAACGGACGGAGAATGCGCATGCGATATCGCAAGCTCGGCAACACGGGACTCATCGTTTCCGAAATGTGCCTGGGTGCCATGACCTTCGGCAGCGGCGAAGGCATGTGGGCGACGGTCGCGGGTGTCGGCCAGGATGGCGTCACCGACCTCATCAAGACCGCGTTCGATCGCGGCATCAATTTCATCGATACCGCCGATTTCTATTCCAACGGCGCGTCCGAAGTCGCCACGGGCAATGCGCTCAAGTCGCTCGGTCTGGCGCGCGACAGCTATGTGCTCGCGACGAAAGTCCTGCTGCGCATGGGCGCTGGCCACAACCAGATCGGGCTCTCGCGTTACCACATCATGGAGAACATCGATGCGAGCCTGAAGCGGCTGCAGGTCGATCACATAGACCTGTACCAGATCCACGGCCGCGATCCGTTCACGCCGCTCGAGGAAACGCTCGATGCACTCGATGACTGCGTGCGCGCGGGCAAGGTGCGTTACATCGGTCTGTGCAATCTGCCGGCGTGGGAAATCACCAAGGCCTTGTGGATCTCGGACAAGAAGAATCTCGCGCGCTTCGAAAGCCTGCAGATGTACTACTCGCTCGCGGGCCGCGACATCGAGCGCGAGATCGTGCCGCTCGCGAAGGATCAGAAGCTCGCGATCCTGCCGTGGAGTCCGCTCGCGGGTGGTTTGCTGTCCGGGAAGTTCTCGCGTGAGAACGACAAGCCCGGCGGCGCGCGCCGCGCGACGCTCGACTTCCCGCCGGTCGATCGCGAGCGGGCCTGGCGCGTGATCGACGTGATGCGTCCGATCGCCGCGGATCACCTGGTCTCGGTGGCGCAGGTCGCGCTGGCCTGGCTGCTGGCGCAGTCGCACGTGACCTCGGTGATCATCGGCGCGAAGAACCGCGATCAGCTGCTCGACAACATTGCCGCCACCGAGCTCGCGCTGAGCGCGGAGCAGATCAAGGCCATTGGCGAGGCCTCGGCGCTCCCCAACGAATACCCGCAGTGGATGCTCGATCGCCAGTCGGCGGATCGGCTGGGGCAGGTGAACGGTACTAACTGAGCGCCGACATTGATCCGGCCCGGATAACGATACTGACATCGGGGGCCCGGTTTACCGTCGATTCCTGGCGATAGTTATGCCCATCCGGAGCGTTTTTCGGGGCGGAGCGGTCCCCACCGGGCGGCAATTCTGATAGCGTTACCGCCGCTCAAAACGCGGGGGGTTAATGTATTTAGGCATCGATATCGGCACGTCGAGTGTCAAGGCCGTCATCGTCGACGACAAGGACACCGTAGTCGAACAGGCTTCCGCGCCTTTGAACGTCTCCCGGCCCCAGGCGGGATGGTCCGAGCAGAACCCCGCCGATTGGTGGGCGGCGACCAACGCCGCCGTCGCCGCATTGCCGGCCAAGCACCGCAAGGCCGTACAGGCCGTGGGCCTTTCCGGCCAGATGCACGGCGCCACGCTGCTCGACGCGAACGACAAGCCGTTGCGCCCGGCGATCCTCTGGAACGACGGCCGCAGCGAGAAGCAGTGCGCGACGCTCGAGAAGACCGAGCCGCGGTCGCGCGACATCACGGGCAACATCGCGATGCCGGGCTTCACGGCGCCGAAGCTCGTGTGGGTGCGCGAGAACGAGCCGGCCGTGTTCAAGGACACCCGCTGCGTGTTGCTGCCCAAGGATTACGTCCGCCTGCTCATGACGGGCGAGAAGGCGAGTGATTGCTCGGATGCCGCCGGCACGCTCTGGGTCGACGTGGCGAAGCGCAAGTGGTCGCCCGAGATGCTGGCCGCCACGGGTCTCAACGAATCCCACATGCCGCGCCTCGTCGAAGGCTCCGATGCCACCGGCAAGCTGCGCAAGGACGTGGCCGAGGCCTGGGGCATGGACCAGGTTCCGGTCGCGGGCGGCGGCGGTGACAATGCCGCGGGCGCGGCGGGCATCGGTGTCATCAAGCCCGGCGATGCGTTCCTGTCGCTCGGCACCTCGGGCGTGTTGTTCCTGGTCACGCCGAAATTCCTGCCGAACTCGGCCAAGGCCGTGCACGCGTTCTGCCACTGCCTGCCTGGCGTGTGGCACCAGATGAGCGTGATGCTCTCGGCCGCAAGCTGCGTCGACTGGGCCGTGAAACTCACCGGCACCAAGGACGCGGCCGAGTTGCTCTCCAAGGTGGAGGCCCGCAACAGCCTCGCCGGTCCCGAGATCTTCCTGCCGTACCTCTCCGGCGAGCGCACGCCGCACAACGACCCGGCCGCCCGGGGCGTGTTGTTCGGACTCAACCATGACTCGGATGCCGCGGCCATCGGGCAGGCGGTGCTCGAGGGCGTGGCCTTCGCGTTCGCGGACGGGCTCGATGCGCTCATCGAGGCCGGCGCGACCATCGACAAGATTTCCGTCATCGGCGGCGGCGCCCGTTCCATGTGGTGGGGCGGCGTGCTCGCGGCGGCTCTACGGCGGCCGCTGGTTTACCGCGACGGTTCCGAGGTGGGCCCGGCGTTTGGCGCCGCGCGGCTTGCCCGGATAGCCAAAACGGGCGAACGGGCGGAGGATGTGTGCCGTCCGCCGCCGGTCAGGGTCGTCATAGAACCCAATGCCCGCGACATCGAACAGCTGGCGCCGAAGCGCAAGTGCTTTTCCCAAATTTATCAGGACCTTAGACCAAGATTCCGAGGAGTTTGATCATGTCCAGTCCCGCACCCCTGAAAAAGGCTTCCTATTTCGAAGCCGTTGCTCCCATCAAGTACGAGGGGCCGAGTTCGGACAACCCGCTCGCGTTCCGCCACTACAACAAGGACGAGATCGTCCTCGGCAAGCGCATGGAAGATCTCCTGCGTCCGGCCGTGTGTTACTGGCACTCGTTCGCGTGGGATGGTCACGACATCTTCGGCGCCGGCACCTTCGCGCGCCCGTGGAACAACAACGGCCCGATGAACGAGGCGAATGCCTGGGCCAAGATGGATGCCGCGTTCGACTTCTTCACGAAGCTCGGCACGCCGTTCTACTGCTTCCATGACGTGGACGCGATGCCGACGGCGTCGAACATCAAGGAGCACGTCGAGAACCTCGCCAAGACCATCGACCGCCTCGAGAAGAAGCAGGCCGAGACCGGCGTCAAACTACTGTGGGGCACCGCGAACCTGTTCTCGCACCCGCGTTACATGGGTGGCGCCTCGACGAATCCGGATCCGGATGTGTGGGCGTTCGCGGCGACGCAGGTGCGTCACTGTCTCGACGCCACCAAGCGTCTCGGCGGTTCGAACTACGTGCTCTGGGGCGGCCGCGAAGGTTACGACACGCTGCTCAACACCAGCCTCAAGACCGAGCTCAAGAACTTCGGCCGCTTCCTGCAGCTCGTGGTCGACCACAAGCACAAGATCGGTTTCAAGGGCACGATCCTGATCGAGCCCAAGCCGCACGAGCCGACCAAGCACCAGTACGACTTCGACACCGCGACCGTGTACGGCTTCCTGAAGTCGATCGGCCTCGAGAACGAAGTGAAGGTGAACATCGAAGCCAACCACGCGACGCTCGCGGGCCACAGCTTCGACCACGAGATCGCGATGGCCGACGCGCTCGGCATCTTCGGTTCGATCGACATCAACCGCGGCGATCCGCAGAACGGCTGGGACACCGACCAGTTCCACAACGATCCGCTCGACATGACGCTCGCGATGTATCGCATCCTGAAGGCGGGTGGTTTCACAACCGGCGGCTTCAACTTCGACGCGAAGGTGCGCCGCCAGTCGATCGACCCGGCGGACATGTTCTACGGCCACGTCGGCGGTCTCGACCTGCTGGCGCGTACGCTCAAGTCCGCGGCCGCGCTGATCGAGCACGGCGGCATCGACAAGTTCGTCGAGCAGCGTTACGCCAAGTGGCAGGGTGAGGCGGGCCAGAAGATCCACGCGAAGGATGCGACGCTCGCGTCGATCTCCGATGCGGCGGTCGCGGCCAACATCAATCCGAAGCCGCAGTCGGGTCGCCAGGAGTACCTGGAGAACCTGGTCAACCGCTTCGTGTAATTCGATTCGGAAGAGAAGAACGAGCCCGCGCGGGGTGACTCGCGCGGGCTTTTTTCTTTATCGTGGCCCGCATACGTATGCAGGCCGCGCCGGTGCGTGACTGAAGTACATTCACCCTTCACGGATCGATGGGGGAGCGATGCGACGAATACTGTTGTGCCTGGCTTCGATCGCCTGTACCGCCGCATTCAGCGCCCCGCCGGCATATCGCGACCGGCTCCCCGAGGACGAGATCGTCTACTTCGTATTGCCGGATCGCTTCGAAAACGGCGATCCCGGCAACGATCGGGGCCGCCTCGACGGCGACCGGCTCGTCACGGGCTTCGATCCCACGCACAAGGGCTTCTATCACGGCGGCGATCTCGAGGGCCTGATCTCGCGGCTCGACTACATCCAGGGTCTCGGCGCGACGGCCATCTGGCTCGGACCTATCTACAAGAACAAGCCGGTACAGGGCGGTCCGGGCCAGGAGAGCGCGGGTTACCACGGCTACTGGATCACGGATTTCACGCGCGTCGATCCGCACTTCGGCGAAGAGCGCGACATGCGCGCGTTCGTCGACGCGGTGCATGCGCGCGGCATGAAGGTCTACCTCGACATCATCACGAACCACACGGCCGACGTGATCCAGTATCGCGAGTGCCCGGTGAGTGCCTGCGCGTACCGCTCGCGCGGGGAGTTTCCTTACTCGCGCAGAGGCGGGCCCGACGGCCCGGCGATCAACGAGGAATTCCTCGGCGATCACGTGCGCACCGCGCAGAACTTCGCGAAGCTCACAAACATCAATTTCGCCTACACGCCGTTCGTGCCGGACGCCGAAGCGGATGTGAAGGTCCCGGCGTGGCTGAACGACCCGGTCTACTACCACAACCGCGGCAACTCCGATTTCTGGGGCGAAAGCTCGCTCATGGGCGACTTCGTCGGACTCGACGACCTGTTCACGGAAAACCCGCGGGTCGTGCAGGGGTTCATCGAGATCTACGGCGACTGGATCGCCAAATACGACCTGGACGGCTTCCGCATCGACACGGCCCGCCACGTGAACCCCGAGTTCTGGCAGGCATTCACGCCGGCCATGCTGCGGCGGGCGCGGGCGTCCGGCGTGCCTAACTTCCACATCTTCGGCGAGGTCGCGGCCGAAGGTGTCGACGTCGCGCAGCTTGCGCGCCACACGCGCGTGGACCGTCTGCCGTCGGTGCTCGATTTCGGGTTCGCGGGCGCGGTGAATCTCACGGTGGCCGGCAATGCGGGCACCGACGTGCTGGGACGGCTGTACGCCGACGATGGGCTCTACGACGGCGGCGCGCCCGCGGCGCTGCGACTGCCGACGTTCACGGGCAATCACGACTTCGGTCGCTTCGCTTATCTGGTTCGCAAGGCGCGCCCCGAGGCGAGCTCGGAAGAAGTCCTCGCGCGCGTGAAGCTCTCGAACGCGATGATGTTCCTGCTGCGCGGCGTGCCCGTCGTCTACTACGGTGATGAACAAGGTTTCATCGGGCACGGCATCGACCAGGACGCGCGTCAGACGCTGTTCGCGAGCCAGGTCGCGAGCTACAACGACCAGGAATTGCTCGGGTCGACGCGTACCACGGCGGTGGAGAACTTCGACGCGACGCATACGCTGTACCAGCAGATCGCGAAGCTCGCGGCGCTGCGCAAACAGCACGCGGCGCTGCGCCGGGGGCGGCAGGTCGTCCGCGCGCAGTCGCGCACACCGGGTCTGTTCGCGGCTTCGCGCCTCGACAATGCGGGCCGCGAAATCCTCGTCGCGTTCAACACGTCCACGACGCCCATCGTCGCCCAGGTGGAGGTAGGTACCGCAATGAAGAAGGTGAAATCGCTGGTCGGCCAGTGCGCGGCATCGGTGAGCGCGCCGGGCAGTTTGCGCGTGGAGATTCCGGCGCTCGGATACATCGCATGCACGGGAGACACGCCGTGAGGAACTTGTGGCTGGCATTGGTGGGTCTCGCCGCGGCATGGACCTGCGCGGCGCAGGCGCCGGCGGCGGGCGGCGTCGAGGCGAAATCGCCGGGTGGTGTGCTCGCCGTGAGCGTGCGCGTCAACGAGGAAGGGCGGCCGGAGTATTCGATCCGGCGCAAGGATGCGCTCGTCGTGGACTGGTCGCGGCTCGGCTTCATCCTCGCGGATCAGCACAAGCTCGAGCGCAATTTCGAGATCGCGGAGACGAAGCGTTCGACGTTCGACGAAACCTGGGAACAGCCCTGGGGCGAACGCAGCCGCTCGCGCAATCACTACAACGAGCTGCGCCTGACGCTGCGCGAGACGAACGGCGCGCACCGCGAGCTCGGCGTGGTGTTCCGGCTGTTCGACGACGGCGTGGGATTCCGCTACGAATTCCCGGCGGCGCTGGGGCAGGTGAACATCGTCGAGGAGCTCACCGAGTTTGCGATCCCCGAACCCGGTACCGCGTGGTGGACGCCCGCCGGCGAGTGGAATCGTTACGAGTATCTCTACAACCGCACGCCGATCGCGGAAGTGTCGCAGGCGCACACGCCCGTCACCTTGAAGTTATCCGGTGGCACGCACATCGCGATTCACGAAGCCGCGCTGGTGGACTACGCGGGCATGTGGCTGCGCCGGGTCGAAGGTCAGCGACTCAAGACCGTGTTGTCTCCGTCGTCGAGCGGGCCGAAGGTACGGCGCCAGGCGCCGTTCGCCACGCCCTGGCGCACGTTGCAGATCGCAAGGGACGCGCCGGGCCTCTACATGTCCGACCTGATCCTCAACCTCAACGAGCCCAACAAGCTCGGCGACGTGTCCTGGGTGAAGCCGTACAAGTACGTCGGCATCTGGTGGGGCATGCATCTCGGCACGATGACCTGGGCCTCGGGACCTAAACACGGTGCGACCACCGCTCGCACGCGCCAGTACATCGACTTCGCGGCGAAGAACGGCTTTCGCGGCGTGCTCGTCGAAGGCTGGAACAAGGGCTGGGACAGCGACTGGTTCGCGACCGGCGACGATTTCAGCTTCACCGAGGCGTACCCGGATTTCGACATCGATGCGCTGGCCGCGTATGGAAAGAAGAAGGGCGTGCGGCTGATCGGGCATCACGAGACGTCCGGGAACATCGCCAACTACGAGCGGCAGCTGGGGCCGGCACTCGATCTCTACCAGCGCCTCGGCATCGACTCGGTCAAGACGGGGTATGTCGCCGACGCGGGCGGCGTGCAGGCGTTCGATGAGAACGGGAAGATCCGCTTCGAATGGCATGACGGGCAGGTGCAGTCACGCCATCACCTGAAGGTCGTCACGGAAGCCGCGAAACGGCGCATCGCGGTGAACCCGCACGAGCCCATCAAGGACACGGGCCTGCGCCGCACGTACCCGAACTGGGTCGCGCGCGAAGGTCAGCGCGGCATGGAGTACAACGCCTGGGGCAATCCGAAGAATCCGCCCGAGCACGAGGTGAATCTCGTATTCACGCGCATGCTCGCGGGACCGATGGATTACACGCCAGGAATCCTGAGCCTCACCGGTGCGAACGGCAGCCGCATTCCGACCACCGAGGCGCGGCAGCTCGCGTTGTACGTGACCATCTACAGCCCGATCCAGATGGCGGCCGACCTGCCGGAGAACTACGCGAAGTATCCGAAGTCGTTCCGGTTCATCCGCGACGTGCCTGTCGACTGGAGCGACACGCGCGTGCTGAACGGCGAGGTGGGCGACTACGCGACGATCGCGCGCAAGGATCGTCACAGCGATGACTGGTACCTCGGCTCGATCACGGACGAGCACGCGAGGGCGCTGCGGGTGAGCCTCGACTTCCTCGACGCGAACCGGAAGTACACGGCGACTATCTACCAGGACGGCAAGGGCGCGGGATACGACGCCGACGGGCACGCGATCGACATCGTGACCCGGCCCGTGTCCCGGTATGACACGTTGACATTGAATCTCGCGCCGGGCGGCGGCACGGCCATCGCGATCAAGGCGCAGGGGAGCAACAAGGTCGTACCGCGTCCGGTCAAGCCCAGGCCGAAGCCGCAACCCGAGTTCGACGTGGAGTAGTTGGTGGACGCCAACGCCACCGTTCGCGCCCGGCCGGAACTCTCGTTCTGGCAGATCTGGAACATGTGTTTCGGATTCCTCGGCATCCAGTTCGGTTTCGGGTTGCAGAACGCGAACGTGAGCCGCATCTTCCAGACGCTCGGCGCCGACATGGACACGATTCCGATCCTGTGGGTGGCGGCGCCGCTCACCGGATTGATCGTGCAGCCGATCGTCGGCTACTACTCGGACCGCACATGGAATCGGCTCGGACGGCGGCGGCCGTATTTCCTTGCGGGCGCGCTGCTCGCTTCCGCGGCGCTCGTGTTCATGCCGCGTTCGCCGGTGCTGTGGGTCGCGGCGGGATTGCTCTGGGTTCTGGACGCGAGCATCAACATCGCGATGGAGCCATTCCGTGCTTTCGTCGGCGACCAGCTCCCGCAACGCCAGCGTCCCGCGGGTTACGCGATGCAGACGTTTTTCATCGGCGTCGGCGCGGTGGTCGCGAGCATGCTGCCGTGGATCCTGTCGCACGCCGGCGTGAGCAACGTGGGCACAGGCGAGTCTGCGATCCCGGAATCGGTGAGATTGTCGTTCGACATCGGCGCTGTCGTGATGGTGGGTGCGATCCTGTGGACCGTGCTCGGCTCGCGGGAGTATCCGCCGACGGAATTACATGCGTTCGCGGATGCGACGCCGGAAGCGGAGGCGGTCGAGCCCGGAACCGCGGTGCGCGCTCCGCTACGCGGGCTGGTGTGGCTGTGCAGCGGCGCTCTCGGGCTGTTCCTGGTGTGGTACTTCGGGCTCGACGAGCAGCTCTATCTACTGGGCGCGGGTTTCACGGCCTGGGGTGGGGCGGTGCTGGTCCACTCACGGACACGCGGGCGGGGAATGTTCGGCACGGTGATGGACGACATCCAGGGTATGCCCACGACCATGCGCCAGCTCGTGCCCGTGCAGTTCTTCTCTTGGCTCGCGCTGTTCTCGATGTGGATATATACGACGGCGGCGGTGACGCGCACGCATTTCGGCGCGACGGACACCACCGGCGCGGCGTACAACGACGGCGCGAACTGGGTGGGCGTGCTGTTCGGCGCCTACAACGGCTTCGCGGCGCTCGCGGCGATCGCGATTCCGATCATGGTGAAGCGGCTGGGGCTGCAGGTCAGCCACCTCGTCAATCTGACCCTGGGCGCGCTCGGACTCGCATCGTTCCTCTTCATCCGCGATCCGGACTTGCTGCTCGTGTCGATGGTGGGCGTGGGATTCGCGTGGGCGTCCATCCTTTCCTTGCCCTACGCGCTGCTCGCGGGCAGCGTGCCGACGCGCAAGATGGGCACCTACATGGGCATCTTCAATTTCTTCATCGTGATTCCGCAGCTCGTGGCCGCGAGCGTGCTCGGCGCGATTCTCACGAGACTGCTGGGCGGCGAGCCCGTACATGCCCTCGGCCTCGGCGCCGCGAGTTTCATGCTCGCCGGAGTGTTGGCGCTGCGGGTGAAGTGATCGGGGACAGATTTATTTGTGCCAGATAAAGTATCTGGCACAAATAAATCTGTCCCCGATTACCCGGACTTGCGGAGCATCAGTTTCGTCGGGATCACGCTGTTCGTGACCGCCTCGCCGTCGATCTGGCGCAGCAATGACTCGACCAGCAATTCGCCGGCCCGCCGCGGGAATTTCCGTGCCTGGCACCTTCTTCCTATCCCGACTTCCGAACTACCAGCTTCGTCGGGATCACGCTGTTCGTGACCGCCTCGCCGTCGATCTGGCGCAGCAATGACTCGACCAGCAATTCGCCGGCCCGCCGCGTGTCCTGCATCACGGTGGTCAGCGGGGGATTCGTGAGGCTCGCGGCCGGGATGTCGTCGAAGCCGACGACGGCGACCTGGCGAGGCACTTCGATGCCGGTCTCCTGCAACGCTCTCAGCGCACCGATGGCGATGAGATCGCTGGCGGCGACGATGGCATCGAACCGCGCGCCGCGGGCCTGTAGCTCGCGCACCGCGTTGAAGCCCGCCTCCTCGAGATTGATCGCATCCGCCTGCAGCGAGGCGGATGTCTTCACACGCGCTTCGGCGAGCGCGCGCTCGTAGCCTCGGTAGCGATCGAAGAATTCCGGATAGTGGCTGGTGGCGTTGCCGATGAAGGCGATGCGCTTGCGTCCCGTGTCGATCAGGTGCCGCGTGACGTCGTAGCCGCCCTGCGAGTTGTCGCTGCCGATGGAGATGCCGGGTTGCCCATCGAGCACCGGTCCCCAGCGCACGAAGTGAGTGCCCTGCGCGACGAGTTTCTCGAGTCGCGGCCGGTATTCCTCGAAATCGCCATAACCGAGCAGGATGATGCCATCGGCCTTGCGGCTGTCCTCGTAGTCCTGCTGCCAGTCGTTCGAAAGCTGCTGGAAGGAAATGAGCAGGTCGTAACCGCGCCGCGCCGAAGCGCGCGTCAGCGATCCGAGCATCGAGAGGAAGAACGGATTGATCTGCGATTCGTCGGGCGTCGGATCCTCGAACAGCAGCAGGGCGAGGGTGTTCGAATGCTGGGAGCGCAGGTTCGACGCGTTCTTGTCGACCCGGTAGTTGAGCTGCCGGGCGATCTCCTCGATGCGCTTGCGGGTCTCCAGGCTCACCACCGGCGAGCCGCGCAGCGCGCGGGACACCGTGGGCTGACTCACGCCCGCCAGATAGGCGATGTCGAATGAAGTCGGTTTTTCGTGCATGCAACGCGACGGACCTTGCGATCGCCCCCCTGAACTGCAGCGCCGATCATGCCCGCGAGCGTGCGTCAAAAGCTACTGGGGAAGCGAGTCAGGGCTCGCCGCCAACGATTTCAACGCGCTGCGAGTCGATAAAATGCAACGCCGTGTCCGGGCAGGGTCAAGGTAGCGCTAGCAAAACTACCCTCGGGGAGCCCGTGGCCGGTCAGTGGCTGGCCGACCTGCACGCCGGGCAGCGTGACGCTGGCAGGCGCGTGCGAGAGATTGAACGCCACGAGGATCGCATCGTCGCCGTCGAAGCGGCGGAACGCGAGCACGGACTCGGTCGCGGCGAGGAATTCGATCTGCCCCTGTGTCAGCAGCCGATGTCGGCGGCGCCACTCGAGCAACCGGCGGAAACCATGCAGCGCGGAAGTCGGGTCTTTTTCCTGGGTCGCGACCGAGAGTGACAGGTGCTGCGCGGGCACGGGCAACCAAGGTTCTCCCGAGGAGAATCCCGCGCGCGCGCTCGAATCCCACGGGATCGGCGTGCGGCATCCGTCGCGGCCCTTGAACGTCGGCCAGAAGGCGATGCCATAGGGATCGCGCAGCGCTTCGTACGGGACATCCGCTTCGCCGAGTCCGAGCTCCTCGCCCTGGAACACGCACACCGAGCCGCGCAGCGAGCACACCAGCGCGGTGAGTTGCGTCGCGAAGTGCGGCTGGGTCGGGCCATGGCGACCCCAGCGGCTAACTACCCGCTCCACGTCGTGGTTGGAGATCGTCCAGCACGGCCAACTCTCGGGCGCGCGCCGCATCAGGTTCTCGACCGTCGCGCGGATGTGCCGCGGGGAGCTGTCAGTGCTCAGCAGCTCGAAGCTGTAGCCCATGTGCAGCCGGCCGGGCTGCGTGTAGTCGGCGACCGTCGCCGTGGAATCGTCGGAGGAAATCTCGCCCAGCGCCACGGTGCCCGGATATTCGTCGAGCAAGTCGCGGACGCGCTCGAGGAACGGCAGCATTTCCGGCTGCGTGTTGTTGAAACGGTGCCATTGGTGGCCGTAGGGATTGTCGGCGTTGAATCCGCGCGCGCGGCGCTCGTTGGGCGGCCGTGGCGGGTTGTCGCGCAGCTGACGGTCGTGAAAGCAGAAGTTGATGGCGTCGAGGCGCACACCGTCGACGCCGCGCTCGAGCCAGAAACGCATGTTGTCGAGCGAAGCCTGCACGACTTCCGCATTGTGGAAATTCAGGTCCGGCTGCTTGCTCAGGAAATTGTGCAGGTAGTACTGGCCGCGCCGCGGCTCCCAGGTCCAGGCGACTCCGCCGAAGATCGACAGCCAGTTGTTCGGCGGCGTGCCGTCGGGGCGCGCATCCGCCCACACGTACCAGTCGGCCTTGGGATTCGTGCGGCTCTGGCGGCTTTCCTGGAACCAGGCGTGCCGATCCGACGTGTGGCTGAGCACCTGGTCGATGATCACCCTGAGCCCGTGGTCGTGCGCCACTTTCACGAGCCGGTCGAAATCCTCGATCGTGCCGAACATCGGATCGACGGCACGGTAGTCGGCGATGTCATAACCGAAATCCGCCATCGGCGACTTGAAGAAGGGCGAGATCCAGATCGCGTCGACGCCGAGCGAGGCGACATAGTCCAGCCGGGCGACGATGCCGGGCAGATCCCCGATGCCGTCCCCGTTGGTGTCGAGGAAGCTGCGCGGATAGATCTGGTAGATAGTCGCGCCGCGCCACCAGGGGTCGGTGGGCTCGGTCGCGGGCGGGATGATCGGTAGGGCTGGAGTGCTCATGGAATTCTTCTGCGGGAAAGCTTAGCGCAGCGCCATTCCGCGACGCGGGTGCATACGTATGCGTCCTGAATACGTATGCAGACGGCTGTCGGGACGCAGGCGCCCGACCTATGCTCCGCGCAACGAATCGTCCGCACTTTCGTTGCTTTCGCCAGGCCCCCAACCGGCCCCCTCGGTTGTGGGGCCTTTTTGTTTTCGTGGCCTTGCCGGGAATGGGGGTCTCCCGTGAATACGTATGCAACACGTTGCCAAGCGAGGCTCGCTGCCAACATCCTTGTGCAAATCGGCT
>JAEYUC010000059.1 GCA_023433705.1 Pseudomonadota bacterium
GGTTAGGTTGGATGCGGTGAGTCCCCGCGGTATGTTGCGGGACATGAAACGAAGAGCGCTGCTGAAGTCGGCCGCCGGGTTATTGCCCGTTGCGGCGTTGTCGTCCACTCCTTCGGAATCCGCGCCCGCGACTGGCGGTGACTCGCCCGGCAGGCGCGAACAGCTCTACGGTTTGCTCGGCAGGCTGCCGCCGCGCGACCGCAAGGTGAACGCGCAGCTCGTATCGAGCGAGGACCGCGGCGCCTACACGCTGGAAAAGCTGATCCTCGACCTGAACGGCGAGGAACCCGCGCCCGCGTATTTCGCGAAACCCAAGGGCGCCAAGGGCAGACTGCCGACGGTGCTGTTCAATCATTCACACGGTGGCGGATACCAGATCGGCAAGACGGAGTTCATCGAGGGCCGCGAATACATGGGCAAGCCCCCGTACGCCGAATTCCTGACCTCGCTCGGCTACAACGCGTTGTGTTTCGACGCATGGATTTTCGGCGAGCGGGCCAAGCGCACCGAGCTCGATTTCTTCAAGGAGATGCTCTGGAAGGGCCGCGTGCTCTGGGGAATGATGGTCTACGACTCGATCAAGGCCGCGGACTACCTGGTTTCCCGTACCGACGTCGACACGAAGCGCATCGGCACCGTCGGCATGTCGATGGGCAGCTCGAGCGCGCAGTGGCTGGGCGCGCTCGATCCGCGCGTGAAGGTCGTGGTCGACATCTGCTGCCTCACCGACTGGCACACACTCGTCGAAGTCGGCGGACTCAAGGGTCACGGCATCTACTACTACGTGCCCGACCTGCTCAATCACTTCACGGCTTCGGAGATGAACGCGCTCATCGCGCCGCGCGCGCATCTCTCACTCGACGGCAATCTCGACGCCCTCACGCCGCTCGCGGGACTCGAGAAGATAGACGAGGACATGCAGGCGGCCTACGCGGCGGCCGGCAACCCGGGCAACTGGAAGCTGCTGCGTTACGACGTGGGTCACGTCGAGACGCCGGAAATGCGCGAGGAGGTGCGCAAGTGGTTCATCGCTCACTTGTGATCTGGCACGGACGAGCAATCATTGGCCCGTGTCAGCGGGGCCGGATCGCGAGCGTGCCTCACTGCAGCGTCGGCTGACGCACCTCCACCACCGCGCGATCGCGCATCGTCACGCTGCCGCCCAGGTATCCCGACGCGCCGATCTCGAGCGCGTAGTAAAGGACACGCGCGCCGTTCTCCTCGCGCATCGAGGTCGGCGGCCCCAGCGTGCCGATCACTTCGAGCTCGCTCATGCCGTTGCGGAGCTGTTTCCACTTCGCGGCGTCGAGCCACTGCGAAGATTCCTCGATGACTCGCCCGCCGGCCGGCTTCTCCGCAGGCGCGATGCGGCCCGGCCGCATGCGCAACTCGTCGACCTGGCGATTCAACACCAGGATCTGCCGCTGCAGGTTGCGCACCTCCTGCTCGAGAAAGGAGATGCGTCCGCTGTCCACGGGCGAGGCGCCGAACGCCGGGAACCCGCACCACAGGAACAGCAGTGACAACGACAGGTACATCCGTCGCATGCGCCCCATCTGAGCCTCCTTCAGCGCGGACTCGCCCCGCAGTCGGCGCCCGTGAATTCGTAGCGCTTCCCGCCGAGCTTCGGGTAGATCGCCAGTAGTTTGACCAGCACCGCGTTCGTCCAGCCGAAGCCGTCCTGCACCGGGTATTCTCCGCCTGCCCCGGCGCCCGCCTCGACCACGTTGTACTTCTCGACCAGTTTGCCGGTGTTGCAGTAGAGGCGGACGTTCTCCGCCACCCATCGCGCGGCGAGCGTCTCCGCAAGCTCCGCCTCGCCGTTCCGGCGCAGGCCTTCGATCGCGACCCAGTGCAGCGGCGCCCAGCCGTTCGGCAGGTCCCATTGCTGCCCGGTCCTCTCGGTCGTCGTCCCGAGTCCGTGCGGCATCAACAGCGTGTCGCGGATGGCCTGGGCGACCCGCGCGGACTGTCTCTTGTCGGCGAGTTCGAAGTAAAGCGGATAGGCCGCGGCGGCCGTGAGCTGCTTCGATCGTTTCCCGGTGCGCCATTCGTAGTCGACGAACGCGCCGAGCTGTTCGTCCCACATGAGCCGCACCACGGCGCGGCGCCGCTGCTGCGCCTTCGCGGTCATGTTCTTCACGCAGTCCGGCCGCGACGCGGCCTTGCAGCCGCGCGCGATCACGACCTCGAGCCGGTACAGCAGGCTGTTCAGGTCGACCGGCGCGATTTCGGTGGTTCGAATCGATGCGAGTGTCTTCCCATCCGCGAGCCAGCGCGAGCCGAAATCCCAGCCGCTCTCCGCCGCGGCGCGCAGATCGCGATACACCTGCGTCGCGGGACGTCCGCTCTCACGGGCAGTTTCGAGGTCCTCGAGGTACGACTCGTCGCGCGGAATGGCGAGATCGTCCCAGTAGCGATTCAGCAGCGTCCCGTCGGCCAATCTCACGACGCGCCGATGCGCGGCGCCGGGCGCAAGGCTCTCGCTGCCTTCCATCCAGAACGCGTACTCGCGCTCGAGCTGCGGCAACCGCCGAAGCAATGCGCGTATCCCGACCCGCTCCGCCTGCAGCTCGACCATCGCCGCGAAGAAAGGCGGCTGGGAACGGCTCAGGTAGTAAGTCCGCGTGCCGTTCGGGATGTGCCCGAAGCGGTCGATCAAGTCCGCGAAATTCTCGACCATGTCCGAAACGAGATCGTCCCGGCCGCTGACCTGCAGTCCCACCATCGTGAAATAGGAATCCCAGTAGTAGAGCTCGCGGTACCGACCGCCGGGCACCACGAACCGCGTCGCGAGCGGCAGCAGCGAATCGTACCCTTGCGTTTCCCGGGGCATCCGCGTGAGATCGGGCCACAGTCTATCTACATGCGCGCGGACTTCCTCTCCCGGAGCGGTGCGGAAATCGCTGGCCGCGGCCGCGGGCATCGTGAAATTCGCGGCCACGAAATCCGCGAGCGAGAAATCCTTGCTGCTCTTGCTCTCTTCGTACCGGCGCAGGATCTCGGCCGGCGCGGCTTTCGGGATGGCGTCGGCGAAGGTCTTGCTGTCCGGGAAGATGCGTTCCGTCTGCACACGATGGAACAGCTCGCCGAATACCTGCGATGGCGGTTGCAGTGCGATATCGCGCGCCAGCGCCGCATTGCAGAGCAGCGTGAGCGCGGCGGCCGCGAGGAAAAGCGGTGCGCGGACTCGTCGGATGATCGGCAGCATTCGGCCTCCTGCGTATACCTTGCGCAACGTACCGTACCAATTTTTCAGGGAAATGCCCCTCGAGTAGCCAACGGCTGACCGAAAGTCGCGCGTCGTTGATACAGCTAAACCTTTTTTGTTGCGCGAAACTCACGCGCCTCCCGTTACGCGATTGCGAACTCCACGGAGGGATCCATGAGCACGCAAGATTTGTACGGGGCGCAACGGCGCCGAACGCGCGGCAAGGTCCGCGCCCGAGTCCTCGAGATCGTCGCCGGCATTGCGGCCGCGGCGGTGAGTTCGACTGCGGTCGCGCAGCAGGACCAGCAGGACACCTCCCAGCCGACGCGCGATGAAAGCGGTCTCGAGACCATCGTGGTCACCGGCACCGCGGCGGCGAGCGGCGTCCGCAAGCTCGAGGCGAGCTTCAACATCGTGACGGCGAACCAGGAGCAGATTCGTCGGGCGAATCCCAAGAGCACCGCGGATCTGCTCAAGATCTCTCCCGGCATGTGGCCGGAGTCCACCGGCGGCCAGACCGGCGCGAACATCGAGATCGCGGGATTTCCGGGCGGCGGCGACGCGCCTTACTTCACGACCCTGCTCATGGGTTCTCCGTTGTACGGCATGCCCACGCTGTCGTTCTTCGAAACGTCGACGATCATCCGGTTGGACGAGACCGTGAAGTCGGTCGAGATCCTGCAGGGCGGCCCGTCGGTGGTGTTCGCGGGCGGGCAGATGGGCGCGACCGCCAACTTCCTGCTGCGGACCGGCACCGACACGCCGGAAGGTAGTTTGGGACTCACCTATGGCGATCAGAACCTGTGGCGCGTCGACGGCTTCTACGGCTTTCCGATCGGAGGCGACTGGTTCGGCAGCGTCGGCGGATTCTTCCGGCAGTCCGATGGCGTGCGCGATCCGGAATTCACGGCCGACGAAGGCGGCCAGTTCACCGCGACGCTGAAGCGCGAGCTCGACGGCGGACAGTTCCTCGTCTACGCACGTTTCCTCGACGAGAAGAACCAGTTCATCACGCCGATTCCGCTGATCCAGCGCGGTACCGACCAATTCAGCGCCTATCCGGGATTCGATCCGCTCGAGGGGACTTACTACAGCGAGGCGATCCGGCACGTGCGACTCGACGGATATCCGAACGGCGGCACGAACGCCGATCTCGCCGACGGCCGCGGCGCGCAGATGTGGTTCCTCGGCATGAACTACGACCAGGAGCTCGCGAACGGCTGGTCGCTCACCAACAAGTTCCTCGCCAACGACGGCGACGTCGACACGAACGCGTTGTTCTCGGGCAGCAATCCCGCGCTGCTGTTCGACGAGCTCTACACGGTGCCCACCGATCTCGGCGGACTCGCGCTGCCGGCGGGCTCGGCGACCGCCACCTTCGTCGGTGGCGGCGCGGTGCCGCTCGACCAGGACGTGATCCACCAGGGCTGGTGGTTCATCCACAAGGAGCTGCGCAACTTCAACAACGACTTCCGCCTGAGCAAGGAGATCTTCGACGGCAACACGCTGACCGTGGGCGTGTACCTCGCGTACTACGAGATGGACGACGAGTGGGCGCTCGGCAACCAGATGATGATGACCAACGAGCCGAACGCGCGGCCGTTCACGGTGAGCTACGTGAGCGGCGGACAGACTTTCTTGCGCACCGACGAGCAGGGATTCCTCGACAACGGCGGCTTCAACATCGCGCAGCACGGCCGCGCGTTCAACACCGCCGTCTATCTATCCGATTCGTGGCGGATCGACCGCTGGCTGCTCGACGCGTCCGTGCGCTGGGAGAACCAGGACGCGCGAAACAACGTCTGCAACCTCACGAACGTGGATCTCGACGGCAACCCGCTCACGATCTACAACAACGCGGTTCCGGTGTGCAACGGCACGTTCGCGGTCACCGACTACGACGAGGATTTCATCTCGTGGACCGTCGGCGCCAACTTCAGCTTCACCGACAACATGTCCGCCTACGCGCGCATCAATCGCGGCGGCCACTTCCTGGATTTCGACAACGGCATCCGCGGCAGCACGACCGGCAATACGGATCCGATGCAGGAGGTCGACAACTACGAGGTCGGCTTCAAGTTCCAGAACGACTTCCTCTACGCGGACATCAGCGCGTACTACCGCGATTTCACGGGCCTTGCGTACCAGCAAACCACCGCGGCCGGCGCACCGACCGGCCAGCGGCTCTTCTATGGCTCCGAGTCGAAGGGCGTGAACTTCATCGGCGCACTGACGCCGGGAGACAACTTCCGCTTCGAGGTCGTCGCCAACTGGCTGGACGGCGAATACACCGACTTCGATGCCTGCTTCCCGTTCACGAACGTGGTCACCGGCAACGGCTGCGCGCCCATCGAGGGCGAGCAGCTGCAGCGCCAGCCCAAGCTGCGTTACATGCTGACGCCGAGCTACCGCATGCCGATGGGCAACGGCGAGATCGAGGCTTACGTCACCTACACCCACATCGGCGACCGCACTCAGGACCAGTCGGGCCTGCAGCAGTTGGGTACTTACGAGACCTGGGACGCGGGCATCAAGGCGACCGTCGCGGAAAACTGGGAGTTCTCGGTTCGCGGCACGAACCTGTCCAACGAACTCGGGATAACCGAGAGCAACTCGCGCATCTTCGGCGCGGCGGCCGGGACCGGCGGCGTCTTGCTCGCGCGCCCGCTCGAGGGGCGGGAACTGAATTTCCAGGTGATGTACCGCTTTTGAACGGCGTCAGGCCCAGGTAGACGGTGCTCCACAGTTGCGCGGCGTTGGATTCGTCCACGTCCGCGCCGGGCCGGCCGAACGGTTCGATCCGGAAACTCCCGCCGGCATACGACCAGCTCCACAGCTCCGACGTGCGCAGTGCGTTGGAGCGTTCGATCACGCTCCAGAGTTCGGCGTGCGCCGAACGCAGTTTCGCCCGTACCGGTTCCGGCAGATCGGCCCGCCGCAGCTGGCGCACGAGCGCGGCCGCGAGTAATGCCTGCTGCCAGGACCAGACTACCGCGCCGTGGTAGGCGTAGCGGCTGAACTCGCGGCGCAATCCCGGGCCCGCCAGCGCCGGGTTCGCCACCAGGAGGCCCGCATCCGTCACGAGCCCGGCCGGATACCTGCGCATGATCGCGTCGATGCAGATCGGGATTTCGTCGGCCGGCGGATCGGTCAGCAGCAGCCGGAACCCCTCGTCCGAGTGCAGGATGGGAATGGGCGCGCCGAGGGCGTCGAGCGACAGGGCATTGAAGGTCAACGGCTGGTCGCCCGGCGCCTGCGATGCGGGCTCGCTATCTACTCCGACTTCGCGTGCGTATGCGGCGATGTCGGCGCGCGCACGCGCCGCGGGGACCGTGACCTTGAAGAACCCGGCAGCGCGACTCGTCCAGACCTCGGCGCTCTTCGCCGCGCGCGACAACGTCTTGCGCGCCGCCGCATCGGCGTACGTATCGAGCAGACCACTGGCGGAAAGCCGCGCCGCGGCCTCGAGCGCGGCAGGGACCAGGGCGGCGTTCACGTCGTAGGCGTAACGCCCGCCGCCCAGCCCCTGCTCGCTGTCGCGCCAGTTGCCCGTCATGCGCCCTGCCTTGATGTCGACGAGGTTGCCGACGCGCGGATCGTCCGCGAACGCGGCCGCGCGTCCAACTACCCAGGCGAGATTGCGGGCGAGCGCGGCGCCACGCGCTTCGCCACCGCCCTCCTTGCGCGCGAGGAACTCGCGCGCCCGCCCGCGGCCGCGCGCGTCGTCCAGCAACCAGCGCGCGGCGAGCGGCGCCAGCAGGAAGTCATCGTCGACCATGCCGTAGTCGTAGATGGGCGTCGCGACGCGTCCGCGCCCTTCGCGCAGGTTGCGCAGCACGGCGAACTCGCCGATGTCCTCCTCGTGGGCCACTTCGCCGTTCGGCGCGAGGCGGTCGAGCACCGACGTGATCGCACTCTCGATCGCCGGCGGCTCCAGCACTGGCGCAAGCAGCAGCGCCGAGATCAGCGTGTCGCGGCCGAAATACGTGTTGAAGCGCCACGAACCGGCAAGGAATTTCTCGCGGTAACTCAGGAAGGCCAGGACGTTGCGCGCGCGCGGGTCGGCGCCCGCGGAGGACGTCAGAAGATAGTCGAGTTGCCGGAGCGGCATTTCCCCGGTCAGCGCCTGCACCCGCAGGCGCAGCCGTTTCCCTGGCGGGGCCGTGAATTTCTCCGCCGACACGCGCGAGCCGTCGAGCGCTTCGAACGCGAGCCGGTATCCCGGCGCGCCGTCCAGCCTGTCGCGTGCCCACTCGATCACCCCCGTCGTCGCCTGCGGCGCGACCAGCACTTCCGGTGGAGCCTTCTCCTGCAGTTCGTAGTCGCGCAGCACGCGAACCGAAGACAACACCGCGCCGCGCACGCGCAATTCCGGCGCGGGTGTCTCGATCACGAACTCGATGCCGTGTAACGGACGTCTCCTGGCATCGAGCCGCGTGACCGGCCGCGGCGGCGTGGCGAGTTTCCAGTCGGTCGACGACTCGGTAGTTTGAAACCACAACCCGACGCCGCTGTTGCCCGCCGGGAACGCCACCAGGATGCGCGGTTCATTTCCGGACCGCAGCAGCAGGTGCGCGGCCACCGGCCCGGACCTCAGGAAGCCGTTGAGATTGCGGCCCTCGTCGATGCGGAAAGTGAGCCCCGCGGTGTCGGCGACCGCGGTGGATGCGATCACGAACAGCAGTACGGCGACGAAGAAACCGCGACCTCGTGGCGGCGCTTTCATCGACGCAATCTCACGGCTGCAGCACGGCCCGCCCGCGAATCTTCCCGTCGTGCAGCTTCTGATAGACCTGCACCGCCTGGTCGAGCGGGAAGGTCTCCACCTCCGCATGGATCCGGTTGGCCTGCGCGAGCGCGATGACCTCCATCATCTCGACCCGCGATCCCCAGTACGGAACGCTCACCTCGCACCCGTAAGGCGGATTGTTGGCCGAGTAATGCACGACGCCACCCGCGAGTCCGACCACCGAGATGCGGCTGTTGCGCCCGACCACGCGCACCGCGAGATCGACGGTTGCCTGCGCGCCGACGAAATCGAGCACGACGGTCACGCCGCGCGGGCCGACCAGCGCCGCAATCGACTCCGCGGCCGCGTCCGCGGCACGCGTGTTGATGGTGTGCATCGCGCCGTATTTGCGTGCGAGCTCGAGCTTCACATCGTCGATGTCCGCGGCGATGATCCGCGCGGCGCAGATGGCTCGCAGGATCTGCACCGCCATGTGCCCGAGACCCCCGACGCCGATCACGAGCACGGAGGCATCCGTGGTCAACCACGGCATCGACGACTTGATCGCGTGATACGGAGTCAGCGCGGCATCGGACAGCGGCGCCGCGGCCACCGGGTCCAGCTTCCCGAGCGGCAGCAACAGGCGCGGGGACGGCACGAGCATGAACTCCGCCATGCCGCCATCCGATCCGAGACCCCCGCCATACGTCGGGATGGAGGCATGGTTCTCGCAGTAGTTTTCGGCCGAAGTCTGGCAAGTCCGGCAGCGACCACAGCCCCACGGCCCGTAGACGAGCACGGCGTCGCCCTCCTTCCACTGGGTGACGCCCTGGCCGAGCGCGGCAATGTGGCCGGCGTTCTCGTGACCGAGCGTGAACGGCGCCTTGAAGCCCATGTCCTGCTCGAGGATGTGCAGGTCCGAATGACATACGCCCGCACCCGCGATCTTCACGAGCACTTCGCCCGGACCGGGCGACGGCCTGGGTACCTCGGCCAACTCGGCCGATTTTCCGGGCCCGACGAAGCGGATCGCGCGCATCCTGCGAGCATGCGTCCGTGCCTGGCCACGAAACAACGCGCGCCGGCACGGTATGCGCCGAGGAATCGTCCGTCAGCGCGACGCCGACACCACCGATTGCAGCCAGGCCTGACTAACTAGGCGCCCATCGACCGCCCGGCCACGCTCGCCACGGTCGCGGCCAGCTCGGTCGGCTCGACCGGCTTCGCGACGTGAACCAGGAAACCCGCATGCAGCGCGCGGGTCCGGTCCTCCGAGCGTGCGAACGCGGTGAGCGCGATCGCGGGGATCCGCTGTTCACGTCGCTGCATCAGCGTGCGGGCTTGACGCAGAAAGACGTATCCGTCGACCTCGGGCAGCCCGATGTCACTGACGATCACGTCGACCTGCTCGGTCTCGAGCAGGGCCAGCGCTTCGGCCGCCTTGGCGGCGGCGTGTACCGACGCGCCGCAATCGGTCAGCACGTGGTCGATGAGCTCGCGCGCATCCGGCTCGTCCTCGACCACGAGCACGCGCAGCCCCGACAGGTCCGGCATCGCGAAGTTCGTGAGTGGCGGCGGCGCGGCGGTCGGATGCACGCGCTCGGCCGACTGCGCCGTCGAGCGCACGACCGCGAGCGGCAGGCGCACGCTGAACGTCGCACCTTTGTTCTCGCCGGGGCTGTGCACCTGCACCGAGCCGCCATGCAGCTCGACCAGGTTCTTGACGATGGACAGACCGAGCCCCAGGCCACCGTGCTTGCGCGCGATCGATGCATCGCCCTGCTGGAAGCGATCGAACACCTGCGGCAGGAACTCGGGCCTGATGCCGATGCCGCTGTCGGCCACCGAGATCTCGATGTGCGAATTCACGCGTTCGAGCACCACGCTCACGCGGCCTTCCTTCGGCGTGAACTTGATGGCGTTCGACAGCAGGTTCCACAGGACCTGCTGCAGACGACCCGGATCGCCCGAAACCGGCCCGGCCGAGTGATCGATGATGCGGATCAGCCGGATGCCCTTCGCGTCCGCCGCGGGCTGCACGGTGTCGATCGCGGCCTGGATGAACGTGGTGGGCATGATCGTCTGCACGTCGAGCTGCATCTTGCCGCTCGTGATGCGGCTCATGTCGAGCAGGTCTTCGATGAGCTGCGCCTGCAGCCGCGTGTTGCGCTCGATGATCTCGATGCCCTGCTTGTGGATCTGCTGCAGGTTGTCCGGGTTGCGGCGCAGGACCTGCGCCCAGCCGAGGATCGCGTTGAGCGGCGTGCGCAGCTCGTGCGAGAGCGTCGCGAGGAATTCGTCCTTCTGCTTGCCGATCTGCTCGGCCTGCGCGCGCGCGAGCTTCTCGTTCTCCGCCGCCCGCCGCGCGGTCTCGTACAGGCGCGCGTTGTCGATGGCCGCGGCCGCCTGCGCGGCCATCGTCACCACCAGCCGTTCCGCGCGACTGGTGAAGATTCCGACCTCCGGATGGCCGAGGAACAGTCCGCCGACGATCTGGTTGTCACGCGATCTCACCGGTACCGCGAGGTAACTGCGCACCGGCAGGTGACCCGGGGGCATCCCGTGATGAGGAGGCCAGTTGCCGTAGCGCGGATCCGCGCGTACGTCGTCGAGGCGGATGATGCCCTCGCCGTTGAACGTGGGAGCGAAGATCGGCGTCGCGCGCGGGTGGCCAAACTTCTCGAACGCCGCGCGCGGCGCACCCGACAGCGTGTAGAGCTGGTAGGCATCGCCATTCTCGTCATGCGTGTTGTAGAAGAATGCGCCGAACTGCGCGCCGGACACCTTGGTGGCCGCATCGGTGACCGTCTGCAGCAGCGAGTCGATGTCGAGCGTGGAAGCGAGCGCGACGGACGTACGATTCAGCGATTCGAGCGCGCGGGTTTCCTCACGCAGCGCGGATTCGGCGAACTTCCGCTCGGTGATGTCATGGACGACGCCGACCATTCCCATGACTTCGTCACCCTTTGCATGTACGGCGCCGCGCGAAGCGATCCAGCACATCTCGCCATCCGGCCGATTCACGCGGTATTCGATGTTGTACTGCGCACGGCAGGCGATGGCCTCATCGACCGCATGCCGCGCGCGCTCGCGATCGTCCGGATGCAGCAAATCGCGCATCGCGGCCCAGGTGATGGGCTCGTGCGGGATGCCGAAGATGTGGGCGGTTCGATGACTGATCGTCACGATGTCGGAGCGGGCGTCCCAGCTCCAGTCGCCGAGCTCGCCTGCCTCGAGCGCGATCTTGAGCCGCTCCGCGATGGCCTCGGGTGTATGCGGCGCGCCGACGATCGACGTCCAATCTGCGAGGTGACGATCCAACTGTGCACTCCCATTGCCCCTGCACGTGAACTCGAATCATGCGTTGCGGTATCACTCGCGTCACGCCGCACAGACTGTAGGAGCGCGCCCACGCGGTGTGCGTCAGCCCCCTCCGGGTTCTTCGGCGCGGCGCAGTTGCCGTTCGTCCAGGAAGCGTTGCAGGCGCGCGATGTCCTCCGGCCGCCAGCCGCCGAGACCCGTGACCTCGAGCCATGCGGCAATGTAGTGAGCCGGTGAATACACGTGCCCGAAGCCCATCGGCGCGTCCATCGACAGCGGCATGTCGAGCGCGGTCTGCATCATGGTCACCATCGGGATCCAGCGCATGTGCTCCGAGACGTCGGGTCCGCGCGGCTCCTCGAGCCACGCCGGCTTGCGGAAGAAGCCGCGCGGATCGAAGAAGGTGATCGCATCGCTCGCGTACTGCAGGTACACGATGCGCATCGGTCCCCAAGGCGTGCCGTGCGGCGTGCCCGGGCCCTCCTGGTTCATGAAGCGCACGAACGCGCCGTCGCGGAATTGCGGGCGCCAGATCGGCGTGCCGGAATTGCGCGCATCGGTCACGGCGCGCCAGTGCGTGGACGCGAACGGCGGCCCGCTCCACAACGCGCCGTCCACCGGATCGCCGAGCAGCTCGAACATGTCGAAGGAACGCTCGGAATTGAACGCACCCAGGCTCAGGCCGTGTAGATAGAGCTTCGGACGCCGGTCGGGCGGCAGCGTGCGCCAGTGGCCGTAGACCTCGCGGAACAGGGCGCGCGCCGTCACGGCGCCCGTCTCCGGATCGACGAGCAGCGTCAGCGGACTGGATAGATAGGAATACTGCACCGCGACGCTGGCGATGTCTCCGCGGTAGAGATATTCGATCGAGTCGATCGCGGCCGGATCCACCCAGCCGGTACCCGTGGGCGTGATGATCAGCAACGCGGCACGCGAAAAGCCGTCGACGCGTTTGAGCTCCGCGAGTGCGAGCCGCGCGCGTTCCTCGGGCGAGCCCGCGGCCGGAAGCCCCGCGTACACGCGCAGCGGCGTTTTCGCGGTGGGCCCGGCGAGCTCGCGGAGTGCATCCGCCGTGGGTGTCCCGGCAACGAAGCGTCGGCCCATGTTGCCGAGCTCGTTCCACGCCACCAGCGACTGCGGACTGCCGGGACGTTCGGGCTCGTTCGGCGCGACCTTGTCGGGTGGAATCAGCTCGTCCGCCGCGCGGTACGAGCTGTCGAGTCCGTTGAGCACCGCGCGGATGATCACGCCGTTGACCAGGCCGATCAGCAGAAGACCCGCGACGACGCTGCCCAGGAGATTGGCGACCCGCCGCGGCAGGCGCCGCGCCGCGACCGCGGTTGCCCAACGTATGAGTCGCGCCGCGCCACGGCCGAGAGTTATCAAAATCAGCGCGACCACCAGCGCCAGCGTTCCGACGGTCAATGCGCGCGATGTACCGGCAGGCGGCAGGTGCATGAGCGTGCCGATGACGTCATTCCAGGCCTGGCCGCGCCACAACGCGACCAGGAAGATGATGGCGCTCACCACCAGCGCGGCCTTTCGCGCCCGGCCGTCCCTTACCGCGCGCGGTACCGGCAATTCGAGGTATTTCCACAACCCGCGCAGCATCACGCCGAACCCGTATCCAACCGCCAGGCAGGCGCCGGACAACATGGCTTGCGCCGTCGCCGAGCGCGGAACGAGACCCGGTGTGAGCGAGGCCAGGAAGAACGACGCGGCGATCACGAGACCGCTGCCGCATGCCGGCGAAGGTCGGTGCCGGGTGAGAAATCGCTGAGTTAGCCCGGGCCCACCGATCGCGCCAAGGGCACGCGGGCCGGACGCTCGACGACGCGGGGCGGAAGGAGTCTTCATTCGTTTTCCCGGAAGCCTGGTGAGCGCGCCCGCCCCGGTGCGCGCGGTCCTCAATATACCGCCCACACTAACTAGACGCGCGTAGGACGCGTCCGACATCGCCGTGAGTGTCGCCGGATGGAGTCAACTCTCGTAGACCGGCGCTAGACTACGACTCACCACCACTCGCAACCCGTTCGTCATGAGCGCGAATCCGACTCTGCTCTCGTTTCCCGCGTCCGCGGGCGAAACGTCCGCCGAAATCGCACCGCTCACGCGACTCGTCGCGGCCAATCGGCAGCGCGACGCGTTGTACCTGCTCAGTGAGCGGCTCGCATGCGCAAAGTCGCTCGACGAAATACACGCGGCCGCGCTCGCGGCGATCGAAGCGGCCCTCGATTGCGATCGTTCCTCGATCCTGCTGTTCGACGAGTGTGACGTCATGCAATTCGTCGCGTGGCATGGCCTGTCTGCTAACTACCGCACCGCGGTGTCGGGCCATTCGCCCTGGACGAGGGACGCGAAGGATCCCGTGCCAATCGCGATTCCCGACATCGCCGCGGACGACCTCGATCCACCGCTGAAGGAAACCATCCTCGGCGAAGGCATCCGCGCCGCGGCTTTCATCCCGCTGGTCGCGGAAGGCGCGCTCATCGGCAAGTTCATGGCGTATTTCCGCGAGCCGCACGCGCTCACCGACGAGGATCTGGCCGTCGCGCTCACCATCGCGCGCCAGCTCGGTTTCGCGATCCAGCGTGCGCGCACCGATGCCGCGCTGGCGGCCGAGCTCGCCGCGACGCAGTCGTTGCAGGCCCTCAGCGTCGAGATCGCGCACGAAGTCGATCTCGCGGGCCTCTACGAAAGGATCATCGACGCCGCGATGCTGATCATGCGCGCCGATTTGGCGGGCATGCAGGAATTCTTTCCGCTCGTCGGTCCGCGCGGCGAGTTCAAGTTGCTGACCCACCGCGGATTCAGCCCGGAAGCCGCCGAGCTGTGGTCGTGGGTGCGCGTCGATTCGGACTGCAACTACGGCCGCGCATGCCGCGCGATGCGGCGCATCGTGGTTCCGGACGTCGAACACGCCGACCCGCCCTTCCGCGAGAAGGATCTGGACGTCTACCTCGAGTCCGGCATCCGCGCGGCGCAATCCACTCCGCTCGTTTCGCGCAGCGGCAGGCTGGTCGGGATGATCTCCACGCACTGGAAGGAGCGGCACGAGCCTTCCGAGCGCGACCTGCGCCTGTTCGACATCCTCTGCAGGATCGCCGCCGACCTCATCGAACGCAGGAGTCGCGACGAGGACCTGCGCCGGCGTGAGGAGCGCTCCCGCACGCTGACCCAACTACTCACCGACGTTCCCTGGCAGGCCCGCGGCGACGGCGCATTCGAGGAGCTGCAGCCGGCCTGGGAGAACTACACCGGGCAGACCTGGGATACACATGCCGGATACGGCTGGCTCGATGCGATCCATCCCGAGGATCGCGCCGACCTCCAGGTGTCGTGGGCCGCGGCCTGCTTCGAAGCGCGGCCTTACGAACACCGCGCGCGAATCTGGCACGCGCGGAGCAAGGACTATCGCCCGTGCGTCATTCGCGCGACGCCCATCCGCAACGAGGACGGTTCGCTGCGCGAGTGGGTTGGCGCCTGCATGGAAATCCACTGATCGCGGGACGTCGCGGGCAATGCGCCGGAACGGTTCCGACCGTTAGACCTACAGCAGTGCTGCGGGCGGAGCGCCACGCTCGCGGCCATGCCGCCCGCACCTCGAAGACTCACGTACGTCAGCGACCAGGCACGCGGAATCCGCCGTGAGCGGCTGCGCGGGCCGAAGAATTCTCCTCCCCGCTTCGCGTACTTCGGTCCGTCGGGACGCCGGATCCGCGACGCGCGCACGCTGGCGCGAATCGCGCAGCTCGCGATCCCGCCCGCGTATGAAGATGTGTGGATATGCACGAACCCGCGCGGCCACCTGCAGGCGACCGGGCGCGACGCGCGCGGTCGCAAGCAATATCGTTATCACCCGGAGTGGCGGCGCGCGCGCGACGACCGCAAACACTCCCGCATGCGCAGTTTCGGGCAGGCGTTGAGCCGGCTGCGCGCCGCGGTACGTAGCGACCTGAAGCGGCCCGGCCTGCCGCGCGAGAAGGTACTCGCGCTGATCGTAAAGCTCCTGGATGCGACCCAGGTGCGGGTGGGCAACGAGGAGTACGCGCGCAGCAACGGCAGTTTCGGCCTGACTACCCTGCGCAATCGCCACGCGCGTTTCCCGGCACGCGGCAAGGCGCAGCTGCGCTTTCGAGGCAAGGGCGGCACGGAGCAGGACGTGCTGGTCGACGATGCGCGGCTGGCAAGGCTGGTGCGTCGCTGCCAGGAATTGCCGGGCCAGGCACTGTTCCAGTACGTCGATGAACATGGCGAGCGGCACGCCGTCGATTCGGGACAGGTGAACGAGTACCTGCGCGAACGCATGGGCGGCGACTTCACGGCCAAGGATTTCCGCACCTGGCACGCGACGTTGCACGCGCTGGAGTTGCTGGATCGCACGCCGCTGCCCGAACGAAAATCCGACGCCGCGCTGCGCCGCTGCATGAATGCCGTCGTCGAGGAGGTCGCCGCCGGGCTGCGCAATACTCCGGCCGTGTGCCGCAAGTCGTACATCAATCCCGCGGTGTTCGTCGCCTGGCAGGACGGCCGGCTGCGGCGTCGGGCGGCGCATCGGCGGCCGCCGCAACGCCTCATCGCGCTGCTGGGGCGGCAGACGTGACCCTGCTCGCGAATCTCGTCGAGACATCGCGGCAGGTGGCCGCGACGTCCGCGCGCTCGGCCAAGAGGCGGCTCATCGCCGACTGCCTGCGATCGGTGCAGCCACGGGAGATCGAGATCGCGGTGCTGTACCTCTCGGGAGAGATCCGCCAGGGCCGTATCGGGATCGGTCCGTCCGCGTTGAGCAAGGGCCTGGCGCATGCCGCGAGTAAGCCGAGCTTGCAGATCCTCGAAGTAGACAGGTTGCTCGACGAGCTGGAGGCGATCCGCGGCAGCGGCTCGGGCGCGCGGCGATCGGCGGCGTTGCGCGCGTTGTTCGAGCAGGCCACCGTGGACGAGCAGCAGTTCCTGTTCCGGCTGCTCGTCGGGGAACTCCGGCAGGGTGCGCTCGCGGGCGTCATGGTCGACGCGATCGCGGCCGTGACGGGTGTGCCGCTGCCGGAAGTCAGGCGCGCCGCGATGTACGAGAGCAATCTCGGCGCCGTCGCGCTAATCGGACACGAGACCGGCGCCGCGGGCCTCCAGCAATTCCAGCTCCAGGTGATGTCGCCCGTCGCACCGATGCTCGCGCAGGTCGCGGAGGACGTTGACGAGGCGCTGGAGACACTCGCCGGCGACGTGGCCTTCGAGTGGAAGATGGATGGCGCGCGTATCCAGGTCCACAAGCAGGGTGAAGCCGTGCGCATCTTCACGCGCAATCTCAACGAAGTGACGAATGCGATTCCGGAGATCGCCGGGGCCGCGCGCGCCCTGCCCGCGTCGGAACTGGTGCTCGATGGCGAAGCCATCGCTTTCGGGCCGTCGGGGCGGCCGCACAGTTTTCAAACCACGATGCGGCGCTTCGGCCGCAAGCTCGACGTCGCGACGTTGCAGCACGAGCTTCCGATGCGGGCTTACTACTTCGATTGCCTGCGCCGCGACGGCGCGAGTCTCGCCGAGCGCCCGGCGCACGAGCGTTTCGCGATGCTCGAGGAGGTCGTACCGGGATCACAGGTGATTCCCCGCCTGGTCACGCGTTCCGCCGAAGCCGCCGCCAGGTTCTACGACGAAGCGCTGTCCGCGGGGCACGAAGGCCTGATGGCCAAGTCGCTCGCGGCGCCTTACGAAGCCGGCAACCGTGGCGCGAGCTGGCTCAAGATCAAGCGCGTCCACACGCTCGATCTCGTCGTGCTCGCGGCCGAATGGGGGCACGGCCGCCGCCAGGGCAAGTTGTCCAACCTGCATCTCGGCGCGTTCGACCGCACCACGCGGCAATACGTGATGCTTGGCAAGACCTTCAAGGGCATGACGGACGAGATACTCGAGTGGCAGACGCGGGAGTTCCTGCAGCGCGAGTCGCATCACGATCAAGGGACGGTGTACGTCCGGCCGGAAATGGTGGTCGAGATCGCCTTCAGCGATCTGCAGGCGAGTCCACGATACCCGGGCGGATTGGCGCTGCGGCTCGCTCGCGTCAAGCGTTACCGCCTCGACAAGGCCGTCGCGGATGCCGACACGATGGACAGCGTGCGAAAGATCTTCGCGATGCAGTCGAGTGGCGCCGGGCCCGCCAGCTCAGTGCCGCCGGATGAGCGCTGACAGCAACGCGCCACCGACCAACGCGGCGGTCACCATCGCGGCCGGGTGTCTGTTGAATTGCACCCGCCAGTCCGTCGCGGTCTTCACGCGAGTCTCGAGTTCCCGCAGATTCGACTTGAGCTCCGCGCGGGTCTGATGGATGTCGCTGGTTATCTGGTCGGATGTCTGGCCCATTCCACGTTTTCCTTGATGGTGGTGGTGGTCTTCGGCACTGCGCGCACGGTCCTGAACCGCCTGATCCCGGCGCCGCAGCAGAATGCCGCGATCACACCCACGACGGCGCCGACGGTCAGCGCCGCGGCCCATTCCTCCATGACGAGGCTCAGGGCATGAACGGCCGACAACAGCAGGAAGATCGCGCTGAGCAACAGCAGGAACGCGCCCACCGCGAGCATGACGCTCGCGGAGCGCGCCTTGCCGAGCTCCTCGGTGGCTTCGGTTTTCGCGAGGCGGATCTCGGATCGGACGATGTACTGCACGTTTCCGGCGATGTCGTGTAACACGGCGGAGATGGAGCGCTCGTTGTTCATGGCGGCCTCCGCGCTCAGCGCCGTGACAGCATGCGCACCAGCAGGAAGCCGACGGCCGCGGCCGTGAGCAGCGTGGCGCCCGGATGCCTCTTCACGCCGCGCCCGACGTCCGAGAGCATTCCCCGCACGTCCTGTTCGCGCACGTAGTCGGCCGTCGTTTCCAGCGCGTCCGCGGTCGAGCGGGCCGCTCTAGCTACCTTGCCGCTCGTGGAATCGGTCTTCTCGCGCAGGGTCGACGCCGCGGATTCGATGCCACTCGCGACCGCGCCCCGCTTGTCGTCGATCGCGTCCGCGGCCTTGCGGCCGATATCGGATGCGCGTTGCCGGAGTTTTTCCGCTCCTCCCCGCTCGGGAGGAACGAGTTCGTCGAAGCTGTGGGTTTCCACTGTGTTCTCCCGTGAACGATGACGGTCCCAGCAGACCATGCCGGCGAGACCGGTGCTATCGATCAACGGAACGGTGATCCGTGGGAGCCGGCCTTCGGCCGATGCGCACGCCCGCGTGCGGTCGATGCGTTCGCGATCCGACGAAGTGTCCGACGACCCGAAGGGATCGCGTCCCGCTGCGCGACGCGGCCCCGCGGCCGCACTCTGATCGTCGCAATCGCGAGGAGGACACCATGGAGCAAGTTGAAAAAACGGTTGAGGTGGAGCGTCCGTTGAGCACTGTTTACAACCAGTGGACGCAGTTCGAGGAATTCCCCGAGTTCATGGAAGGCGTCAAGGAGGTTCGTCAGCTCGACGACACGCACCTGCACTGGCGCGCGGAAATCTGGGGCAAGGAAAAGGAATGGGACGCCGAAATCACGGAGCAGGACCCGGACCGGCGGATTTCATGGAGGAGCACGTCGGGTGCGCGCAACGCCGGCACCGTGCGGTTCGAACCGCTGGGTCCCGATCGCACTCGGGTCCGGCTCACGATGGCCTATGAGCCCGAGGACACCGTCGAGAACATCGGCGACGCGCTCGGCATCTTTTCCGCGCGCGTGGAGCACAGCGTCCGGGATTTCAAGGAATTCATCGAAAACCGCGGGCAGGAGACCGGCGGCTGGCGCGGGGAAGTCGACGGCGGCGAACGGGTGCAGTGAGCCTCGAGGGGGACGGCGCTCCCGCTCCCCCTCTATCTACTTCGGCGCGTACGAACGCGCGGGGAATTCCCGCAGCAGGTCGCTCACCGCGCTCTCGATCAGCGCCTGGTCCGGCGGACCGCCCCGCCCGAGCTGCCGCGACACTCGTCCGTTCCAGACTTCGGTGTTTCGCGCCGGGTCGACCGCGCGCAGGATCAGCGTGCCCTCGCGTACGTTCGTCGACGAAGGGCTGCTGACGCCGACGCTCGCGCCGCCGCGCGCGCCGATACTCCCCATCCCGACACCGACGCGCACCGGGTTCGACCGGGTCGTGTCCGCGGCGGCGGTTTCGAAGTGCAGTACCAGGTCGGCATCGGCGCCCGCCTTCGCCTCGGCGTAGCCCTTCTGTTGTAGTTCGCTCGCGATCGCCGCCCGAATGTCGTTGTCGAGAATGGAAACCGGCTGCGCGCCCGGGGCGTCCTGGCCTTGCCACGCGAACGTGGCGAACTCGCTGAAATTGGCATTCGGATCCTTCATCGACTGCACCGGCGGCGCCGACGTGGCGCATCCGAGCGCCAGCAGAGATACAGCCAGCGCGGCCCCGCGAAAAGCGCGGTACGGATCTGGTTGCGACACCTTCATGGGTGGCTCCTCGCACGACTGGATACGCCGTACTTAGACAGAGTTGTCGCGAAACTTGCGTGGGACCATGGTCCTAGGTGCGGCGCGCATTACACTCTGCGCACCGATGAGCCCGCTTTCCGTCCGTGTCCGGTCCCTGTGCGCAATGTTCGTCCTGTGCATCGGCCTGACTTACCCGAACGCGTTTGCCGAAACACCGCGCCGAACGGTCGAGGAGATCGTTCCGCTGGTTGAACAGCATTGCGGTTCCTGTCATCCCGCGCCGCGGCCGGACGTGATGCCGCGCGACACGTGGCCCAAGCTCATCAACACGATGGCGGAGATCGCGCGACAGCGCGCCGGGAGAGAGGTGATTCCTCCGGACGTCGTGCGCGACATCTCGGCGCTGTATTACGGAAGCAGTCCGGAGAAACTGCCGCGACTGCCCATCCTGGAACGTGGCCAACCGGCGATCGAATTCGTGCGCCGCGATGTCGGCGCAGCCGCCGCGCTGCCGATGATCCTGGACGTTTCCGCGGTCGCGCTCGCGCGCGAGCCACATCCGCAATTCCTGGTCAGCGACGGCGCGCAGAAAAAGCTTTCGTTGCTGGAGCGCGCCGGCCAGTCCTGGCGCGAGAACACACTTGCCCTCATCGACATCCCGATTCGAACGCAGACGGTCGACTTCGACGCGGATGGCGACCTCGACATCCTGGTCGCGGATCTCGGCCTGATGCCGCCCGTCGGCGCACTCGCCGGGAAGATAGTCCTGCTGCGCCAGGACAAGACCGGAAAGTTCGCGAAGGAAATCCTGCAGGAGAAGCTGCACCGCGTCAGCGACGCGCGCGCGCTCGACCTCGATGGCGACGGCGATCTCGATATCGCCGTGGCGGAGTTCGGCGGCGCGGATCGTGGCTCCCTCTTCTGGCTCGAAAACGTGGGCGCGGGCAAATACGAGCGGCATACGTTGCTGCAACTGAGCGGCGTGCTGAACGTCACGCCCGCCGACATCGATGGGGACGGCAAGCTGGATCTCGTGAGCCTGGTCGCGCAGGAACATGAAATGCTCGTCGCGTTCATGGGCTCGGGCGACGGGAAGTTCGAGACACGCATGCTGATGCGCGCGCCGCATCCGATGTTCGGCTCCACGAGCATGAACGTCGTCGACCTCGATCGCGACGGCGACGTCGACATCCTGTTCACCAACGGCGATGCGTTCGATCTGCACACCGACCCCAAGCCTTATCACGGTGTGCAATGGGTGGAGAACGACGGCAAGGGCACGTTTCATTATCACGACATCGGCAGGTTTTACGGCGCTTCGGATGCCGAGGCGGCCGACCTGGACGGCGATGGCGACATCGACGTCGTGGCAAGTAGTTGGGTGACGTACTGGAACGAGCCCGGCCATTACGCGCTGGTCTGGTTCGAGAACGACGGCCGTCAGCGCTTCACTCCACACCCGATCAGCGACCGGCCGGCTGGACTCACCACGCTGCAGATCGCGGACGTGAACGGCGACGGCGCACCCGACATCGTCGCCGGCGCGATGCGCATGGACCTCATGTTCGCGAGCCTGGGCGGACAGAACAAATACGAGGGAACCGGTTTGTTCCCCGACGCGAAGCGCGACCCCGGCCCGCATCCGCGCATCCTCTTCTTCGAACAGCGAAAGCCGTAATCCGCACCGGTCGGTGCCGGGTGAGAAATCGCTGAGTCAGCTCGACCGATCGCCCATCAGCGAGTCATTTGGTTGGAAGACGAAGCGCTCCGATCGCGCGAGTCCGGCTCGGGCTCGCCGAAATGCGGCGTGCCGTCTGCATTCCACTTCAACGCCTGCACGCGCGTCGCGCGGTTGGGATCCTGCAGCTCGTTGCCCTGGATCTCCTGGTAATCGCGCGCGTGATACACGAACAGGTCCGTCTTGCCGTCGGCCGTGGTCGTGAAGCTGTTGTGGCCCGGGCCGTAAATACCGTTGGCCTCGCTGCTCTTGAATACCGGCCGCGGCGATTTCTTCCACGACGCCGGATCGAGCAGGTCCGCGTCCGCGGAAGCCGTGAGCAATCCGACGCAGTAGTTATGATTCGTCGCGCTCGCCGAATACGTCATGAAGACGCGCCCGTTGCGTACGAGCACCGCCGGGCCTTCGTTCACGTCGTACTTGCGCGTCTCCCATTCGTATTCCGGCTTCGTGAGCAGCGTCACGCGGCCGGTGATCGAGGTCGGCGAGTCCATGCGCGCGATGTAGATGTTGGTGCCCTTGCCCTCTTCCGGCGTGCGGCCACGTTGTGTCCAGGCGAAGTACCGTTCGCCCCGGTGCACGAACGTCGTGCCGTCGAGCGAGAAACTTTCCCATCCCGTGTCGATTCGGCCCATCTCCTTCCACTCGCCCTGGAAGGGATCCGCCGATTCGTTCATGAGCACATACGGGCGGATTTCCCAGATCGCGTCCGCCCGGCTCGCGGTGAAATAGATGTACCACCTGCCGTCGATATGATGGATCTCGGGCGCCCAGATGTGGTGGCTCATCTCGCCCGACTCGTGCTTGCGCCAAACTACCTTGGCCTCCGCGGCCGAGAGCCGGTTGAGGTCGCGCGTGCGCCGCAACTCGATGCGGTCGTATTCGGGAACGGTGGCCGTGAAGTAGTACTGGCCGTCGGAGTGCAGCATCGCGTGCGGATCCGCGCGTTGCGGCAGCAGCGGGTTGTCGAACCTGATGTCGGCCGCGATGCAATTGCCCGCGAGCATCAGCCAGATCGAGGCGCCGGTGGCCACGAGCCCGGCCCGGTATTTCCTGTTTCGCATGGCCGCCAGTCTAACGGCTTGAACAGGGACGCGGTCGGCGCCGGCGCGAGCGTCAACCCTCGGGCCCGGTCGTCCTCGCCTTCGGAAGCAATGCCGCGGCAGCCGGCTGTTCGGGCGATTTGAACGGCCCGTTGGCGACAGGCAGAAGCGTGTCGCGCGCCGCATCCTCGAAATCGCGCTTGATGAATTCCTCACCGAGCTTGAGCCGCGGACTGGGCGCGGCGGGCGAAGAAGCAACGATCTTGGCCATCCCCTCGACGGCCATGTCCGGCGCTTCCTCGCCGGCAACTTCGAAGCTGTTGTAGTAAGCGATGAGCGGAAGGATGCCTTCCAGTTCCAGTCGGTTCGCCTGCACGATGTAACTTCTCGCGTCCTTGAGCGGGCGCTGCCGTTCGTCGGCTGGAGCGCGCGCGGCGAGCTGCGCGAGCGCCGTGCCTTTCCACACCAGCGCCGTGCCTTTCCACATCTCCGACGACTTTTCCCTTTGCGTTTGTGCAAGCGCCCGTTCGGCGGCCTCGAGGCATTCCTGCGGATTGCCGGCGCGGCACTCGGCCTCCGCCAACAGCAGCTGGTGTTCGATCAGGTTGGGGTATTGCCGCGCATTGCCGCGAAGCCGCTCCAGCCATTCCGCGCGCCGCTCGAGCGCCGCCGATCGCGCGCGGCCATTTTCATCTTCGGCAGGCACCTCGATCCGTGCCCCAAGCTCGAGCCGGCCGCGGATCAGGCCGGCCTCCGCCCGGGTCATGCGGCGGACGAACGGTTCCGGCGCGCGATCGGGCGGGAAGTCGATCCGCTCGTACTGCAACTTGCGTCCCTTGTAAGCGGTCACGGCCCTCTTGAGCTCGGCCGGATCGCCGAAGGCGTTCGCGGCGCTTTGCAGGTCATCACCGCGCGCGATGGCGCCCAGGTAACTCTGCAGCCGCGGCTTCCACTCGTCGGAGAAATACAGAAGATGGACCAGCCGCCAGGCGTGATAGGGCGTCCAGGCCCGACCGCTCCCGGAAAGATAACGACCGTTCAGGATGTCGGTGATCGGATAAGCGATGTTCCGGTAATGCTCCATGACCTGGAAGAAGCCGGGCGGACGCTGGCCGTATTCCACGAAGTTGTCGCCGGTTCTCATCGTCGCGAACAGCTCGCCGAAACCCTGCAGGAACCAGCGCGGGTAAGCGGCGGGGAAATAGGTCATCAGGTAGTTCTGGGCGAAGCTGGCGTAGAGGCGGGATTCGGCCGACTGGCAGAAGGCAAGCTCGTTGATGGGAAGCTGCGCGAGGATCTGGCTCGGATCCACGGTGAGCTGTCCACTGGCGGTAACCCTTTGGCTGACGTGAACCGGCCGAAGCACTTCAGGGCCGTCGGCACCACCGTCGCAATTGCGGCTGGTCGGACGGCCGAGCGACGGACGAAGGACCAGGTTCACGCCGTCCTTCGTGGTTGCGATCACCGAACCTTCTTCACGCGGATCGTAGTAGACAGTCTTCGCGAACTTCTGCGGAAACGGGCCGTACTGCCAGCGCAAGTCCGTCAGGCGAAGCTGCTCGAACTCCCCGGCATGCCCGATCATCGTGACGGCGATCTTGATCGTGTCGTCCGGCGTGTCCACCCGGCCAAACAAGGCCGAAAGCAGGAAGTGAAGTTTCTCGAGATTGTGCGCGGTGGCGCGCAACTCCTTGTCGTCGTTCTGGCTGAAGACGACGACGTGCGGCGTCTCCGCCATGCGCCAGTCGCTCATCTGGACTTTCCCTTCGCGGGTGCCGGTGACGGTGATGGTCGTGTCGCCATTCTTCACCGGGGCCGCCAGCTGCGCGTGCGACGGGAGGCTCACGGCGATGCCAACGACGAGAAGCAACGATCGCATCATTCTTCGATCCCCCCAATTCCCCAAGACATCCGGATCGGCATCAAACTACTGACCGCATGCGAGGTCAACTCCTTTTCGAGAGAATGCCCTGAGCGCGTCAGCCGCGAGACATTCATTCATTCGGGTATCCCATACATGCCTTGGGATCGTTATCGAGCGACTCTTCTGTTTACGTGCGCAACGCGCGTCGACTACTTTGCGCCTAGCTCCCGGCAAAAGTCGGAAACATAACGCGCGTGCACGGTAGTCAGGTTGCCTTGCTGGCCACCGGTGCGCAAGGAGTTAGCTGGATGGTCAGGATGAGTGACCTGCTACATGCCGGGACCCGCGAACTCGCCGGGGACGACGATTTCGTCCAGCGGATCGCCGACCGGAGGCGTCAGGCCAGCCCGGGGAGATATCGCGGCTGGGCGACAATCGCGTTGATAGTTAGCCGCGTGGCGGGACGCCGATCCGAATGGTTGTGGGCCTGCTTGGATTCGAACCAAGGACCAAGGGATTCACGTTACCGAAGCGTTTCCGCCTCGCGTGGACTATCTCTTCACCCGCGGGTATCCGGTCTAACTAACTAAACCAGCCACCCGGTGGGGTGCGGGACGCTCTAGCCTGTCATCAAGGGCACTGAAGCCCCCAGGTAGTCTCTGCACCTTCCGGAACTGCAGCTCCGGCTTGGCTCAGGATTGCCAACCTTCGCGTCGCGAAGGCTAAGGTTCCCCTGAATTCATCCCGTCCACTGCGCAGGTTTCCCTGCGCAGGCACCTATATAGATGAGTCCCCTGCACTAACCGCTGTGCTACAGGCCCAACCGGGCGCGATTGTACCGTGCTACGTCAAATGCGGCTTGCTTGCAAAGTGATATCACTCTAGTATCAGGCCAACGACAAACAACGGGTCATGTCGACCCGCGATCGGGAGAGTGAAATGACTACGCCGGGTGGAACGCAGGAAGTCGACTTCAAGAGCACGAGCGGATACCTCGCGCTGGTCCTCGCCTTGCTTGCGCTGGCTGGATTCATCTTTTTCATCGTCGGGCGCGCGCCGCAGATCGCGATTCCGCTGCTGCTGGCGTTCGTCTTCATCGTCAAGGGCATCTACATCCTGCAGCCGAACCAGTCGGCGCTGATGCTGCTGTTCGGCGACTATCGTGGCACGGATTACGCGACGGGCCTGCGCTGGGCGAACCCTTTCATGGCCAAGAAGAAGGTCAGCCTGCGCCTGCGCAACTTCAACAGCGAGAAGCTCAAGGTGAACGACAAGCGCGGCAACCCGATCGAGATCGCGGCCGCGGTGGTCTGGCGCGTGCGCGACACCGCCCGCGCGGTGCTCGACATCGACGACTTCGAGGCCTACGTGCCGATCCAGGCCGAGGCCGCGGTGCGTCACCTCGCCAACGAGTTCTCCTACGATCATCACGAGGACTCGGACGACGCGCTCACGCTGCGCGCCGGCGGCGATGCGATCGTGAGCAAGCTCAAGAAGGAGCTGCAGGACCGGTTCGAGAAGGCGGGACTCTTCGTCGAGGACGCGCGCCTCACGCACCTGGCCTACGCGCCGGAAATCGCGGGCGCGATGCTGCGCCGTCAGCAGGCCGAGGCCATCATCGGCGCACGCAAGCAGATCGTGCTCGGCGCGGTGAGCATGGTCGAAATGGCATTGCAGGGACTCACCGAACGCGGCGTGGTCGATCTCGATGCCGAGCGACGCGCGTCGATGGTGTCCAACCTGCTCGTCGTGCTCTGCGCGGAGACCGAGGCGCAGCCGGTGATCAACGCGGGCACGTTGTACGGCTGAGGCAGGGCGTTGAGCGAGCCTCCATCACGCAAGGCGTTCCTGTTGCGCCTCGATCCGGCGGTCGCCGCCGCGATCGAGGCGCTCGCCGCGCAGGAACTGCGAAGCGTCAACGGCCAGATCGAATGGCTGTTGCGGGAGGCGCTCGCGAAACGCGGCCGGGCGATCACGACGCCGTCCCGAACCAATACGCGCCGCCCGAAGGAATGAAAACAGGAGAAATCGGGGACAGATTTATTTAACGACGATAACGGGAAGCCCGCGCGGCTCTGGTTATCGTCAATAAATAAATCTGTCCCCGATCAATCTAAGTAGAAGCCGTCTTTCCGAAGTCCTGGCATCCCTGCGCCTCGCCCGGCGACTTGGCGCAGGCCTGCAGGACGCTCGCCCGCAACTTTGCAAACACGGCCTCGCGCGCCGGGGTCGTGCTCCAGTCGTGGAGTTTGCCGTCGAGCCGGTTCAACCGCGCGAGCGTGCGCCGGTGAATGCGGTTCGGACCGTCGAGCTCGGCCGTGACGGCGAGGCCCGCCTGTTCGATCCTCGCGGTGTCATCGGGCGTGAGACGCAGCAGCGCGTCCAGGTAGCTATACCCCCACTGGAAGCGCGAGGCGGGTCCCTGCGCCTTTTCGTACGCCTCGGCCCACAGCTCGAGCGCGCGCTCTTTGTTGCCCAGGTGCTCTTCGACGTCCGCGAGATCGCCGATGTAGTAGTGAGGCGTGTTCGAAGTCTTCGCCTCGAGCGCGAGCAGGTCGCGCGCGCGTTCCCACTCGTCGAGCGCGATGTAGATGTTGATCGCGGAGTTCACGACACCGGCGCGCACGTACGGCTCCTGCGGCGCTTCGAGCATCTTCGATGCCGTGGTGAGCGCGACGCTGCGCACGTCGGTGGGAACCTTGCCGTCGGCGGCATATGCCTTCGACGCGGTGATCTTCATGAGCTGCGCCGCGAGCTGATCCGCCGGCGCGAACGAGGTATTCGCGGTCGCCGCGTCCGCGACGGCCATGTAACGCTCGCGCAGCGTCGGCGCGACCTGCGGCACGGTATTGCGCGCGGCGACGAAGAACGCGCCGGGCAGACTGCGCAGCACATCGGCATTCGCGAGCGCGATCTCCTTGTTCCCGAGCGCCTCGTTCAAGCGCACGATGAGCGCCGCCAACGTCTTGTCCGCCTTGCCACCCGCCTCGATTGCCTCACTCTGCGACTTCGCGGCTTCCGCCGCGGCGCGAATGCTCAGACGCGCGCGCTCCTTCTCGAGCTCCGAAGGGCACAACCGCGCCGCATTCTCGAACGCGGACTGCAACTTCGCGCTGTCGAAGATCCCATCGTCCTCGAGCCCGAACGCGTGATACGCGAGCCGGCGACAATCGCTGGCATCCAATGGCGCACCGCCCTTCACCGCCAGGTCGACCACGTCCTTCACGGGACGCACGTCGCCCAACGCGTTGTCGAGCACGCCGGCATAAAGCGAAAGATCCATGTTCCCCGCGATGCGCGTGATCTCCGTGCGATCGGGCTTGAGCACGACGACCGTCGGATATCCCATCACGCGGAACACGTCGCCCCACTTCTGCGCGTCGGGCAGATCGCCGTCGAGATAGACGGGCACGAACAGTTTCGACTTCTCGATGAAATCCGGCCGGCTGAACACCGCGGACTTGAGCTGCTTGCACGGCGGGCACCACTTGGCGCCCCAGTACAGCAACACCGGCTTGTTAGACGCCTTCGCCGCCGCGAACGCCGCATCGACGTCGCCATCGAACCAGGCGATCCCCGGTGCATCCGCATGCAGGCTCGCGAAGTCGACCGCGGACTCGGCGGATGCCTCAGGTTTTTCCCGAGTAGCGGACGCCGGCTCCGGCGCACGATCGCAGGCGACGAAGAACAACGAAACCGAAAGGGCCATCGTCAATTTGAGTGCGGCCGATGCGCGGCCGGGCGATTTCTCATGCGGCATTCGTACTTCTCCGTGAAACGGCGAGACGTTAGCATGCGGCGCCATGACTCAACGATCGGCATTCGAAAAGATTCTGGAGACGCGCCTGTCGCGGCGCACCGTCCTCGCGAGCGGCGCCGCCGTGGGCCTAGCCGCCTGCACGCATACCTCCGCACCGTCTCCGGCTTCGTCCCCGGCTTCCGGGGGTTCGTTCAAGAGTATCGTGCCGCAGGAACTCGACAAGTTCGTGATCGCCGACGGTTATCGTTACAACGTGGTTGCGCGCTGGGGCGACAGCCTTTTTCAGGGAACGCCCGATTTCGATTCCCGCCGGTTGTATGCCGACGACTGGATGAGCGCCGACGCCGTAACCGCGCAACAGCGCCAGTTCGGCACGAATGCCGACGCGGTCTGCTATTTCCCGTTGAAGCAGGGCCGCGCCGCGGTCGGGCTCGTCTGCGTGAATCACGAGTACGTGAACGTCGATTTGATGTTCCCGGGCCTGCGCGGCTTCGGTGTCCCGCCGAAGTTCCGCGCCGAGTGGTACGCGAAACATCCGCAGGGCGCGGCATTCCTGCAGGCCGCGCACGGTGTGTCCGTGATGCAGGTCAGCCGCGACTCGGACGGATGGAAGCGCGATCTCTCCGCGCCTAACAACCGGCGCATCACCGCCAACACGCCGATGGAGATCATGGGCCCCGCGCGCGGGCATCCGCTCCTGCGCACGAACGCGGATCCCGAAGGCGTGCGCGTGTTCGGCACGTTCGCCAACTGCTCGGCCGGCAAGACGCCGTGGGGCACGTATCTCACCTCCGAGGAAAACGTCGACGACTACTTCGCGCTCGGCGACGAGGCGCCGCTCGAGGCGTACCGCCGTTTCCCGCTGCGCAAGGTCAGCTACTACGGTTGGGAAACGCAGGACCCGCGCTTCGGCTCGAAGCACGAGCCCAACGAGTTCCTGCGCTTCGGCTGGATGGTGGAGATCGATCCGCACGATCCGAAGTCGGTGCCGCGCAAACGCACCGCGCTCGGCCGCTTCCAGCACGAAGGCGCGAACAGCATCGTCACGAAGAACGGCCAGGTCGCCGCGTACATGGGCGACGACGAGAAGTTCGAATACATCTACAAGTTCGTGACGCGCGACAAGTTCGATCCGAAGAACCCCGCCGCGAACCGTGACCTGCTCGACCACGGCACGCTGTATGCCGCGCGCTTCGACGCGGACGGCACGGGCGTGTGGCTGCCACTGGTTCACGACGAGAAAGGCCCACTCAATTCCGGCGCCGGGTTCGCGAACCAGGGCGACGTCGTCATCAAGGTGCGCGCGGCCGCGGACTTGATAGGCGCGACGACGATGGACCGGCCCGAGGACGTCGAGCCCAGCCCGATTACGGGACGCATCTACATCCCGTGCACGAAGTCGGAGAGCCGCGGCGATACCAGCAGGAAGGAGTGGTACGGACGCGAAACCGACGTCGACGTGAATCCGGCCAATCCGCGCCCCGAAAATCGCTCCGGCCACATCATCGAGATCATCGAGGACGGCGACGACGGCACTGCGACCAAGTTCACCTGGAACGTGTTCCTGCTCGCCGGTAATCCCGGCGAGGGGCGCTACCTCGTGAACGCGGATGACGTCGCGCCCGGCAAGGTCGGCTCGAAGGACACGTATTTCGCCGGTTATCCGAATCGCGAGCACCAGAGCCAGGTCCACTGCCCCGACAACCTCGGCATCGATCCGCAGGGACGTCTCTGGATCGTCACCGATTCGGACGGACGTGACATGCCTAACAACGGCTGCTTCGTCATGGAGACCAGCGGCCCGATGCGCGGTCTGCTCAAACAACTCGCGAGCGGCCCTAACGGCTGCGAGGTCTGCGGTTGCGAGTTCACGCCGGACGGCAAGACCATGTTCCTTTCCATCCAGCATCCGGGCGAAGGCGGCACGCTCGACGAACCGCGGAGTCATTGGCCGGATGGGCCTGGATATCCCGCGCGCGCGGGGCTGCTCGCCATCGAACGCGAGGACGGCGGGCCGGTTTGACGGGCTGATTTGACACAACGAAGCCGTCGGCTCGTTCAGCATCGATTCAATTATTCGCCGGTAGATTGGCAGCCATGGACACCAGGCTGCTTTCCAAACTCATCGCCACCTCCGTGCTCCTCGGCTCGCTCGGCGGTTGCGCGAGTCTTTCGAAGAGCGAGTGTCTCAGCGCCGACTGGCAGGACATCGGCGTCCGCGACGGCGCCAATGGCCGCCCGGAGGAATACCTGGTTCATCACGCCACGGCCTGCGCCAAGGTGTCGGTGACGCCCGACCGCGAAAGATGGCTGGCCGGCCGCGAGCAGGGACTCGATCGTTTCTGCGTGCCGTACCGCGCCTATCAACTCGGCGAATACGGCAGCAGCTTCGACGTCGGCATCTGCCGCCGCTACGACCAGGAACGGCTGATCAATGCATACGAGCACGGGCTCGAGGTGAACCGCCTCGGCGCCGAAGTCGACGCGCTGCAGAGCGAGATCTACAGCCTGCGCACCGCGCTCGAGAAAGAGGACCTGCCGCCGAAGGAACGCGAGCGTATCGCCTGGCGGCTGGGCCGACTCGAATATCAGCGAAATGATGCGCAGGACGCCTACGAAGCCGCGCGCTATAGCGCGCGTAATCTCTGAACCTCGCTCGCTAGAATCTCCGGCGTCCCAACCGCCGGAGATTCCCATGTCCGCCGCACCGCGCCGCGCCGCCCTGCTGGTCCTGCCCGCGTTCGCGATCGGCGCCGAGGCACAAACCGTCCAGCGTCAATACCAGCTCGTGAAAACCGGCGATGCGCCACCCGTGCTCACGCTCGTCGAAGCGCCAATCCGCCAGCCCGGCGACAACGAGGTGCTCGTGCGCGTGCGCGCGGTATCGCTCAACCGCCGCGACATATACGTGAAGCTCGGGCAGTACCCCGGACCGATGCGGCCGAATCTCGTGCCGCTGTCCGACGGCGCGGGTGAAGTCGCCGCCGTCGGCGCGAAGGTGAAGCGATGGAAGAAAGGCGATCGCGCCGCGGCCATCTTCTTTCAGAAGTGGCTGGGCGGACGGCCCCAGCTCGAGCACATGGAGTCGGCGCTCGGCGGCGCCATCGACGGGATGCTCTCCGAGTACGTCACGCTGCACGAGGACGGCCTCGTCCGGATTCCCGACTATCTATCGTACGAGGAGGCCGCGACCCTGCCATGCGCCGGCGTCACCGCGTGGAATTCGCTGGTGACGCGCGGCCGCATGCAGTCCGGCGACAAGGTGCTGCTGCTCGGCACCGGTGGTGTGTCGATCTGGGGCCTGCAGCTCTCGCGCGCGATGGGCGGGATTCCCGTCATGACCAGCTCGTCAGACGAAAAACTCGCGCGCGCGAGGAAGTTAGGCGCGGCTCACACCATCAATTACAGGACTACCCGGAATTGGGAAGCGGACATACTGGAACAGACCGGCGGCGTGCAACATGTGCTCGAAGTCGGCGGCGCCGGAACGCTGCCGAAGTCGCTCGCGAGCCTCGCGCCGGGCGGTCACATCGCGCTGATCGGTGGGCTCTCGCAGTTCGGCGGGGACATTCCGGCGGGCGTGTTGATGGGCCGCAACGCCACGGCGTCGGGCATCTACGTAGGGTCGCGCGCCGATTTCGAGGCGCTCAATGCATTCCTTGAGAGACACCAGGTCAAGCCGCAGATCGATCGCGTTTTCGAATTCGTGGACGCACCCGCGGCCTACGACTACATGGATTCAGGCGCGCTGTTCGGAAAGGTCGTGATCCGGCTCTGATCAGGTGCCACGCGGCTTCGCGCGCCGCGTCGGCTCCGCCTCGAGCGGATTCTCCGGCCAGTAGTGGCGCGGGTACCGGCCACGCATGTCCTTGCGCACGTCGACGTAGGCGTTGCTCCAGAAGCTCGCGAGATCCCGCGTCACCTGCAGCGGCCGTTGCGCGGGCGACAGTAGTTTGAACGTGACGGGCACCGCGCCGCCGCCGATGCGCGGCGTGGCGGCGAGACCGAATACTTCCTGCATGCGCATCGACGCGCACGGTGCGTTGTCGTCGATGTAGTCGATACGCGCGCGAGACCCGGTCGGCAGCGTGATGTGCGTGGGCGCGAGGTCGTCGAGCTTCTGCTGCTGCGGGTACGTGAGCCGCGAGCGCAGCGCATCGAGCAGCGGCACGCGCGCGAGCTGCGAGCGGCGCGTGATGCCATCGAGAAACGGCTCGAGCCATTCGAGATCCGCGGTCAGCGCCTCGCGCGAGAACTCCGGCCAGTCCGCGAGCTCCTTGCGGCCGAGTCCACGCACGAATTCGCAGCGCGCCACGAGGTTGCGCGACTCTTCGTCCCAGGGCAGCACGTCGAGGCCGAGCGATCGTACGCCTTCGACCATCGCGGCGGCGGTCGCGTCGCGCGGTAGTTCGGGCAGCGGCTTCTCCTCGATCAGCAGATCGTCGAGCCACACCGCGCGGCGCGCGACGATGGTCTCGGTGCGTTCGTCCCAGTGCACCTCTTCCGCGCGCCGCACGTGTTCTCCGAAATGCTCCAGCAGGTCCGCGCGCGAGAGTGGCGCGGCGAGGCGGATCTGCGCCTCACGTTCGCGATCGTCGAGATCGATCGCGACGATGAATTCCTCGCGCGCGATGGATTCGGGGCCGGGAAACACGGCGCCGCGGCCGTTCGCGAGCTGATAACGCGCCTCGCCGCCGGGACGGCGTCGGCCGATGCGGTCGGGATACGCGAAGGCGAGCAGCACGCCGGCATCCACGTCGGCGGAGGGAATCCGCGCCGATTGGCCTGCCTGCTGCTCGAACGCGCGCTGCGCTCGCCGCGCGCGATCGAGCGCTCCCCGGTCGGCGCCCGTGCCGCGACGCAGCGCTTCGAGCCGCGTCCGGATGTCCGAATCGCGCGTTCCCCCGCCGGCGCGCAGCAGGTCGCGATCCGACAGCAACGCGGCGAGCTCCGCGCCAAGCGAGGCCACACCGAGGCGGCGCGCCTCCAGCAACAAGTGCGCGAGCCGAGGATGCGCGGGAAATTCCTGCATCGCCTTGCCGTGCGCGGTGATCCTGCCAGCCGCGTCGAGCGCACCGAGGCGCCGCAGCAGATCGCGTGAGCTCGCAAGCGTCGCGGCCGGTGGCGGATCGAGCCAACGCAACGCGCCCGCATCCGTGCCCCAGGCCGCGAGATCGAGCGCGAGCGGCGCGAGATCGGCGACGCATACCTCCGGCGGCGCGTAGGCAGCCAGGCTTCTTTCGGCGCCCTCGCCCCACAGCCGATAACACACGCCCGGCGCGGTACGCCCGGCGCGTCCCGCGCGTTGTTCGGCCGAGGCGCGCGAGATGCAATGCACCTCGAGCCGGTTCATGCCGCTCGACGGGTCGAACAAACTTCGCCGCTCGAGTCCGGCATCGACGACGATGCGCACGCCGTCGATAGTCAGACTGGTCTCGGCGATGTTCGTGGCCAGCACGATCTTGCGGCGTCCGGGCCTGGCCGGTGTGAGCGCGGCATCCTGCGCGTCGGGACCGAGTTCGCCATACAGCGGCAGCACGTCGGCACCCGGCTCGTCGAGCATTCCCTGCACGCGGCGGATCTCGCCCGCGCCCGGCAGGAACACGAGCATGTCGCCCTCGGCCTCCTGCAATGCGCGCCGGATCGCGCGGACCACGGCGATCAACGGCTCCTCGCGGCCACCCGGCAACAGCGGCATGCCCGTGCCGAGATACTTCACGTCGACTGGATGGACTCGCCCCGCCGCCGAGATCACCGGCGCGTCTCCTAACAACTTCGCGACAGCGGCGCCGTCGAGCGTCGCGGACATCACCACCAGCCGCAGCTCGGGCGCGAGGTTCGCCTGCGTATCGAGCGCGAACGCGAGCCCCGTGTCGGCATGCAGGTTGCGCTCGTGGAATTCGTCGAACAACACCGCCGCGATGCCTTCGAGCGCCGGATCACTTTGCAACATGCGCGTGAACACGCCTTCGGTCACGACCTCGATGCGCGTGCGGCGACTCACGCGCGTCTCCAGCCGCATGCGGTAACCGACGGTTTCACCGGGGGATTCACCCAGCGTGCGCGCCATACGCGTGGCCACCGCGCGCGTCGCGAGGCGACGCGGCTCGAGCATCACGATCTTGCCGCCCCGCAACCACGATTCCTCCAGCAGCGCAATCGGCACAACGGTGCTCTTGCCGGCGCCGGGCGGCGCTTCGACCACCGCATTGGGACCGCGCTGCAGCGCGGAGCGCAGTGCGGGCAGGACTTCGTCGATAGGCAGGCCGGACTTCACGAGGCGCGGATCATACCGCGAGTGCCTCTGCTAACATCCCGCCATGCGCTGGCGCGAAAGTCGACAAAGTCGCAACGTCCAGGACTACCGCGGTCGCTCCACCGGGCGACCCGGCATGAAGTTCGGCATCGGCGGCGGCATCATCGCGCTGCTCGCGGCGTATTTCCTCGGCGTCGATCCGCGCGTCATCATGGGCCTGATGGGCGAAGGCGGCGGCGCGCAGACCGAAGAGCAGATCGAGGCGGGCACGCCCGGTGACGAGGTCGGACAGTTCGTTGCCGCCGTGCTCGGCGACACCGAGGACACCTGGAACGCGATCTTCGCGCAGGCCGGGCAGCAGTACCCGGCCCCCTATCTAGCCATCTTCGAGCAAGGCATCCACACGGCCTGCGGATCGGCGACGTCCGCGGTCGGGCCTTTCTACTGCCCCGCCGATCAGAAGGTCTACATCGATCTGCAATTCTTCCGTCAGCTCGAAACCGAGTTCGCCGCGCAGGGTGATTTCGCGAAGGCGTACGTGCTCGCGCACGAAGTCGGGCATCACGTGCAGACCGTGCTCGGCATTTCCGACAAGGTCCGCAACGCGCAGTCGCGCGCGTCGGAGGCGGAGGCCAACGCGTTGCAGGTGCGCATGGAGCTGCAGGCGGACTGCTTCGCGGGCATCTGGGCGCATCACGCCGATCGCGCGCGCGGCATCGTCGAAGCCGGTGACATCGACGCCGCGCTCGGCGCCGCGTCCGCGGTGGGCGACGACACGATCCAGAAGCGCGTGCAGGGTCACGTGAACCAGGAATCCTTCACGCACGGCTCCGGCGCGCAGCGCCAGGAATGGTTCCGGCGCGGGTTCGAGTCGGGCAACGTGCAGGCCTGCGACACTTTCCAGTAGCGTTCCGGGATGAGCACGGGCCGCAAACCAGTCGCGACCGGTGGGTGCCAGTGCGGCGCAGTGCGTTACGCGTTCTACGCTCCGCTGGAGAACACGCACGTGTGTCACTGCCGCATGTGCCAGCGCGCCACGGGCGGCATATTCGCGGCGCTCGCCGGCGGCTCGCCCGACAACTTCGAGTGGACGCACGGCGTGCCCAGCTTCTTCGCGAGCTCGAACCTCGCGCAACGCGGATTCTGCGCGGCCTGCGGCACCCCGCTCTCGTTCAAGTACAACATCGCGAGCGCACGCATCTACACGACGATCGGATCGCTCGATCGACCCGAGGACGCACCGATCGTGAAGCAGTTCGGAATCGAGAGCCGGCTGCCGTGGGTGAAGTTCTGCGAGGACGTGCCGGGCGAACGCACCGGCGAGTCCGTCGCCGAGCAGGAATTCCTCGCGAAAATGCAGGGCCACCAGCGCCCGTTCTAGCTAGTGGGGATGGCGGTGCCGGTGTAAAAAGTGGGGAAAACGCGGCCCGCGCGCCGACTTGTCCCCACCTTTTACACCGGCACCGCTATCCCCACTTTTTACACCGGCACGGCTATCCCCACCCCCCCTGTAAAGCATGCTTGACAGGCCATTTCGGACTGTCTAACCTGTCAAGCATCCTTTACAGGCTGCGGAGACCGGGTGATGCGACACATCGAGGCCATGCGGCGATACCACTGGGAGCTCGCGGGAGCCTTGCTGCTCTACACGGCGGTGCTGTTCGGCTCGATCAAGCTGGCCGAGCCGATGGATCCCGGTCCCACGCGCACCGCGCTGCTGATCTCGCCAGCGATTCCGATTGCAATCGCGGTTTGGGTGATCGTGCGTGGGTTCCGCCGCATGGATGAATTCATCCGGCTGCGCACACTCGAGAACATCGGAATCTCGTTCGCCGTGACGGCGGGCTGGACGCTCACGTATGGATTCCTCGAAGGCGCGGGCTTCCCGAGGTTGACCATGTTCTGGGTATGGCCGGTCATGGGCGCGATCTGGGCGACGCTGTCCATCGTGCGCGGCGGAACCTGGCGGCGATGAAAAACATTGTCCGCCAACTGCGCATGGAGCGCGGCTGGAGCCAGGGCGAACTCGCCGACCAGCTCGAAGTTTCACGTCAGACCATCAATGCCATCGAGACCGAAAAGTATGACCCGAGCCTGCCACTCGCCTTCGCGTTGGCAAAGCTCTTCGACAAGCCGATCGAAAAGATCTTTCTAACGGAGTAACAACCATGTTTCGCAAGACTTTCGCGGGCTTCGCGCTCGCGCTCTCCCTGCTCGCGCCCGCGTTTGGCGCGGATTCGAAGTTCGAAGCCGGCGCGCTCGCCGTCGAACAGGTTTCCGACAAGGGGCCGGCGGTCATCCTGATACCGGGGCTCGCGAGCGGCTCGTGGGTGTGGAAGGACACGGCCGAGCGGCTGCGCGGCACGCACTCGGTCTATCTACTGACGCTGCCTGGATTCGATGGACGGCCGCGCGATGCGAATGCGACCTTCGAGTCGGTGCAGGAAGATCTGCTCGGCCTGATCGAGTCCCGCAAGATCGCGAAGCCGGTACTGGTCGGGCACAGCCTTGGCGGCATCCTGTCGCTGGCGTTCGCGACGCAGCATTCGGACAGGATCGCGGGCGTAGTCGCGGTCGACGGCTTGCCGGTATTTCCGGGCACGGAACGCATGACGGGAGATCGCGCGCCGCTCGCTGCCAACATTCGCGCACAGATGTCGGGAACGCGCGCGCAGTTCGTCGCCGGGCAGCAGGCGTACATGCGGCAGATCGGCAGCATCGACGAGAGCACCGCGACGAAGCTAGCGGAGCTGTCGAGCCGCAGCGACGCCGAAGCCACGGCCGAGTTCGCGGCGCAGGTGATGGCGCTCGACCTGCGCCCCAAGCTCGCCGGCATCAAGGTGCCTGTGGTCGAGATGTCGCCGTTCTACGCCCCGGACCTGGCCGCGATGGGCGTCGACGAGGCCGGCAAGGCCAACTACTACCGGATGTTGCTGACCGGGGTGGAGAAGCTGGAGGTGGTTTCCGTCTCGCCCGCGCGTCACTTCGTGATGTTCGATCAGCCGGACAAGTTCGCGGCGGCGCTCGACGGGGCGCTGAAGTCCGCGTTCGCAGCGCTCGATCGGTGACTCGCGGCTGATCCGAACCTTGCGGCTGCCGGTCGACGCAGGTCACGGATGGGGCTTCGCGTCACCCTCGTGGCGCCTGCTCGCGATCATGCATCCCGTAGTCGCGCAACACCGCGCATACGCGCAGGCGGTAGTCGGCGAACAGACCGGCTCTGCCTGCGCGTTGCGCCCGACGGTGGGCATCGAAATTCCGCCACTCCCGCACTGCGTCCTCATCGCGCCAGCAGGACATCGACAGAAGCTTGGTCGGAGCCGTGAGGCTCTGGAACCTTTCGATGGATATGAAGCCGTCTATCTTCTCGAGCTCCGGACGCAATGCCGCCGCCAGCTGCAGGTAGTCTTCCGCGCCCTGTGAATGGGGTTCAACCTCGAACAGGACGACTATCATGGAGCGACCGGTTCGAGAAACGTACGCGTCTCACGCAGGATGAACCGTCGCTCTTGCGCGAAATCGAAATTCGCCCGCCCCTCCGGGTCGGCTTTGAGGCGAGTGCGGTAGGCCTCATATGCCGCCAGCGAATCGAAGCCCACCAGGCCCCAGCCCTCGTAATTGGTTCCTTCGAACGGCAGGAAGTACCCCAGGAGCCTGCCGCCGCAACGAGGGATGATGCGATGCCAGTTGCGCGCGTACTCGAGGAACGCGGCGCGCTGGAAAGGATCGATCTCGTATCGGATGAAACACACGATCGCCATGTCGAGGAGCATAGGAGCTTTCGGTGCTTCGATGGTTCGTCTACCATCGAACCATGGCCGACGGTCCCAACATTGCGCGTATCGCCGCGCTGATCGGCGATCCGGCGCGCGCGGAGATGCTGACGGGATTGATGGCGGACCGCGCGCTGACCGCCACCGAACTGTCGTCGCTGGCTGGGGTGTCGAAGCAAACCGCCAGTTCGCACCTGGCGAAGCTGCTCGATGCGAAGTTGGTCGAAGTCACGGCGCAGGGTCGGCATCGATACTTCAAGCTCGCGAATCGCGACGTCGCTCGCCTGCTCGAGTCGTTGATGGGCGTGGCGTTTCGCACCGGATCCGTGCGCCTGCGCTCGGGACCGCGCGAGCCGGCATTGCGCAAGGCGCGAGTCTGCTACGACCATCTCGCCGGCGAGCTCGCCGTGTTGCTGTACGAGGCGCTGATCGCACGGCGCGTATTTCGCTCGGATCCGGAAGCGTTCGAGCTCACGCCCTCGGGTGCGCGGTGGTTCGAGGATTTCGGCGTGGACGTTACCGCCGCCCGTGCGCAGCGGCGCACCTTGTGCCGGCCCTGCCTCGACTGGGGCGAGCGGCGGAATCATCTCGGCGGCGCACTCGGCAGCGCACTGTTGCAGCGGTTCTACGCGTTGCGGTGGTCCAGGCCGACGCGCGATTCGCGTGTAGTCAGCTTCACGGCGCGCGGCGAAGCCGAGCTGCGCCGGTTGTTCACTGCCTGAGCTGAATCAGGTCCCAGAGCGTGCCGTAGAGATCCTTGAACACGGCGGCGGTGCCGAACGGCGCCTCGGACGGATCGCGCACGAAGTCGATGCCCTGCGCCTTGTAAGCGCGGTAGTCGCGCCAGACGTCGTCGGTGTAAAGAAACAGGAACACGCGGCCGCCGGTCTGGTTGCCGATGCGCGAGGTCTGAGCATCACCCACACCACGCGCCAGCAATAGTTTGGCTCCGCCTTCCCCGCCAGGTGGTTCGATCACCACCCAGCGCTTGTTCTGCTCCGGAACGAAGCTGTCTTCGACCAGCTTGAAGCCGAGTTTGCCGATGTAGAACGCGAGCGCCTCGTCGTAGTCACGGACGACGAGAGAGACCATGCCGAGGCGTTGATTCAAGACTGACCCCTTTTTCTGGGAAACGGGGGCCGCCCCTAATTCGGCTTCACGGGGCTCAGGCCGCCCCAGGGTTTGATGCGATTCAACTCCGGCACTATCGCGCGGCGCATCTTGAGGAAGCTCAGCTCGCCGTACTCGCGGTAGATGACCTCGCCCTTCTCGTTCACGATGATCGTGTAGGGCAGCTCGCCGCGCCACGCACTTTTGGGCTCGAACGCGTCGTACAACTCGTCCTTGTCGTTGCTTGCGAGGATGTAGTTCTTCGTCGAGGCGTGTTTCTTCGTGAGGAATTCCTTCACGGCCTCTTCCTGGTCGGGGTACTCGGCGGCGATCGTGACCATCTCGAACGGACGGCCGCGGAAGCGCAGGTTGTGCTCGACCAGCTCGTCGAACTCCGTGATGCACGGGCCGCACCAGGTCGCCCAGACGTTGATGAGGCGCAGCTTGCCGGAGTCCTTGTTTTCGCGGATCGCCTTGAGCGTCGCGGCATCGGCCTTCTCGAGCGTCACGGGTTCCGCGGCCCAGCGCGCCTTGTACTTCGCGTACTCGGAGACCTTGTCGGCCCATTTGACCGAGCAGCCGAACACGCGGGTGGATGTGACCGGTGGCTCCTTGCCGGCAAGCAGCGCATCGATCGCGTTGCGCGTGTCGTGCTTGGTGGCGAGCGACTCGCGCTCCGATTCATCGATACGGCCTTCGAAGCGCAACTTGCGCGCCTTGTCGAAGATGAACACGTGCGGCGTCGCGACCGGGCCGTAGGCGCGCGACATCTCCTGCTTCGGGCCATCGTCCAGCCAGATGAAGTTGAATTTCTGGTCGCGCGCGCGTTCCTGCATTTCGGCGAAGGAGTCGGACAGGTCGCTCCAGGCGAGCTCGTCGAGACGCACCGCGGCCGCGTGGTTAGGGTTCACCGCGACGACGGTGACGTTCTTCGGCGTGTAGTCGACGACCAGCTTCTTGATGCGCTCCTGGTACGCCTGCGCGGTCGGGCAATGTGGGCAGGTGAACACGATGACGAGGATGTCCGCCTTGGCGAAACTCTTGTCGGTGTAGGTCTTGCCGTCGATGCCGGGCAGCGAGAAAGCCGGCATCGCCGAGCCGATCGGCAGCGTCGGCGGCTGCGAGTCCGCGGCGCTCACCGCGCCGGCAATGGTCGTCAGCAAGGCGAATACGAATCCACGACTCATGTGT
>JAEYUC010000012.1 GCA_023433705.1 Pseudomonadota bacterium
GTTCAGGGGTGCGGTGCGGGTGGCGGATACCCTGTGGCACGTGATCGTGGGTCCCGATTCCGGGGCGGTTGCGGACGAACTTCGCGGGTTGGCGCGGCCCGCCGATTAATTCCGTCGGTATGACGAAGATCACTTGCGATTCGGGATCGCGATAGGCATCGTGCGCGCCTTGATTACCGGGCGCGTCGGTCCTCAGTCGGGTTCCAGCCGCGATCTCGCGCCCGCAAAAAAACAATATCAATCAATCATTTTTTAGTTAGCCAACGTGCAACCCGGGGGGCGGTTGAAGCGTCTGAGTTCGTGTCGCCAAAGGAAGATCGCGTGATTCTCAACAACAGAAAAGTCTCGAGGCTCGGCCTCGTCTCCGCACTCACGATTTCGATCCTGGCCCTGGCCGCTTGCGGCAAGGGATCTGGAAACACGCCGGACAAGCAGGACTTGACGCCGCTGCTGATCTCCCCGGACGACGTGCTCTCGGCCAACAGCAGTGCGTTGGCGTCGGGCCCGTCGGTTACGGGCTCGATCCAGCCCGAGCGGCGCGCCGACCTCAGGGCGGAAGTGCCCGCCGTCGTGCTGGCGGTCCTCAAGGAGAATGGCGATCCGGTCAAGCGCGGAGATCTTCTCGTGCGTCTCGACCAGACCTCGATCCGCGACAGCCTGATGTCCGCGCAGTCTTCGATGAACGCAGCCGAACAGGCCTACGAGCAGGCCGAGCGCCAGTACCAGCGCATGCTGAAACTGCGCGAGACCGGCGTGGTCTCGGCCCAGCAGGTCGAAGACGCGGAGATCCGCCGCAATTCCGCGCAGAGCGAGCGTGAAGCCGCGCGCTCGCGCGTGGTGACCGCGCGCCAGCAGCTCGAGCGCACCGAAGTGCGCGCGCCGTTCGACGGCATCGTCAGCGACCGCCAGGTGTCGGCGGGCGACACGCTGCAGATCGGCAAGGAACTGCTCAAGGTCATCGACCCGGGTAGCCTGCGTTTCGAAGGCTTCATTTCAGCCGACAACATCGGCGAAGTGCACGCGGGCCAGTCGGTCTGGTTCCGCATCCACGGCTTCGGTGAACGCGAGTTCACGGGCAAGGTGACCCGCGTCAACCCGTCGGCGAACGCCACGACGCGCCAAGTCGAAGTCCTGGTGAGCTTCGACGACGCCGGTCAGCAGCCCAACGTGGCAGGCTTGTACGCGGAAGGACGCGTGGAAACCCGCACCGCATCGAAGCTCGCATTGCCCAGTGCCGCCGTCGTCCGCGAGGGCGACAAGGCGTATGCCTGGGCCATCCGCGAGGCCAAGCTGCAGAAGGCCGAGCTCACGCTCGGCGAGCGCGATCCGCGTTCGGGCGCGTACGTCGTGAACGCCGGTATCAACGAGGGCGAGGACGTGCTGCGCTTTCCGAGCGCGACGTTGAAGGAAGGTCAACCAGTCACATTCGAGCAAGCGAACAAGACCGCAGTGGTCGTCGAGAAGTAATCGCGGCCAAACAAGGGAGTTCCCTCGATGTTGCTTTCCAATTTCAGCATCAAGCAACCGGTCACCACGGTCGCGATCATCATCGTGCTCATGTGTCTCGGTTTGCTCGCGCTCAAGAATCTGCGCGTCAACCAGATCCCGGACGTCGATCAGCCGGTGATGGTCGTGAGTTTCCCCTATCCGGGCGCATCGCCCGAAGCGGTGGAGCGCGACATCATCAATCGCGTCGAGAAGTCGTTGCAGAGCATTCCGCAGGTCTACGAGCTGCAGTCGACGGCGATGGACGGCACCGGCCAGTTCGTCATCATCTTCGACTTCAAGAAGAACATGTCCGAGGCCGGCGACGAGGTGCGCAACGCGATTGCCGCCGTGCGCTACAAGATGCCGCTCGAAATGCGCGAGCCGATCCTGTGGCGCGTCGATCCTGCGGCCCAGCCCATCATGAACCTCGGGCTGTCCTCGACGAAACAGTCGCACGCGGAGATCTCGCGGCTCGCCGAGGACGTGCTCGCCGATCAGATCCGCGGACTCGACGGTGTCGCGGTGGTCAACGTCGACGGCGCCCTGCGCCGCGAGTTGTCCGTGCTGCTGCACGCGCAGAAGTTGCGCGAGTTCAACGTTTCCGCCTCCGACGTGGTCAACGCGCTGCGCGCGCAGAACACGAATGCTCCGGTGGGCCGGGTCAAGGGTGAACTCGACGAGCAGCTCATTCGCCTGGTGGGCCGCATCGAACGGCCCGCCGACTTCAACGACATCGTGATCAAGCGCCTCGGCAACGAGGTCGTGCGTCTCGGACAGGTCGCGACCGTCGAAGACGGCTTCGCCGAACCCAACAGCTACAGCCTGCGATCGGGCAGCCCCAACGTGGGTCTCTCGGTGATCCGCCAGCGCGAGGCGAGCACGGTGACCGTCGCCGAGCGCATCCGCGAGGAGGTCAAGAAGATCAACGAGACGCTGCCCGAGGGCACCACGCTCGAGGTCACGCGCGACGGCGGCGAGGAAGCGTCGAGCAATCTCAACAACGTGATCCACGCGCTGGTTTTCGGCGCGGGCCTTACGATCTTCGTCGTCTACGCCTTCCTGAATTCCTGGCGCTCGACGCTGATCACCGGGCTGTCGCTGCCGACCTCGGCGATCGCGGCGTTCATCGCCGTCTGGTTGTGCGGGTTCACGCTGAACTTCATGACCCTCCTGGGCCTGTCGCTCGCGATCGGCGTGCTCATCGACGACGCCATCGTGGTTCGAGAAAACATAGTCCGGCACATGGAACGCGGCGAAGACCGCGTGGCCGCCGCGCGCAACGGTACGGCGGAAATCGGTCTCGCGGTCACCGCGACCACCTTGTCGATCGTCGCGGTGTTCGTGCCCGTCGCCTTCATGGGCGGCGGCGCGGGCGAGTGGTTCCGGCCATTCGCCGTCACTGTCGCGGCCTCGGTGCTCGTGAGCCTCTTCATCTCGTTCACGCTCGACCCGATGCTGTCGGCCTACTGGGGCGATCCGCCGGGACACGCGCAGCGTGAGCGCCGCGGACTCGAGAAGTACTTCGCGAAGTTCAACGTCTGGTTCGACCACCAGGCGGACCGTTATGGCAACGTCATCGCCTGGGCGCTGCATCACCGCAAGTGGATGGCGTGGGGCTCGTTGTTCCTGCTGATCGGCTCGTGCGGCTATCAAACCACCCTCGGCGGAAGCGAGTTCCTGCCGAAGTCGGACTACGGCACGCTGGCCATCGAGGTTCGCACGCCGTCGAGCACCAGCCTCGAATACGCCCGCAACAAGGTCCAGAAAGCGGCGGATCTCGCGCTCGCGATGGACGAAACGAAGAGCACCGACGCGCGTGTCAGCACGACCGGTGGGCGTGTCTGGGTGGAGGTAGGCGAAAAGTCGGAACGCTCGAAGTCGCTGGAAGAGCTGGCCGCCGAATTGCGCGAAAAACTCAAGCAGCTGGTCGGCGCCGAGTACGTGGTGTTCGACGATCTGAACCAGGGCGTGCGCAAGCCGGTGCAGATCCAGTTCTACGGCACCGACTCGCGCAAGCTCATGGAGATCACCAACGAGTTCATGGAGAAGGTCCGGGAGATCCCGGGCGCCGTGGACGTCGGCCTGTCCGAGCAGGATCCCAAGGATGAGCTGCGCATCGAGATCGATCGCGGCCTGGCCAACCAGCTGGGCATTTCGGTGAACGATGCGGCGCAGACCCTGCGCGTGGCTTTCGCGGGCGTGGAAGTCGGCGACTGGGTCGACCCGATCGGTCAGTCGCGCGACGTGGCCGTGCGTCTCGCGCCGGAAGATCGCGTGAGCGCCGAGAACATCGAGCACCTGCCCATCAACGTCACGGGCACGAGCATGATGGTCCCGCTCGAGCAGATCGCGACCATCACGATGGACAAGGGCCCGGCCCGCATCCAGCACCTGAACGGCAAGCGCACCGTCACGGTGGCCGCGAACGTGGATCGCGTCGATGCGGGTACCGTGACGCGCAAGGCCCAGGAGATCGCGAAAGCGATCGAATTCCCGCAGGGCTACGGTATCGAACTGGGCGGCGCTTCGCGCGACCAGTCAGAGCTGTTCTCCGAGATGTTCACGGCGCTGATCATGGGCATCTTCGTGATGTACCTGGTGCTCGTGATGCAGTTCGGCTCGTTCACGGCTCCGCTCGCGATCATGATCTCGCTGCCGTTGTCCCTGATCGGCGTGGTGCTCGCGCTGAACCTGACGGGTGGCACGCTCAATCTCATGAGCTTCATCGGCATCATCATGCTCATGGGCCTCGTGGCGAAGAACGCCATCCTGCTGCTCGACTGCACGCGTGAAGAAGAGAAGCGCGGCATCGATCGCGAGGAGGCGCTGATGCACGCGGGCCGCGTGCGCTTCCGCCCGATCATGATGACCACCTTCGCGCTGATCGCCGGCATGATGCCGGTGGCGATCGGCATAGGTGAGGGCGGCGAGTTCTACAGCCCGATGGCGGTCGCCATCATCGGCGGCGTCATCACGTCGACGCTGTTGACGTTGCTGGTCGTGCCGAGCTTCTACGACAGCATCGAGATCAACCGCGAACGCGCAGCCATCAAGTTCCACGCGCGCGCCGCGTATGGGAACACCTTCCTCGCGTTCATGGTGACGTTGTTCGAGGGGCTCGCGACGCTGTTGTTGCTGCGCTTCTTCTATCGCCTCGTGCGCTGGCTGTCCGGACTCCAGTCGCCCGAAGAGCACCCGGTGGAACGCGCGCAGCGAATCGTCGGCTTCGAGGTGCGCGAAGGTTACGTCGTGCGGCCGCAGTGGTGGCAGCGAGCGCGCCATCCGTACACGCCGAAACAGCGCGGTGGCGGAAAGCGGAATCCCTACGCGCCGCGGCCCATGCCGGAATCGCAACCGCAACCCGCGGAGTGAAGCACACAGGGGACCCGACCGGGTCCCCTTCTTCATTTGGCGATCAGGGTTTCATGGTCGACATTTCAGCCGGCGAGCTTGCGCGTGTACGCGAGATTCACGATGCCCGCCAGTCCCCATTGCGCGCTCGCATTGGTCGAGATTCCGGGACCCTCGTCGACCGGCTCGAGCACCGCGGGACCCTCGATGCGTTTCGACGCGAACTGCTGCCCGCGTCCGTATCCCATGCGGCCCTCCGCGAACTCCTGCCAAGCGCGCGCGGCGAGCGCCGCATCCTTCCTGCGAAGCGCAGCGTATGCCGTGAGGCGCGAGTGACCCTGCTGCAGCCCGTTGCCACGCAACTCCTGGCCGAGCGCCGCTTTTTGCCGATCGGCCGGCGCATTGTAGAGCTCGCAGTACTGCAGCCACGCGCGCTCGAATTCGGGCACGGAGAGTAGTTCGATCAACTCGGCGCACACCTCCGGCAGGCCGAAGGCCGCGGAAAGGTGCGACACGCTGACGTCATCGTTCTTCGCGATGTCGAAGGCGCCCGTCGTGAGATTCATGCGTTCGCCGCCCGTGAAGAAGCCGCGCGGCTGCGCGCCGATCGTCTTCATGCTGGCGAGCAGTCGATTGCGCATCTTCGGATCGCGTGTGCGCTCCCACTCGGTGAGCCACGCGCTCGCGAGCGAGCCCCAATCGGTGCCGAAGCCGAGATGCGCGAAATCGCCGTCCGGATCCGTGGCGCGTTCCTCGGGGTCCGCGAGCTTGCGGCCAGGCGGCACGGTGCGCAGCGTACGCGCCGCCTCGAGCTGCTCGCGCATCAGGTCGCCCACGCGCTCATCGGCGGTGAGGTAGAAGTAAAACCTGCGGTTCAGCGCCGTGCTGATGCGCAGCTGCTTGGCGCTGCAACCCCAGTGCTGGACGTTGTGGCGCGAGCCGAGCGGCGCGAACTTGCCGAGATGATGCACGTCGACTTCGCCCGTGTGACGGGTCATGGCCTCGGAGAAGCGGAACGTGTCCGCGCGGCCGGTGCGCAGGAAGTACATCCACAGCCACACGTCGGTCGCGAGCTCGGAGTTGTCCCAGGCGAAGCCGCCGACGTCGTATCGCCACTCGTGGCGATCGAAGTCGTACGTGTGCATGACGTCGCCGTAGTTCCAGAAGCCGTACCAGCCCCGCTGGTCCTGCTGGTCGCGATAGAAGTCGAACATCCAGTCGAGCTGTTTCTCGAGCGCCGCGTGTTCCGGCGGCGTCTGCGAGGGCAGCGACAACGCATGCGCGAAAACGCCGGACTCCACGACGGTTTGCGGCGTGGGCACGATGCGCGCGGGCGTCGCCAGCGCGGCGGCCAGTTCCGGAAGGACTTCGCGAGCCGGTGTCGCCGGCAGGATCCACAGCATCAGTTCGCTGGTGCGGGCGACGCCGAGTGGCGTGCCGAAGCCGGGCTCGTAATCTTCGTACGTGATCTCGAGTCCACCCTTGTATTGCTTCTCGTACGTGTCCTGTCCGAGACCGTCGTGATAGAAGCGCAGGTCCATGGGCTGGGCATCGGGCGCCCACACCCACATCGTGACGTTCGCGGTGTCCGTGTGCGCATCGCGGATGTCGAGCTGCGCCGGGTGGCTCTGCCAGAAGTTGCGGATCCCGAACGCGACACCGCCGGTGGGCGCGCCCAGGTAACCGAGTCCGCTGGCCCGCGCGCCGCGAGCGCTGTCGAGCCAGGCGTGGCCGTCGGTGGTGCGCTTGCGGATCGAGAAGGAGTCGGCGTTCGGCTGGAACAATGTCCAGTCGCCGAACGCCGGGATGTACTGCAGCAGGTTCGTGACCACGGGCGTGATCGACGGCACCGCGACGCCTGCGATCTGTGCCTGCCGCGCGGCGGCGCCCGGATCGCGGCGCAGTCCGGTGAGGCCGCGCACGGCCTCGCCGAACACGCCATCGTTCGCGCCTGCGAATCGGACGTGCCGGTCATACAGCTCCGCCTGCATCGGAACCGCGAAGCGCACACCGATGCCGCCGATGAAGTCGCGGGCCTCGTCGCCGTCGAAGACGATGGTGTGCATCAGGCGCACTGCCTCACTACCGGCGTGGAAGTACAGTCGCAGCGTGAATGGCATCCAGCGGCGCGAGCCGTGCGCATGTTTGCCTTCGATCCTGACGACGGCGCGCACGGGACCCGCTTGTTCGAGCACGACCTTCTCGATCGCGCTCTCGAATTTCTCCTGGGTCATCTGCCCATCGGCCGACGAGTCGGCGCGGTCGCGGCGGAGCAGGACGAGATGCCCGTCGCGCAGTACCTCGGCACCCTCGCGCGAGATCCCCGCGATGAAGTTCGTACCCCCGCGCGCCAGTCGGCAGACGAAGCGGCCGGTGTCGATCTCGATGCCGGCATCGCTTTCCTGCGCGCGAAGTACGACCTGGTGCTTCGCGGCGCCGCGCTGCGCGACGACTTCGAAGGGCCCGTCGCCGATGCCAGTCGAGGGGGCGAGGGCGTGGGCCGTCCACTTGATCGAGCCATCGGGCCACCAGGCGAGCGGCCAGGACTGCAGCGCATGACTGGCGCCTGCGGCTCCCCGGAGCACGAAATTCCGCGATTCCCGCTGCTTGCCCCGCGGCCAGGGCGTGCCCCAGGTCACTCCGTCGAAACGGGCGGCGGCGCGGTCATCGAGCCAGCGGACCCAGTTTCCGGCCGCCGGGTTCGGGGCCGCATTGCCGGACCCGCCGGCGGACCCCACCAGCGCGTTGGCCACGGGTGCGGCTGCCGCCGCCGACAGGAACGCGCGGCGAGAAATCCGGTGCTTCATGGATCCCCTCTTCAAAAATCTTGCTTCTCGATCTTGACCGAATATGCACGAGATTGATCGTATCTGCAAAAAATTGCGATCCCGAACGACCGGGAACCGCTTCGGATGCCGGGCCATCCTCCCGTCCTACACGCCGCGCGCGTACCTCCACGGCTGGGGCGGACCAAGGTCCGACGTCTATCTACTCGGGGTGCGGCTAATATCCGTAAGGCAAACAACTACAGGGTCTCAACGTCGAAGCGCAGGGCACGAATCATATTCGACATATTTCACGGGTGATTTAACGCTACCGGCAGGACCGCGAGCCGCATCACGTCCGCTCTGAACGTAATCTGTAACCTTGCGCGTCGAGGATTCGCTTCGAGAAATCAGGGAAATGGACAGACAGTCCACATTGGCCGCTGCATCGATGGATACGGGCCAGACGACCATTCGCGCGTCTGTGCTCAACGAGCAGGTCATTGAAGTCGCCCCAGGCTGGGTGGCCAATCTCGAACAGGCTTTGCCGCATGCACGTTACCGCGCGATCGCACTGTACGACGCGCGCGGCGAAGTTCTCCACTGCACCTCGACGGATTTCGGAATCGAATTCCGCCAGGCGCTGAACGACGCGCTCGACGCGTTCGTGCTCGGCGCCGCCCGCGAGTCGCGTTTCCTGCGCGGCGAGGGTTCCCGGACGGCCGTGATGCTGGCGCTGCGCGACCTGCATTCGGCGCTGCAGGGCGTTTGCCTGCTCGTGGTCGAAGACACGCCGCCCGAGGACGAAGACCCCGCGGCTCGATTCCTGACGCCGTCCGTCCAGACCATCCTCACCGACATCGCCTCGGAAATCGCGCAGACGTTGCATGCGATGCCGCGAGCCGCTCCGCCGAAACCGCGCCCGCCGGTGCCGCTGCCGCTCGAGGCGGTCTACGCGCAGATCCGCGAGCAGGATGTGGTGCTGCGCGTGCAGCAGCTCGTCCGCCTGCGCAAGGCCGAAGGCATCCGCCGGTTCGAGGTGCTGCTGCGACACATGGTCGATGGCGTCGAGCAGACTCCCGAGCGCGTGATGCAGACGGCCGCGAACCATGGACTCTCCTCGATGATCGACCGCAAGGTCGTCGGCGAGCTCATCGGCTGGCTGCATCGCAATCCAACGCTCTGGAAGCGCGAGCCGCCCACGTTCTCGGTGAACCTGTCGGACGCTGCGGTCATCGAGCCGCATTTCATCAGCTTCGTCGAGAGTTGCCTGCAAAAGGCCGGTTTGCCGCCGGGCCTGATCGGCGTGGAGTTCTCCGAACGCGTGTGCCTGTCGAACACGGACCAGGTGATGCCGGCGCTCGACGTATTCGCGCGCATCGGTGTGCCGGTCGCGATCGACGATTTCAACGTGGTCGGCGCCGGCATGCCGATCCTCGAGCACTCCGCGGTACGGCTCCTCAAGCTCGATGCCGAGCTCACCACGAATGCACTCCAGCACCGGCTCACGCAGGCTCGTGTGGTCGGCCTCGTGCAGACCGCGAAGGTGATGGGATTGCAGACCGTCGCGAAACGCGTGATGGGCGGCGATCACAGCAACTGGCTGACCGCGCTCGGCGTGGATTTCGTACAGAGCTTCGAAGCGTCCCCACTGGTGTCGCTGGAAAGCCTGCTGCCGGCAGCCTCGGCCCAGTCCGGCCAGACCTAACTACCCGAGATCTGCGAGATCTTTCATGAAGAAGGGGCCGTGCCACCGGGCACGGCCCCTTCGAATCTCACGGACGCCTGCGTTTCGCAGGCGTGAAGAGTGCGCGCGTCAGCGCGCTGTATAAGCATCCATCATGAGGCCGGTGCCGCCGCGCGAAACGTGCGCAACGACGGCCGTGCGCCGATGCAGCTTCGTGACCGCGCCGAGATTGATCGCGAATGCGAGCTCGACCTGCTGGCCCTTGCGCAATCCGAGATTGGTCGTTTCGACGAACACACCCGTTGCCGAAAGATTGATGGCCCGACACAGTTTCTTTCGACCCGTCGGCGTCGTGATGTACACCGTCGTGCGCGCACGGTGCCGCGTATGCAACCTCCGCTCCACCGACTGAATCCCCGCTGTTGTCGTTTTGCTCATCAGGCTCTCCTGACCGGATTATTGCCTTGCGCGACGGGCTTTTTGATATGAACTCAACTTAATGGGTTTCCGAGGAAATTTCACGTCCTGCGGTTTACGACGATCCCCCGACCCCGTCTGCCACCCGAAGCCGTATGAATACCGGGCAGTGATCCGACAATTTCCGGCGTAAAGCATCCCGGGGTCGGTAAAGGGCTCGCCCGAACGAGTCGCTGACCATCCGCCGAGCGAGGTCGCGGCCCAGGATGATGTAGTCGATGTATCCACTAAAGGTTTGCGAGGGCATGCAGTTTTCGAATGCGCGCCCCTCGGCCGTATTGACTAGATCCGCGGCCGGTGGATCGCCATCGTCCATGTCGAGCCAGAGGGAGCTTTCGACCGGCTCGCGTCGCAGGTCGCGATTGAAATCGCCCAGGATCCCGAAGGGAATATTCTCCGTGGCGCGCGCGTCGATCCAGCGCTCGAGCACGGGCACCTGGCGCATCAGCTCTCCGCACGCGGGTCGCTCGGAATCGAGTCGATCGCGCGAGCAGCCCGACTTCAAGTGCACCGACAGCAACGCGATCTCCCGCGGCGTTCCGGGAAAGAGCCGCAGCTCGACGCCGCGCCGCACATCGTCGGCGAGGGAGAGCTCGAACAGGTCGGGGCCACAGCGGAACGGCAATCCTCGCCGGATCGCGAAGCCGTTGTTCTGCACGGCAATGCGGCCCGAGAAGCAGAACTCGTGATCCGGAAACAGGAGCTTCGCCGCCTCGATGCCGTCGACCTCCTGCAAGGCGATCACGTCCGCGTCCAGGGATTTCGCGTGGCGACGCAGCGCCGCGATGTCTTCGCTGCTGCGCGTGAGCTCGTGCGCGACGTCGCAGGGCACCGAGCGCCGCGCGCCGTTACGCGGTGCGTCGCGTGGCGTGCAAGCCGGGGTGAGTGCCCGCAGCGTTTCGGGCGTCATGAACCATTCGAGGTTCCAGGTCGCGATCTTGATCTCGCGGGGTTCGGCGTGCGCGGCCGCGCAGACGACAAAAGAGAAGAGCGACCCGAAGGTCGCCCATCTCCTGATCAGTTTCGCGAGTGTTTCCGGAATTCGAATCGAATTGCTACCAGCACTTTTCGAGAGCCGCGGATCCGGTCCTATCCCGGGCGCCGGACTGAGTGAGCGTGAGTGTGCCGCAATCCGTGTCGCGCGCCAATTGCGCACCGATGGGTGTGGCGGTGATCGTGTACGTCCGCGCCGTCGGCGCGGCGACGGCAAACGTGTACTTGGTGTCGAGTCCGCTGTCGTTGCGGCAGCCGAGCACAGGGTCGGCGCCGTCGTATGTCATGTTCGTGGTGTAGTAACGCTCCATGGATTGCGCGTACTCGAGCATGCATCCCTTGGCCGCGGCGCGATTGGTGCGCACGACGTACGCGGTGTACGAGGGGAGCGCGATGGCCGCGAGGATGCTGATGATGACCACGACGATCATCAGTTCGATGAGGGTGAAGCCTCTCGAATGGCGACGATCGTTGTTCCGGCTGGCGAACGGGTTCATGGTGATATTCCCTGTTAGTTGAGGACTTCGCGCCAGCTCATGCGCGACGCGTCGACGTTCGTGCCCTGCGTGCGAATGGTCCTGGTCGAACCGTCGTCCAGACCCACCTGCATGACGTTCTCGACGAAGATCGGGTTGTTGGCGCTGCTGTCGAAGCCGACGCCGGAGAGCAGGTCGCCATCGGCCGTATCCGCATCGTTGAACAGGCCGTCGTGGTTCGTATCGAAGAACGTCTGCGGCAGCCGTGCGCCCGTGAACGGCGAGATGGCCATGATGTAGCCGCGGCCGGTGGGCTGGCAGACATCGACCAACGTCGGGATGCGCGAGGTGCCGATGAGCGCGCCACCCTGGAATCGATTGGGAACGACCATGCGCTCGCCGCTCGCGGGCAGATCGATCAACCAGCCTTCCATGCCAGCCAAGTCATCGGCCGATCCTTCCGACAACGTCCGGGTTGCCGTGAAGTCGCCGATCGCGCCCGTTTCGGTGAACGTGCGCGCGACGAGATTGCCGCGCGCGGGCGCGGTGCCGCCGTCATCCTTGATGCCGTACCACGTCTGGCGCTGCGTCGTGGTCAGGTCGGAAGTATTCAGATACTGACCGGTGCCGAAGAAGACCCAGGTGATGCCCGTGGCCGGATCCCTGGCGACGTTGGGTGCGGCGGTGATGGGCTGCGCCACGTTGCCGGCATCGACCGCGTTGAACAGGCTCGATGCCGTGGGCGTGCCCGAAAGGCCGGTGAACTTCCACAGATTTCCACGCAGGTCGCCCGCATAGGCGGTATCCGCGTAGCCATCGGCGTCCGTGTCGCGCGCGAGCACGGCGCTCAGCCCATTCGAGCCGGTCGCGGCCGTGTCCGCCACGGTGACGGTTCCGGAAGTGACGCCAATCGAGATGAGCGTCGCGGCGCCACTCGAGCTGTCCGGACCGTTACCGAGAATCACGCGCCAATCGCCATTGGCGACCTGCGCGATGACCGGTCGGCCGATGTTCTTGCCGAGACTGGCGATCTCCGCGGTGCCCTTTTCCCAGAGGAAAGTCGGTGACAGCGGGTTGGTGATGTCCAGCGCGAAGATGCCGGGGCCTCCGCGGCCCATCGTGCCGACGAGCACGGTGCGCCAGGCGGTTCCATTCCAGACGTCGGCGATGGCCAGGTCGCCATCGACGAAGTATTTGTGTTCGTACTCGGGGTTGGCGAAGTCGGCGATACCGCGCAGGAACGATGCGTTCGGCACGAAGGCGTACACCTCCTTGCCCGTCGCAGCATTGAAGGAGTGCAGCATTCCATCGTTGCCGCCCACGTAGAGAACGCCCAGGCGAGTAGCCTGCGCGGCCGCGAAGGCGCCGTAGGCGCTGGCGCCGTTGAACGAGGCCGTGGAGTACAGCGACGGGTTCGGCGCGCCGACGAAAACCGGCGTCGAATTCACCACGTCACCCAGGAGCGGGCTCCAGCCGGTTTCCGGCGCGAGGCGCGTGCGCAGCGCGCCATTGGTCTGCGAATCTTCTCTTGCACTGCTGCCACGCAGATAGTCGACGATGTTTTCGGCCGTCACCGCGCGCGCACCCGATGTCGGCATGCCGGTGAAGGTGAGCAGACTCGTCTGGCTCGAATGCAGGTTCGATGCGCGGAACTGCAGGTAACCCCGGCCGAGCGCGTTTACGTAAATATTGCGCGAGGCCCAGTTGGCTCGTGTAAGAGCGACACCCGGCGGAATCGGGCCGCTCGTGGGATCGGCGACGGGCGTGCCAACCGTCCATACCGGCTGGGCGGACAACGATCCATCCATCGGATTCACGGCGAACGAATTGATCTGGCCATAGTTCATGTTGCGGAACTGGGCCTGGAAGGTGCGCGTTTCCGTGTCGAGTCGCGTCGAGTTCGCGGCCAGCGAGGCGCCCGAACCGACGCGTTCCGAGCCGATCTTCGCGAACGCGCGCGTGAGACTGTCGACCATCTTCTCGGCGTCGCTCGCCACGTAGAAGTTGTCGGGGCGCACCATGGTGCCCGAGGGGTACGTTGAAAGAACGTCCTCGTTCGTATCCCACCAGTCCGCCGGGAGCGCGGTGTTGTGGGTGACCGAATTGAAGTCGTCGGGGACCGTGAAGCCGCCGTACTTGGCCGCGAGCCAGTACTGGTTGCGATGGAGCGGTTCGAGCCGCTGGGCTTCGCGCACGTCCACCCAGTGCGTCGACACGGTCTGCTTGTTGGGCATCTCCTCTTCCGGACGCAGATCCTGCGTGTGCGCCCAGTATGCGAGGCCCGCGATGAAGGCCGAATTGTTGCGGCCCGTGAACTCGGTGTTGATGGTGATGCCTTCGAGGGTCGCCACTTTCTGGGTCCATTCGTGCGCATTGACGGTGTCGCTCGAGACCGCGCTCGGCATGGAGGGCTCTTCGCTCGTGTTCGTCGTGCCGCGCAGGTTCTTGTCGCGGTGAGTGTTCGCGTCACCGATACCGAGGATCGCGGAGTTCTGGCACCAGTACTGATACGGGTCGGTCCAGTCCGTGATCACGGGGAAGCCGTCGGCGTACTCCCACTTGGTTTGCTCGGTGCCGGTCATGTTCGTGTACGCCGCGACGTTTCCGATGTTGCGCAGGTAACGAAGCGCGGTGTAGTAGAGCTCGCTGACCGGGTCGATGCTCTTGTGGTTCTTGGTCGTCATCTGGCCGAACTTGTTGATGTAGTTGATGACGCCACTGTCCTTGATGCGGTACTGCTCGGTCGTGAGTGACAGGCGAGAATTCGTGTTCGTGGCATCCTGACTATCAGGGTTCTGAAACAATACGCCGGTCGTCGCGTCCCACTCGCGGGCGCTGTTGGCTTCCGGAATGCCGGTCTCGGGATCCGGGAGAGTCGGTCCCACGAACTTCTGGCGTGCGCGCAGGACACCGCCGTCGCGCGAGGTCGCGTGGTCGTTCAGGTAGCCGAAGGCGCTGTACCGAATGCGGTGCGAGTATTTCTGGATCAGGCCTTCGGGCTTGGCGTATGTCGAGGGATACACGACGCAATTGTCCTCGAGCATGCCATTGACGCAGACCTTCACGCGTACGCTGACTTCATACGTGAATTCGTCGTTGTCGTCATTGAGCGTCGTGGAGTCCGGGTCGTATGGGGTAACCGTCGCGTTGTCGACACTGCCGGGTTGCCCGGTGAAGCGCATCTTGTTGCCCAAGTCGCGTATCCGCGCTCTGAAAACAGTCCAGTCCGCGGGCGCCGCTCCACCCACGAGTGTGCGGTCGGTACCGGGTGACAACGGCACCCGACGGTCCGGGTAAATGCCGTTAGACGTATTGCTGTCGGAACGCGCCTTCTCGAGGATGGTTTCGTCAGTCGTGTCCTTTACGCGGTAGCCGCCGGTGAGCGCCTTGCGGAACGGATCGATGGTCTGTGTGGCCGCCCAGTTGAGGAAGTTGCCGCTCCACTCCTTGTTGGCGGAGCTGCAGGTGCGGTTCGTCGCCGCGCGCACGGGATAGAAATGCCGTTCCGATTCGGTCGCGCTGTAGTGGTAGTTGTAGCACTTGTTGGAATCGAAGTAGCCGACGTACTCCCTGGTCGTCTGGTACTGCGACTCGATGTTGGCCTGGCTGTCGATGGTGGGCCACTCGACCGACGGCACGAGCAGCAGGTTGCCGGGAACATTGCCGCCCGAGGAAAGCGGTGTCTGACCGACGATCTGCGCCGTGGCGCTGCCGGCGAAACCCGCGATCAGCAGCGCGAACAGCGGGCGCCACTTTTTCAGAACAGGCTCTTTCGTCGAAGCGTTACGAGTGTAAGCGAGCATAGTTAGGACCTCGAAAGATCTTCGGGTGCGTCAGTAAGGACGCTTGACCGTGGTCTGGAGCACGACGACGGAACGACCGTCGAGAGTCGCGGGATCGGCACTGCGCGCCGTGACGCGGTAGAAAGCGACGTTGTCGGGCGCGGCGCCGCTGCCGTAATTGGCGGCGTCCGCGTTGTCGCGGGTGCCAAGGTTGTTTGGCGCGCTGCCCGTGCCCATGAACTGGATGGTGTATTGCGGCACACCCGGCGACATGTCCTCGTTGACGTCGTACGTTTCCTCGACGTTGTGCCAGGTCGCGTCGGTTCCGGTGAACGCATTGGCGGGGACGGTGGGGCAGGCGGCGGAGGAACAATCGGTGCCCCCCAGCGTGGTGATCTGCCAGTTCGCGGTGATCGCGGCTTCCGCGGCGCGCAGCGCCGCCTCGCTGCGCTGGAAAGCCAGCGAACGGTCGTAACTGTTGGCGCTCATGCGTTCCTGCAGCACGGTGCCGCGGCTCGCCGCGAGACCGATGAGCGTCACCACCAGGAGAAGAATCAACGCCACGGCCAGTGCGACGCCGCGCTGGTGGCGCGACCGGGCGCGCGAGAATGAAGGATTCCGTTTCGCTGCGTTCATGGCACGCGATTCCTCAAGGCGATCAGGTAAGTGAAGGTGCGTTCGAGCCGACCGGAATTCTCACTGCGGTCGCTGCTGACGGCGGTGTTCGCGGAGTTGAACGTCAGCTCGACGAACACCGAATTCACGGCGGCCCAATCGGTAACCGTGGTCAGCTCCGACGGTTCCACGATGTCGTCGCTGTCATTGGTGCCGAAGCGAAGCTGCATGTCGGTGACGCCCGCGACCATTTCTTCGGTCACGACGACCCCGCCCGCCGTCAATCGGCTCCGGAACAGCGACCGACCGCCGTCCGCCGCACGGCCGTTGTTACCGATGAACCAGGCGACAGCCGACAGGCGTCCGACGACCGCGTTGCGCTGAAACGTGTGCGGGTTACCGGCGCCGCCGTCACAATTGGTGGGGAAACCGAGACCCGCGGTGCAGTTGCCGGTCAGCTCATAGTTGATCGTCGAGGTGGCGCCGTCATAGGTGCCGGCGCGGAAGATCGTGGCATGGTCGAAGTCGCACACGATCAGCTGGTCGAACGACGTAATGGAAGTCGCGGTGGCGTTATTGATCCGCATTTGCCGCGTACCGGCATTGTGGATGTCCAACGGGAATCCGCCCCCTTCCAGGCCATGCAGGTGAAGAGTGTCGGTGCCGGCAACGCGCGTGTTCGCGGCCGTGCCGACCGCGACGGCCGGATCGGTTTCGCTTCCGTCGTAGCCGCGCACCGCGTACCAGGTCTTCCACCACTGAGTGCCCGTGGCGAGCGCGTTGGCGATGCGCTGTCCGTTGTCGCATCCGGTGCTGCCGCTCTGGCGGATGTCACGCGCAATCAGCTCGTGCGCGGTACGCGCGCTTTCCTGGATCTGTCCCAGGCCTTCGTTGGTGCTGTAGCTGCGCTTGTTGGCGAGCATCACGCTGATCACGCCGGCGATGATGACCAGCCCGAGCACGAGGGCCACCATCAGCTCGACCATCGAGAAGCCGGATTGGCGATGCGCACGACTCATAACTGCACCCACGTCGTGATCTGCTGTTCTTCCTGGCCTTCGGCGCCGCGCGAGTCGTTCCACTGGATGACGATTTCGCACAGAGGCCCGTCGCAGTCGACGGATCCCGTCGCGTCTTCGCCCAACGCGTTCTCGATGTTCGAGCGCCACGCGCGGAGCACGGTTTCGCGGAAGGTGCCTCCCGTGTCCTCTCCATTGGGAGGCTCGGCGTCGAGCGCGAGGTCGAACCGCCCGTTGATCGCGTTGATGCGATCGGCGCGCATGGCGTCCGCGATCGCGTGTGTCTCCGCGACGGCCATGCTGCGCTCGAGCGCGCTTTCGTTGTTGCGCATCGTGCGGACCTGCAGTGCGGCCATGCCGAGCAGGCCGATCGACAGGATCAGCAACGCAATCAGGACTTCGATGATTCCGACTCCGCGTTGCGCGCGGATCGTCGGGCGTCGGTAGACAACCTTGGGATGGGTTTTCATCAGCATGAGGTCACCGTCGCTTTCGCGGTCGAAAGACTGCTGCCGAGGCCCGGCGTCACGTCGCGGACGTTGTCGTTGCCGACCTTGGACGAACAAATGCGAATCCGTTGGTTGCTCAGCAGTGTCGTCGTCGTCCCGTTGCGCGCCAGGCCATCCGACGAAAAGGTCATCCGGTCGCCCGTCAGCGTCGAGGTGACGCGCAGCGTGTTGCCGTACGCCGGAATTTCTCCGCGCCGGACCACTTCACCCGCGGCATTGCGGACGATCCAGAAGCGCCAGTTCGCGGCCGAACCCGAGCAGGTCGTGGCGTTCACGGCACCGGCCCGGCAGAAAGTCATCGTGGAATTGCGGGTAATGGCTTCGGATCGCGCCAACTGCATCGCCATGACGAGGTCATTGGTGTGAGTGACCAGGCGATTCCGGCTGATCATCTTGCTGAACGAGGGGACCGCGACCCCGACGACGATCGCGGCAACGAAGATCGTCATCATCAATTCGATCAGCGTGAAGCCATGTTGGCGGGCGCGGCGCGCCGACCTGTTCTGATGTGATGTCATCGGAGTGTCCCGATCTCCCAAAAACTCCGGCGTAGCTTCGGGGAAGCGCCCGGGGTGCGCAGCCGGATTCCGACGGGCGGCCGCAAAGCCGGGATCGGCGGTGGCGATACGGCCAATCGGCTCGAATATGTGAACCCGACCGCCCGGAAGGAAATGTGACGCAAGTCCGGACGGCATTCCGGGCGACTTCTCCGTGAAGTGCCGCGGCGGGGATCAGCGGCGGCGCACCGCGTGTGTAGTTAGCCGACGCGATCGGAGGTCCGGCCGGAATCCCGGATCGCCTGACCCGCAGGAATGCGGCGGACGTCGAGAAATCGACGACGAATGGCGCCATCGCCGGGCAAATCCCGCCAGCGTCCTTGCAATTGCGCTGCGCTGCATCGATATTTCACGCGCGCCTTGCGGCGCCTTTTTTCACGGAGCCTGCTCATGGGTTGGGTAATTCTCGGCATCGTCGTCGTCCTGATCTGGTTCGTCATCTCGGTCTACAACCGGCTGGTCGGCGCGCGCAACGGATACAAGAACGCATTCGCGCAGATCGACGTGCAGCTGACCCGTCGCTACGACCTCATCCCGAATCTCGTCGAGACCGCGAAGGGCTACATGAAGCACGAGCGCGAGACGCTCGAGGCCGTGATCAAGGCGCGAAACGCCGCCATGTCGGGACTCAAGACGGCCGCCGCGAACCCGGGCGATGCCGCCGCGATGACGCAACTCGCCGGCGCCGAAGGCGCGCTCGGCGCGACGCTCGGCCGCCTGTTCGCCTTGGCCGAGGCGTACCCCGACCTCAAGGCCAACCAGAACATGATGCAGCTGTCCGAAGAGCTCACCTCGACGGAAAACAAGGTCGCATTCGCGCGCCAGGCGTACAACGACGCGGTGATGAGCTACAACAACCAGGTGGAAATGTTCCCGGGGAGCATCGTCGCGGGCATGTTCAATTTCGCGCTCGCGCAGTTGCTCGAGATCTCGAAGCCCGAGGCACGCGAGGCGCCGAAGGTTTCGTTCACCTAGACGGGCGGGCGGCGCCGCTGACTAGTTAGTCAGTCAGGAACCGGCCGATGGCCGCGGCGAACGGCTCGATGTCGACCAGGAACGCGTCGTGGCCTTCGAGCGAAGCCAGCGGCACGAATTCGGTCCCGGTGCCCGCCGCTTCGAACGCTTCCGCGAGCGCGCTCTGTTCGTTGATCGTGAACAGGATGTCCGATTCCACGCCTATGACCAATGCGCGTTCCGCCGCGGCGCGCTTGAGCGCCGTGGCCGGTGAGCCGCCATGCGCGGAAAGATCGAAGCGATCGATGGCGCGCGACAGATAGAGGTAGCAGTTCGGATCGAATACGGTGACGAACTTGTCGGCCTGCGCGTTGAGATAGTCCTGGATGGCGAATTCGGCCGGAAAGTGCGCCCGGCCCGGTGAAAGCGCCTGGTAGTAGCGATCGGAAGCCGGCCTGCGGCCGAAGCGATGCTTCCATTCCGCGGCCGAACGATAGGTGAGAGTGCCGAGCTTGCGCGCGATGCGCATGCCCGTGATCGGGCGAACGTCACCCGAATACTGGCCATCCTGCCAATCCGGATCCGTGAGGATGGCGTCGCGTTGTGTCGAACGCAGCGCGATCGCAAACGGTAGCGCGGCGGGGCTGCCCGAGATGCTGATCACCCGGCGCGCCACCCCGCCGAATTGCGCCGCGAACGCCAGCACCGCCATGCCGCCCAGCGATGCGCCGACCACCGCCGACAATCTCTCGATGCCCAGCGAGCGGATCGTTTCGTATCCGCCGCGTGCGATGTCCTCGACCGACAGGTCCGGAAACTCGAGGCGATACGCGAGTCCCGTCGCCGGATCGATCGACGCCGGCCCCGACGAGCCGAAACAACTGCCGAGCGAATTCACGCAGACGACGAAATAACGGTTGGTGTCGATGGCCTTGCCGGGGCCGACCATCTTTTCCCACCAGCCCGGCGCGGGATCCGCGGCCGACGAGGCCGCGTGTGCCGAGGGTGAAAGGCCCGTGAACAGCAGGATCGCATTGTCCGCGGCCGCATTGAGCTGGCCCCAGGTTTCATATGCGACCTGCCCGCCGCGCAGTTCGCCGCCGCGCCAGAACGGAAACGGATCCGGCAGGCGTGCGAACTTCGTGGCGGGGCCGATGCTCACGTCAGCGAGCCCGGGTGCGGCAGCCGCGCGCAATCCATACACGAATTGTGGGCGCGGCGATCCGCTCACGGCTCGGGATCGCCACCGTCGGCGATGCCTTCGAAGAGTGGGGTAGATAGATAGCGCTCGCCCGTATCGGGCAGCATCGCGAGCGTCACCGAGCCCGGGCCCGATTCGCGCGCGACCTTGAGCGCCGCGGCGAACGTGCCGCCGCTGGAAATGCCGCAGAAGATGCCTTCGCTCTTCGCGAGCGCGCGCGAGGCTTCGATCGCTTCGGCGTCCGTGACCGGCACGATGCGGTCCGGCACGTCGCGGTTGAGCACGGCCGGAACGAAGTCGGGCGTCCAGCCCTGGATCTTGTGCGGCGAGAACGGCTTGCCGCCGAGCAGCTGCGCGGCTTCCGGCTCGGTCGCGATCACCTTCACGTCGGGCCGCGCCAGCTTGATCATTTCGCCGGCGCCGGTGAGTGTGCCGCCCGTGCCCCAGCCCGTGACGAAGTTGTCGAGACGCTTGCCGACGAAGTCCTGCAGGATCTCAGGGCCGGTGGTGTTGCGGTGATAGGCCGGGTTGGCCTGGTTCTCGAACTGGCTCGCGAGGAACCAGCCGTGCTTCTGCGCGAGTTCCGCGGCCTTGCGCACCATGCCCTGACCGCGTTCGGCCGCGGGAGTGAGGATCACCTTCGCACCGAGGTAACGCATGATCTTGCGGCGCTCGATCGAGAAGGACTCGACCATCACCGCCACGAACGGATAACCCTTGGCGGCGCACACCATCGCGAGAGCGATGCCGGTATTGCCGGAGGTTGCTTCGACCACGGTCTGGCCGGGCTTCAGCGCGCCACTCTTTTCTGCGTCCTCGATGATCGCGATCGCGAGGCGATCCTTGACCGAAGACAGCGGGTTGAAGAACTCGCACTTCACGTACATCGTCGTTCCCGCGGGCGCGAGGCGGTTTATACGAACGATGGGAGTGCGGCCGATGGTGCCTAGAATGTTGTCGTAGATCATGGTGCGGGGACTCTAGGCGTGTGACAAAAAGGAGACGAGCCCGGCCTTGGCATACCGATATAACGGTTGGTTATGCTCCTTCGCCAATGACTGAACCATCGGCTGAGCGACTGCAGAAATTGTTGTCGGGCGCGGGGCATGGCTCCCGCCGCGGCATCGAGGAGTGGATCCGCGACGGTCGCGTGACGATCAACGGTCGGCTCGCGGTGCTGGGCGATCGGGCCACGGCCACCGACACGATCTGCCTCGATGGGCGGCCCCTCGACCTCGGCGGTTCGGCGGAAAGGACCGAAGTGCTGGCGTATCACAAGCCGGTTGGCGAGGTGACGACACGCAGCGACCCGGAAGGCCGACCCACGGTGTTCGAAAGGCTCCCGCCCCCCGGCAGTGGCCGCTGGATCGTCGTCGGCCGGCTCGATGTGAATACTTCGGGTCTGCTGCTGTTCACGAACGACGGGGATCTCGCCCACCGGCTCATGCACCCCTCGACCGAGATCGAGCGCGAATACCGGGTGCGGCTGCGGGGGAAGCCGGCGCCCGAGGTGCTCGAACGGCTGAGGCGGGGGGTCACTCTCGAGGACGGTCCGGCCCGGTTCGACCGAATCGAGGAGGAGTCCTCGGAAGGCAGCCACTCCTGGTTCCGGGTGTGCCTGCACGAGGGGCGCAACCGGGAGGTGCGGCGCCTGTTCGAACACGAAGGATTCATGGTCAGCCGATTGGCCCGTATACGGTACGGAAACGTAGTATTGGCCACAGATTTGCGCGTCTGCGGTACGCGAGCCCTGGATCCGTTAACAGTGGCCGAGCTGTCCAGACTGGCTGCGGGTGCCGCCAGGACCTCGGCTCCGGCGTAGTTCCTGCCAGGAGCGAGGCCCCGTTCGCACCGCAGTGCCCGCGTCGTTGAATCGACACCTCTTATATGCGCCTCAGGGTGCCCCGCAGCGCCGCCCCAAGGGCCCGAAAGTCTTAGCAATTCCCGCGCCAATCCCGTTGACACTCCGGGGGGTCGCCACGAGAATACGCGGCTCGTTTTTCCTGGGAGGGGTACCCAAGCGGCCAACGGGAGCAGACTGTAAATCTGCCGGCTTACGCCTTCGAAGGTTCGAATCCTTCCCCCTCCACCACTTGGTACTCCGGTGGGGCAGGTGAAACGGTGGATGTTAGGTGGTTAGTCAGGCGTGAGCCTGGGGCGTCATCGGCGGGTGTAGTTCAATGGTAGAACCTCAGCCTTCCAAGCTGATGGCGTGGGTTCGATTCCCATCACCCGCTCCAGAAAGCTCACGTAGCTCAGTTGGTAGAGCACGTCCTTGGTAAGGACGAGGTCACCGGTTCAATCCCGGTCGTGAGCTCCAGTTTTCGCAAGCCGTCCTTGGGACGAGTTCGGTTCGGGTTCGGTAGTTAGTAGGCAACAGGTTTTTTCAGAGGTTATCTCCGTGTCAAAAGAAAAGTTTGAACGCACCAAGCCGCACGTGAACGTCGGCACGATCGGTCACGTCGACCATGGCAAGACCACGTTGACGGCGGCGTTGACGAAGGTGATGGCGGAGACGAACGGCGGCTCGTTCATGG
>JAEYUC010000038.1 GCA_023433705.1 Pseudomonadota bacterium
CCATGGGGCGCCGGCAGTTGCGCGGGGTGGTGGCCGACTGCTACCGGCTGTTCAAGGATCCGTTCGAAACGGCACGGGTCGTCAACGACATCAAGAAGGTCGGCTTCATCTACTCGACCCGCGGCGGCATGTCGATCGCCGTGGACGACGTGGTGCTGTCGGAGAGCAAGGGCGAACTGGTTCGCGAGGCCGAGGAAAAGGCCGACCGGCTGGAGCGGCAGTACCGCCGCGGTCTGGTCACCGACGACGAGCGGTTGCGCGAACTGGAAGTGATCTGGAACGAGGCCCGCGATACCCTTTCCAAGGAGGTCGAGAACGGCCTGGGTGGTCAGAACTCCGTCTTCATGATGGCGGACTCGGGCGCCAAGGGGAACATGAACCAGATCAGCCAGATGGCCGGGATGCGCGGACTGGTGCTCGACCCCGAGGGCCGGATCATCGACATCCCGATCAAGTCGAACTTCCGCGAAGGGCTGACCGTCCTCGAGTACTTCCTCTCGACGCACGGCGCCCGCAAGGGGCTGGCCGACACCGCGTTGAAGACCGCGAACTCGGGTTACCTGACGCGTCGTCTCGTCGACGTGGCGCAGGACCTCGTGGTCACCGAGGTCGACTGCGGTACGTCCGACGGTCTGACCATGATGCCGCTGGTCGAAGGCGGCGACGTGGTCGAAGCCCTCGGCGAGCGCGTGCTGGGTCGCACGGTGGTCGAAGACATCCTCAAGCCCGGCACGGAAGAAGTGCTGCTGCCGAAGGGCACGCTCATCGACGAAAAGATGGTGCGCCAGATCGAGCAGGAAGGCGTGGACGTCGTTCAGGTCCGCTCGCCCATCACCTGCAAGACGCGTTACGGCGTCTGCGCGACGTGCTACGGACGCGACCTCGCGCGTGGCCGGCAGATCAACATCGGCGAAGCGGTCGGCGTCATGGCCGCGCAGTCGATCGGTGAGCCGGGCACGCAGCTCACGATGCGTACCTTCCACATCGGTGGCGCCGCGTCGCGAGCCGCCGCGGCTTCGAGTCTCGAAGTGCGCAACAAGGGCACGCTGCGCTTCCACAACGTGAAGACCGTGCAGCACGAGAAGGGTCACCTGGTCGCGGTGTCGCGTTCGGGCGAGATCGGCGTGGTCGACGAGTTCGGCCGCGAGCGCGAGCGTTACAAGATTCCGTACGGCGCGCAGATCACCTCGAAGGAAGGCGACAAGGTCGCGGGCGGCCAGATCGTGGCCACCTGGGATCCGCATACCCACCCCGTCATCACGGAAGTGGGCGGTCACATCAAGTTCCAGGACTTCGTCGACGGCCTGACGGTCACGACGCAGGTGGACGAAGTGACCGGCCTGTCCTCGACCGTGGTGCTCGATTCGAAGCAGCGCGGCGGCAAGGACCTGCGTCCGACCGTCAAGCTGCTAAACAACAAGGGCAAGGAAGCGACCTTCGCGAACACCGAAATCCCGGCCGTGTACACGCTGCCTCCGGGCGCGTTGATCGCGCTGGAAGACGGCGCGCGCGTCTCGGTCGGTGACGTCATCGCCCGCATCCCGCAGGAATCCTCGAAGACCCGCGACATCACCGGCGGTCTGCCGCGCGTCGCGGACCTGTTCGAAGCCCGCAAGCCGAAGGACCCCGCGATCCTCGCGGAGAAGTCCGGCACCGTGAGCTTCGGCAAGGAGACCAAGGGCAAGCGCCGTCTCGTCATCACCGGCGAGGACGGGGAGAAGTACGAGGAGCTGATCCCGAAGTGGCGCCAGCTCAACGTGTTCGAAGGCGAAACCGTCACGCGTGGCGAAGTCATCGCCGACGGCGAGCTGAACCCGCACGACATCCTGCGCCTGCAGGGCGTCGAGTCGCTGGCCAACTACCTGGTTCGCGAGATCCAGGACGTGTACCGCCTGCAGGGCGTGAAGATCAACGACAAGCACATCGAGGTGATCATTCGCCAGATGCTGCGCAAGACCGAGGTGCTCGAGAGCGGCGATACCCCGCTGCTCAAGGGCGAGCAGCTCGATCGCGCGCGCGCGATGGCGTTGAACGATCGCGTCTCGGCCGACAGCAAGGCTCCGGCCAAGCTGCAGCCCGTGCTGCTCGGCATCACCAAGGCGTCGCTCGCCACCGAGTCGTTCATCTCGGCGGCGTCATTCCAGGAGACCACGCGCGTCCTCACCGAGGCCGCGGTCCGCGGACTCAAGGACGACCTGCGCGGCCTGAAGGAGAACGTGATCGTTGGTCGCCTGATCCCGGCCGGTACCGGCTTTGCTGCCCATGAGCATCGCCGCGCCAAGGCCGAGTCGAACGACCGCGGCAGCTTCATGGATGTGGGCGGCGGCGTCGCCGACATCGATGACGGCGGCAGCGTGGGCGAGACGGCCGCTTCCGAAGGCTGATAGCTAGTCGATTGTCGACAGGAAAGGGCCGGCAGCAATGCCGGCCCTTTTCATTTGGGGTCGGTTTGCGAGGCGGTCGCGGTGGTCCGTTCCCAGCGCGCCGGGTCGGGGCTCCACTCGGAACGCGCCGGCAGGCCCACAGCCGCCGCGGCGAGCTGGCCCAGGTCGAGGTCCAATTGCGCCTTCGCCGACGCCGCACCCGAATCCTCGCGCTTCGCGCCGCGCACGAACTTCGTGAATGCGGACCATTCCCGGCCGATGAGGCCGACGATGTGGCGCGCGAGGTCGTACGACAGCGCGTTGCCATCGTCGCCGCGATCGAAGCTCGAGCCCGACCAGAACTGCTGCATCGTCTCGGCGTTCCAGAACGCGCGGTGTTTTCCGATGAGTTCGATGGCGTGCTGCGCGGAATGATGGCTGGTCGAGATCCTGTGTTCGGTGCTCACCGCGATGCCTTCGTCGAGCCACTTTGGCAGCCGCAGGTACGCCAGCGCGGCGTGCGTCATCTCGTGCGCGATCACCGGTTCGATGACCGACAGGTCGTCGATCACGGTGACGAAATGCGGGCACCCCGGATCGATGAACACGCCGCTCGAGTACGAGAACTCTCCCTCGTCCGGATAGTAGTTAGTGATGTAGTGGTAATAGTCGTCCTGGTGATCGAGGACCAGGACGATGCTGCGGTGTCCTTCCGGGAAACCGGCGATTCCGTCGAGCAGTTCGGTGATGCGCGCCCGGGTCGTCTCGACGTAGCGTGCCACGGCCTCGGCCACCTTCGGCTCGTACGATGACAGCACCCATGCCGTCTTCGTTTCGACCAGGTGCGCGTGTTCGCCGAGCGTGTCGCGCAGGTGCAGAAGCCAGGCACGCCGGCCGCTTTCCAGCGCCGCCGTGCGATGTCCTTCGGGCAGCGTTTCGGCCCATGTCGCGAGCGCGGGCCAATCAAGGATCGGAAAGCCCTGGCCATTCAGCAGATGCTCGTTGACCGGGAAGGAGCTGTCGGCGATTTCGATGACGTCGGGCGCTTCCTCGCGATCGCGCAGCGGGGCCGGTGGTGGCGGCGCGGCGGGTTCGGCCGTCGCGGAGTACGCGGTCCACGCGCCGATGAACGGGATGATCCAGACGCCGGTAGTCAGCAGGACTTTGCGGTGGTGCGACAGCTTCGAACGGACGACCCGCCGGGTGGCCAGGACGTTGATGACAGTGAAGGCCAGGATCAGGACGAATGCCGTTTTCATGCGGTGGGGCGAATATACGGCAGGGTCTTGCTTTCGGTCCTGATCGAAAGCAGGGTTCGCGACATGGATCAAACCATCCGCTTCGTGACCACGACCGATGGCGTCAGGCTCGCCTACGGGGTGTCCGGCGAGGGTCCGCCGCTGCTCAAGACGGCCAACTGGCTCAACCATCTCGAGTTCGACTGGGAAAGTCCGTTGTGGCGCCAGTGGTTTACGACGATCTCACGTCATCACACCCTGTACCGGTACGACCAGCGCGGCAGCGGGCTTTCCGATCGCGCGCAGGTGGAGTTCGGCTTCGCGCGCCAGGTGGCGGACCTCGAAGAGATAGTCGACGCGGCGGGGCTGCAGAAATTCGCCTTGTTAGGCATCTCGCAGGGCGCGGCGGTCGCCGTCGAGTATTCCGTGCGTCACCCGGAGCGCGTCAGCCACCTCGTGCTGCACGGCGGATTCGCGCGGGGCTGGGCGGGCCGCTCGCCCGAGTCCGCGCGCGCCGGCCGCGCGATGGCCGAGATCGTCCGCCTTGGATGGGGCACTGGCACCGTGGCATACCGGCGCATGTTCGCCGAACTACTCGTCCCGAATGCCCGCGAAGAGCAGGTCGATTGGGTCTGCGAGCTGCAGCGGCGCACGACCACTCCCGAGATCGCCGCGCGGATCATGGAGGCATCCGGCGACATCGATGTCACGGAGCGGCTCGCGCAGGTGACCGCCCCGACGCTGGTGCTGCACCCGCGGCACGATGCGATGGTGCCGTTCGATGAAGGCCGCCGTCTCGCGGCCGGCATTCCCGGCGCGCGTTTCGTCGAGCTCGACAGCGCGAACCACGTGCTGGTCGAATCCGAGCCGGCCTGGGACCGCTTCAAGGCGGTGGTCGGCGAATTCCTCGGCTGGCCGCGCGAACATCCGCGCCGCCGCGCCGCGGACGCTTCGGCGGCGCTTACGGGTGACGGCGAATTCGCGTCCCTTACTACCCGCGAGCGCGAGATCCTCGACCTCGTGGCCGGCGGCGCCAACAATTCCGACATCGCAGCGAAGCTCTTCATCAGCGAGAAGACCGTCCGCAATCATCTGACCGCGATTTTCGACAAGCTCGGCGTGAGCTCGCGTTCCCAGGCCATCGTCTACGCGCGCGACCGGGGTCTCGCCTCCCGGCCTCACTAGCTCCGGGACTTTTGTCCCAGGTCCCGCGGAGCGAAATTGAGGCGATTGCCTCAGGCGATCGACCAGGCCCATCAACAGAATGCGCTCCTGTCGATAAACCGGGAGCCATTCATGTTCAAACGTATCCTCGTTTTCGCGTTCGGCGTCGGCTGTTACGCGATCTTCTTCGCGACCTTCCTCTACGCGCTGTGTTTCGTCGGCAATTTCGTCGTGCCGCGCACCATCGACGGCGCGCCGCAGATGGACTTCGCGCCCGCGATCGCGATCAATCTCGGACTGCTGGGCGCGTTCGCCGTGCAGCACAGCGTCATGGCGCGGCCGTTCTTCAAGCGCTGGCTCACGCGCCTCATTCCCGAAGCCGCGGAGCGCAGCACCTACGTGCTGTTCTCGAGCCTCGCGCTGATCGCGTTGTTCTACTGGTGGCAGCCGCTGGGTGGCGTCGTCTGGTCGGTCGAGAGCACTCTGGCGCAGGCGCTGCTCTACGGCGCGTTCTTCACGGGCTGGCTGCTGGTGCTCGTGGCGACATTCCTGATCAACCATTTCGACCTGTTCGGACTGCGCCAGGTGTGGCTGCAGCTCGTCGGCAAGCCGTACACCCACCTGAAGTTCGGCACGCCGGGTCTCTACAAGATGGTGCGCCATCCGCTGTATCTCGGCTGGCTGTTCGCGTTCTGGGCGACGCCGACGATGACGGTTACGCATCTCGTGTTCGCGATCGCGACGACCGGGTACATCCTGCTGGCGATCCGGTTCGAGGAGCGCGACCTGATCGCGACGCTCGGGGACGACTACCGCAGATACCGCGAGCGCGTGCCGATGATCATTCCGTGGGTGCGTCGATCGAACGACGTTTCCGCGAGAGTGAAGGTCAAGGCACGGGCCTGAGCCGGACGAGAGCCGGGGACGATGCCGGCTCTCGCACGTTCGGAGGTCAGCTCGCCGGCTGCAGCCCGCGCAGCGCGGTGGTGCCCAGGTAGGCGCCGACGGCGGAAATCACCAGCACGACGATGGCGCCTACGCGGACCGTCGGTTCGATCGGCAGCAGCGACACGCCGATCGCGTACAGGCCGAAAACGAGCAAGCCGATCAGGACCGCCACGAGGATGCCGAGCAGCAGATTGCGCCTTCGCATCTTCCCGGCGCGCGGCAGCAGGCGGATGAGTGCGCCGCCGATGCCGCCGATGATTCCCGCACCCAGTGTTTCGGTGGGCGGTTCGAACGTCACCACCCGAGGGATCGCGTTGGCGTTCATCAGGCTCGCGCTGATGGTCACGGGGCCGAGGCCGTCGGACCGGAGGATGGAGCTGGCGGTGCCGGATGCGTCGAGCACGAGTTCGGCGGGTTCGAAGGTTGCGCGCGGTGTCCCGGTCAGCGTGACCTTGCGGCCCTCGGGATCCGGCACGCCGATAACCGTGACGGCCACCGGCGTCGTGCCGAGGCCGTATCCCTGGATCACATCGTTCGTCGTGTGCACGATGATCGTCGGAGCCACGGGTATCGCGAGCGACATGACATCCTGGGAGTAGGTAGTCAGGATGCGCACGTTCGCGGCATTGGCGACTTCATCGAACGAATCGAGCGACACCTGCAGCTTCAGGTACGGCGGGCTCGTGTTCGTGACCCTCAGTTCCTGCGGAGAGACATACGATTCGAGCACCTGGAAGATCACGGGTGCGGAAAGCTCCGTGGGATCGCGGTTTTCGCCGATCGGCGCGACGCCCACGAAGATCGAACCCAGGAATTTCTTCTCGGCCGTCGAGTACTTCAGCCGATCGCCGAAGAATACGTACGGCTTGAATTGCACCTCGTCGCCCTCGCGGGAGAGGACTCGTACGACTCCCGGAACCGTCGCGATCGGCTGATCGCCGGCGAGCTGTCTGACCGTCGGCTCGACGAGATTCTTGATCTGCGATTCGATCTGAGGTGTTACGGCCGCGTAGTAGAGCCTCCCGGGCATCATGGAAGGCGCGGGGGCGGCGGGCGCGTCCGCCCGCTCGCCCACGGTTCCGGCGGGTTGAACCACCCTGTCCGCCGCTTCCGTCGCCTCGGTGCGTACCGCGTCCGCGGGGATACCGGCAGCCCGGTTCGCAGGGACCTCCGCGACGGGCACCTTCGATATGGCGCGGTTGAGCTCCTTGATCTCGGTGGCCTGCCTCTTGAAGGTCTGGGCCGCCACCTGTGCAATCGCGGGAGAACCGCAATAGAGGGGGGCCATGACCACCGTGAACACGGCCAGGGACCAAACCGGCAGGCCCGGGGGATTGCGCCTTGTTCTGTTCATTTTTGGCACTCCTTTGATGACATGTGTCGCCATCCGGCCCATGGTCTCACCCCTATCGGGGCTGCGCTGGCGGATCCGGATTTGCGGCGACGCAACATGCGTTGACACCCCCCAGTCACATACCTAGAATCGCCGGCCTTTATCGCCCAGCCCCCAACCGGGAAGGGCGGAAATCGCGGACTCAAAAATACCGGGCCGTCCCATCAAACGGCCCGGTTTTCTTCGTCCGCACGGATATCTAACTGGAGCAAGCATGGCCACAACGAGCCAGTTGATCGCGAACCCGCGTCGCGTCAACAAAGAGAAGACGAAGGTTCCCGCGCTCGGCGCGTCACCGCAGAAGCGCGGCGTTTGCACGCGCGTGTACGCGACGACCCCGAAGAAGCCGAACTCGGCAATGCGCAAGGTCGCGCGCGTGCGCCTCGTCAATGGTTACGAAGTTTCTTCGTACATCGGCGGCGAAGGCCACAACCTCCAGGAGCACTCGGTGGTGCTCATTCGCGGCGGCCGCGTCAAGGATCTTCCCGGCGTGCGTTATCACACGGTGCGCGGCACGCTCGACTGTGCCGGCGTCAACAACCGCAAGCAGGGCCGTTCGAAGTACGGCGCCAAGCGCGCGAAGAAGTAAGGGCCTAACAAATGTCACGTCGTACAGCAGCCCCCGTCCGCCACATCCTGCCGGACCCGAAGTTCAACAACGAGATGCTCGCCAAGTTCATGAACGTGGTGATGCAGAGCGGCAAGAAGTCGGCCGCCGAACGCATCATCTACGGTGCGATCGACCGCATCGTCGAGAAGACCGGCAAGCAGGGCCCGGACGCCGTGGCAATGCTCACGACCGCGCTCGACAACGTGAAGCCGGTCGTCGAAGTGAAGTCGCGCCGCGTCGGTGGCGCCACCTACCAGGTTCCCGTCGAAGTCCGCGCGCAGCGTCGCCAGACGCTCGCGATGCGCTGGCTCATCGAAGCCGCGCGCGATCGCAGCGAGAAGTCGATGGCGTTCCGCCTCGCGCACGAGCTCATGGATGCGGCCGAGAACCGCGGCGCCGCCGTGCGCAAGCGCGAAGACACGCATCGCATGGCCGAGGCCAACAAGGCGTTCGCTCACTACCGCTGGTAAGCAGTTTGCCCCGGTAGATAGTTCATGCCTCGAAGTACGCCCATAGAACGCTACCGGAACATCGGGATTTCCGCGCACATCGACGCCGGGAAGACCACGACGACCGAGCGCATCCTTTTCTACACGGGCGTCTCCCACAAGATCGGTGAAGTCCATGACGGCGCGGCCGTCATGGACTACATGGAACAGGAACAGGAACGCGGCATCACGATCACGTCCGCGGCGACCACCTGTTTCTGGAAGGGGATGGACAAGCAGTTCCCCGAGCACCGCATCAACATCATCGATACGCCCGGGCACGTCGACTTCACGATCGAGGTCGAGCGCTCCTTGCGCGTGCTGGACAGCGCGGTCGCGCTGTTCGATTCCGTCGCCGGCGTGCAGCCGCAGTCCGAGACCGTGTGGCGGCAGATGAACCGCTACAACGTGCCGCGCATCGCGTTCGTCAACAAGATGGACCGCGCCGGCGCCAACTTCCTGCGCGTGGTGGAGATGATCCGCTCGCGCCTGCGCGCGAATCCCGTGCCGATCCAGCTGCCGATCGGCGCCGAGGACGCGTTCGAAGGGGTCGTCGACCTCATCAAGATGAAGGCCATCTACTGGGACATGGAAACCCAGGGGATGAAGTTCGAGTACCGCGAGATCCCGGCCGAGTTGAAGAGCCTTTCCGAGGAATACCGCGCGAAGATGATCGAGGCGGCCGCGGAGGGCGACGACGCGCTCACCGACAAGTACCTCAACGACGCCGCATCGCTCACCGACGACGACATCAAGCGCGGCCTCAAGGCGCGTTCGATCAAGAACGAGATCGTGCTGTGCATGTGCGGCACCGCGTTCAAGAA
>JAEYUC010000103.1 GCA_023433705.1 Pseudomonadota bacterium
ACGCGATGCGCCAGGCGCGGCGCGAGTTGCGCGCCGCGACGCGGCGGGCGGCCGCCATCCGCACCTCGAGCAGTCTCGCCAACGAGGTGTTGTGCCGTTCGATGGCGGACATCAGCATGCTCGTGACCGACACGGAGCACGGTCCCTATCCATACGCCGGCGTGCCGTGGTTTTCGACCCCGTTCGGACGCGACGGAATCCTGACTGCCTTGCAGCTCCTGTGGATGTACCCGGACATGGCGCGCGGGGTGCTGCGCTACCTGGCAGCGACCCAGGCAAAGGACGAGAATCCCGAGCGCGACGCAGAGCCGGGGAAGATCCTGCACGAGACCCGCAAGTGCGAACTCGCGTTGTTGGGCGACGTGCCATTCGCGCGTTACTACGGCTCGATCGATTCCACGCCGTTGTTCGTCGTACTGGCCGGCCTGTATTGGCAGTACACGGCCGACAGCGCCACGTTGAACGACATCTGGCCGAACGTGAAACACGCGCTCGAGTGGATAGACAGGTGGGGCGACATCGATGGCGACGGCTTCGTCGAGTATCGGCGCCGGCGCGATACCGGCCTCGTGAACCAGGGCTGGAAGGATTCGGGCGACGCGGTATTCCACGAAGATGGTCGGCTCGCGGAAGCGCCCATCGCGTTGTGCGAAGTGCAGGGTTACGTTTACCTGGCGCGCACGCTCGCCTCGCGCATGGCCGAGAGCCGCGGTGAGGTAGCGCTGGCCGCGCAACTTTCGATCCAGGCATCGATGATGCGCGAAAGCTTCGAGGCCAGCTTCTGGGACGAGGAACTCGGCACCTATGTACTCGCGCTCGACGGCGACAAGCGTCCGTGCCGCGTGCGGTCGTCGAACGCGGGGCAATTGCTGTTCACGGGCATTGCGTCGTCCGCTCGTGCGCAGCGCACGGCCGAAATGCTCGCATCGGCCGACATGCTGACGGGGTGGGGCGTGCGGACGATCGGCGCGCGCGAGCGGCGCTACAACCCGACCTCGTACCACAACGGGTCCATCTGGCCGCACGACAATGCGCTGATCGCGCTCGGGCTCGCGCGGTATGGGCATTCGGATCTCGCATCACGCATCGCCGCGTCGGTGTTCGAATCGGCCGTACACATGGACTTGCGCCGGCTGCCGGAGCTGTTCTGCGGAATCCGCAAGCAGCGCGACAAGGGGCCGATCCTCTATCCAGTCGCCTGCACGCCGCAGGCGTGGGCAGCGGCGGCGCCGTTCGGCGTGTTGCAGGCATGCATGGGACTCGAGATAGACGCTACGCAGCGAGTCGCGCGGTTCCGTTATCCGCGCTTGCCTGCCGGGATCGATTCGCTGCAGGTGACGGGCATGCCTATCGGCGCCGCAAGCGTGGACCTGATGTTGAGCCGGCACGGCGAGACGTTCGCGGTCAACATCATGCGGCGCGATGGCGAGGCGGAAATCCTCACGATGCAGAAGTAGTCAGGGCGGGCAGAGCGGTCGCGGCGCGGTCGGTGCGGGAGGGCGCTGCCGCGAGGGCAGCGCCTCCCCACGCCTCTCAGCTCAGTTGGTCCGCACTTCGATACGTCGCGGACGCAGCTCGACGCGTTTCGGAATGCGCACTGTGAGTACGCCGTCCTTGAGGTTCGCGTCGATCTTGTCCGTCTCGAACTCGTTGCCGAGCATGAAGTTCCTGCGGTAGACCGACGAACGGATGTCCGCGAACAGCGGCTGCATCTCTTCCCGCGGCGTGATGCCGATCCTGCCTTCGATGAGCAGGTTCGTTCCTTCGACGCGCAGGTCCAGCCGCTCCTTCGAAACGCCCGGCATGTCCGCCTGCAGCGTGATTCCGTCGTCGGTTTCGAAGATGTCGACTTCGGGGCGCAGCGCGGTCTCGGCGCTCATGGCACGGCCGTTCGTTTGCGTGGCGAGGCTGTCGCCGTTGGATCCGGTGCGCGCAACTTCGGTCTGGTTGCTCATGGCTCGATCCTCCATCGATGGTCAATGAACTTCGATTTGCCGCGGCCCGGACGACTCGCGCCGTTGCACGCGGATTTCGACCACACCGTCGCGGTACGTCGCTTCGACCTTGTCCGGGTTGACGTCGTCCGGCAGCGCGATCACGCGGCGGAACTCGCCGTCGAAGCGCTCGTTACGGTAGTAAGTCGCGCTCGAGTCCTTGGGCGCCGCGCGCTTGCCGCCGATCGACAGCACGTTCTGCTGCATCGAGATGTCGAGCGCCTTGGAGTCGATGCCCGGCGCAAAGACGTAGACGGACACTGCGTCGTTCGTGCTGGCGACGTTGACGGCAGGAAAAGTTCCTGGCGGCAGCGATCGGATACCACCGGCCCAAGGCATGGCGCCGGCAAAGAACTCATCGAGCTCTTGTTCCAATTTCTGGAATTCCCGGAACAGCGGGCTTTCCAGACTCCTGAAACTGGTGAACATGTGAGTACCTCCGTCATGGGTTTTCTGACGGCGCGGAAAACTGGGGATGGGGAAAAATCCCTTCAAGGGGGTGGTTCAGCGTGGAACGGGGCCAACGAGCGAGATCACGACCTCGGGGGCCAGGCCGTGGGATCCGGGCAACCTGGCTTCCCGGCATCCCTGCGTCGCTGCGCATAATGTATATTATGGTGAATATCGGCTGTCAGTGCCTGATCGCGGCCCGATCCAGCGCGGCTTGAGCGTCCGGCGGTGGTCCGAAGTCTCCGCGAAGAACCCGCAGTGCGATCATTTCCTCGTGAATCTCGGCGGCCGTGCGAACACCCAGACGCCGAAACAGCGGCAACGGCGGGCACCAGCCTTGCAGCGCATGCTGCAGCAGAAACGCGCTGACGGCCGCAGGCAGCATCAGCCAGCGACGATCTACCGCGGCGCCCAGGATCACGCCGGCCAGCGCTATGGTGGCCGCGTTGGCCTCGAGCGTGCGCTCGATGTCCCACTCGCCTCGCAGTTCCTCGATGCGTGCGTCGATGGTTGGCCGATCAGCGCCTACGAATCGTTGCAACGATTCGACGGTCTGTAGGACGTCTAGGTGGGCGATGCCGCGGATATACAGGTCCGCATCGCCTGACCGGCAAGGGTGAACATCGCGTCGTCGCCTTTGCTCCAGAACACGTTGCCTTGGTCATCGGCGTAACGGGCGCCCGACCCCGATGCGACCTGTGGAAGCGTCAACTCCTTGCCGTCGAATCGCAGCAGGACCGGACCCGCGCCCTGAAAATCGGCCGAAACGACGATCTCGCCACAACGATATTCGCGCTTGTCGCTGATGACCGGCCTGGTCGGTGATGGCGTCGTGACGTCACGTGGTTGCGGCGTGGCCTGCGGCTCCGCGGACCGCTGACACGCACCGAGCGCCGCGAGGCATGTGATCGCCATCCAAGACGAATCGCGCATGTGTGTCTCTCCAGGCGCATTCGAAGTAAACGGGAGAATGACTTTAGACGGCGCGCGCGAGACTTTCCGTCAGTCGTTGCCGTGCCGTACGCGCAATTTTGTAGTGAGGCGCTCCCGTATTGCCTTGCGGGCACGGTGTCGCGCATTCTCCCGGCTGCTCGCGAGGGGAATCACATGTACATGTGCCGAAGGTCGGTCGTCGTTGCCGGCCTGCTTGGAGGATTTGTCGCCTTGAACTCTCATGCCGCGGACGAATACGCACGTTTCGAATCGCTCGACGAGCGCTTCGACGAACTGATCGCGCCGGGCACGACCGTCGAGAAGATCGCGGACGGACTCGAATGGTCGGAAGGGCCGTTATGGGACTCGCGCGACGCGACTCTCTACTTCTCGGACGTGAAGAAAAATGTCATCTGGCGCTGGAACCGCGATTCGGGTGCGCAGAAATTTCTCGAGCCCAGCGGTTACACCGGCAGCACGCCCTTCCCCGGCATCGAACCCGGCTCGAACGGGCTCACGTTAGATCCGCACGGAAAGCTGACGATCTGCCAGCACGGCGACCGCCGCGTCTCGCAGCTCGGCGAAGACCGCAAGTTCATCCCGGTGGCCACCCACTTCGAGGGCAAGAAGTTCAACAGCCCCAACGACCTCGTCTACGACCGCAAGGGCGCGCTGTATTTCACCGACCCGCCATTCGGCCTGCCGCAGACGTTCACGGATCCCACGCGCGAGCTGCCGTTCAACGCGGTGTTCCGTGTGGACCCGGACGGCAAGGTCACGCCGGTCGCGACGGATCTCGAGGCGCCCAATGGCCTCGGCTTTTCGCCCGACTACAAGACGCTGTACGTCGCGAATGCGCGGGCGTCGCTGCCGATCTGGAAGGCCTATCCAGTCAACGCGGACGGCTCGCTCGGCGAAGGCCGCGTGTTCGCGGACTCGAGCAAGCACTACAAGAAAGGCGACGGTGTGCCGGACGGTCTCAAGATCGACGTGCACGGCAACGTGTTCGCGACGGGTCCCGGAGGCGTACTCGTGTATGCACCCGATGGCACCCTGCTCGGCCGCATCCTCACGGGGGTTCCAACTTCGAACCTCGCCTTCGGTGAAGACGGCTCGACGCTGTTCATCACGGCCAATCACCGGGTGCTGCGCATGCGCACCCGCACGACGGGCATACCGCTGCCGGTTGCGCCGTAATCATTCACGAGAGGGGTTTCATGAAATCACGCCGATACCTGATCGGACTCGCGGCCGCTGCCGTGGCCGCGATCTGCCTCATTCATCCCGCGGCCGCCGCCAGCAAGGGCAAGGGCAGCATCCTGGTGTACTCGGGCAGCACGGGTTTTCGACACGACTCGATTCCCGCCGCCGTCGAAGCGATGAAATCGATCGGTGCGAAGCTGGGCTACGCCGTCGATACGAGCGAGGACCCGAACGTCTTCACCGCGGACAATCTCGCGAAGTACAAGGTCCTCGTGCTCGTGAGCAACACGACGGATCCCAGGAAGCCCGAATCCGAGTGGTTCGTGGGCGATCGGCGCGACGCGTTGCAGGGATTCCTCAAGGCCGGCAAGGGAGTCGTGGGCCTGCACGCGGCCGCGGACTCGCATTACCACTGGCCGTGGTACGGACAGATGATCGGCGGATATTTCGCGATGCATCCGAAGGGCACACCGACCGGCACGCAGACCGTCGTCGATGCGAAACATCCCGCGACGGCCAAACTACCGAAGACGATCACGCGCAACGAGGAGTGGTGCTACTACAAGGACGTCAGCCCGCTGCTGCACGTCCTGGTCACGGTCGACCCGGCGACCATCGGTGAGGGCCAGCCCGACGTGAATCCGAATCCGCTCGTCTGGTACCACCAGTTCGGCGGCGGCCGCGTGTTCTACAGCGGCCTCGGCCACACGTCCGACTCGTACTCCGAGCCATACATCGTCGATCTCTTGTCCGGCGCCCTCACCTGGGCCGCCGGCAAGTAACCCATCGCAACAAAAACGCCCGCGAGGCCACCGCTTCGCGGGCGTTACTTTTGCCGGGGTCCGGTGCGAGGCACCGCTATCCGGTAAATCAGGTTTCGAAGTTCTGGTCCCAGTACTTCTCGATGCGCGTGCGCATGGCCGCATCGGGCAAACGTCCGCGCAGGGCGCCGAGGTTATCGTCGAGGTGCGCGATTTTCGTCATGCCCGGGATCGCGGCCGTGACCGCGGGATGCGAGATCACGTACTTGAGGAATACCTGGCCCCAGCTCTTCGCGTCGATCTCCGCCGCCCAGTCGGGCAGTCCCTTGTCGCGCACGCGCGAGAACAGGTTGCCGTCGCGGCGGCCGCCGAACGGCAGATTGATCAGCACGGCTATCTTCTTCTCCTGTGCCAATGGCAATACGGCTTCCGCCGCCGCGCGATTGCCGAGCGAGTAATCGACCTGGATGAAGTCGATCGGCTGCGCCTTCATGACTTCGATCATCGCCTCATGCTGATTGCCGCTCGAGGTCGTGATGCCCACGTAACGGATGCGGCGCTTGGCCTTCTGATCGAACAGGTGCGGGAACAACACGTCGACGCCGTTGAGACTGTGGATCTGTACGAGATCGAGCACGTCCGTCTTGAGCCGGCGGAACGACTCCTCGAGCATCGCGGTGCCCTTCTCCAGGCTTCCCTCGGGCGCGGTGATCTTCGTCGCGATGAAGGCCTGCTTGCGATTGCCGATCTCGGCGAGTAGTTCGCCGATGACTTCTTCCGATTGGCGATACGCGGGCGCGGTATCGATCACCGACGCGCCGGCGGCCGTCAGTCCCGCGAGAACTTCGCGCCGGGCCGCGCGTTCTTCCGGCGTCGTGGGGCTGTAGTTGTTGGTGCCCACACCGACCGCGGCGAGCCTTTCGCCCGTCGACGGCACGGGCCGGGTCATGAGGGGTCCGGCCGCCGCGGGGCGTGGCGCCTTTTCCTTCGCCTTGTCCGCGCCCCACGCGGTCGCAATCTGCGTGCCCGCCAATGCGGCGAGGCCGACCTTGATCACATCGCGCCGTCCAGTCATTACTTCTTCCTCCTTGCGGTGCCCTTCTTCTTCGCGGCCGATTTCTTCTTCGGCGCGGACCTTTTCGCCGGCTTGCGCGCGGCTTTCCTTGCGACCGATCTTTTCGCGGCGGGTTTCTTCGCGGCCTTCTTTTTCTTGGTTGTGGCCGCGGATTTCGCCTTGGCCTTGGCGCTCACTCGTGCCTTTGCCTTCGTCTTCGCTTTGGCCTTTGGCTTGGCTTTAGCCTTCGGAACGTACGCCTGACTGTCTTCCTCATCCGCCATCGACACGATCGCGATCGCGGCTCCCGTCGGGTCGTAGAACGTCGCAATGCGATGTCCACCCGGCACGTCCATCGGACCATTGACCGCGCGCGCGCCGGTCCCGGTCGCCGTGCTGTATCCGGCATCGGTATCCGGCACCCGCACATAGGGCAGCCAGTTCGGCGGCGCGGGCATATCGGCGGGCTTGTTGTAGATGCCGCCGCGCTGCACGCCATTCCAGCCGAAGATCAGGTACGTACCGGCCGGACCCATGTCCATGCGCTGCATGGCTTCCCAACCGAACAGGTTGCTGTAGAACGCGAACGCCGCTTCATGATCGCTCGTGGCGAGTTCATGCCACGAGAACGTTCCCAACCGCGCGACGGCTTCGTCCGGGCGCGACTTCTCGGGATCGAGGATCGCGAACACCGCGCCCTGCGGATCCTTCAGCACCGCGTAACGGCCGGCGCCCGCGATGTCCTCCGGCTCCTTCACGATCGAACCGCCGGCGCGCACCGCGGCTGCGACGGTTCCGTCCACATCGCGCGTGCCGATGTAGCTCACCCAGTGGGCCGGCATCTCGGCCGGGAAGTCCGCGGTGATCGTGAAGACTCCCGCCGTGGGTCCGCTGTCCGCCAGGCACACCGTGTAGTTCGGATCGGCGGCCCAGGGCTCGACCTTCCAGCCCATGATCCTGGAGTAGAACGCCTTGGCGCCCGGCACGTCGCGAGTCATCAGCTCGTGCCATACGAATCGGCCACGCACATCGACAGCTTCCATGGACGAATCTCCGTAGTGGGAATACGAAGATCATAGACCACCGGTCAGGCGGCGAGCGTTCGCCCCGGCGCGAAACCACCGGGACGCGGAAACTACTGAGTCGACGTGGCGGGCAGCGGCGGCGTGCTGCGCGGCTTCCTCGGATAGATGCCCATCACCGTTCCGTCAGGCTGACGACGCGCGAACGCGAGTCCGTTGACGATCGCGACCGAACCTTCACACAGCGGGATTTCCGGACGCGGGGGAATTCTGACCTGACTTTCCGGAATCTCGACTTCGACTCCCTTGATCGGCACGTTCAACGCGCCGGCGATGCCTAAAAGGTAGGCTTCGAGTTCTTCCTTGAAGTGCTCCCGCAACCCGTTGTCGTTACGAAGAAAATATCCCGTCAGATGACGGGCCAATGGGGTCGCCTTCTGCATCTCGCGCATGACGATCGCCTGCTCGCTCTCGAGCGACCAGAAAGATGTTTGCGCGAGGTACTCACCGATATCCGACGGCACCGACGGGTCATCCATGCGGATGGCCGGCGTGCTCGCGCGCAATACTCCATCCGCGCCGATCGCGAGCTTCGTCTCCGCCAGGTCCAGCTCGTAGTTGAGTTTGGCGGGCCAGATGACCATGACCTTCGGATTCACGCCCGTGACTTCCGGACAGGCTCGATACCAGACGGTCACCGTGCGCTCGTGTTCGACGATCGCGCGTGTTCGCATCTGGTTCACCATCACGACGATGGGACTTTCCTCGGCGTCCTTGCTCGACCAGAGCCGGTAACCGATCGCGCCGAGCGCGACTGCGACGATGAGCGCGATCAGGTTTTTCAGCATCAACCGCCTCCCACGATCTCGAACAGTCCCGCGGCGCCCATGCCGCCGCCGATGCACATGGTGACCACGGCGAGCTTCGCTCCGCGCCGCTGGCCTTCGATCAACGCGTGTCCGACGAGCCGCTGACCGGACATCCCATACGGATGCCCGACCGCGATCGCACCGCCATTCACGTTCAGCCGGTCGTCGGGGATTCCGAGCTTGTCCCGACAATAGATGACCTGCACCGCGAATGCCTCATTCAGTTCCCATAAGTCGATGTCGTCGACTGTTTTGCCGGTGCGCTCGAGCAGTTTGGGGACCGCATACACGGGGCCGATGCCCATTTCGTCGGGCTCGCATCCGGCGACCGCGAAACCGCGGAATATGCCGAGTGGTTTGAGGCCGAGCTGTTCGGCGCGGCGCGAACTCATCACGACGCAGGCGCCGGCACCGTCGGAGAACTGACTCGCATTACCCGCGGCGATCACGCCGCCCGGCGTCGCGGGCCGGATCTTGGACACCGCCTCGTAGTTGGTATCCGCGCGGATTCCCTCGTCCGCGCTCACCGTGACCGTGCGCGTGGCGAGCCGGCCGGAGTCCTTGTCGGCGACGCCGGCCACGACTTCGATCGGCACGATTTCGTCGACGAACTTCCCGGCGGCCAGCGCCGCCGCGGCGCGCTGCTGGCTCTGCACGCCGTATCGATCCTGCGCCTCGCGCGGAATCTTGTAGCGGCTCGCCACGTTTTCCGCGGTCTGCAGCATCGTCCAGTAGATGCCGGGGATCTTTTCCTCGAGCCAGGCTTCCTTCGCCATGAACATGTTCATGCGATCGTTCTGCACGCACGAAATCGACTCGACGCCGCCCGCGACGTACACCTCGCCTTCGCCGGTCATGATCCGTTGTGAGGCGAGCGCGATGGTCTGCAGTCCCGACGAACAGAACCGGTTGACCGTCATGCCGGCCGTGGACACCGGGCAACCCGCGCGCAGCGCGATCTGCCGCGCGATGTTGAAACCGGTCGCGCCTTCCGGATTCGCGCAACCCATGAGCACGTCTTCGACGCTCGCCGGGTCGATACCCGCCCGCTCGATCGCGGCCCTGACGACGTGACCGCCGAGCGTCGCGCCGTGCGTGAGATTGAACGCGCCGCGCCAGGACTTCGCCAGCGCGGTGCGCGCGGTGGAAACGATGACGGCGTCAACCACGGGACTTTCTCCTGCTCTTTGCGCGACTCCCCTGCTTCGCCGGCCGCTGCGATGGATCCTCGTCGAATGTCTTGCCAGCATTCGCGAGCTGCGTGATCAGCCTCGCGGGTTTCCAGAACGCGGGCTCGGCGTGTGAATTCGCCGCGAACTCGCGCATGCGCCGCTCGACGCTCGCGAGACCGCGACGGCTCGCGTAGAACATCGGGCCGCCGCGCTGCACGGGAAATCCGTAGCCGGTGAGGTAAACGATGTCGATGTCGGATGCGCGCTGCGCGATGCCGTCCTCGAGCACGCGCGCGCCCTCGTTGACCAGCGCGAGCACGAGCCGGTCGACGATCTCGGCATCACCGAGCTTGCGCACGGCGATGTGCAACGCCTTGCGCTCCTCGTCGATGATCTTGTCGACCACGGGATCCGGCAGCGCGTCGCGCTTCCCGGGTTCGTAGCGATACCAGCCCAAGCCGGATTTCTGCCCGAATCGTCCGAGCTCGCAGATGCGGTCGGCGATGCGCATGGGCCGTTGTTCAGGGTTCTCGGCGTACTGGCGCTTGCGGATGTGCCAGCTGATGTCGTTGCCGGCGAGGTCCGACATGCGGAACGGCCCCATCGCGAAACCGAACTTCTCGATCGCGCGATCGATCTGCTGGGGCGAGGCGCCTTCCTCGAGCATGAGCAACGACTGTTTGAAATACGCGTTGATCATGCGATTGCCGATGAAGCCGTCGCAGACTCCCGCGACCACGGCGGTCTTTCCGATGCGCCGTGCGAGCGCCATGGCGGTGGCGAGCACGTCGGGTTTCGTCTTCTTCGCCCGAACTACCTCGAGCAGCCGCATGACGTTCGCGGGACTGAAGAAGTGCAGGCCGAGCACGTCGCCGGGGCGCTTCGTGAACGCCGCGATGCGATCGACGTCGAGCGTCGAGGTGTTAGTGGCGAGGATCGCGCCGCGCTTCATCGTCGCGTCGAGCGCGCGGAACACGCTCTTCTTCACCTCGAGGTCCTCGAACACCGCCTCGATGACGAGATCCGCATCGCGCGCGGCCGCATAGTCGAGCGACGGCGTGATCAGCGCGCCGCGTTTCTCGGCCTCCTCCGGCTTGAGTTTGCCTTTCTGCACGGCGCTCTCGAATTGCTTGCGGATGCCGGCGACGCCGCGATCGAGCGCCTCCTGTTTCGCTTCCAGCAAAGTGACGGGAATACCGGCGTTCGCGAACGTGAGCGCGATGCCGCCGCCCATCGTGCCCGCGCCGACGACCGCGACCTTGACTATCTTCCGTTGCGGCGTCTTGTCGCTCAGTCCCACGACCTTGGATGCGGCGCGTTCCGCAAAGAACGCGTGCCGCAGTGCCTGCGATTCGTCGCTGACCATGAGCTCGGTGAAGATTTTCCGTTCCGTCGCGACGCCCGCGTCGAACTTCTGCGTGGTTGCCGCGCCGACCGCCTCGAGCGCGCGCAGCGGCGCCAACAGGCCACGCGCCACGGCGGTGACGCTGGTCTTCGCGAACTGCAGGAACGCCTCCGCCTGCGGATGTTCAACCGGAAGATCGCGCACGCGCCGGATCGGCTTGCCTTCCTTGACGAGCGCGGTCGCGAGTTCACGCGCGGCGACGTCGAGCTTTTCGGTCGCGATGGCATCGAACAGCGCCGTCCCCTTGAACGCGCCCGCGGGCATCGTCGCGCCCGACACGATCATGTTGACCGCGGCTTCCAGACCCACGAGCCGCGGGAATCGTTGCGTGCCCTGCGCGCCGGGAATGAGCCCGAGCTTCACCTCGGGGAACGCGATCTTCGCGTCCGCGAGCGCCACGCGGTGGTGGCAACCGAGCGCAAGCTCGAGTCCGCCGCCCATGCACGCGCCGCCGATCGCCGCGATCACCGGTTTGTCGGCCGCTTCGACGAAGTCGACCAGGTTCGGCAGGAACGGCTCGGCGTAGAACGACCCGCCCGCGAATTCCTTGATGTCCGCGCCGCTCGAGAAGGCGCGGTCGTTGCCGATGAGCACGATCGCGCGGACTTCTTTCGCCGCGAGCGCCTTGTCGAGCCCGGCGAGGATGCCGGCGCGCAGTGCGTGCGAGAGCGCATTGAGTGGTGGATTGTTCATCGCCAGCCAGGCGATGCCCCTGTCGACCTTGTAGCGAACCACTGTCATGCGCGGATCATAGGCACGCTTTCCGGCGGAGGTCGATCAGGCGACTCCCCTACTTCAGGCGTCCGCCAGGTTTACGCGCCGCCAGGCGCCCTGTTTCCAGCGCCAGAGCATCGTCAGTCCTAACAAGATGACGTAGGTCATGAGCGCGAGCCACCCGCCCTTGGCGCCGAGACCGAACTGTGGCAGGCCGTCCACCCACCCTTCTCCGGGCGCGAAGATCAGCGTGTGCGCTAGCGGCACGAAGAAGAACCACGACAGGATCAGCGCCGCCGCCGCGGGCACTCGCGTATCGCCCGCGCCGCGCAGGCAGAATCCCGCGCCGCAGTACAGGCCGTCGAAGACCTGGTACGCGGCGGCCGGCCACAACAACACGAGACCGAGTGCGATCACGTCGTCGGCGTTCGCGTCTCCCGCCCCGAGGAATATCGGCAGCACCCACGGGCCGCCGACCAGCAGTCCGATGGCGATGCAGGCCATGAGGCCGACGCACAGCATCACGATCACGTTGCCCATGCGATTGGCCCAATCTCGGCTGCCCGCGCCGATGGATTGCCCGACGAGCGTGGTGCCCGCGAGCGCGATGCCGATCGTCGGCATGTACGCCAGCGACGTCAGCGCGATCACGATCTGCGTCGCGGCGGCGCCGACCGCGCCCGTCTGCGCGATCATCATCTGCGACAACGCGAGGCCCAGCACGTCGGCGCCGTACATGATGCCGATGGGCAGGCCCACGACGAGCTGGGCACGGATCACGGACAACCTCGGGCGCCACATGATCTTCGACTGGTACTCGCGCCCGATCCGCCCGCGCAGGAAGAACGCCAGCGCGAGCAAGAGCCCCGCGAACTGCGCCACGTTCGTGCCCCACGCCGCGCCGCTCATTCCCATGTCGAACTCGAACATGAGTACCTGGTTCGCGATGGCGTTGGTGATGAACGTCGTCACGACCACAGCCATCGTGAAGCGCACGGCGGAGATCCCATTGAAGAAACCCATCGCGGCCCAGGCCATCGAGCCGATGAAGGCGCCGCCCATGCGCGGCCCCCAGTACTCGAGCGCGAGCGCTTCGAGGCGCGGATCGAGGCCGAATGGCGCAAGGATCTTCGGCCCCGCGAATGCCAGGGCGAGGAACACGGGCGCGATCGCGAGCGACGCCCACAACGCATTCCACAACGCGCGCGACGCGTGCGCCTTGCGCCGGCTGCCGTATGCCTGCGCGACGAAGGTCTGCACCGCGAGCCCCACGCCGCCGAACAGCAGGATCGCGCAGGTCACGATCCAGTAGATGGCGCTCATCGCGGCGAGCGCGTCGGTGGACAGGCGGCCGATGAACCACAGGTCGGTGAGATTCAGCACGGCCTGCACGGCATTCGTGGCCATGAGCGGCGCCGCCAGCCGCAGGATGGCGCGCAGGTCGATGCGTGGCTTGCCGGTAGCGTCGAGACGCTGCGCGGGCAGCAGGGAGAGGTTCACGTGCGAACTCCCGCCTCGCTCTTCTCGTGCCGCGAGTCGAAAGACTTGCCGAGCCGACGCGTCGCGCCCAGCAGCGCCACGGACAGCCCCGCGCACAGCCACGCGACTCCCGCGAGCGGCAGCGCAGCGATCAGCACGTAAACCCACTGGCCGAGCGAATCCGCGCCGCGTTGCAGAACGGTATCGATGAGGCTCTTGCTCTTGAACTTGCTTTCCGGGTTCAACACCGTGAACAACATCTCGCGCGGCGCCTTGCCCAGTCCGTAGTCCGCCGAGCGCCGGATCACCTGCGTCGCGAGCAACACACCGCCGAGCGGAAACAGGGCGAGCACGATGAAGCTGACGCCGATCAGCACGGGCATCGCGGAAAGACTCAGGGCGACGCTGCCGCGGCGCGTGAGCCAGCCGACGACTCCCGCCTGGAACACGAGCGACAGGATATTCACGAAGAATTCCATGCGCGCGAACAACGCGGCGCGGTCGGCGAGCTCGGTGTAGTGCGTCGCCACGTATTCGGCCTGCTCGTTGTACATGAACGCGCCGATCATCTGGCCCGCGACGATGAATCCCGCGATGCCGAGCAGATAGGGAGTGCGCGCGAGGCGCGCGAGATCGTCGATGGCGCGGCCGCCCACCGGGATCGCGCCGTCGGGAACACGTTCGCCGCCCGGTGCCTGTCGCAACGTGCGCCGCGCCCACGACACGAGCCCGCCCGTGCACAGGATGGATACACACGCGATCACGATGAGCGGCGTGGGACCGATCTCGTGAATCGACAGCGCCACCAGGTTCGGTCCCAGCAGCGCGCCGAGACTGCCGCCCGCGGCGATGTAACCGAAGAAGCGCTTCGCGAGCTCCGGGCGCCACGCATCGGCCATCGCGCTCCAGAACACCGAGATGATGAACAGGTTCCCCGAGGTGAGCGCGACGAAATACACGAACGCGAGAGTCGGATCGCGCGGACGGACGTACAGGCCGAACGCGAGCGCGAGGAACACGGCGGCGAACAAACCACCCGCGTACCACATGATCCGGCCGCGAGGCGTGCGCCTGACCAGCCACCAGTACACCGGCAGCAGCGCCGTGCTCACGACGAGCACCGTGGTGAACAGCCAGCGGTAGTGCTCGACGCCGACCACGAGCGCGAGCGCCTCGCGCAGCGGCCGCAGCATGTAGTAGCCGCACAGCAGGCAGAAGTGAGCCGCGGCGGCCGCGAGCAATGCAAGCCGCTCCGCCCGGATCGCCGGGACTGTCGCGGCGGGCTGGTTCACCGCAGCGACATCAGCGTTCCGGTGAGATGCGGCTTGTCGCCCTGCGCATCGCGCAGCGCGAAACCCGAGCCGTTCTCGATAGGCCAGCGCTGCAGCATGACCCAGGACGGCATGTAGACGGGTAGTTTGAAGTTCACGGTCAGCTCGCAGCCGCTCCCGAGCTCGGTCGCATCGAAGTCCGACGCGAGCCGGCCTAGCGACCACATGCCGTGCGCGATCGCGCGCGGAAAGCCGAAGGCGCGCGCGGTGAGGTCGCTCATGTGGATGGGATTCACGTCCCCGGAGATGAAACCGTACTTGCGTCCGAGCCCCGCCGGCGCACGAAAGCTGCTCGACTTGACGGCCACGCCGTCCGGCGCCGTGTCATTGCCGCGCGCGGTCGCCCCGGGCTTCGGCCCGCCGGTCGGCTTGCGGCGCGCGAGGAACGTGCAGGTCTCGTCCCACAGCGACTCGCCGTGCACGAGATATTCGGTGTGCAGTTCGAATTCCTGTCCGCGATCGGTGTCGCGGTGCCCTTCGATCCAGGCGCGGATCTCGGCGGGCTCGTCCGCCGACAGCGGCTGGCGCATCGCGATGCGGTTGTGTACGTGTACCAGGCCGAAGAGCTTCACCGGGAACGCCTCGGCGCCGAGCATCGCAAGGTGCAGCGGCATCGCGAGCACGTGTGGATAGGCGATCGGCAGCGTCGCGCCGGGCGCGGCTCCGCACACCTGCGAGTAGGAGGCGAGATGCCTGCGGTCGATGCTGACCTTCGCGAGACGCGCCTCGATGCGCGGCACCTCCCCGCCTTCCGGGACGTGGGCCGGTTTACGTGCCGCCATGATCCTGGGATACATGGACCAGATCGCCGGCGCGCGCGCGAATTCGAGCGAATGCTTGGCGTGCATGTGTCGGCGTCTCGTGAGCGGTAGTTGGCCGGCTGGGACCGGGCCGGATCGGTTCAGGGAGACAGTCGATCGATGACGATCTCCAGTCGTCCGTCCCTGCCGACATGATAACTAACTTGTCCGAACGGGTCGCCACTGCTCGCCGTCGGAGTGCCACCGAGCGCGACGCGGGCGACGACCTCGAGCTGCTGGCCCGCCGCGATGCGGCGCGATTCGAGCATCGCGTCCGCGGCGGTCAGCTCGACGTCCACCGGGAAAGTGGCCGCGAGCCGCTTCACGGCGAACGGCGGTCCGGGCTGTTTCGGATCGCGCGCGGCGACGAACAGGGTCGCCCCCGCGTTCACCTTGTCCGCGAGCTGCGGCGCCAGCGAGACGCGCACCGAGATCGTTTCGCCCTTGCCCTCGCCCTGGGCCGCCTGGCCAGAGTCCGCCGGCGTGGAGACCGCGGCGTTGATCGCGCCGTCGATGTCGGCGATGCGCTTTTCGATGATGGCGCGCACTTCCGGCGGAGGATCGAGGTCGAGCATGCGCGTGAAGCGCTCGCGGGCCGGGGCGAGATCGCCGCGGGCGAGCGCCGCGAACGCGCTGTAGAACAGCGCCCGGCCGTTTTTCGGCTCGATCGCGAGCGCACGTTCGAACAGGTGCCCCGCTGCGCCACTCAGGTTTTCCGGGTTCTGTGCGACCAATGCCTCGCCGAGACCGACGACGGCTTCCGCGTTCTGGCCGTTCGCGAGCCGGTCGGCGCGCTGAAAGGCGCGCGCGGCCAGCGGAAACTGTTCGAGCTCGGTGTACGAGCGGCCGAGCATGATCCAGCCTTCGAGATTGTCGGGCTCCTTCGCCAGGCGCTTCGCGAGCCGCGCGGTCATCGCCGCGGGCGTATCCGCCATCACGGGTTCGTCGACCCAGCTGAAGTTGCTGAACACGGCATAGGCGCCCGCCGCTCCCACGAGCAACACGAACATCACGATGCCCGCAGTGACCAGGGAGGCCGGTCGCGCATCACCGCGGGCGCGCAATAGTGGGATGACGAGCAGCGCCGCGGCGCCCGCGGCCAGGGTACCCGCGATCAGTACGAAGACGATGGTCATTCTGTGCGTTCTTCCGCTTCGACCGGAGTGTCGTCGTTCGCGACGAGCGAGGCGCGCCGGCGCACGATGCGAATGCCGACGAAGATTCCTCCGACCAGGAAGATCACCGGTGCGATCCATACCCAGGCGGTCCGCGCCTTGAACGGCGGCTTGAACAGGATGACGTCGCCGTAGCGCTGCACCATGTACGCGCGGATTTCGTCGTCCGACTTGCCGGCGGTCAACTGTTCCGCCACGTCACGGCGAAGGTCGGACGCGAGGCCGACGGGCGAATCCGCGATGCTGTTGTTCTGGCATTGCATGCAGCGGAATTCGTGCGTGAGATTCTCGTAGCGCTGCTGCAGCACAGGATCCGGCAACTGGGTGGTGTCGACCGCGAACGCGCCGGCTGACCACAGCAGTCCGACGAGGACCAGCGCGGCGCGGCTCATGGCAGGCCTCCGCGCGGCAGGCGCGACGCGAACTCGCGGTCCCAGACCTCGCGCGTCATCGCGCCGACGTGCCGGTACTGCACGAGCCCTTCCGAATCGATGAAGAACGTCTCCGGCGCGCCGTACACGCCGAAATCGATCGCGGTGCGTCCTTCCTGGTCGACGACGATCACGTTGTACGGATTGCCGAGACGCTCGATCCAGCGAATCGCCTCGCCGGTGTCGTCGCGCCAGTTGAGCCCGACCAGCGGCACGCGATTCTCGCGCGCGATCTCGAGCAGCATCGGATGTTCGACGACACACTCGGGACACCAGCTTCCCCAGACGTTCAGCACCCAGGGTCGACCGGCGAGATCCGCGGATGAAACCTTGCGCGAATCGTCGCCGAGCACCGGCAGCGAGAACTGCGGCGCGGGTTTGCCGAGCAACGCGGATTGCATCGTGCTCTTGTCGGGCGAACGCACGACGCCGACGAACAGCACCGCGGCCAGTGAGACGAACACGATGGCGGGGATCACGAAGCGATTCATCGCGCCGCTGCCTCACCACCCGAGGGCACGCGTTCTGCGACCTGCGCTGGTTTCGTCCGGTACCGCCGGTCGCTCGCCGCGAGCGCGCCGCCGAGCGCCATGAGCCCGGCCGCCAGCCACACGTAGTTGATGAGCGGCCGGATCTGCGCGCGGATGCTCCAGCGTCCCGCCTGCAGGTCGTCGCCGAGCGCGCCGAAGAAGTCGCGCGTCAAGTCGCTATGGATGCCCGCCTCGGTCATCGTCGCGCGTTGCACCCAGTAGTGACGCTTTTCCGGATGCAGCACGGCCACTTCGCGCCCGTCGCGCAGCACGGTGACCTGCGCCTGCACGGCGTCGTAGTTAGGTCCCTCGACCTCGCGGATGCTGTCGAAACGGTAGGAATACCGGCCGAGCGTCACGGACTCGCCGGGCCCGAGCGCCACGTCGCGTTCGATCGTGTACGACTCCACTGCCGTGATCGCGATGACGCACACGCCGAGGCCGACGTGCGCGAGGGTCATGCCGAGCACCGCGCGCGGCAGCGACAGCCTGCGTCGCAGGCGATCGATCGGATCGAACAGCGACGAAACGATGATCCACAAGCCGAGCACCATGCCGATGGGCGTCATCCATGTGCCCGGACCGTACATGCCATATACGACGATCAGTCCGAGGACCAGCGAGACGCCGAATCCGATCAGCAGGCGGTTGCGGTTTTCCTGCAGGTTGCCGCGTTTCCATGCCGCGTGAATGCCGATGGGCACCAGCGCGAGCAGCGGAATGATCGCCACCGGAAACATCGTGGTGAACCAGGGCATGCCGATCGAAATCGTGCCGATGCCGATGGCATCCGCGATCAGTGGCCCCAGCGTGCCGATGAACACGATCGCGCCCGCGGCGACCAGCAGGATGTTGTTGTAAAGCAGGAAGGCGTCGCGCGACGTGGCGTCGAAGCCGGCCTCGGACTTGAGCAAGGGCGCGCGCCACGCGTACAGCGCGAGCGCGCCGCCGATCACGATCACGAGGAATGCGAGGATGAACATGCCGCGCGTCGGATCGGCCGCGAACGAGTGCACGGAGACGAGCACCCCCGAACGCACGAGAAACGTGCCGAGCAGGCTCAGTGAAAACGCGAGGATCGCGAGCAGCAGCGTCCAGCTCTTGAAGAGCCCCCTCTTCTCGGTCACCGCCAGAGAATGGATCAGCGCGGTCCCGACGAGCCACGGCATGAACGAGGCGTTCTCTACCGGATCCCAGAACCAGTATCCGCCCCAGCCGAGTTCGTAGTACGCCCACCAGCTCCCGAGCGCGATGCCGATGGAAAGGAATCCCCACGCGACGGTCGTCCACGGGCGCGTCCAGCGCGCCCAGACCGCGTCGAGTTTGCCCTCGAGCATCGCGGCGCACGCGAATGCGAACGCCACGGAAAGACCGACGTAACCCATGTAGAGCAACGGCGGATGAATCGCGAGCGCGGGATCCTGCAGCACCGGATTCAGGTCGCGCCCGTCGGCGGCCGCCGGGATCAGCCGTTCGAACGGATTCGAGGTCGCGAGCGTGAACAGCAGGAAGCCGAGGCTCACGAAACCGAGCACGCCCAGCACGCGGCTCGCGAAGGTCGCCGGCAGGTTGCGGCTCGCGATCGCCACCGCGAGCGTCCAGGCCACGAGGATCCAGCCCCACAGCAGCAACGATCCTTCGTGCGCGCCCCATAACGCGGCGACGCGATAGAACGTCGGCAACGCGGAGTTCGAATTCGCGGCGACGTACAGGACGGAGAAGTCGAACGTGACGAATGCATGCAGCAGCGCGGCCATCGCCGCGCTGACCAGCACGAACTGGCCCGCGACCGCGGGGCGTACCACGGCCATCCAGCGCACGTCGCCGCGCGCGGCGCCGAAGACGCCGAAGAAGAACTGCGCGCCCGCGAGGATCAACGCGAGGATCAGTGCGAAATGTCCGAGCTCGGGAATCATCAGGTGCCCGCCGGCGGGGGATCGGGTGGGGGCGGATTGTCCTTGAGCGAACGCGAGACTTCGGGCGGCATGTACTTCTCGTCGTGTTTCGCGAGCACTTCGTCCGCGACGAACACGCCGTCCTCGAGACGGCCGTGCGCGACGACGCCCTGCCCGTCGCGGAACAGGTCCGGCAGGATCTTCGAATACGTGACCGGCACGGTGTGTTTGTAATCGGTCACGAGGAATTTCACGTCGAGCGTGCCCGGCGTCTTCTCGATGCTGCCCTTAACGACCATGCCGCCGAGACGGAAGCGTTCGCCCGCCGGGACCTCGCCCGCGGCGACCTGCGACGGATCGAAGAAGAACATCACGTTGCTGCGCATCGCCTGCGTTCCGAGCCACGCCGCGACCGCCACGCCGCAGACGATGCCCGCGACCATCACCATGCGTTTCTGCCGCGGCGTCATTGCGAGATCTCCAGGCGGCGGCGCGCTTCCTGCTTCGCGTTCGCAAGCGAATTCAACGCTAGCACCACGTTCAGGATCACGATGCCGAAGCCGAGCGCGAAGGCCGGCCACAAGTATTGGCCGTATCCGCCCATCGCGAAAAATTCACTCATGACAACACCTCGCGAATCCAGCTCGCATTCCGCTCACGCCGCAGCAGCTCCGCGCGCAGGCGGATCAGCAGGATGGCGATGAAGTACAGCGCGAACGCGACGAACATGAGCAGCAACGGCCACAACATGTCGCCGTCCATCGTCGGCTTGCCCATCCGCATCACGGTCGCCGTCTGGTGCAGCGAGTTCCACCAGTCGACCGAGAACTTGATGATCGGCACGTTCACGATGCCGACCACCGCGAGCACCGCGCTCGCCTTGTCCGCCTTCGCGGGATCTTCGATGCCGGCGCGCAGGCCCATGTATCCGATATAAAGGAACAGCAACACGAGCTCGGAGGTGAGCCGCGGATCCCACACCCAGTACGCGCCCCACATCGGCTTGCCCCACAACATGCCGGTGCCGAGCGCGGCGACCGTGAACCACGCGCCGATCGGCGCGCAGGCCGCGGCGGCGGCGTGCGCCACCTTCATGCGCCAGATCAGACCGACCGCGGCGGCCACCGCCATCGTCGAGTAGATCATGAGCGAGAGCCACGCGGTCGGCGCGTGCACGTACACCATCCGGAACGCGTCCTTCTGCTGGTAGTCCGCCGGCGCGAGCACGAGTCCACCGTACAGCGCGATCAACATCGCGACCGCGGCCAAACCGCCGAACCATGGCGTCCAGCGGCGCGCGAACGCGAACACGTGCGGCGGCGATCCCAAGCGATGAAACCAGGTCCAGGCGGCCATGTATCTCTCTTACTCCAACCCAATGCGCACCGCGGCGGCGGCCGCGAGGGGCGCGAGCGTCAATCCCAGCACGGCGATCGCGCCCAACAAGTACATCGGCGCCGCGATGTCGGCGCCGTTGATCGCAAGCTCCGTGGCGCGCGCGCCGAAAATCAGGATCGGCACCGCGAGCGGCAGCGTCAACAACGACAGCAGCACGCCGCCGCGACGCGCGCCCAGCGTGAGCCCCGCCCCGATCGCGCCGAGCAGGCTCAACGCGAAGCTGCCGAGTGCGAGCGAGGCGACCACGCCGACCATCGATTCGCCCGGCACGCCGAGCCCGACCGCCGCGATCGGCGCGGCGAGCGCCAGCGGCAATCCGGTCAGCAACCAGTGCGTGCAGGTCTTCGCGAACAGCATCCAGGTCAGTGACTGACCCGACAACGCGAATTGCTCGAGCGTTCCATCCACCGCGTCGTCGCGAAACAGGAATTCGAGCGCCAGCAGCGAGGATAACAATGCGCCCACCCACAGGACACCCGGCGCCGCGTCTCGCAGGCGCGACAACTCCGGGGTTAATGTCAACGGGAACAACGTCGCCACGATCAGGAAGAACACCAGCGGCTGCAGGAGCTGCGAGGGCTTGCGGAAAGCCAGGCGCAGATCGCGCATCGCGACGAGGCGCGCGGCTGTCAGGGAACCGGTCTTCATGAAGACGGCAGCTCCAGCGTGATGACCGACGATTCAGCGACGGGCAAAACATGGTGAATGGCCGCGACCACCACGCCGTTCCGCGCGAGCTGCTGCGCCACCAGATCGGACACCAGTTGTTGCCCGTCGGCATCGAGGTTTGTCGTCGGTTCGTCGAGCAGCCACAACGCGGCCTGCGCCAGCAACACACCCGCCAGCGCGATGCGGCGGCGCTGGCCCGCCGACAGCGTGCGCACGGCGCGATCCGAGAATCCCTGGGCGCCGGTGCGTTCCAGTGCCGCGTCGATTTCGGCGGACTCGACCTTGCGTCGGATCCCTACGGAGAACGCGAGGTTCTCGCGTCCCGTGAGGTCGCCCTTGAGGGGCGGTTCATGACCGAGATAGGCAAGCTCGGAGTGGAAGTCGTCGCGGACCTGGCGAGCCGGCGCGCCTCGCCAGGACACCTGCCCTTCTTCGGGATCGAGCAGCCCCGCGATGGCTCGCAACAACGTGGTCTTGCCGGCGCCGTTCCTGCCTGTGAGCAGGACGCATTGCCCCGCGGCCGCATCGAAGCTCACACCGCGCAGAACGTGACGATCCCCGCGCCAAAGGTGCAGACCCCTGACGCTCAGCATGAATTCGACATCGAGAATGGTGCCCCGGGCCGGAATCGAACCGGCATGGCCTTGCGACCGACGGATTTTAAGTCCGTTGCGTCTACCAGTTCCGCCACCGGGGCTGCCTGCTTTTCCGCGCGAAAGTTCGCCATCGTTTGAAGAGATCGCCTGCGCACGCCGAACGGCGCGCATTGTACAGCCCGCCTCGCCTTACGCCGACGGATTACGGCGTGCCGCGGCCCAGGTGGACATTGCACTGGTCCGCGAGCTCCGGCGGATGAAAGGCGGTGTGCAGGCATGTGAAGCCGACCGTCCGGGCAAGTGGGTCGAAGGCGAATGCATTGCCGGTATAGGGGTCCCGGTTATCGGAAGACTGGACGACGGTCGCCACGTCCACTTCAGGATGATCCTCGAGCTCTGCCTGGAGCAGGATCAGCGCGATCCGGCCGTCCTCGTCGTGCACGCGGGAAGGAAACTGGTGCGGATCCCAGGGTGACCTGCTCAACGCCAGCTTTCCGCCCAGGTTGAAGAGCACGGCCGGCGTGAAATTCAGTTCGTGACGCAACGGCTCGTATGCCTCGAGGTCGTGGAACTGGCGAGCATCGAGCGACGAGCGCTGCCGCATGGGCTCGATCGTCTGCTGGAACACGAGGTTGAACGTCGCGTTCTCCTGCGTCAGCAGGCGCGACATCCACGGCGATTCGAGGCTCACGAGCGGCACGCCGCTCAACAGGTGTGCGCGCACTTGCGAGAGGAAGGCGTTTCCGATGTCGCGTTCTTCCGGCGTGAACGGGTGAACGAAGCCACGCAGGGATTCGAGCTCGTGAGTATCGAGCTCGCGTGCGCGAAGCAGCGCAGAGATGAAATCGTGGGTGTTGCGAATCGCGGCCAGCGCGACCATTTTCGTGCCCAGTCTCTCCCCTTCGCGCAGGGTCATTCGCCAGAAAGTCAGTTCCTGCGACGCCTTCTCCAGGAACACCGGCGTCGAGTCGGCGCGCAGACTCATCGCCAGTCGCAATCGACCGAGCGCGACGATCGGGCCGAACGGCGGCCACGGCGTATCGAGATCGGGCTCCGGGGATTCGCTGAAGTGCGGTTGCCGAAGCAACGTTTCGTAACGTTGGATGAGCAGCGCGAGTCGCGGTTGAGTCATGTCGACCGAATCGAGCCACGCGACCAGCCGATCCGCGCAATCCAGTCGATGTCGAGCCTGGCATTCGAAAGCCAACGTTTCGCCGAGGCCCTCGTCCGCTCGTGGCGAGCCGAGGATCGAGCGCACTACTTCTTTGCCCAGTGTCCGCGGTTCGCCCGCGTCGCGACGATCGCCCAGGGCGGAAATGATCCTGGCGCCCGCCGCGCCCGGATCCCGATCCTCGGCAGCGAGGAAACCCAATGCCAGCGCGAATCCATTGCCGTCGAGCGTTATGGGCCGCGGCTTTCGCAGCGCTTCGATCTCGGGTAGCAGCGGTTCGTCGAACCAGGAGAGATTGATCAGCAGGGTGACGAGGACTGCCGTCACCGCGATCACCGGCAGCCCGATCGACAGGCGCACGACCCAGCGGCGAGTCGTGGAACGCATGCCTGTCATCGAGCAGGGTTGGAGGCTAGGGTCGGAATCGAACCGGCATAGACGGCTTTGCAGGCCGCTGCATAACCATTCTGCCACCTAGCCGCGATCCGGACAGAAAGTATCCGGAGGGATTGGAGCGGGAAACGAGACTCGAACTCGCGACCCCGACCTTGGCAAGGTCGTGCTCTACCAACTGAGCTATTCCCGCGCCCTGGAGAGGGCGGAGATTCTAGGGCGGCGGCCCGGCAAGTCAAGAAATACCCTCACCGGCAAGGATTTGCATGACGCGGGTCACCGAATCGGCATTGCGCCAGCGCGCCCGGCTTTCGGCCGTCACGAAGCCTTCCTGGACCGCGTAATCGAGCATGCCGTACATGGCCGAGAAGTAATCGTCGATGTTCGCGAGGATCACGGGCTTGGCGTGTAGTCCGAGTTGCGCCCAGGTCACGATTTCGACGAGTTCGTCGAAGGTTCCCATGCCGCCGGGCAACCCGACGAACCCGTCCGACATCTCCGCCATCAGCGTCTTGCGCTCGTGCATGGTCGTGACGACGTGCTGGCGCGTGAGTCCCGGATGAGCGAGCTCACGCTCGATGAGCATGCGTGGAATGACGCCGATGACGCGTCCGCCGGCCTCGAGCGCCGCATCCGCGACGATGCCCATCAGGCCGAGGCGCCCGCCTCCGTACACGAGCGTGATGCTCCGCTCGGCGAGTGCGCGCCCGAGTTCCGCGGCAGCCCGAGAGTAGCTAGGCCGCGCCCCGGGCGCCGAGCCGCAGAACACGCAAACCGATCGCGTCAAGAGTGGCCCCGAAGATCGGGCCAGGCGGCGCGCAGGTACGCGATGGCGGACATGAGCGTGAGCACCGCGGCGACGATCGTGAGTACGAGTCCGATCTCGAATACCGGCAGCGAGATGCCCGGCAGGATCGGCAGATCCCAGCGGAACAACATGCATGACAGTCCGACGATCTGCAGGATCGTCTTGAACTTGCCGAGTGTGCTCACCTTGACCTTGCCGCGCTGACCGATCTCCGCCATCCATTCGCGCAGCGCGGAGATCGCGATCTCGCGGCCGATGATCACGACGGAACACAACACGAGGATGACGGACACGGTTTCCGGGCGCAGCGTCGCGCGTCCGCCGTCGAGACCCTCGAGCCCGGGAATGAAGATCGGCGGCATGTCCTTGCTGACGAGCAGCACGAGCGCCACGGCGACGATCAGTTTGTCGGCCACCGGGTCCAGAAAGGCGCCGAGCCGCGAGGTCTGGCCCATGCGGCGCGCGAGATAGCCGTCGAGAGAGTCGGTGATGCCCGCGAGCCCGAACAGCAGTCCGGCCGCCGGATCGGCCCACTGGAACGGTAGATAGAAGAGCACGACGACCAGCGGGATCGCGAAGATTCGCAGCCAGGTCAACGTGTTCGGCAGGTTCCAGATCATCTCGACTCGGGTTTCACTTGTGGGACTTCTCTCAGGCTCCCGGATGCAAGTGATCATAAAGGGTGCGTGCCAGAGTTGTCCCGATCCCCGAGACCGCTTCGAGATCGCCGAGACCCGCGCGCATGAGACCTTGCATGCCGCCGAAGTGCCGCAGCAGCGCGCGCCGCTTCGCCGGGCCCAGTCCGGGCACGGTTTCCAGCACGGATTCGTTGTGGCGGCGGGCGCGGCGTTTGCGATGACCGGTGATCGCGAAACGATGCGCTTCGTCGCGAATGCGCTGGATCACGCGCAGCGCGGGAGAATCAGGCCCCGGCGCGATCGCGGCGTCCGAGCCGTGCACAAACAATCTTTCCTGCCCCGCCCTGCGATCCGGTCCCTTCGCGACGCCCACGAGCTTCAGGTCGCCGAAGCCGAGCTGGGCCAGCTCCGTGTGCACTTCGTTGATCTGGCCCAGGCCGCCGTCGATGAGCAGCACGTCCGGCGCGACCACTTCGCCGGACCGCACGCGCTCGTAGCGCCGCTTCAATGCCTGGCGCAGCGCGCCGTAGTCGTCGCCGGGCGTGATCCCGCTGATGTTGAAGCGCCGGTATTCCTTCTTCATCGGACCTTCCGGCCCGAAGACGACACACGAAGCCACCGTCCCCTCGCCCGCCGTGTGGCTGATGTCGAAACACTCCAGGCGCTTCGGCGCCTGGTCGAGACCCAACAAAGTTCCGAGCGCGCCGAGCATGTCGGCGATGTCGGCCTTGCGCGCGCGCCGCATGCGCAGCGCCTGCGTCGCGTTGTCGACGGTCATCGCCATCCAGCGCGCCGGCAACGCGCGCGACGGACGCCACAGCCGCGAGCTGCTGCCCGCGCGCTCGCCGAGCGCCTTCACGAGCGCGTCGGCTTCCTCGAGATCGAGATTGACGAGGATCTCGGGCGGCGGCGGCGTGCTCGCGTAGTACTGCATGAGGAAGGACGCGAGCGCCTCGTTCGGTTCCGCGAGCGATCCCTTCGGGAAGTAACAGGTCGAACCGAGGTTGCGGCCGCCGCGGATGATCATCACCGAGATCGCGAACTCGCCCGGCTCGCCGACCAGGCCGAACACGTCGATGTCGCGGTCGCCCTCGGCGGTCACGATCTGCTGCGATTGAACCTGCTTGAGCGCCGCGAGCTGATCGCGCAGCGAGGCGGCGCGTTCGTATTGCAGCGCGTCCGCGGCCTGTTCCATCGCGCGCGCGAGCTCGGCGTTGACCTCGTCGTTGCGCCCTTCGAGCACCTTGACCGCCGCGCCGATGTCGCGCGCGTAGTCCTCGCGCGAGATCAGCTTCACGCATGGCGCCGAGCAGCGGCCGATCTGGTGCTGCAGGCATGGGCGGCTGCGATTCTCGAAGAAGCTGTCGCGGCAGTTGCGGATCCGGAAGATCTTCTGCACGGAGAGCAGCGTTTCCTTGACCGCGCCCGCGCTCGGGAATGGCCCGAAGTAGCGGCCCGGCAGGTTGCGCGGCCCGCGGTAGAAAACAAGGCGCGGGAACTCGTGTCCCGAAGGTAGATAGATGTACGGAAAACTCTTGTCGTCGCGCAGGACGATGTTGTAACGCGGCCGGTGCTCCTTGATGAGGTTGTATTCGAGCAGCAGCGCTTCGGTCTCGGAGCTCGTGAGCGTGACCTCGATGCGCGCGATCTGCCCGACCAGCGCCTGCACCTTCGGGTCGACGTTGCTCGCGAGGAAGTAGTTGCCCACGCGGTCGCGCAGGCTGCGGGCCTTGCCGACATACAGCAGTTCGCCCCTGCCGTCCGCCGCGCCATCCGCGGGCGCGGCGTACATGCGATACACGCCCGGGCGCCGCGGCAGGTTCGGGATGTACTCGCGAGGATCGAATTTGTCGGCGTGCTCGCTCACGCCCGCATGATAAACCCGCGTGTCAGCATCCGCCTGCAGTGCGCCCGACGCCAAAGCGCGACGTCGTTTCGCGGGCAACCGCTGATCGGCGCGCTCGAGATGGGTTCATATACTCGGCCGATGGCCCGCTGGATCCTCATCGCAGGATTGGCGCTTCTCGCGCCGTTCGTCGCGCATACGGCGGCGGCCGGTCCCGTGGCGCTCGTCGAGATCGACGGACCGATCGGCGCGGCGAGCGAAACCCAGGTGGACGGCGCGCGGGCCCGCGCGGAGAAGATGGGCGCGAGTGCGATCGTGCTGCGGATCGACACACCCGGCGGACTCGACACGGCGATGCGCGACATCGTCAAGGATGTGCTCGCATCGCCTGTTCCGGTGATCTGCTGGGTCGGGCCCTCGGGCGCGCGAGCGGCGAGCGCCGGCACGTACATTCTCTATGCGTGCCCGGTGGCCGCGATGGCGCCCGGCACGAATCTCGGCGCCGCCACTCCCGTTCCGCTCGGCGGAACCTGGAAGCCACCCGGCGAGCCCGCCGGCGACGCCAAGCCATCCGATGCCATGGAAGCCAAGGTCGTGAACGACGCCGCGGCCTACATCCGCGGATTGGCCGAGCGTTATGGCCGCAATGCGGACTGGGCGGAATCGGCGGTGCGCAGCGGCGCGTCGCTGAGCTCCGGCGATGCACTGGATCGCAAGGTCATCGATCTGATCGCGGCCGACGTCGACGAATTGCTCGAGAAAGTCGACGGCCGCACCGTGCAGACCGCGCGGGGCCCCGTCACGCTGAACACGGCCGGCGCGGAGGTGCGACGGATCGAGCCGGGATGGCGGCTCGAACTCCTCACGGTGCTGAGTAATCCGACCGTCGCCTATGTGTTGCTGCTGATCGGCATCTACGGATTGTTGTTCGAAGGCTTCAATCCCGGCGCGGTGCTGCCCGGCGTGGTCGGCGCGATCAGCCTGCTGCTCGCGGCTTATGCACTGCAGATGTTGCCGGTCAATTACGCCGGGCTCGGACTGATCGTGCTCGGCGTCGCGATGCTGGTCGCCGAGGCGTTCGCGCCGAGCTTCGGCCTGCTCGGTCTCGGGGGGGTCGTCGCGTTCGTCTTCGGCTCCGTGCTGATGTTCGACACGGGCGTGCCGGGTTACCAGGTGAATCGCGGCGTGATCGCCGGTATTGCCGTCAGCGCGACGGCGCTGCTCGGCGCGCTGGTGTGGTTGTTCTGGCGAGCGCGGCGCGCGCGCATCGCGACCGGTGGAGAAGCGCTGCTCGGCGTCACCGTCTTCGCGCTCGAACCGATCGAGCGTGACGGCTGGGCCGAATTCCAGGGCGAACGCTGGCGCGTGCACAGCACCTCACCCCTGCGATCCGGCCAGCGCGCCCGCGTGCGCGCGCGCGACGGACTGATCCTGCACGTCGAACCGGAAGACTCTCCACCCGACTCTCATCCACCGAGGTGACACATGTTCGGCTTCAGTTTCGTGGCAATGCTGATTTTCGTGTTCGTGGTGCTGATCTTCTCGGGCCTGCGCGTGCTCAACGAGTACCAGCGCGGCGTGGTCCTCACGCTCGGCCGTTACACCGGCACCAAGGGACCGGGATTGATCTGGGTCTGGCCGTTCGTGCAGCAGTTGTCGCGCGTCGACTTGCGCACGGTCGTGATGGACGTGCCCCCGCAGGACGTGATCACGCGCGACAACGTGACGGTCAAGGTCAACGCGGTCATCTATTTCCGCGTCGTCGATCCCGCCCGGGCGATCCTGCAGGTCGTTCAGTTCTATGAGGCGACCAGCCAGCTCGCGCAGACCACGCTGCGCTCGGTGCTCGGTCAACACGAGCTCGATTCGCTGCTCGCCGAACGCGAGCTGCTGAACCGCGACCTGCAGGCGATTCTCGACAAGGCGACGGACGCCTGGGGCATCAAGGTCTCCAACGTCGAGATCAAACACGTGGACCTCAACGAAAGCATGGTGCGCGCGATCGCGCGCCAGGCCGAGGCCGAACGCGAGCGCCGTTCGAAGGTGATCCACGCCGAAGGCGAGTTGCAGGCCGCCGAGAAATTGACGCAGGCCGCGGCGCAGCTCGCGCGCGAGCCGCAGGCGCTGCAGCTGCGTTACATGCAGACGCTGATCGACATCTCGGCGGAGAAGAACTCCACGATCCTGTTCCCGTTGCCGATGGAACTGCTCACGCCGTTCCTCAAGCAGGACTCACCGCGCGGTTGACAGCTCCGCGAGCGACGCCGCGCGCTCGAGCACGGTCTTGAACATGTCGGGCGTCAGCCGGCGCGTCTGCGTGTTGTAGCGGCTGCAATGGTATGAATCGATCATCCGGCGACCGCCGGGCAGTTCGTGTTCGTTGCCATGGCCGAATTTCGCGGCCGTGCGCTTGAGGCCAAGCGCCACGAGCACCGCTTCGTGCGCGACCGTGCCCAGCGCGAGGATGGATTTCACCGACGCGAGTTGCTCGAGCTCCGCCGTGAGATACCGATTGCAGGTCTTGATCTCGGCGGGCAGCGGCTTGTTCTCGGGCGGCAGGCACTTCACCGCGTTGGTGATGCGCACGCCCTTCAACTGCAGTCCGTCGAAGCGGTCGACGGAAGTCGGCGCGGTCGACAAGCCCAGGTCGAACAGCGACTGGTACAGCAGGATGCCGGCGTAATCGCCCGTGAACGGGCGCCCGGTGCGATTCGCGCCGTGCATGCCCGGCGCGAGCCCGACGATCAACAGCTTCGGACTCGACTCGCCGAACGGCGCCACCGGCTTGCAGTGGTAGTCGGGGTTCTGGTGCACGGTTTTCGCGAGGAAACTCGCGAGCCGCGGACAGAGCGTGCAGTCCGGACAGAAGGTCGCTGACATGAACGTGGCGGCTCTCAGGCCGCCTGCATGCGCCGGATGATGGCGTCTCCGAACCCCGTGGTGCCCACGAGCGTCGCGCCGGGTATCAGCCGCTGCAGATCCTCCTCGACGTTTTTGCGTGCCGCGAGGTCGCGCTTGGTCGCACGGATGGCCTCGCGCAGCCGCGCGAGGTCATAGGTCATTTCCTTGGCGGCGATCGTATCGGCGACGCCCTGCAGGATCAGCTCCGCGGCTTCCTTCCAGCCGATGTAACGCAGCATCATCTCGGCCGACAGGATCAAACTACCCGGATTCACGCGGTCCTTGCCCGCGAAGCCCGGCGCCGTGCCGTGCGTGGCTTCGAACACCGCGATGCCGTCGCCGATGTTGCCGCCCGGCGCGATGCCGATGCCGCCCACCTGCGCCGCGAGCGCGTCGGAGATGTAGTCGCCGTTGAGGTTCAGCGTCGCGATCACGTCGTAGTCTTCAGGACGCAGCAGCACCTGCTGCAGGAAGTTGTCGGCGATGACGTCCTTGATGACGATGTCGTGGCCGTTGATCGGATTCTTGAAGCTGCACCACGGGCCGTTGCCGATGGGCTGCGCGCCGAATTCTTCCTTCGCGAGCAGATAGCCCCACTGCATGAAGGCGCCTTCGGTGTACTTCATGATGTTGCCCTTGTGCACGAGCGTCACCGACACGCGGTCGTTCTCGATCGCGTACTGGATCGCCTTGCGCACCAGGCGCTGGCTGCCCTCCTTCGACACCGGCTTGATGCCGATGCCCGAACTCGCCGGGAAACGGATGCCCGTCGCCTTGAGCTCGGTCTGCAGGAAGTGGATCAGCTTGTGGACTTCGTTGGAGCCGGTCGGCCACTCGATGCCCGCGTAGATGTCCTCGGTGTTCTCGCGGAACACGACCATGTCGGTGAGCGACGCATCGGCCATCGGCGTCGACACGCCGGGGAAGTAACGAATCGGCCGCACGCAGGCGTAGAGGTCGAGGTTCTGGCGCATCGCCACGTTGAGCGAACGCATGCCGCCGCCCACCGGCGTGCCGAGCGGGCCCTTGATCGATACGACGAAGTCGCGCAGCGCGGTCAGCGTCTCGTCGGGAAATCCGGTGCCGTAGAGTTTCTGCGCCTTGTCGCCGGCGAACACCTCGACCCAGGCGATCTTGCGTTTGCCGCCGTAGGCCTTCTCGACCGCGGCATTTACGACCTTGAGCATCACCGGCGTGATGTCGATGCCGATGCCGTCGCCTTCGACGAAGGCGATGAGTGGGTTGTCCGGCACGTTCAGCGTCGTGTCGGGGTTGATCGTGATGCGCTGACCGTCGGCGGGGATCTGGATCTTTTCGTATTTCATGTGTGTCGCTGCAGACTTGATGAACGGAAAGTCCGCTCCCCCCGTTGCAGCGGACCTTCCATGGATTGCTTTGCGCCCGGTGCCGTACGGCGCGGCGCCTTACTACTTCGTCGGTTACTACTTCCCTGGGCCGTGACGACCGATGAGCATCGCGAGTTCGAGCGCCTGCTCGTAGTTGAGCCGCGGATCCACCGTCGACTTGTACGCACGCGCAAGGTCCGCATCGGTGAGACCGCGCGCACCGCCGGTGCACTCCGTGACGTTCTCGCCCGTGAGCTCGATGTGCACGCCGCCCAGGAACGAGCCGTTGGCCTCGTGGATCTGGAACGACAGCTCGAGCTCACGCAGGATGTTCTCGAAGCGCCGCGTCTTGAGTCCGCCGGAGCTGGTCTCGGTGTTGCCGTGCATCGGATCGCTGACCCACAGCACCTGCTGGCCGGTTTCGCGCACGGCCTTGATCATGCGCGGCAGACCCTTCTCGACATCCTTCGCGCCGAAGCGGTGGATGAGCGTGAGGCGTCCCGGCGTGTTGTTCGGGTTCAGCGTGGTGACGAGACCCTGGAGCCATTCTTCCGTCATGGCGGGCCCGATCTTCACGCCCATCGGATTCGCGATGCCGCGATAGAACTCGACGTGCGCGCCGTCGAGCTGCGCGGTGCGCATGCCGATCCACGGCATGTGCGTGCCCAGGCTGTACCAGCGCTTCTGGCGCTCGATGTAACGCGTCTGCGCCTGCTCGTACTGGAGCACCAGGCCTTCGTGCGCGGCGAAGAAATCCACCGCCGTCACTTCGTGGGGCGCGCGGCCGCCGCTCACGCGCTCGAAGAAGTCGAGCGAATCCGCGATCGAGTCGACGATCTTCTGGTACTCAGCCTTCGCCGGCGAGTGATCCATGAACCCGAGATCCCAGAACTGCGGGTGGTGCAGATCGGCGAAGCCGCCGTCGCACAACGCGCGCACGAAATTGAGCGTTAGCGCGGCGCGCTCGTAGCCGCGCAGCAGCAGCGTCGGATCCGGTTCGCGCGCCTCGGCCGTGAACTCCGAGCGATTCACGAGATCGCCGCGGAACGCGGGCAGCGTGACGCCATTACGAGTTTCCGTGTCGGCGGATCGGGGTTTCGCGTATTGCCCGGCCATGCGGCCAACGCGGATGATCGGCTTCTTGAGTCCGTGCAGCAGCACGAGGCTCATCTGCAACAGGATCTTGAGCTTCTTCGCGATCTTGTCCGATTCGCATTCCTCGAAGGTCTCGGCGCAGTCGCCGCCCATCAGCAGGAATTTCTTGCCCTGTTGCGCGTCGGCGATGCGCTCGCGCAGCTGTTCGATTTCCCACGACACGACGAGCGGCGGCAGCTTCGCGAGCGCGGCGGCGGCGGAGTCGAGTTTCGCGAGATCCGTGTAGCGGGGTTGCTGCTGCGCGGGGCGGCTGGTCCAGCTTGCCGGATGCCAGGGAGTGGTGTCGGTGGTACGCATGCGAACTATTCTAATTCAGGGGCTTACGGCACACTACCGCCAAACGAGGGAATCATGCACAAAGTCTTGATCCTGGGCGCCGGCAAGATCGGCGCGCTCATCAGTGGATTGCTTGCCGAGTCCGGGGATTATGACGTCACCCTGGGTGACGTCGACGCGGCCGCCGCCGAATCCGTGGTGAAAGCTCACGGTTCGCCCCATCTGCGCGCCGTGGCGCTTGACGCGGGCGATGCGAAGGCGCTCGAACGGTACTTCTCGACCTACCGACCGCACGCGGTCATCTCGAGCCTGCCCTACTACTGCAACCCGGCCGTGGCCAAGGCGGCGCGCAAGGGAAATGCCCATTACTTCGACCTGACCGAGGACGTCGAGGTGACCCGCGCCGTGCGGCGCACCGCGAAGGGCGCCTCCAAGGCGTTCGTGCCCCAATGTGGACTCGCGCCGGGCTTCATCAGCATCGCGGCGAACGAGCTCGCCAAACACTTCGACGAGTTGCGTTCGATCAAGCTGCGCGTCGGCGCATTGCCCCAGCACCCTAACAACGTGCTCAAGTATTCGCTGACCTGGTCCACCGAAGGCCTCATCAACGAGTACGGAAATCCCTGCGAGGCGGTGGTCGACGGCAAGATGGTGCAATCCGCGCCGCTCGAAGGACTCGAGGAAATCGAGATCGACGGCACCGCGTACGAGGCGTTCAACACCTCGGGCGGCCTGGGATCACTCGCGGATACCTACGGCAAGCAGTGCGAGCAGATCAACTACAAGACGATGCGCTACCCGGGCCACTGCCTGCAGATGCGCCTGCTCATGAACGACCTCAAGCTCAACCAGGATCGCGCGACGTTGAAGCGCATCCTCGAGAACGCGGTGCCGCAGACGCTGCAGGACGTGGTCATCGTCTACGCCGCGGTCGCCGGCAAGCAGGACGGGCAGCTCCGCGAGGAGAACTACGTCAACAAGATCTATCCACAGGTGATCGCGGGCCGGCTGTGGTCGGCGATCCAGGTGACGACCGCCGCGGGCATCACCGCGGTCGTCGATCTCGTGCTCGCGAACCCGCGCAAATACAAGGGCTTCGTCACGCAGGAACAATTCGACCTGCCGGCGATCCTCGACAATCGGTTCGGCCAGTATTACGCGCCGGGCGGCACGAAGGACGTGTCCTCGGCGGTCGTGGTCAAGGGACAGGCCGGTCATCAGCGGCGCTCGTCGCAGGCCGCGGCGGCGTCGAAGGCAAGGACAGCAGCGAGGCGCAAGAAATGAATGCCGCCATCAAACCACTCGATGTCCCGGGCGTGCTGAAACGCCTCGGCATCGATTCGATCAACGCCGGCGCCTGGTCCGGTAGTTTGGGCTGGTCGAAGGACGTCGCCGGCCCGCTCATCGATTCGGTGAATCCCGCGACCGGCGAGTCGCTCGCGCAGGTGCGCGGCGCGACGCTCACCGACTACGAGGCCGTCATGCGCAGCGCCGTCGAGGCGGCCGCCGCCTGGCGCGCCGTGCCCGCGCCGCGTCGTGGCGAGGCGATCCGCCTGCTCGGCGAAGCATTACGCGGCGCCAAGCAAGACCTCGGTGCGCTGGTCACGCTCGAGAACGGCAAGATCAAGGCCGAGGGCCTGGGTGAAGTCCAGGAGATGATCGACATCGCGGATTTCGCGGTCGGTCAGTCGCGCATGTTGTACGGCCTCACGATGCATTCGGAGCGGCCCCAGCACCGCATGTACGAGCAGTGGCATCCGCTCGGCGTCGTCGGGATCATTTCCGCGTTCAACTTCCCCGTGGCCGTGTGGGCGTGGAATTCGTTCCTCGCGGCGATCTGCGGCAACGCCTCGGTGTGGAAGCCTTCGCCCAAGACGCCGCTGACCGCCCTCGCCGTCCAGCACCTGTGCAACAAGGTGATGCGCGAGAACGAACTACCGCCCATCTTCCAGCTGTTCATCGACGCGGGCACCGAGCTCGCGACGAAGTTCGTCGAGGATCGCCGCGTCGCGCT
>JAEYUC010000028.1 GCA_023433705.1 Pseudomonadota bacterium
GCCCTGCCCCGTACACCACGGCGTGTTCGAGACCGCGAAATTGCGCGAGCGACAACGTGCTGGAGGCGATCGGGTGATTGGCCCGCAGCAGGCAGACGAAGTGATGGTAGAACAGGTGTTTCTCGACGAACGACTTCTCGCGCAAGTCGGGGAAGTAACCCACCGCGAGATCGATTTCGCCGGTCTCGAGGCAACGCGGGATCTGCGCCGCACTCGCGGCCACCGAACGTACGGAGGCCCGCGGCGCGACCTGGCGGATGCGCCGCAGGATCTTCGGCATGAATACCATCTCGCCCAGGTCCGTCATCGCGAACGTGAGCGTCTGCTCGGTGGTCGCGGGATCGAATCGGTCGTCCGCCGAGAAAGTTCCGTCGACCCGCACCAGCGCCTCGCGCAGCGGCGCGATGAGGCCGCGCATGCGCGCCGTCGCCTCCATGCCGTGACCGACGCGATTGAACAGCGGATCGGAATATCGCACCCGTAGTTTGGCAAGCGCGGTGCTCACCGCGGACTGGGCCATGCCGAGCTTCTGCGCGGCGGCGGTGACGCTGCCCTGCTCGTGGATGGTCAGGAGCACCCGCAACAGATTCAGATCGAAGGAACGGTTCATGGCTCACTCCCAGGCTCCGGCCACGCCTTCAAACTATCACGTCGAACGATACTCGATATTCAACGATCGCGATTGAAGATGCCCCGCCCATTGCCTACCGTCACCGCGCGTGAACGACAGGAAGTTGGACATGAACACTCGAACAACATGGGTGCTGGCCGGCGCGACACTGAGCATCTGCGGTTCCATGGCCTGGGCGCAGCAGGCCGTCGATCAACCGGCAGGCCTCGGCGAAATCATCGTCACCGCGCGCAGGATCTCGGAGAACCTGCAGGACACACCGGTCGCGGTCACGGTGATCTCGGGCGCCGCGCTCGAGGAAAAGCAGATTTTCCGTACGGAGTATCTCGACCAGGTCGTCCCCAACCTGCAATTCGCCAATAACGCCCCGCTGGCCGGCAATAACGCGTCCTCGGCCGTATTCATCCGCGGCATCGGCCAGACTGATCCGACATCCACGGTGGATCCCGGCGTCGGTCTCTACATCGATGAGGTGTACATCGGCAACGCCGTCGGCGGCTCCATGGCGCTGCGCGACATCGCCAATATCCAGGTGCTGCGCGGCCCGCAGGGCACGCTGTTCGGCCGCAATACCATCGGCGGCGCCGTGCTGATCTCGACGAACGACCCCGGCGAGGATTTCGGCGGCACGGTGCGCGCGGGCTTCGGCACGGATAGTCTGCTCGACGGATTCATCGCGCTCGACATTCCCTTCTCGGACAGCTTCAAGACGCGCTGGACCGTCGGCATGCGCAAGCAGGACGGCTACGTGACGCGGCCGGACGGCACCGATCTCGGCGACACCGATACGCTCACCGCCACCACGAAATGGGTGTTCACGCCTTCCGAGCGCATGCGCGCCGCGCTGACCCTCGATTACACGAAGTCGGACGAGAACGGCAGTCCGCTCGTGTTCGCGGAAATAAACGAGGCGGCGACCTTCCCGCGCGTGGCGAGCCAGGATGCCGGCTGCCCGGGCGTGGTCTTCCCGACTTCCGGCCCCGTGCCGATGATCGACGACCCGCGCTGCGCGAACGATCTGCAGGGCCGCGGGCCCTTCGGGAACAACGGTAGTTTGCCGCTCACCAGCGAATTCGAGAACTTCGGGGCCGCGCTCAACCTTTCCTTCGACCTGACCGACTCGTTGACACTGAAGTCCATCACTTCGTACCGCGAAGTGGATTGGGTGGGCATCCGCGACGCGGACAACACACCACTGGCCATCCTGCACACGTTCTACGACGTGACGGGCGACCAGCTCAGCGAGGAACTGCAACTCACGTACGAATCGGAGAAGCTGGTCGGCGTCCTCGGCCTCTACTACTTCGAGCAGACTTCGGACGACATCGTCACGGTCGAGCTGAATCCCCCGCCGCCGGGCATCCAGCGCGACAGCGACAACAACCGGATCGACAACCAGAGCTGGGCCGCCTTCACGCAGTGGACGATCAACTTCACCGATGTGTTCTCGCTCACCGTCGGCGGACGCTACACCGAGGACAGGAAGGACGCGTTCCCGGATCAGTTCGATCTCGCGACACCCGCCATCAAGCAGGTGCCCGCGCAGTGGTACAGCGACACCTTCAGTTCGTTCACGCCTTCGGGATCGATCACTCTGCATTGGACCGACAATGCGATGACGTACCTGAGTTACTCGGAGGGCTTCAAGGGCGGCGGATGGAACAGCCATTTCAACGCCGTCCTGACGCCGGAGCAGCAGGCCGCGCTGCATCCGTTCGCGCCCGAGGAAGCGCAGACCATCGAGCTCGGCACGAAGCTCGAATTGGCGGGCAACACCGTGCGGCTCAACCTGGCGGTGTTCACGTCCGACTACACGAACATGCAGCTCACATATCGCGGCCCCGCGCCGAATGGCGTCGCGCCGTTCGTGACGAACGCGGGCGAGACCAGCATCGACGGCGCGGAGCTCGAGCTCACCTGGGCCGCGACCGACGCGCTGCGGGTCGACGCCAGCGTGGGCTACCTGGATGCGACGATCGACGACCTTTCGAACATTCCCTTCGCGGTGCTGCCGCCGGGACTCGCGGAAGGCAACTTCCTGCCGTATGCGCCGGAATGGCAGGCTCATCTCGGCATCGGCTACACGGCACGCGCCGGCAACGTCGAAATCGTTCCCCGCGTCGACGCGTCTTACCAGTCACAGACGTTCTTCGATGCGACGGATACGCCCGAGATCGCGCAGCTCGACGACGTGACCACGATCAACTTCCAGCTCCAGTTGCGCACGGCGGACGAAGGCTGGAGCTTTACCGCGGGCGTGAACAACGCGACCGACGAGCTGTACCCCGTCGCGGGCAACTCGTCGCTGACGACCGGCAGCGGATACGCCGAGATCGCGTACGCGCGGCCACGCGAGTGGTTCGCGACGATCCAGTACGACTTCTGAGCGGCGGAGTGCCACGACAGCGCACACGCGTCGTCATCGTCGGAGCGGGACCCGCGGGCCTGCTGCTGGGACAGCTCCTGCTGCGCGAAGGCATCGACGCGATCATCCTGGAGAAACACCGCGCCGAGCACGTGCTCGGCCGGATCCGCGCCGGGGTGCTCGAACAAGGCACGGTCGAAGTGCTCGAACAGGCCGGCGTCGCGGCGCGACTGCACGAGGAAGCGCTCGTGCACGCGGGCGTCGAGATCGCGTTTCATGGCCAGCGTCACCGGGTCGCGCTGAAGGAACTGGCCGGAAAATCCGTGACGGTTTACGGCCAGACCGAGATCACACGCGATCTCATGAATGCGCGCGCCGCGGCGGGAGCACCGAGTGTTTACGAAGCCGATGACGTCGCGCTGCACGACTGGGATGGCGACTCGCCGCGCGTGAGCTATGAAAAGTACGGCGTGACGCACGAAATCGAATGCGAGTTCATCGCCGGCTGCGACGGTTATCACGGCGTCTGCCGGCGCAGTATTCCCGCCGAACGCATCCAGGTGTTCGAACGCGAGTATCCGTTCGGGTGGCTCGGCGTGCTGGCCGACGTGCATCCGCCCTGGGAGGAGTTGATCTACGCGAACTCCGAGCGCGGCTTCGCGCTCGCGAGCCTGCGGTCTCCGACTCGCGTGCGTTGCTACGTGCAGTGCCCGCGCGGCGATTCCGTCGAGGATTGGAGCGATACACGCTTCTGGGAAGAGTTCCGCCGGCGCATCGGCGCCGACATTCCGGCCGAAGTGACATCCGCGCCGTCGCGCGAGAAGAGCATCGCGCCGTTGCGCAGCTTCGTGGTGGAACCGTTGCGCTTCGGGCGACTGTTCCTGGCCGGCGATGCCGCGCACATCGTGCCGCCCACCGGCGCCAAGGGACTGAATCTCGCCGTCAGCGACGTGTTCTATCTACACGAGGCTCTGCGGGATGCCTGCCGCGAAAACCGCGAACGACCGCTCGATCACTACTCACCGCGATGCCTGCGCCGCATCTGGAAGGCCGAGCGCTTCTCCTGGTGGATGACGCGCCAGTTGCACTCTTTCCCGGGCGACGCATTCGCGAAACGCATGCAGGAAACCGAGCTCGCCTACCTGTTCGAATCGCGCGCCGCGCAGACGAGCATGGCCGAGAACTACGTCGGCCTGCCCTACTGAGACGGTGCCAGGCACGGAAATCCCGGGAGAAGCGGTCTAGTAACCCTTCCTGACGTCTACGACCGCGAGCAGCTTGTCTCCCGCCGCGAAGCGGCGCACCTGCTCCTGCAGCACCAGCGCCCGTCCGCCCTGGCCAAGATCGGACTGCGCGGACATGTGCGGCGTGATGATCACGTTCTTCGCCTTCCACAGCGGGTGATCCTTCGGCAGCGGCTCGGGCTCCGTGACGTCGAGGCCGGCGCCGGCGATCGTGCCGTTGTTGAGCGCAGCGACCAGGTCGTCAGTGACGACGCTGCCGCCGCGGCCGACATTGATGAAGAACGCATTCCTTTTCATGCGCGCGAACATCTTCGCGTCGAATAGATGGGTGGTCGCGGGGACGAGCGGCAGCGCCGACACGACCACGTCCGCCTGAGAGATCAGCGTGGGTAGTTCGTCGGCGAGTCCGACGTAGCTCACGTACGGCGGGCCTTCCCGCGAGCTGTTGCGCGTCGCGATCACCTTCATGCCGAGCGCATGCGCACGTTCGGCGACTTCGAGGCCGATGCCACCCAGGCCGACGACCAGCATGGTCTTTCCGGTCAGTGACTGCGGCTGCGCGCCGGAGAATCCGCCACCCCAGCCCTCGCCGCGAGCCTGGCGCGCGATGGAGACCTGCAGCGAACGCGACAATCCGTAGGTCAACGCGATGACGTGTTCCGCCATCACAGGACCCGCGACGGCGCGCATGTTGGTGAGTACGACGCCGGGCTTCTCGATCTCCTTCTTTCCGAGACATTCCTCGACGCCGGCGGAGTAAACCGCCACCCAGCGCACGCGCTTCGCGGCCGCGAGCACCTTGTCGTTACAAACTACATTGTCGCCGCTCATGATCGCGTCCGCGTCGGCCGCGGCCGCCGCCATCTGCTCGGGGCCATTGACGACGACGAACTCGACGCCCGGCGCCATGGCCTTCAACACTTCGAGACTGCCCATCGGCGTGAGGACTATCTTCTTCGGAGCGCGCCATCCCGGCAGCTCACGCAGCGGCTTCTCGCTTTCCTGCAGACCCATCTCCTTGATCTGCGCGACGGCTTTCGGGTCCGGCGCGGGAGCGTCCTTCGCGGAAGCACTTGCGGCAAATACCCCGGATGCGGCCAGCAGAGCCACGGGAATCAATGGGTGACGCATTACCTCTTCTCCTTTTGCATGTTCCGCATCCATTCCGGCGCCGACATCTTGCCATGCAGACGCGGAAAGCAGGTCAGCTCCGTTACGAAATGGGGACGGCCGGCGGTCCATCGCTCGGCGCTTCCAATAGCTGGGGCGCGCCGCGGTAGCGAAACCCATCGCGTGGGCGACGGCCATGCCGTCAGCGCAGGCGCGCAGTAATCGCCGGGAGTCATCGAGCCAGTAATCGAGGTCTGTCCCCTTTTGCCAGGAAACGAGGAATGTCCCCATTTCCGTTACTGGAGGAAGCCGGCTTTCACTTCTTCCTGCGACAACAACTGGACCGGCACGGGTTTCACCTTCCAGATATCCGCGCAGTACTCGCGGATCGTGCGGTCCGAGGAGAACTTGCCGGAGCGCGCCGCGTTGAGGATCGACATGCGCGTCCAGGTTTCCTTGTCACGATACGTCTGGTCCACAAGCGTCTGACAATCAGCATATGACTGATAGTCGGCGAACACGAAGTACGGATCGTGATAGACGAGGTTGTCGATGAGCGGCTGGAACTGCGAGCTGTTGCCGCGCGAGAAAAACCCGTCGCGGATAAGCTCGATCACCGCCTGCAGTTCCTCGTTGCCCTCGACGTATTCCATCGGGCGATAACCCGCGGCGCGTTTCGCCGCGACTTCGTGCGCCTCGAGCCCGAACAGGAAGAAATTTTCGACGCCGACTTCCTCGCAGATCTCGATGTTGGCGCCGTCCACGGTGCCGATCGTGAGCGCGCCGTTCATCTGGAACTTCATGTTGCCAGTGCCCGACGCCTCCTTGCCCGCGGTCGAGATCTGCTCCGAAAGATCGGCCGCCGGGTAGATCCGCTGCCCGTTCGTGACATTGAAATTGGGCACGAACACGACCTTGATCAGGTCGCGCACGCCCGGATCGCGATTGATGATCTCCGCGACCGCGGTGATGAGCCGGATGATGAGCTTGGCGAGGTAATACCCCGGCGCGGCCTTGCCGCCGAACACGAACACGCGCGGCTCCATCGTGAACTTCGGATCCGTCTTGATCCGGTGATAGAGCCCGATCACGTGCAGGATGTTGAGATGCTGGCGCTTGTATTCGTGGATGCGCTTGACCTGCACGTCGAAGATCGCGGACGGATCGACGACCACACCCGTGCGCTCGACGATCAGCCCCGCGAGCGCGGTCTTGTTGGCGTGTTTGATCTGGCGCCACTCGGCGCGAAAGTCCGCATCCTCGGCCAACGGCTCGAGTCTGCGAAGCTGCGACAGGTCCTTCATCCACTCTTCGCCGATGCGCCGCGAGATGCAATGCGCGAGCCGTGGGTTCGATAACACCATCCAGCGACGCGGCGTCACGCCGTTCGTCTTGTTGCTGAATTTCTCGGGCCACAGTTCCGCGAAGTCGCGCAACACGTCGCTCTTGAGCAATTCGGAGTGCAACGCGGCCACGCCATTGATCGCATGGCTTCCCACGCTCGCCAGGTTCGCCATGCGCACGTAACGCTCGCCGGCCTCGTCGATCAGTGACAGACGCCGGATTCGCTCCTCGTCCCCGAAGAACGCCATGCGCACCTCGTCGAGGAATCGGGCGTTGATCTCGTAGATGATCTCGAGCAGGCGCGGTAACAGCCGGCCAAACAACCCGAGCGGCCAGCGTTCGAGCGCCTCGGGCAGCAGCGTGTGGTTGGTGTACGCGAACGTCTGTCGCGTGATGCTCCACGCGCGCTCCCAATCCATCGCGAGTTCGTCGATCAGCAGGCGCATGAGCTCGGCCACCGCGATCGACGGATGCGTGTCGTTCAACTGGATCGCGAACTTCTCGTGGAAATGCTCGGGCTGGATCTTCTGCACGCGGCAGATTCTCAGCATGTCCTGCAACGAGCAGCTCACGAAGAAATATTGCTGCTCGAGCCGCAGCTCCTTGCCGCGCACCTGCTCGTCATTCGGATAGAGGACCTTCGTGAGGTTCTCGCTCGCGACCTTCTGGTTGACCGCGCCGTAATAGTCGCCGCGGTTGAACGTGCCGAAGTCGAACGACTCCGGCGCTTCGGCCTTCCACAGCCGCAGCGTGTTCGAGGTGTTCACCTTGTATCCGAGGATCGGCGTGTCGTACGGAATGCCGTTGACGATGCGGCCCGGTATCCATCGCGAGCGTCGGCGTCCGTGTTCGTCGACATAACTTTCGGTGTGTCCACCGAACTTCACTTCGACGCACCACTCCGGCCGCGCGATCTCCCACGGATTGCCCCAGCGCAGCCACTTGTCCGTCTTCTCGGCCTGCCAGCCGTCGACGATCTCCTGCTGGAAGATTCCGAACTCGTAGCGGATGCCGTAACCGAGTGCGGGCACCTCGAGCGTCGCGAGCGATTCGATGAAACACGCGGCCAATCTACCCAGGCCGCCATTTCCCAATCCCGGTTCGTCTTCCTGCGCCAGCAACTCTTCGAGATCGAGTCCGAGCTCGGCCACCGCCGTGCGCGCGGTCTCGTATATGCCGAGGTTGATCAGGTTGTTGCCGAGGTGCGGACCCATGAGGAACTCGGCCGACAGGTACGACACCGTGCGCGAGCCGCTCTTCGTGTAAGCCGCGGCGGTCGAGATCCACCGCTGCAGCATGCGGTCGCGCACCGCGTACGCGAGCGCCATGTAGTAGTCGGTCTTGGTCGCGAGCGCGGGGAACTTGCCCTGGATGTAGAACAGGTTGTCGAGGAAGGCGTGTTTGAGCGCTTCCTTGCTCAGCGAGACGCGTCCCTCGTCGATGAGATCCGCGGACGAAGGCGCGGTCGGGAGTGTGGTTACGGTCGAGTTCACGGAAGGTACTCCCCTGTTGTCATTGCTCTGGACCTGCAAGATTCGTGCAGAAAATATCGGGAAATGCCGCGCCGCGCCCGGCGCACCCTGCACCGAACCGATGCGCGCGCAAACGGCACGGCTCGCCGACGGTGCAGAGGCCCTTGCTCGCTCTCCCGGATTTTCCGTGCCAGGCACCCTCTTCGTCACTGCGCTCGAATGAGCGCGTTCGTCACTGGCTCTTCTGGTATGCCTGCATGATCGTCGCGTACTTCGTGATCATGTTGGGCACTTCCCAGTCGGGCAGTTTTCCCGCGCGCACATAGCCGAGGAAGTTGCGCGTCACCTGCGTGAAGTGCGCTTCGTGTCCGTCGTGGTACTTGTCGGGCACGACGACGACGTAGTGATCGCCTTCGCGCCGCACGTCGACGCCGGGCCAGGTCCTGGCGATATCCTGCATCGCCAACATCAGCGCCTTCTGGTGCTGCGCTGGCGTCACCGAGGGCGCGCGCTCGATGTACAACACGGGCCGGTAACCCTGCTCCGCACCCTGCCGGATCGTGAGCGACGCGCGTGTGCCGCGCATCACCGAGAAATGCGTGTCGCCCGCGCCCGGCGGCGCCTCGAACTCCCAGGTCACCGACACGCGCGCGTGCACGCCTTTGAGCGTGTACGTGAACTCCCCGTTCGACGGTGCGTGCAACACGCCGTCCTCGATGTACGGCTGCAGGAAGCCCGGAAAATCCTTCGCGCCGGTCACGCGACCGAACTGCTCGAGCGTGAGCGGCGTCGCCCAGCGCCGCGCGCTCAACACCTTCGCGTCCGAAGGCGACAATGCGACGCCCGGAAATGCCTCCCACTGCACGAGATCCACCAGGTGCGTGGTGACGTCCACGATGCCGGCGCCCTGCTGCTCCGGATCGAAGAACCATTGCGGTCGCTTGAGTTGCGCGCCCGCGACCACTTTCGAGAAATTGTGCACGCTGATCTTCGTGATCGCCGGATCCTCGGGCGTGCCCTTCTCGAGCGTGCCGAACAGCGAGCGATGCTGCGAGAGCGCGCGTTGCAGCATCGTCGTGATCTCGAAGCGCTCGGTCATGATGTCGTACACCAGCACGCCGCGCGCATCCGCGGCCGCGAAGTTCTTTTGGAGTGCCCGAAGCTGCGCCGGCTTGATGATCATCGGCTTGTCGGCCAGCACGTGCATGCCGGCATGGATGCCGCGGCCGATGTATTCGGACTTGCGCGCATTGTTGCCCGACAACACCAGCACGGTGGGATGCTCGAGCCTGGGCGGCGAATCGAACGTACCCAGCGCCTTGTCGACGTAATCGGCACCGGTGTAGACCTGCTCCACCCAGCGCGTTGGATCTTCCGCGCGCGAGTTGAAACTCTCGATGCGCTTGAGGTGCTGATCGAGATCGTCACCCTGCGGCGCGAAAACCCGCACGACGGGCGACACGCCGGGCAGCGCGAACTTCTGCACCAGCGCGGCATGAAAGTGCCCGGGTTCGAGGGTGACCAGCTGCACGGGATCCTGCTTGCCACCGGCCTGCTCGTCGCTCGCGAGCGCGGCGAGCGGCGGGAAAATGACGGCCGCCACGAGGGCGGCCGTTATTTTCCAGGAACGCTTCATTACGCCTTCGCCATCCGCAACGCGCCGTACGGTCCACGCTCCTCGCGCGTCAGCATGGCGTTCGCCTCGGCGTCGTTCTTGAACTTCTCGGCCTTCGGATCCCATTCGAGCGGGCGGCCGAGCTTCATCGCGATCCAGCTCACGATGCACGCGGAGTTGCTGCGATGCGCGACGTCCGCGGGCGCGAGCGGCGCCTTGCGCGAATGCACGCTCTCGAGCCAGTTCTTGTGATGCGACTTGCTCACCGGCAGGCGCACCGAGAGGCCTTTCTCGTCGAGCAGCTTCGGATCGCTCGCGTCCAGTGGCGGCGGCGCCTTCTGCCCCGCGGTCGGATCGCTCGAGGTCGCGGCACCTTCGCCGCGCGACACCCAGATCCAGCCCTCGTCGCCGATGAACTTGAGGCCGTTCGGATTCTTGTCCGAAACGTGCACGGTGACACCCTTCGGATACTCGAGCGTCACGTCGTACGCGCCGTGCACGTTCCAGATGCGATCCGGGTCCGGGAATTCGCCGCGGCCGGAGACCTTCGTCGGCCCGGTGTGTTCGCAGTCGAGCGCCCAGTGCATGGTGTCGTAGTGATGCGAGCCCCAGCCCGTGATCATGCCGAGACAGTACGCATCGTTGCGCAGCCAGCCGGGGCGGCTGTAGTCGCCGCGCGGATGGACACGCATCTCGGTGTAATACGCGAACGGCGTCGGGCCTAACCACTGGCTGAAATCGAGATTGGCCGGAATCGCCTCGGGCGGCGCGTTCGGCGCGGTCGGGTCCGTCGGCAGTCCGATCTCGACGCGCTGGATCTTCCCGGCTCGGCCCGAGCGCACGAGCTCGGCGGCGCGACGGAATTGCTCCCACGAACGCTGCTGGCTGCCGACCTGCAGGATGCGGCCCTTGCGGCGCACCGCGTCGCGCAGGATCACGCCTTCGGCGAGCGTCATCGTGAACGGCTTCTGCAGGTACACGTCCTTGCCCGCGTTCACGGCCGCGAGCGCGAGCTCCGCGTGCCAGTGATCGGGCGTGCTGATGACGATGGCATCGATGTCGCGCCGGCCGATCATCTCGCGATAGTTCTGGTACGTGGCGATCTTCGGCACGCCGATGCCGCGATCGGTGTACGACTCGCCCGCCTTCTTGACGCCGTCCTCCATGCGGTTCGTGTCGACGTCGCACACCGCGACGAAGTCCGCGAGCCCGGACTTGATGACTCCCGGCATGTCGTGGCTGAGCGCGATGCGGCCACAGCCGATCTGGCCCACCCGGATGCGGTTGTTCGCGCCCCAGACGCGCGAGGGAACGATCATGGGGGCCGCGATCGCGCCCAGGGCGACGCCGCGCACGAGGTTTCGGCGAGTGATCTTCATGTCATCGAGTCCGCGTGATTGGAAGGGTGGCCGAGTATATTCGCCGCCCCGCGCGGAAGTCTCCCGCGAAAATCCGTTACTTCGCGTGGTCCCTCGCGGGGCGCGGGCTATTCGTATCGCAGCGCTTCGATGGGATCCAGGCGCGCGGCCTTGCGGGCCGGATACAACCCGAACATCACGCCTACTCCCGCGCTCACGGCGAGCGCGATGACGACGATGTCGGTCCGCGTCACCATCGACCAGCCGAATTTCGCGGCGAGCAGCTGACCGATGCCGATGCCGAGCAACACGCCGATCACGCCGCCGATCGCGGCCAGCGCCAGCGCCTCGATGAGGAACTGCGCCATGATGTCGGCCGGCTGCGCGCCCACGGCCATACGGATGCCGATCTCGCGGGTTCGCTCGGTGACCGACACCAGCATGATGTTCATGACACCGATGCCACCGACGATGAGCGACACGAGCGCGATCGACGCGAGCAACGTGGTCATGGTCTGCGTGGTCGAGGTCAACATGCTGGTCATCTCGGCCATGCTGCTGGTCGAGAAATCGTCTTCGTCGTCGGGCCCGAGCCGGTGCCGCTCGCGCAGCAGCGCCGCGATCTCGACGCGCGCGCGCGGAATGGCCTCGGCGGACACGGCGCTCACGAAGATGCGGCCCGGCACGAACTTGCCGAGACCGCGTTGCATGCGTTGCTGGAACGCGGACAGCGGGATGATGATCACGTCGTCCTGATCCTGACCCATGCCGTTCTGACCCTTCGGCGCGAGCACGCCGATGATCGTGAACGGAGCGTCGCGGATACGCACCACCTGGCCGACCGGATCCACGCCCGGGCCGAAGAGATTCTCGGCCGCGGTCTTGCCGATCACCGCGTTCTTCGCGGCGCCCGCCTGGTCGGAAGCCGAGAGCGGCTGACCGCTTTCGACCGGCCAGTTGCGGATCGTGAACCACTCCGGCGTCGTGCCCGACACCTGCGTGTTCCAGGTGTTCGTCTCCGAGATCACGGGCTGGCTCGCGTTCATCTGCGGAGCGGCCGCGAGGACGGAGGGCAGCTCGGTCTGGATCGCGCGCAGGTCTTCCCACGTGATCGTCGGTTGCGAACCGAATCCGCCGCGCCCGCCCGGACCCGAGCTCGAGCCCGAGAACAACATCACGACGTTGGTGCCCGCGCCTTCGATCGAGCTCTGGATGCGCGACTTCGCACCCTCGCCGATCGACACCATGCAGATGACCGCCGCGACGCCGATGATGATGCCGAGCGCGGTGAGGAACGAGCGCATCTTGTTCCGGCGCAGCGCGCGCGCCGCGAGTCGCAGGGTTTCGGTCGCGGAGATCATGATGCCTGTGCCTCCATGCGCGCCTGCACTTCGGCCTGCAGCAGCGGTTGCTGGCGCACGTCGCTGATGATCGCGCCGTCCTTGAGCAGTAGTTTGCGTGCCGCGTAGGCGGCGATATCCGGTTCGTGCGTGACGAATACGATCGTCATTCCGGAGGCCTGCAGCTCGGTCAGCAGCTTCATGATCTCGATGCTGGTGGCCGAATCGAGATTACCCGTGGGCTCGTCCGCGAGGATCAGCGGCGGACGCGTGACCAGCGCGCGCGCGATCGCGACACGCTGTTGCTGGCCGCCCGAAAGCTGTGAGGGATGATGATTGTGGCGATGACCGAGACCGACGCGGTCGAGCGCTTCCTTCGCGCGCTTGTGCCGCTCCGCCGGCGGCACCTTCGCGTAGATCAGAGGTAGTTCGACGTTCTCCGCCGCGGTGGTGCGCCTGAGCAGGTTGAAGTTCTGGAACACGAATCCGATGAACTCGTTGCGCACGCGCGCGAGCTCGATGCGCGAGAGCTGCGCGACGTCCCGATCCGCGAGCTTGTAGCTGCCGCGCGTGGGCGAATCGAGGCAGCCCAGGATGTTCATGAGCGTCGATTTGCCCGAACCCGACGAACCCGAGATCGCGACGAACTCGCCCTTGTCGATGTCGAGGTTCACGTCGTGCAGCGCGGCGAACTCGGAATCGCCCGATTGGTAGACCTTCGCCAGATTGCGCAGCTCGATGAGCGCCATGACGGTCAGAGGATCCTGAAGCCGCCGCGCGGGCCACCACGCTGTTGTCCGGGGTTGGCGCCGGCCATCGAGACGATGACGTTTTCGCCTTCCTTCAGATCACCGCCGGTGATCTCGGTCACGCGACCATCGGAGATGCCGGCCGTGACCTGTCGCGGCTGCGGTTTGCCGTTCACGAGCACATAGACGGTGCGCTGCGCCTGCGCCGCCGCGGCAGCCCCGCCGCCTTCCGGCCCGCGCTGCTGGCGATTGCCGGCGCTTGCGCCGCCGGCGCCGCCCGGCCCGCGCGGCGCGCCCGCACCCGGACCGCCGAACCCTTCGGGACGAAAACGCATCGCGGCGTTCGGCACGCTGATCACGTTTTCACGACGATCGGTGACCACGGTCACGGTCGCGGTCATGCCGGGCTTGAGTTTGAGTTCCTCGTTCGCGACGTCGATGACCGCGTCGTACGTCACGACGTTCTGCACCACCTGCGGCGCATTGCGGATGTCGCGGATCTTTCCGCGGAACGGCTCGCCGGGATACGCATCGACGGTGAACGTCACGGGCATGCCCGGCTCGAGCCGGCCGATGTCGGATTCCGCGACGTTGGTGTGAACTTCCATCGCGCGCAGATCCTGCGCGATCGTGAAGATGACCGGCGCCTGCAACGATGCCGCGACCGTCTGACCCACGTTCACCGCGCGCGAGATCACGACGCCATCGGTGGGCGAAACGATGTCGGTGTAACGCAGATTCGTACGGGCCTGATCGAGCGATGCCCTGGCCTGCGCGAGCTGGCCCTTTGCCTGTTCGACCGACGCGCGCGCCGCGCGCGCATTCGACACCGCGGTGTCGCGTTCGGTCTCCGAGATCAGCCGCTGCTCGAACACTTCGCTCGCGCGACGGGCCTGGCGCTCGGCGTCCTCGGCCGTGACCTCGAGCCGCGCGACGTTCGCACGCGCCGCGGTGACGTTCGCTTCCGCCTGCACGACCGCTGCCTGGAACAGCGACGGATCGATCTTCGCGATCTTCTCGCCCTTCTTCACTTTCGAATTGAAGTCCGCGTACAGCTCCTGGATGCGGCCTGATACCTGGCTGCCGACATCGACGGTCACGACGGCCTGCAGGCTGCCCGACGTGCTGACGCGGGAGACGATGTCGCCGCGTTCGACGAGGGCGGTCTGGAATTCAGGCGCATTCGCGTCGCTGGATGAACAGCGCCACAGGCCCAGTGAAACGAGTAGGACGATTGCGATGAGCCAGACGAGGCGTGAGCGAGGTATTTGTTTGAGCAAAGTCGTTATCCGATCAAATGAAGCGCTCTACGCGCTCAAGTGTAGATCAGATCGACCCTTTGACGTTCCGATAAAAGTTGTCGATCGCTTGTCAACCGCCGCGCGCCTTCGCCGTTACGTCGAGGTTGGACGCGTAGCGCGAACGTAATGCGCCGCCGTTCTTCAGCAGCGGCTCGAGATCGGCCACGGGCAAGGGCCGGCTGTGCAGGTAGCCCTGGGACTGATCGCAGCCGAGATTCGCGAGCATTTCGAGCTGTTCGGGCGTTTCGACGCCCTCGGCGATCGTCGTCATGTTGAAGGCTTTTCCGAGCGCGATGATGGTCTGCGCCACGGTGCGGCCGGTGCCGCTGCCCGTGAGCACGTTCACGAACGAACGGTCGATCTTGAGCATGTCGACGGGCAGCTCCGCGAGCCGGCTCAGCGACGAATAACCCGTGCCGAAGTCGTCGATGGCGACGCGGATGCCGGACCGGCGCAGCAGGCGAAGTTGTGAGACCGCCGAACTTACGTCATCGATCAATACGCCTTCCGTTATCTCGATATCGATGCCGATGTTGTCCGCGCGCCATTCGCCAACGAGATCCAGCAGATGATCGGCGAAGGTCCGCCGCTTGAGTTGCACCGGCGAAATGTTCACCGCGATCCGGCCCGGCGAGATACCCGCGCCCTGCCAGCGGCGCAGATCCGCCGCGGCCTGGCGCAGGATCCAGTCGCCCAGCGACACGATCAGTCCACTCGATTCGAGCAATGGCAGGAACACGCCCGGCATCACGAGCCCGGCTTCCGGATCGCGCCAGCGGACCAGCGCTTCGAGACCGCGCACCTGTCGGGTCTTGATGTCGACCTTGGGTTGGTAGTGCAGCTCGAATTCCTGGCGATCGACGGCGCCGCGCAGCCGATGTTCCATCGTCATGCGTGAGACGACGGCCGATGAGAGTTCGAGGCGATGCGGCAGGTACTTCTCGCCCGTGCTCTTCGCGCTCCTCAGTGCGGCCTCGGCGTTCTGCACGAGGGCGTTGGAGTCGTGTCCGTTGTCGGGATAACGCGCGAAGCCGCACTTCACATCCACTGGAATGCCGCGCCCGTCGACCGTGAACGGTGCGCGGAAGACTTCGACCACCTGCTCCTGCAGCCAGTGAATGGCTTCGTCCTCATCGCCGTCCGCTTCCATGATGAGCCCGAACGTGCCCCCGCCGAAATGCGCGAGTAGTTCGGTCGAGTCCATGTGGCGCTTGAGCCGATCCGCGACCTGCTGCAACAGCAGGTCGCCCGCGTGACGTCCGAAAGAATCATTGAGCGACGACAGGTGTTCGATGTCGAGCACCGCGACCGCGGGCGTGCCGCGCCGCCCGATGCGCGGCTCGAGTGCGCGCACGAGCCGCTCGCAGAACAGGCCGCGTTTCGCGAGGCCGGTCAGCGGATCGAAGTACGAGAGGAAGCGGACCTCGTCCTCCTTGTGCAGGTACTGCAGGGCGAACGAGAGGTTGGCGACCAGCTCGCGCAACATGCGCGATTCCTCGTCGCCCACGGCGCCCACGTCGAACGAGGTCAGCATCAGCGCGCCGACCGGCGTGCCGTCGACGACGAGTGGATAGGCGACCACGCTGCGAAATCCGGAATCCAGCAACGGCGCGCGCGCCGCCAGCGGCATCTCGAGACTGTTGAGATCGTTGCAGATGAGCGGCGCCGACGTGCGCAGCACGCGGCCGATGACGCTCGAGTCGTCCTTGGAGCTCTCGGCGATGCTGAACGTGAGCTGCTGCGCGGCCTGGTTGTCGATGCTGCCAGACCACGCCGCGGGACGCGCGCTGTGCGTGCCGGGCTCGATCAACGCGACCATCGCGCTCGCGTAACCGCCGGCCGTGGTCGCGAGCCTGCAGGCCTCGACCAGGATCTCGCTGCGCTGGCGGATGCGGACCATCGCGCTGTTCACGCCCGAGAGCATCTTGAGCACGCGCGTGAGCCGGCTGATGTGTTTTTCCTGGCGGCGACGCTCCGTGAAGTCGCGCTCGCTGCCGCGGTAACCGTTCACGTGGCCGGCGTCGTCGAGCAGCACGAGCATGTTGCGTTCGAGCCAGCGATAACTGCCGTTGCGATGCCGCCAGCGCGCCTGAAGGTTGGTCGCGGTGCGCTGGTTGGGCCCGAGCGTATGCATCGCGAAATCGAGCGCCGCGAGATCCTCCGGATGCACGTACTGCGAGGCGTTCGTGCCGAGGATGTCGGAAGGTTGATAGCCGAGGATCTGCCGGACCGATTCGCTGCAGAACGTGAAGCGGCCGTCGCGATCGTGCTCCCAGATCCAGTCCTGCGATGTCGCCACGATGTCTCGCAGTTGCTGCTCGAGCGCGCGTTGTTGCCGGCGCGACTGCGCGTCGCTCAACGCGCGGCGCACCGCGGGCGCGAGCCGCTCGAGGTTGGTCTTGAGGACATAATCGACGGCGCCGCGCTGCAGGGCGTCGATCGCGCGTTCCTCGCCGATCGTGCCGGACAAGAAGATGAACGGAATGTCGGGCGCGCGGGACTGCGCCATCTCGAGCGCGCTCAGGCCGTCGAACCCGGGCAGCGTGAAGTCGGAGAGGATTAAGTCAGGTCGCGTCGCCTCGAGCGCTTCGCGCAGCCCCGATTCGGAGTCCACGCGCGACCACTGGCACGAAAAGCCGCCCGCCTCGAGGTGACGGACAGCGATTTCGGCCTCCATGGGCATGTCTTCGACGAGGATCAACCGGACCGACTGCATGTGTCCTTCCCTCCCCTGACTGTAGTTAGGCTCCAAAGAGGCCTCAGGTCAAGCACTGTGAGGGGGCGAATCAACGGAAGTACGCATGTTTGCGCCATCGCGTCCCCGACACCATCGGCACGCTAACTAGTACCGACCCGCAGTCACGGAGCCCGCGATTTTCACGTGGGACTCGTCCGACACAAGTTATCAGGCATAACCTTAGGGATTTGGACTTCTGGGTGCCCCGGAGGAAACTAGCGCGCAGATCAATGAATCGGGCGCCCGCCCGGAGGTAATTCGTCATTGCGGAGCAAGGATGAGCGAGGACACTAGACGACGCATGCCAAGGCGGGAACCTGAGACCCCGGCGGAAGCGCCCCACGAACAAAAGCCGGCGCCGAAGTTTCACCTGCTGATCGTGGACGACGAACCGGCGTCCATGCGGGCGTTATGCGACACCCTCGAATACGAAGGCTACGCGACCACCGGATTCACGACTCCGTCCGAGGCCCTCGCGGCCATGCGCGAACAGCAGTTCGACCTGCTGCTCGCGGACCTGCAGATGCCCGGCACCAACGGCATCGATCTCATGAGATCCGCCCAGCTCATCGATCCGACACTGGTCGCGATCATCATGACCGGGCACGGCGCGCTCGATACCGCCATCGCGGCCATGAAAGCCGGCGCGCTCGATTACATCCAGAAGCCGATGAAGCTCGCGACCACCCTGCCCGTGCTCGAGCGTGCGTTGTCGATACGCCAGCTGCGCATCGAGAAGACGCGGCTCGAACTGAACGTGCGCGAGCGCACCGAGGAACTGAAGATCGCGAATCGCGAGCTCGAGGCGTTTTCGTATTCCGTGTCGCACGATCTGCGCGCACCGCTGCGCGCGGTCTCGACGTTCACGCAGGCGTTGCTCAAGGAGCACGTCGACAACCTTTCGGATGAAGGCCGACGGCTGTTGCAGAACGTGAACGCCGGCGCGTCGCACATGGACCGGCTCATCACCGATCTGCTGCGCCTGTCGCAACTCAACCGCCAGCCGCTCAACAAGCAGCCCGTGAAGCTCGGCGAACTCGCGCAAAAGGTCTACGACGGCATGACGCAGGATCGCGCCGGCCGCGACATCGAATTCGTGGTCGCGGACATGCCGGCCTGGGAAGTCGACGCGGGGCTCATCCAGCAGGTCTTCGTGAACCTGCTGTCGAACGCGATCAAGTTCACTCGCGAGCGCGAGAAGGCTCGCATCGAAGTCGGCTACCGGATGGACGGCACGTCGCTCGTCGTGTTCGTGAAGGACAACGGCGTCGGCTTCAACATGAAGTACATGAACAAGTTGTTCGGCGTGTTCCAGCGCCTGCACTCGGCCGACCAGTTCGAGGGAACCGGCGTCGGACTATCCATCGTCCGGCGCATCGTCGAACGACACGGCGGCAAGGTGTGGGTCGACGGCGATCAGGACCAGGGCGCGACGTTCTACTTCAGCCTGCCCGGCAGTTCTCAGTAGCTAGGGTGTCGCGGCGATGCGCGCGCGGATGACGCCATCCGCCGCGCCGATCCCGGCGCCACCGCGATCTCCGCCGCCGTTCGTCACGACCAGAAGCGCCGCGCTTTTCGCCGGCGAGAACCAGGTTTGCGCGAACCACCGGCCATTGGTTCCGCCATGCGCGAACCCGGAGGCGCCGAGCCGTTGCAGGTCCGGGACCACGTTCCAGCCGAGCGCGTAGCTGGATGCGACCGTGGTGTGGAGCGTGCGGAACGAATCGACGGACAGGATGCCCGGAATTCCGCGCTCGCCGTCCAGGTGAGCGTTGAGGTAACGAGTGAAGTCATCGAGCGTGGTGTGCGCGTTGCCCGCGGGCCCCATCGCCGCACGAAGGTCCCCGCTGGTACCCGGCGCCACCGGAGTGTATCCCGAGCTCTCGCTCCAATGTCCCCAGGGCTCGTCTACCTCGCCCGGCGAGGCGGGTTCGCCGAAACCGCTGTGGGTCATGCCGAGCGGAACGAACAGTCGGTTCTGCATGAGCGACTCCCAGGAAGACTGCGCACGCGTCTCGAGCATCGCGCCTGCGACGACGTAGCCGACATTCGAGTAGTTGTGCTCTCCCGCGGTGAAGCGCGGTGGTTCGCGCAGCAGGTGATCCGCCCAGTTTCGCCGCTTCTGCACGATCGTGCCCGAAGCCGAGTCCGATGCGCATGAACAATCGTCATCGCGCTTCATGCCCGATGTGTGCGAAAGGAGCTGTCGCAAGGTGACGTCGCGGAATCCGGCGTTGATGTCCTGCGCGAGCTCCGGCCAGACGTCGATCGGCCGGGTATCCCAGGTGATGAGGCCGTCCTCGACCAGCATCGCTGCGACTGTCGCGGTCATGGACTTGGTGATGGAACCAAGGTGCCACCGGTCCGCTATCGTGGCGGGCACACTCGAAGACATCGATCGTTGCCCGACCACGGCGCTTTCGGCCACCTGGCCGTTGCGAACAACGATGACGGCCATCGCGGGCAATCCTTGCGAAGCACGCGCCCATTCGAGGATTTCCGGCAGACGTCCGTCACCAACCGTTCCCGGCGCGGGCGATTGGGTGAGCGGCTGCGGCGCAGGGCCATCGATGTCGCGACCGCCACCGCAGGCCGGAAGGATCAAGGCCGTGATCATCGCCGCGGTGAAAAGCAGCGGAATGGAAAAGATCGGAAGCCGTGGATTCTTGTTCGTTCTGGTCATGCCGGGCCCCGACGCGAAGGCTACGGGCATGTGACCGGCACTATCTAGTTAAGTTCACCGGCGGCACTTCGAACGGATCCAGGAGTCGCGGACGGACAGCCATCCGTGGGCAGACCCTCGATGTGGGAACTCGCGCGCGGCCTAACGCGCCGCTTTCGGGAACAGCGTCGCGGCCAGCTTGCGCACGGTCGAGATCTCGACGCGGTGCTCGCCGCCGCAGGTCATGCAGCTGTTCGAGTGCCAGAATTCCTTGCGCGCTTCGATCATCGCTTCGGTCATCGAGTCGAAGTTGCCCAGGTAGCCCTTGTCGGGCGGCATGCGCGCGCAGCCGACGCGATGGACCTCATGGTCGCCGTTGGGCTGCGGGTGGTTGTTGATGAAGTAGTGAGGCATGGTGGGAGCCGGCATTATGCCCGCGCCACCGCGGCCGGGCTTGTATTGGAAAGGTGTCGGCACCCATCCCGATGACCCACCTAACAAACCAGAAACGAGACGTGCGTCGCAGAGAAGCCGCCGCTTATGTCCCCGCCTCGGCGCGTCGCGACTGCCGGAACCGGTGCGGCCTAGAGTCCCGGCAGCTCGGCAACGAAACGGCTGCCGCCGCCCTCGCGCGCCGCGTAGTGAACGTCGCCGCCGTGCACCCGCGCGATCTGCCGGACGATGGCGAGGCCCAGCCCCGCTCCGGTTGCCTGGGTTGGTGCCGGGCGAGAAATCGCGGAGTCAACGGGCGGTTCGGAGCGGCGGAAGAACGGCTCGAAGATTCGTTCGCGATCCTCGGCCCCAATGCCCGGACCCTTGTCCTCGACGACGAGTTGCGCTCCCCGTTCGCCGCGCGTCACGCGCAGCTCGCTCGCACCGCCCGCGTGGACGCGCGCGTTCTCGAGGAGATTGCGGATCAATCGACGCAGCAACAGCGGGTCACCGCGGAGCGTGACCGGTTCGCCCGTCACTTCGAGATCAAAGTGCGCCGCCTCCTCCGCGGCCAGCGCCAGCAGGTCGACCCTCTCGACCCGATCCGGGCGCTTGTTCGCATCCAGCCGGCTGGTGAGCAGCAGTTCGCCGATCAGCGCGTCGAGCTCGCCGATGTTGCGCGTGAGTTCGGCGTTCGCGCTCGTGTCACCCGACGCGAGCCGCTCGGCGGCCAGCCGCATGCGCGTGAGCGGCGTGCGCAGCTCGTGCGAGCAATTGGCCAGCAGCATCTGGTTGGCGCGCACGAGCTGCTCGATGCGCGCGGCGGATTCATTGAAGCTCGTGGCGAGCGCGGCTACTTCGTCCTTTCCCTCGACGGCAACGCGTGCCGAGAGATCGCCCGAGCCGAAACTGCGCACGCCCTGCTTGAGGCGCTCCAGCCGCGCGGTGACGCCGCGCGCGATCGGGTACGCGAGCAGCGCGAGACCCGCGCCCACCGCGCCGACCAGCAGGATGACCTGGGCGCCGTGCAGCAGCGTACGCGCGCGGTGATCGATGACGTGCCAGAGCACCGCGATGCCCACCGTGAAGCAGATCAGCACGGCGATGATCGATAGATAGAGGTGGAGGTGGAGGCGGCGCATCTAGCGGTCCTGCTCCTTCGCGAACACGTAGCCCGCGCCGCGCAGCGTGAGGATGCGCCGCGGGCGTTTCGGGTCGTCCTCGATTGCCGCGCGCAAACGCGAGATGTGAACGTCGATGGAGCGGTCGTAATCCTCGAGCGCGGCGCCGCGCGTGAGATCCATCAACGCCTCGCGCGACAGGACGCGGCCGGCGCGTTCGGCCAGGGCGAGCAGCAGCGCGAACTGGTGGCTCGTGAGCGACTTGCGCTGCCCGTCCACCCTCACCTCGCGCGCACCCGTGTCGATCTCGAGTCGGCCGAAGCGCATCACCTGCGCGCCCGGATGCCCGATGCGCCGGCGCAGGATGGCACGCAGCCGCGCCAGAAGTTCACGAGGCTCGAAGGGCTTCGGTAGATAGTCGTCGGCACCCAGCTCGAGGCCGATCACGCGGTCCATCGGATCGCCGCGCGCGGTGAGCATGAGCACCGGAATGTCGGATCGGGCCCGCACGCCGCGGCACAGGTCCAGCCCATCAGCGTCCGGCAGCATCAGATCGAGGATCATCGCGTCGAAGGTTTCGCTGCCGACGAGCTGGCGCGCCGCCGCGCCCGTCGAGGCACAGGTGGTGCGAAACCCCGCCTCGCCCAGGTAGTCAGCCACCATGGAGGCGAGGCGGGAATCGTCTTCGACGAGCAGGACTCTGTGCACGGTCATCCGGCGCGCATCATGCGACAGGCGCCGGCGGGCAGCTAGCCGCCGTGATGCCGGCGCACTTCCGCGGCCAGCGCCGTGCGCTGTTCGGGCGTCAGCACTTCCGCCGCGTCGGCGAATGCAGTGGCCATCGCCTGCGTAGCCTGGTCGAGTTGGCGGAACTGCTCGGCACGCGCCGATTCGATCCGGGCGCGATCCACCGTCGGCGAGAGCAGCAGTTCATGGAACTGGCCCAGCGCCGCGTCGTGACTGTCATGCGCGGCTTTCATGTTGGCGAATGCGGGACGCAGGATGGCGTCGATTTGCACCCTCTGCGACTCCGAAACGCCGATCTTGGCGAGCATGTCCGCGAGCCGGCTCAGGTGTGCCTCGGCGTGATGGTCACCCCCACCACCACAGCATCCGTGCCCGGATCCGCTGTGCTGATGGGCGTACGTCAAACCACCCGCCACCGCCGCGAGCGGTGCGGCGAGCAACGCGAGAAGTTTGAGACGGGAGCGATTTACGTGTGGCTCGAACATGGGCGACTCCTTGATGTGTGCGACGGAGTCATGTTCGGCGCGCGGCGTTTCGGGCGTTTCGCGCGAACGTAAAGTTTTGTGAAGGGGAGTCGCACCACCGCGCGTGCTCCCTGGTCGTTCACTTGATCGCAACTACCCACGTAATCATGGGAATGGCCGGCGTTCTGCCGACCCTGCTCCGCGCGGTCTGAGTCCACATCGCGATCTTGTGGAGTGGATGCCAGGCCGCTTCGGGGATCTTCAGGTACCTCAGTCCGAAAAACGCGAGTCGATTTCCCCAACAGCCTGACTCGATGAGCTTCAAGCCGTTTTCCTTGCAGAGCAGCTCCAACCCATACGTGGAGAAGCGCCAGAAATCTTTCGGTTCCTCGTGTGGCTCCTGCATGAAACAGGTGGTGTGGATCGCAATTCCACCGGGACGCAGTACTCGGGCGGTTTCCTGCAACGCCTTGTGAGGACTGCCCTCGATGTGCTCCAGCACCTGGTCGGCGAAGAGATAATCGAAGCTCTCGTTCTCGAATGGCAACTCGAGGATGTTCGCGACGACGGCCCCGTCAGGGACAGGCGTCCACTTCTCCGGTAGTTTGGGGTCGCGAAACACCGCTCTCGTGATTCGTGGTGACGGGTGATCGAGAAGCGCCACCAGATCGCTGGATCCGGAAATATCGAGAATGTCCTGCCCCTGCTTGTATGGCTGCAGAATGCGCTTCACCTCGCGGTACATTTTGAAGCGGGTCATGTGGGGACCGGTCCTGAGTCCCAGTGTGGTGAGCTTCACGAAAGCTTTTACGAGCAGCGAGATCATTGTTTTTCCCGGTCCTTGTTGGATGACGCGTCCTGGCAGTCCTTGCACTGTCGCTTCAGGAACGGGAAGTTGCTTTGGCCTCCAGGCAAGCCTCGGCTTCTTCCAGCTCGTTTCGAGCTTTTCGCCGCATTTGCAGACGACGGCGAAGTCCTCTGGCATGACCCCCTGCTTGGTTCTTCTTGTTCCAGGGTCGTTAGTCAGACTACTACTTACCCCGAGCAAGCGCAAAAAGCCGCGAACCGCCGGGAAGGCGGGCATGGGCCGATGTCGGTTGCAAAGGAGGTTGAGAGAGAAAGGTGTGAGTATTGGTCGGGACGGCGAGATTCGAACTCGCGACCCCTTGCACCCCATGCAAGTGCGCTACCAGGCTGCGCCACGTCCCGACCGAGATTCAGCAGACTCCGCCGGTGGGGTCCGCGGCGGGGTGCGCATGATACCCAAGCCGGGGCGGTTTTGCCCCCGTCCCGTCAGCCGGCTGCGCGGAGCGGGACCTGCCCGGCTTTCAGCCGGATAAAGGGCTTCTCCAGGCCCAGGACTTCCTCGCGCGCGTCGAGCATCCGCGCCCACCGGGACGCGATCCAGCGATCGGCCGGCCGCGCACCGTGTTCCACGAGAATCGTGCAGTCTTCGGCCAGCTTCTCGCCCATGACCGGCACGAGCCCGTAACGCCCGCCGTACGTGTCGCCTGCCGGCCCGTCGCAGATCGCGAGCGAGAATTCGCCCATGATCGAGTCAAAAGCCGGCGGTTCGTACCAGTCGAAGTCCCCGTAACTGCGCAGCGGCGCGACCCACAGGCGCACGTTGCGCACGCCGTAACGATCCAGGAAGCCCTGCACGCGCGCCGCGTGTCCGACGTCATCCTCCAGCGTCCACACGGTCAGCCGCATGCGTTGCGCCACGGCGCCGATCAGCAGCGTGCTCAACCCCGCGCCGCACTGGAGCACGGGTCCGCGCGTCGCGCGCACGTGCTGCAGGCAGGCGGTGAGATATTCCTGCTGGGCCGACCAGTCGTTGCCCCAGCCGTACGCGAGATCCGAGAGCAGATCGCTCGTGAACGGGTGCGCCTCGTGCCGCTCTTCGCGCAGCAACCGCCGCATCGCCCGCCAGAAAACGAACTCCTGGTACGGCTTGCTCGCATGCCGCGCCAATCCCCGGGCCAACGTCATGTTGTTCTCCTTGGAACGTCTGGCCGACAGTCTGCACCTGCTCTTTACAAAAAGCAGAATGTGTCCGGCTGGCGACAGGAGAGCGCTAACAGTCCGTGAGCGCTACCAGAAGTAGATATAGATCGCGACGATGATTCCGACGATCACGCAGGTGTGGAAGATCTCCCAGAACCCGTAGCTCTTGCGATCGTCCGCGTGCTGCTGCGCGCTGACGGACTTGTACGTGAGACCCGCAATCTGCTCATCCGGCGCGCGCGGCGTGAACTTGCTGACGACGAAGATCAGCACGCAAGTGAACACGAACAGCAGGAAGCTGAAATACAGCCAGTTCACGTCGACGAACGACTGGATGAAGCTCGGCCACTCGACTCCCTTCGTCTCGTGCAACGCCTGGAAAATCAGGCGAAGCATGCCGATCACGAACCCGGCCACGATACCGATGAAGCCAGACTTCGGCGTCACACGCCGCGAGAAGATGCCGGCCATGAACACCGCCGCGATCGACGGCGCGAGCAGCGACTGCACGAGCTGTAGATAGGTGTAGAGCTGGCCCTTGCCGAGATCCTGCAGGAACGGGATCCACAACATGCCGAGCACGATCACGCCGGCGGTCGCGAGACGACCGACGTTCACGAGATGCCGCTCGCTCGACTGCGGGCGCAGGCGCTTGTAGAAATCCACGGTGAACAGCGTCGCCGTTGAATTGAACAGCGACGCGAGCGCGCTCATGAGCGCGGACAACATGCCGGCGAGTACGAGGCCGCGCAGGCCGTCGGGCAGCAGGTTCGACACGAGCACGGGGAAAGCGCCCTGCGGGTTGTCGCCGATGGACTCGAACCCGGGTGCGCCCTGCTTCCACAGCGCCACCGCGATCATGCCGGGCAGCAGGAAGATGAACATCGGCGCGAGTTTCAGATACGCGGCGAAGATCGTGCCGCGGCGGGCTTCCTTGAGGCCGCGCGCGGTGAGCACACGCTGCACGATGTATTGATCGGTGCACCAGTACCAGAGACCGATGATCGGCGAACACAGCAACACGCCGAGCCACGGCGTCGTGCTCGGATCGAACAGGAATCCCGGGAAGCCTTGTGTTTCAGGCGTGGTGGATAGGGGCCGCCACAAGTGCGTGGTCTCGGGATTGGCCTCGCGCAGCGCATCGAGCCCGCCGATCGCGCCCAGGCCGACGAACAGCAATACGGTCGAGCCGGCAAGCAGCACGGGCACGTGCATCGCCTCGGTCCACAACACGGACCGCATGCCGCCGAAGATCACGAACACGCCCGTCAGGATCACCAGCGAGAATGCCGAGAACCAGAAAAAGTCCGTCTCGCCGAGCAGGGGTAGATGGATGCTCTCGTACCCGAGAATGGTCTGGATCGCGAACGCGCCCGCGAAGATCGTCACCGACGCCTTCGTGAGGATGTAACTCACGAGGAAGATGAACGACAGGAACGTACGCGTGGCCGGCGTATATCGCCGCTCGAGGAACTCCGGCGTCGTGAATACGTTGGCGCGCAGGTAAAACGGCGCGAACACCCAGCCGAGCACCAGCACGAGATAGGAATGCAGTTCCCAGTGCGCGAACGCCACGCCATCGCTGGCGCCCGAGCCCGCGAGACCGATCAGGTGCTCGGCACCGATGTTCGACGCGAAGATCGACGAGCCGATCAGGAACCAGCCCGCGCTACGGCTGGCGAGGAAGTAGTCCTCGGTATTTTTTCCCTTCGCGAGTACCGCCCACACGCAGATCGCGGTATTGGCGATGAAGTACAGGGCGACGACGCCCCAATCGAACGCGGAAAAGGTAACCGCGGTCCCGGTCACTTAGCGTCGCAGGATTCTGAGGAGCTCTTCGAGCTCCATGCGCATCTGCTTGACGATCTGCTGGCTCTGGCTCACGTCGACGCGAGCTTCTTCACCGGCCAGCTTGTTGCGCGCGCCACCGATCGTGAAGCCCTGCTCATAGAGCAACGAGCGGATCTGGCGGATGATGATGACGTCCTGGCGCTGGTAGTAGCGGCGGTTGCCGCGGCGCTTCACGGGCTTGAGCTGCGGGAACTCCTGCTCCCAGTAGCGCAGCACGTGGGGCTTTACGCCGCAGAGCTCGCTGACTTCGCCGATCGTGAAATAACGTTTGCCGGGGATGGCCGGCAATTCGTCATTGTTCTTTGGTTCCAGCATACGCTTCGACTCGCGCCTTCAGTTTCTGACCTGGACGAAACGTCACCACGCGTCGAGCGCTGATGGGAATCTCCTCTCCCGTCTTCGGATTTCGTCCTGGCCGCTGGTTCTTGTCGCGCAAATCGAAGTTGCCGAAACCCGAGAGCTTCACCTGTTCGCCGTTCGAGAGCGCATGACGCACTTCTTCGAAGAACAGGTCGACGAGCTCGCGCGCTTCGCGTTTGTTGAGACCTAGCTGATTGAACAGCGCCTCAGCCATCTCCGCTTTCGTCAGAGCCATGCTTTTATTCTCGAAATCCTGCGCCCAACGTTGCACTCAGATCGGCACGAATCGCGGCTAACAAACGGTCCGCGTCCTCGTCCGCGAGGGTGCGAGAATTGTCCTGAAATATCAAGCCTAAAGCGACGCTTTTTCTACCCGTTTCTATTCCGGGCCCCCTGAACACGTCAAACACCCGGATTTCGCGTAACAGGCTCGACGCGGCAAAGGTTACACGTTCATGTAGCTGACTCAAAGAAACTTTCTCGTCGACGACGACGGCCAGATCCCGACGCACACGCGGGAACCGGGAGATCTCTTCAAAACGCGGCATTTTGGCCGCCAGTGCCGCTACAAATTCGATTTCGAACAAGATTGGCGCATATGTGAAATCGAATTCCTGCACCAATTGGGGGTGCAGCTCGCCTATCCAGCCGATGGTTTTGCCGCGGCGCGTGATCCGGGCGCTGCGACCCGGATGCAGGCACGACAACGAGTCGGCGATGAATCCGAACTCGTCCGGCGCACCGGTGCGCGCAAGCAAGGCTTCGACATCCTGCTTCACGTCGTAGAAATCCACGGGCACGGCCTTCGCGCCCCACTGCTCCGGACGGCGCGCACCGATCGCGATGCCAGCGATCAGATCGGTTTCGCCGCCGCCATTCGCGAGAGCCTCGAATCGCGAACCGTGTTCGAACAGCCGGACGCGATCCTGCTGGCGGCGCTGGTTCTCGAGCGCGGCCTTGATCAATCCCGGCCACAGCGACGCGCGCATCACGCTCATGTCGCTCGCAATCGCGTTCGCGAGCTTCGGTGTCTCCGTGCCCGGAAACAGCTTGTTTTGCAGCGCCGGATCGACGAACGCGTAAGTGATCGCTTCCTGGTAGCCGCGCGTCGCGAGGATCTCGAGCGCCTGGATTTCGACCGGCGCCTCCTCCGGCATCGGCCGCACCTTCTGCAGCGTCACCGCGTCCGCCTCGTTGATGGCGGAGAAACCGACGATGCGCGCGAGCTCTTCGATGAGATCCGCTTCGATGTTGATGTCGAACCGATGCGGCGGCGGCGTCACGAGCCATCCGTTCTCGTTCGCGAGCACGCGCATGCCGAGCGATTCGAGCGTGCGCTTCACGTCGTTGTCGGCGATTTGAGCGCCGAGCAGCTTCGAGATCCGTGCCCGACGCAATTCGACTTCCAGGCGGCGCGGGATGTCCGGCTCGCTCTTGACGCTATGGACCGGGCCGGCCTTGCCGCCCGCGATCTGGATGAGTAGTTGGGTGGCGCGCTCGATCGCGCGCTCCTGGTTGACCGGGTCCACGCCGCGTTCGAAGCGTTGGCCGGCGTCGGTGACGAGACCGTAGCGGCGACCGCGGCCCGCGACGGCGGACGGCGTGAAGAACGCCGCCTCGAACAGGATGTCCGTCGTTTCGGCGGTGCACGAACTCGCCAGGCCACCCATCACGCCAGCCATGCCCACGGGACCCTCGGAATCGGCGATGACCAGTACATCTGCCGCGAGCTCGATTTCCCTGCCATCGAGCAACGTGGTCTTCTCGCCCGGCTGAGCCAGGCGCGCCTCGAGGCCACCCTTCAGTCGGGTGAGGTCGTAGGCGTGCATGGGCTGGCCCAGCTCGAGCATCACGTACTGCGTGATATCGACCACGGGGCTGATGGACCGCAGGCCGACGCGGCGCAGCCGCTCGCGCAGCCACAGCGGCGATGGGGCCTTGTTGTCGATGCCGCGCACCACGCGGCTGACGAGCTTCGGGCAGGCCTTCGGCGCGCCGAGCTTCGTCGGGAATGTGTCCGTGGCGACGGCGACGGGCACCGTGAGTGCTGACCCCTTTTGCTGGGAAACGGGGGCTGCCCCCATCAGTGCGCCGACTTCGCGCGCGATGCCGAGCACCGACATCGCATCGCCACGATTCGGGGTGACGTTGAGCTCGAGGATCTCGTCGTCGAGCTGCATGTACGCGCGCAGGTCCTCGCCCACCGGCGCGTCGGCCGGCAGCTCCACGATGCCATCCGAGGCTTCCGCGAGACCCAGCTCTCTGGCCGAGCACAACATGCCGAAGGATTCGACGCCGCGCAGCTTCGCGGCGGTGATGTTCTTGTCGCCCGGTAGTTTGGCGCCGACCGTCGCGAGCGCGGTCTTGAGACCCACGCGCGCATTGGCGGCGCCGCAGACGATCTGCAGCAGCTCCGAACCTTTGGTCCGGACCTTGCACACCTGCAGCTTGTCGGCCTGCGGATGGCGCGCCGCTTCGACGATCTCCGCGACGACCACGCCGCTGAAGGCCGGCGCCGCGGTGTCGATGGCCTCGAGCTCGAAACCGCACATGGTCAGACGGGAGCCGAGCTCCTTCGCCTCCCACGGAAGGTCGACGAAATCACGCAGCCAGGAAAGTGGGATTCTCACGCGCTACCCCGCCCTGAATTGCGCGAGGAAGCGCACATCGTTTTCGAAGAACAGGCGCAGGTCGTTCACGCCGTAACGCAGCATGGCGAGGCGGTCGATGCCCATGCCGAACGCGTAGCCGGTGTACTTCTCGGGATCCACGCCGCCGGCCTCGAGCACCTTCGGATGGACCATGCCGCAGCCGGCGATCTCGAGCCAGCCGGTGTGTTTGCAGACGCGGCAACCGCCGCCGCCGCACAACACGCAGCTCATGTCGACCTCGGCCGACGGCTCGGTGAACGGGAAGTACGACGGCCGCAGCCGCATCTTGAGGTCGCGCTCGAAGAACGCTTCGAGGAAGCCGTGCAGCATCGCCTTCATGTTGGCGAAGGTGACGCCTTCCGCCACCGCGAGACCTTCCACCTGGTGGAACATCGGCGAATGCGTGACGTCGTGATCGTTGCGGTACACGCGGCCCGGCGCGATCACCGCGAACGGTGGTTTGCCCGCGAGCATCGCGCGAATCTGCACCGGCGAGGTGTGCGTGCGCAGCAGCTTGCCGTCGGGGAAATAGAAAGTGTCGTGCATCGCGCGCGCCGGGTGATCGGCGGGGATGTTGAGCGCCTCGAAATTGTGGAAGTCGTCCTCGATCTCGGGACCGGTAGCGACGACGAAGCCCGCCTGGCGGAACAGCTGCTCGATACGCAGCCGCACCTTGGTCACCGGGTGCAGTCCACCGCGCGCCTCACCACGTCCGGGCAGCGTGACGTCGATACGCTCCTTCGCGAGCTTCGCGGCGATGGCCGCCTGCTCGAGCTCCGCGCGCTTGGTCTCGATGAACGCCTGGATTTCTTCGCGCACCCGGTTGACGCGCGCGCCCACTTCCTTGCGCTGGTCGGCCGCGAGTTTGCCCAATTCCTTGAGCTTGTCGGTCAGCCAGCCGCTCTTGCCGAGCGTTCGCACGCGCAATTCCTCGAGCGCCGACATGTCGGACGCACTCGAGATGGCGCCGAGAGTTTCCTCCCGGCGCTTGTCCAGATCGTTGGGAGCCTCCCCGCTCACGACGATTCCGCTTCTTTAAGCGGCTTTGTCGAGAGCGGCCTTCGCCTGCTTCGCGATCGCGGCAAAACCTTCCGGCTGGTTCACAGCCAGGTCCGCCAGCATCTTGCGGTCGATGTCGATCCCGGCCTTCTTGAGGCCGTTGATCAGGCGGCTGTAGCTCAGGTCGAACTCACGCGCGGCGGCGTTGATTCGCTGGATCCACAGCGCGCGGAAGTCGCGCTTCTTGAGGCGGCGACCGGCATACGCGTACTGGCCGGCCTTGATGACCGCCTGCTTCGCGGCGCGGAATACCTTGCGGCGGGCGTTGTAATAGCCCTTCGCCTTGGAAAGGATCTTCTTGTGACGGCGTCCAGCCTGGACGCCACGTTTGACACGTGCCATTAGTTAGTCCTCGCTGGATTACTTGGTATTCGGCATCAGCTGGTCGATACGGTGCGTATCGCTCTTGTGCACGAGCGACGATCCGCCCGAGCGCAGCTGGCGCTTGGTCTTGCGAGGCTTGTGGCCGAGATTGTGGCGGCGGCCCGACGAGTAGGACTTCCATCCCTTCGCCGTCTTGCGAAAACGCTTGGCCGCTGCCCGGTTGGTCTTCAACTTGGGCATAAATCAACTCCGTTGTAGCTACCTTTCGCAAGGCGCACACGATTTCTCGTGCGGCACCCGCTCGGGGCGAATCCGCAGGCTTCTTTCGTCGTCTGCGGGTTACTTCTTTTTCGGCGCGAACATCATGACCATCTGCCTGCCTTCCATCAGCGGGTTCTGCTCGATCTGCGCGAGTTCGCGAAGATCGTTCACCAGCCTGTCCAGCAACTTCCGGCCGATTTCCGTATGCGCCATCTCACGGCCGCGGAAACGTAACGTCACCTTGGCCTTGTCACCCTCGGTCAGGAATCGAGTGATGTTACGCAGTTTGATCTGGTAATCATTCTCGTCCGTACCGGGACGAAACTTCACTTCCTTGATCTGGATCTGCTTTTGCTTGCGCTTCGCGGCGTGCGACTTCTTGTTCTGTTCGAACAGGAATTTTCCGAAGTCCATCACACGGACGACGGGCGGATCCGCCTGCGGCGACACTTCCACGAGATCGAGTTCGGCGGCCTTCGCCAGGTCGAGAGCCTCGAACCGGGTGAGCACTCCGACCTGACCACCATCGGCCCCGATGACTCTCACCTTGGGCGACGTGATCTCTTCGTTGCGCCGTACGCGCTTGCTTGCAATAGCTATATATCAACCCTCTAACAAAGTACGACCGTAGCTCTCGACTTCCACGCGGAGTCGACTAACAAAGTCTTCCGGGGACATCGTGCCGAGATCCTTGCCACTCAAGGTTCGCACTGCGATCTGATTCGCCGCTACTTCCTTGTCGCCTGCCACCAATAAATAGGGCACGCGCTGCAGCGTGTGGGCGCGAATCTTAAAGCCCACTTTTTCGTTCCGCAAGTCGACTTCAGTGCGAATCCCTTGATTTCTAAGTATTTCCGCAACCCGCCTCACATAGGCGTCCTGCCGGTCCGTAATGGTCATGACCACGGCCTGTACGGGGGCAAGCCAGGTGGGCAGTTTTCCGGCGTGGTGCTCCAGGAGGATGCCGAAAAACCGCTCCAGCGAGCCGAAAATCGCCCGGTGCAGCATCACCGGGGTCTGGCGCTGGCTGTGCTCGTCTATATAGGTGGCGCCCAGGCGACCGGGCAGGTTCAGGTCCACCTGCAGGGTGCCGCACTGCCAGGTACGGCCGATGGCGTCCCGCAGGTGGAATTCGAGCTTGGGACCGTAAAAGGCGCCCTCACCCGGGTTGTATTCGCATTCGATGCCGGCGGCGGCCGCGGCGGCCTTCAGGGCCTGTTCCGACTTCTCCCAGATCTCGTCCGATCCAACCCGCTTCGGCGGCCGGTCGGCGAACTTGACCGCGACGTCGTCGAAGCCGAAGTCCTTGTAGATAGACAGCAGCAGCTGGATGACCCGCACCGATTCCTCGGTGATCTGGTCCTCGGTGATGAAGATGTGCGCGTCGTCCTGGTTGAACGCCCGCACGCGCATGAGGCCGTGCAGCGCCCCGGAGGGCTCATAACGATGGACCTTGCCGAACTCCGCGAAGCGGATCGGCAGGTCGTTATGCGAACGGATGCCCTGGTTGAAGATCTGGATGTGGCCCGGGCAGTTCATGGGCTTGATCGCGTAGACGCGCTCGTCGGGCGTCTTCGTCAGGAACATGTTCTCGCCGAACTTCTCGAGATGCCCCGACTTCTGCCAGAGCGTCGATTCCATGATCTCGGGCGCGTTGACCTCGCCGTAGCCGGCCTCCTCCTGCCGCTTGCGCATGTAGGCGATGAGTTGCTGGAAAACCTTCCAGCCCTTCGGATGCCAGAACACGGCGCCGGGCGCTTCTTCCTGGAAATGGAACAGGTCGAGGTCCTTGCCGATGCGCCGGTGGTCGCGCTTTTCGGCCTCCTCCAGCCGGTGCAGGTAGTCCTTGAGGTCCTTCTCGTTGAGCCACGCGGTGCCGTAGATGCGCTGGAGCATCTCGTTGCGCGAATCGCCGCGCCAGTAGGCGCCGGCGACCTTCATGAGTTTGAACGCGCGAAGCTTTCCGGTGCTGGGCACGTGCGGGCCGCGGCACAGATCGAACCAGTTGCCCTGCCCGTACAGCGAGATCTCCTCGTTGCCCGGGATGCTCGCGATGATCTCGGCCTTGTAGTGCTCGCCCATGTCCTTGAAGAGCTGCACCGCTTCGTCGCGCGGCATGACGCGCCGGCCGACCTTGAGGTCCGCCGCCGCGATCTCCTTCATCTTCGCCTCGAACTTCTCGAGGTCCTCGGGCGTGAAGGGACGTTCGAACGCGAAGTCGTAATAGAACCCGTCCTCGATCACGGGACCGATCGTGACCTGCGCCTTCGGGTAGATGGACTGAACGGCCTGCGCGAGCAGGTGCGCGGTCGAGTGACGGATGATCTCGAGCGCCGACGGATCCTTCTCCGTGACGATCGACAGCGAAGCGTCGTCCCCGATGACGAACGACGTATCGACCAGCTTGCCGTTCACGCGTCCGGCGAGCGCGGCCTTCGCGAGTCCCGCGCCGATGCTCGCCGCGACGTCGTACACACTCACGGGCGAATCGAATTTTTTCTGGCTGCCGTCCGGCAGCGTGATGACTGGCATAAAGACTCGGGTTTTCGCGCCGGAAACTCCGGCAATTCAAATAGTTGCGGGCCGGGCATCCTGCCAAAGCGCCTCCGCAGAATCAATTCCGACAGGGCCGCGGGCGGTTTGCCGATATCGAGCGCGGCGGGCCGCGTTTCTACTCGAAACAATGAAAACATCTGCCAAATCAGCGTCCACACCGTCACGGCGACGCCTGCGGTTCGCCGTCATCGGCCTCGGCCACATCGCGCAGGCCGCGGTGCTGCCCGCCTTCCGCCATGCCCGCAAGCACGTGGAACTCGCCGCCCTGGTCTCCGGCGACCGCATGAAACTGCGCAAGCTCGGAAAGCGTTACGGCGTCGAACGGCTGCACTCCTACGACGAGGCGCCCGAGCTCTTCGCGAGCGGCGACATCGACGCGGTATACATCGCGTTGCCCAACACCATGCACGCGAGCTGGGCGGTGCGCGCCGCGAGCGCCGGCTTGCACGTGCTCACCGAAAAGCCGATGGCCACCACCGCGCGCGACTGCCGACGCATGATCGACGCCTGCGAGCGCGCCGGCGTGCGGCTCATGACGGCCTATCGCCTGCACTTCGAACGCGCGAATCTCGAGGTCGCGGACATCGTGCGCCGCAAGCGCATCGGCGAAGCGCGCTTCTTCGACTCGCAGTTCTCGATGCAGGTGAAGCCGGACAACATCCGCGTCAAACGCGAGCTGGGCGGCGGACCGGTGTGGGACATCGGCATCTATTGCATCAACGCCGCGCGCTACGTGTTCGCGGCGGAGCCGACACAGGTGTGGGCGACCGCCACGAATTCCGGCGATCCGCGCTTTCGCGAGGTACCCGAAACCGTCCACGTCGTCATGAAGTTTCCCGAGAACCGCTCCGCGAGTTTCGTCTGCAGCTTCGGCGCGGCGGATCGTTCGCGCTACGAAATCGTCGGCACGAAAGGCAGTGTGACGATGGATCCCGCGTACGAATACGCGGAAGGTCTCGGGTACGAACTCGTCGTCGGTGGAAAGAAGCGCAAGAAACAGTTTGCGAAGAGCGACCAGTTCGCGCCGGAGCTCGTGCACTTCGCGCAATGCGTGCGCGGCAATCGCGCGCCGGAGCCTTCCGGAAAGGAAGGCCTCATCGACGTCATGATCGTCGAGGCCATCCACCGCTCGATCACATCCGGGCGATGGGTGTCGATGGACGAAAGCCCCAACCGGCGCCGGCGCCCGACGCTGCGGCAGGAGATCCGCATGCCGGCCGTGCCGCGCGAACCGGCGCTGATACACGTGGAGAGCGGTCATGCCTAAGCGCAAGACGAATGGCGGCAATGGCCATGGCAATGGGAGCGAGCGCGCGAAGCGCACGTCGCGCGGCTTGTGGAGTGGCGCGATCAGCTTCAGTCTGATCCACATTCCCGTGAGCCTGCACACGGCGTCGCGTGCGACGCAGCTCGATCTCAATCTGCTCGACAAACACGACTTCGCGCCGGTCGGCTACCAGCGTTACAACAAGGCCACCGGGAAGGTCGTTCAATGGAACGACGTCGTGAAAGGTTACGAGTACGAGAAGGGTGAGTACGTGGTGCTCACCGATGAGGACTTCCGGCGCGCCAACGTCGAAGCCTCTCGCACCATCGACATCCAGGCCTTCGTCGATCGCGAGGCGATCGCGCCTTACTACTACGACACGCCCTACTACGTCGCGCCGGAAAAGAACGGCGAGAAGGTATACGCGCTGCTG
>JAEYUC010000072.1 GCA_023433705.1 Pseudomonadota bacterium
GCCGCCGTCATCGTGATGGACGAGACCACCTGCATGGTGAAGGTGCTCGAGCGCCTGTCGCGCTTCTACAAGAGCGAGTCCTGCGGCCAGTGCACGCCGTGCCGTGAAGGCACCGGCTGGATGAACCGCGTGATCCGCCGGATCATGGCGGGGCAGGGCAACAAGGGCGATCTGCAATTGCTGGTCGACGTCGCGGGCCGCATCGAAGGTCACACGATCTGCGCCCTCGGCGACGCGGCCGCGTGGCCCGTGCAGAGCTTCATCAAGCACTTCCGCCACGAGTTCGAATACATGATCGACAACGGTGGCCGCAGCATCGTCGACGATCCGGCGCGGAGGGCGGCATGAGCACGCCAGCCGACAAGGCCGCACCGCCGCCGCCCCCGGCCGCTCCGCCGTCCGACGTCGTCAACGTCGAAGTCGACGGAAAGCCCGCCAAGGGCAAGAAAGGCCAGATGATCATCCACGTCACGGACGCCGAGAACGCGTACGTGCCGCGTTTCTGCTACCACGACAAACTACCCATCGCGGCCAACTGCCGCATGTGCCTCGTGGAAGTGGAGAAGGCGCCGAAGCCGTTGCCGGCCTGCGCCACGCCCATTGCCGAGGGCATGAAGATCTTCACGAAGAGCCCGAAGGCCATCGGCGCGCAGAAGGCGACGATGGAGTTCCTGCTCATCAACCATCCGCTCGATTGCCCGATCTGCGACCAGGGCGGCGAGTGCGAGCTGCAGGATCTCGCGATGGGCTTCGGCCGCGACATCTCGCGCTTCAACGAGCGCAAGCGCGTGGTGAAGGACAAGAACATCGGCCCGCTCGTGTCCACCGACATGACGCGTTGCATCCACTGCACGCGCTGCGTGCGTTTCGGCCAGGACGTCGCCGGCATCCAGGAGCTCGGCACGACGGGCCGCGGCGAGCAGATGGAGATCGGCACGTACGTCGAACGCGCCGTCGACCACGAACTGTCGGGCAACATCATCGACCTGTGCCCGGTGGGCGCACTCAACTCGAAGCCGTTCCGTTATCGCGCGCGCTCCTGGGAAATGACCCAGCACCCGCTGATCTCGCCGCACGACGGCACGGGTACGAACCTGTTCGGCCACGTGCTGCGCGGCAGGCTCATGCGCGTCGTGCCACGGACCAACGAGGCGATCAACGAGACCTGGATCGCCGACCGCGACCGCTTCAGCTACGAAGGCCTGTACAGCGCCGACCGCCTCGACGCGCCGATGGTGCGCCAGGGAGAAGGCAATGGCGGCGAGTGGAAGAAGGTGACCTGGGAGGTCGCGCTCGAGACGGCCGCGAAAGGGCTCAAGGCCGCCGGAGCCGATCTCGCGACGCTCGCGAGCAGCTCGTCGACGGTCGAGGAGCTCTATCTTCTGAGCAAGCTCACGCGCGCGCTCGGCTCGAACAATATCGATCATCGCCTGCGCCAGGCGGATTTCCGCGACCAGGCGGCCGATCCGGCGGCGCCGGGCCTCGGTGGTCTCGCCATCGCCGCCATCGATCAGCTCGACGCGCTGCTCGTCGTGGGCAGCAACCTGCGCCGCGAAGCGCCGGTGCTCGCGAACCGCGTTCGCAAGGCCGCGAAGCGCGGCGCGAAGATCGCGTTCGTCAATCCGGCGCGCTTCGAGTACCTGTTCCCGGTTGCCGGTTACCTCGAGTCCGCGCCTTCGAAGCAGGTCGCGGACCTGGCGGCTATCTACTCGGCCTGCCTGGACGGCGCGGCCGCGCCGGCGCATCTCGCGGGCCTGGTTGCCGGTGCGCAGCCGAACGTCGGCCATCGCTCGATCGCCGCCGCGCTCAAGGCCGGGCAGAACCGTGCGATCTGGCTGGGAGCCCTGGCGCTGCGCCATCCCGCGTATGCCGATCTGCGTGCCATCGCCGCCGGGATCGCCGCCGCCACCGGCGCGACGCTCGGCGTGCTCGCCGAAGGTGGCAATGCCGCGGGCGCGTATCTCGCAGGCGCCGTGCCGCATCGCGAGGCGGGCGGCAAGTCCGCCAACGTCGGCAAGAATGCGCGCGAGATGCTCACGCAGTCGCAGAAGGTCTACCTGTTGTTCGGCGGCACGGAGCCGTGGGCCGACGGACTCGGCGCCGACGCGCTCAAGGCGCTGGGCGGCGCGAGCTTCGTCGTCGCCGCCGCGCCGTACGCTGACGAGCAGTTGAAGTCGGTCGCGCACGTGTTGCTGCCGACGTCGACGTTCGCGGAGTCCTCGGGCACGTACGTGAATTTCGAAGGCGTCTGGCAGAGCTTCGCGGGTGCGGCCCGGTCGCTGGGCGAATCGCGTCCCGGCTGGAAGGTGCTGCGCGTGCTCGGCAATCTCGCGGGCGTCGCGAACTTCGAATACCAGTCTTCGGAAGAGGTGCGCGAGGAACTGCGTGCGCGCTGCGGGGATGTCGTCGCGAGCTCGTACCAGGGCACGCATGAAGTGAAGGCGGGCGCGTCCGACGGGCGCGTCGTCGATGTCCCGATGTACTCGATCGACGCGGTCCTGCGCCGCGCGCCGTCGCTGCAGCGGACGAAGGAAGGCAAGAAGGCCGCCGAAGTGTACGGAGGGGAGGGCGCGTGATTACCTGGATCGGCGAACTCATCCGCTACCCCTCGTGGCATCCCGCGCTGCAGTCGACGTTCTGGATCATCGGCGTGACCGTCGCGCTGATCCTGTCGGTGGCGTTCACCACGTTGTGGGAACGCAAGGTCATCGGCTGGATGCAGCTGCGCAAGGGTCCCAACCGCGTTGGCAGCATTTTCGGGCTCATTCCGGGCATCTTTCAGCCCTTCGCGGACGTCATCAAACTGCTGATCAAGGAAGTCGTCATTCCGTCGCAGTCCAACAAGGTGCTGTTCCGGATTGCGCCGATCATCACGCTGGTCCCCGCGTTCGCGATCTGGGCCGTGATCCCGCTCGACCCGAACCTCGTCATCGCCGACGTCAACGCCGGGTTGCTCTACGTGCTCGCGCTCACCTCGGTGGGTGTGTACGGCGTGATCCTCGCCGGCTGGGCGTCGAACTCGAAGTACGCGTTCCTCGGCGCGATGCGTTCGGCGGCGCAGATCGTCGCGTACGAGATCGCAATGGGCTTCGCGCTGGTCGGCGTGGTCATGGCCGCGGGTAGTTTGAGCCTCGGGGACATCATCGAGGGTCAGCGCGGCGGCTGGTTCACCTGGAACTGGACGTGGCTCTTTCCGTTGTTCGTCGTGTATTTCATCTCGGGCGTGGCGGAGACCAATCGCGCGCCGTTCGACGTGGCCGAAGGCGAGTCCGAAATCGTCGCCGGCTTCCACGTCGAGTACTCGGGCATCGCGTTCGCGCTGTTCTTCCTCGCCGAATACGCGAACATGATCCTGATCTCGGCCCTGACGGCCGTGTTCTTCTTCGGTGGCTGGCTCAGCCCGTTCAGCGGTTTCGTCGACGTCGAGGCGGTGCGCGAGATCGCATACGTCGGCTGGTTCCTCGCGCTCATCGTGGGCGACGGCTTCCAGTGGCTGTTCCTCAAACTATTCATTTTCCTCTTCATGTTCCTCTGGTTCCGGGCCACGTTCCCGCGCTACCGGTACGACCAGATCATGCGTCTCGGCTGGAAGATCCTGATTCCGGTGACCATCGTCTGGATCGCGGTTGAAGGCGTGATGGCGTATCTGAAGGTCGGACCCTGGAGGGTAGTGAGCTAATCATGCGCAGCATCATCAAGACATTCGCCCTGTGGGAACTGCTCAAGGGCATGAGCGTGACGATCCGGAAGTTCTTCACGCCGAAGTTCACCGTGAACTACCCGGAAGAGAAGACGCCACAGTCGCCGCGTTTCCGCGGACTGCACGCGTTGCGCCGTTATCCGAACGGTGAAGAGCGCTGCATCGCGTGCAAGCTCTGCGAGGCGGTCTGCCCCGCGCTCGCGATCACGATCGAGTCGGACGTGGCCAACGACGGCACGCGCCGCACGACGCGATACGACATCGACCTTTTCAAGTGCATCTACTGCGGCTTCTGCGAAGAGGCGTGCCCGGTCGATGCCATCGTCGAGACGCGCATCCACGAGTACCACATGGAGCATCGCGGCGAGAACATCATGTCCAAGGACAAACTGCTCGCGGTGGGCGAGCGTTATGACGCCCTGATCAGCGCCGACAAGGCCGCTGACGCGTCGTACCGCTGAGAGAAAGAGGGGAGCTGGGCTTGCTGGTAGAAATCCTCTTCTGGGTCTTCGCTGCGCTACTCGTGGCCGCGGCGCTCGCCATGATCATGGTGCGCAACCCCGTGCATTCGGCGTTGCTGCTGGTGTCGTGTTTCTTCACGAGCGCGTCCATCTGGCTGCTCATCGAAGCCGAGTTCCTCGCCATCGTGCTGATACTCGTCTACGTCGGCGCGGTCATGGTCCTGTTCCTGTTCGTCGTCATGATGCTCGACATCAACATCGAGGAAGTGCGCGCGCGCGTCACTCGTTACGCGCTGTTCGGCGGCATCGTGGCGGGCGTGGTCGTGTTCGAGATCGTGAGCGTCGTGTGGGCGAAGAGCCTGGGCGTCGAGTCGGGCGGTCCGGTGCCGGTTCCGGCCGACCACAGCAACACGGCCGAGCTCGGCAAGGTGCTCTACACCGACTACGTGTACGCGTTCGAGCTCGCGGCCATGCTGCTGCTGCTCGCCATCGTCGCGGCGATTTCGCTGACGATGCGCAAGCGTCCCGGCCTCAAGCAGCAGGACATCGCCAGACAGGTCGCGGTGCGGCGCGAGGATCGCGTGCGCATCGTGTCGGTGCCCGCGGAGAAGCCGGCCGCGTCCGCGCCACCCGCCCCGGAGAAGGCGCCATGATCGAACTCAACTGGCTGCTGACTCTTTCCGGCGTGTTATTCGCGATCTCGGTCGCGGGCATGTTCATCAATCGCAAGAACCTGATCCTGCTGTTGATGTGCGTCGAGCTGCTGCTGCTCGCCGTGAACTTCAATTTCGTCGCGTTCTCGCGCTTCCTCGACGACATCAACGGACAGATCTTCGTGTTCTTCGTGCTGACCGTCGCGGCGGCCGAATCGGCGATCGGTCTCGCGATTCTCGTCGTGCTGTTCCGCGAGCGGCGCACCATCAACGTCGAAGACGTAAGCACATTGAAGGGTTGAGCGCGTGAGTCTGAATCCAAATCTGCTGCTTGCGATTCCATTGCTGCCGCTGATCGCGGCGATCGTCGCGGGATTGTTCGGCCGCACCATCGGTCGCGCCGCATCGCATACGGTCACGATCCTCGGTGTCGCGATCTCGTTCGCGCTCTCGGCCTACGTTGGCTGGCAGGTGTTCGCGAACGACGCGCCGGTGTTCAACGCGCCTGTCTACCAGTGGCTGATCAGCGACGGCGTCGGCATGGAAGTCGGCTTCCTGGTCGACGAGCTCACCGCGCTGATGATGGTCGTCGTGACCTTCGTGTCGCTGTGCGTGCACGTCTACACCATCGGCTACATGGCCGATGACGACGGCTACCAGCGATTCTTCAGCTACATCTCGCTGTTCACGTTCTCGATGCTCATGCTGGTCATGAGCAACAACTTCATGCAGCTGTTCTTCGGCTGGGAAGCGGTGGGCGTGGTCAGCTACCTGCTCATCGGCTTCTGGTACAAACGGCCGACCGCGATCTTCGCGAACATGAAGGCGTTCCTCGTCAATCGTGTGGGCGACTTCGGCTTCGTGCTCGGCATCGCGGGCGTCGTGTACTACACCGCGCAGTTCGGCGGCGCGTCGCTCGACTACAACGCGGCGTTCGCGGCCGCGCCGCAGATCGCGGAGCAGACCTTCCCGCTGGCCGGCACGGACGGCGTGAACGCGATGACGTTCATCTGCATCTGCCTGTTCATCGGCGCGATGGGCAAGTCGGCCCAGGTGCCGCTGCACGTGTGGCTGCCGGATTCGATGGAAGGCCCGACGCCGATCTCCGCGTTGATCCACGCGGCTACCATGGTGACCGCCGGCATCTTCATGGTGGCGCGCATGTCGCCGCTGTTCGAGTTCTCGGAATACGCGCTCAACTTCGTGCTGTTCATCGGCGCGACCACGGCGCTGTTCATGGGTTTCCTCGGCATCATCAACAACGACATCAAGCGTGTCGTCGCGTACTCCACGCTCTCGCAGCTCGGTTACATGACCGTGGCGCTCGGCGTGTCGGCATACGGCTTCGGCATCTTCCACCTGATGACGCACGCGTTCTTCAAGGCGCTGCTGTTCCTTGCCGCGGGCTCGGTGATCATCGGCATGCACCACGAGCAGGACATGCGGAAGATGGGCGGTCTTAGGAAATACATGCCCGTCACGTATTGGACCAGCGTGATCGGCACGCTCGCGCTCATCGGATTCCCGTTCTTCTCGGGTTACTACTCGAAGGACCTGATCATCGACGCGGTGAAGCACCAGCATCACCTGCAGCCGGACAATGCCATCGTCACCTACGCGTACTGGTGCGTGATGATCGGCGTGTTCGTCACGGCGTTTTATTCTCTGCGGCTTCTGTTCATGACCTTCCACGGCGAGCCGCGGTTCGACACGTCGGGCGCGCACGCGCATGCGCATGACGACCACGCCAGCCACTCGCACGATCCGCATGCGGAGACGCATCCTCTGCCGCACGGCGCTCACGATGCTGCGCACGCCTCACACGACGATCACGGCCACGGTCATCACGGCGGACCGCCGAAGGAGAGCCCGTGGGTCGTCATCGGCCCGCTCGTGGCGCTCGCGATCCCGTCGATCATCATCGGCGCCTGGACGTTCCAGCCGCTGCTGTTCGGGGGCGGCTTCGGCGAGTCGATCTTCCTGACCGAGCACAATCGCGAACTGCTGCAGGAGATCGGGCACAGCGTCGGCGGATGGGCCGGATTCGGCGTGCACGCGCTGGCCAATCCCGTGTTCTACATCATGATGGCCGGCGTCCTCGCGGCCTGGGCGCTCTACATCAAGTGGCCGCACCTGCCGGGCATCATCGCCACGAAGCTGCGCCCGCTCATCGTCATTCTCGAGAACAAGTACTTCTTCGACTGGTTCAACGAGAACGTCATCGCGCGCGGCAGCCGATTGCTGGGCACGATTTTCTGGAAGGGCGGCGACACCGCGATCATCGACAAGACGATCATCGACGGTGGTTCGGGCCTCATCGGCTGGTTCGCGGGGATCGCGCGCCGCGTGCAGAGCGGTTTCCTGTATTCGTACGCGTTCTGGATGGTCATCGGGCTCGCGGTGATGCTCGGCTGGTTCCTCGCGAAGTTCTAACAAGAACGAGAACACATGAAGGGTTTTGGACTGTTATCGCTGCTGACCTGGCTGCCCATCGTGGGCGGACTGGTCGTGCTGTTCCTCGGTGACCGGGGCATAAAGGCCGGACGCTGGGTGGCGCTCGTCACGGCGCTCGTCGTGTTCGGACTCTCGATCCCGTTGTGGACGGGCTTCGACACCGGCACCGCGGCGCTCCAGTTCGTCGAGCAACTGCCGTGGATCCCGGCGTTCCACTCGACTTACTACCTGGGCGTCGACGGCATCTCGATGCCGCTGATCCTGCTGACCACGTTCATCACGATTCCGGTCGTGGTTGCCGCGTGGACGGTGATCGAGACGCGTCCCGCGCAGTACTACGCCGCGTTCCTGATCATGGAAGGCCTCATGATCGGCGTGTTCGCCGCGGCCGACGCGCTGCTGTTCTACTTCTTCTGGGAAGCGATGCTCATCCCGATGTTCCTGATCATCGGCGTGTGGGGCGGTCCGCGGCGCGTGTACGCGACCATCAAGTTCTTCCTGTACACGTTCCTCGGCAGCGTGTTCATGCTGGTCGCGCTGATCTACATGTATCTCAAGTCGGGCGACTACAGCATCGCGGCGTTCCACAACCTGCCGCTGACGATGGTGGAGCAGCACTGGATCTTCCTCGCGTTCTTCGCCGCGTTCGCGGTCAAGATCCCGATGGTCCCGGTGCACACCTGGTTGCCGGACGCGCACGTCGAGGCGCCGACCGGCGGCTCGGTGGTGCTGGCCGCGATCATGTTGAAGATGGGCGGCTACGGGTTCCTGCGCTTCAGCCTGCCGATCACGCCGGACGCGTCGCGCGAGCTCGACGTGCTGCTGATCACGCTGTCGCTGATCGCCGTGGTCTACATCGGCTTCGTCGCGCTCGTGCAGACGGACATGAAGAAGCTCATCGCGTATTCGTCCATCGCGCACATGGGCTTCGTGACGCTGGGCTCGTTCCTCGTGTACGACATCGTCGCGAACACCGGCAACGTGCAGGGCGCCGGCATGGGCATCGACGGCGCGATGGTGCAGATGATCTCGCACGGCCTCATCTCGGGCGCGTTGTTCCTGTGCGTGGGCGTCATGTACGACCGCGTGCATTCGCGCGAGATCAGCGCCTACGGCGGCGTGATCAACACGATGCCGAAGTTCGCCGCGTTCATGGTGCTGTTCGCGCTGGCCAACTCCGGCCTGCCCGGCACGTCGGGTTTCGTCGGCGAGTTCCTCGTGATCATCGCCGCGTTCAAGGCCAACTTCTGGTACGCGTTCCTCGCCGGTCTCACGCTGATCCTCGGCGCCGCGTACACGTTGTGGCTGGTGAAGCGAGTGATCTTCGGCGAGGTCGCCAACAAGCACGTCGCGGAGCTCCAGGACCTCAACGCGCGTGAATTCATCGTTCTCGGGGCGCTTGCCGTCGGCGTGTTGCTCCTCGGCGTGTGGCCCGCGCCGCTGCTCGAAGTCCTGCAGGCCACCGTCCAGAACCTCGTCCAGCAGATCTCCGCCAGCAAGTTGCCGTTATGACCCCAGATTCATCAGCACCATTCACCTGGGCGAGCCTGCAACCGGCGCTGCCGGAGATCTACCTCGTCGGTGCGATCTGCGTGTTGCTGCTCGCGGACGTCTTCTTCGGCGACAAGCGCCGCGGTCTCGCGCCCACGCTCACGCTGGTGATCCTCGTGATCGGCGCGTTCCTGACCGCGAAGTACGCGAACGTGACCGAGCGCCTGACGCTGTTCAGCGAGAGCTACGTCGCCGATCCGCTCGCGGTGCTGCTCAAGCTGTTCGGCTTCATGAGCATGGCCGTCGCGCTGCTGTATTCGCGCGAATACCTCGAGCGCCGCGGCATGATGCGCGGTGAGTATTACGTGCTCGCGCTGACCGCGCTGCTCGGCGTGTTCGTCATGGTGTCGGCGAACAGCCTGCTCACGGTGTACATCGGTGTCGAACTGATGTCGCTCTCGCTGTACGCCATGGTCGCGTTCGACCGCACGTCCGGCATCGCGGCCGAGTCGGCCATGAAGTACTTCGTGCTCGGCGCGATCGCGTCGGGCATGTTGCTGTACGGCATGTCGCTGATCTACGGCCTCACCGGCACGCTGTTGCTCGACGATCTCGCCGCGATTGCGGCGGGCGAACCCAGCATCGGCGTGGTCTTCGGACTCGTGTTCATCGTGGTGGCCGTCGCGTTCAAGTTCGGCGCCGTGCCGTTCCACATGTGGCTGCCCGACGTGTATCACGGCTCGCCGACCGCGGTGACGCTGTTCGTGTCGACGGTGCCGAAGATCGCCTCGTTCGCCTTCGCGTTCCGCCTGCTCGCTCACGGCCTGGGCGGCGTCGGCGCGACGTGGCAGGACATGCTCGCGCCGCTCGCGGTGTTGTCGATGGTGTTCGGCAACGTCATCGCGATCGCGCAGACCAACTTGAAGCGACTGCTCGCGTACTCCGCGATCGGCAACGTCGGCTTCATCCTGCTCGGCTTCGTGGCCGGCACCGCGATGGGTTACGAAGCGGCGCTGTATTACACGATCGCCTACGTGATCATGACGCTCGGTTCGTTCGGCGTGCTGGTGCTCGCCAGCCGCGCCGGGTTCGAGGCCGAGGAGCTGGATCACTTCAAGGGGCTTTCGAAGCGCGACCCGTTGCTCGCGTACACGATGATGGCGCTGATGTTCTCGACCGCCGGCGTCCCGCCGTTCATCGGGTTCTGGGCCAAGTTCAACATCCTGCAGGCGCTGTGGCTCACGGATCACGTGTGGCTGATCCTGATCGCCGTGGTCGTGTCCGTGATCGGCGCGTTCTATTACCTGCGCGTCGTCAAGATCATGTTCTTCGACCCGCCGGGCGAGCTGCCGGTGGGCCGGTCGAGTGGGGTGGCCGTCCGCGGGGTGCTCGCGCTGAACGGGCTGGCCGTGCTCGCGCTCGGAATCCTGCCGGACGTGCTTATCCAGCTCTGCGCCAAGGTCATCGGCTGACGGGTAGTCGGTCAAAGAGCGGCCCGCAGAAGGGGTTTGCAAAGCGCGCGCGCTTCGACCAGAATGCGCGCCCCTCGATCGAGGGGATCGGTTGCGGGGTGGAGCAGTCTGGCAGCTCGTCGGGCTCATAACCCGAAGGTCGCAGGTTCAAATCCTGCCCCCGCTACCAACTTGATCCTACCGCCTGCTCCAACGCCGATCGCCCGACGCGCTTCGCGCTCGCCGGGCTCGATTTCATAACTACCTGGCGAAGGTCGCAGGTTCAAATCCTGCCCCCGCTACCAACTTGATCTTCGCACCTGCTCCTACGTCGACCGCGTATCACAGAAAGCCGATCCACCTTCCCGCGATCAGCACGAGTAGCCACAGCGTCAGCGACAGCGCGGCGACAACACGGGTCGCCGGCCTGAGGTTCCACTCGCGAGTCACCTTGTGCTGAATCGCCACGTTGACCAGCGCGAGTGTCAACAGGGCGAGTTTCCAGCGGAACGCGTCGTTCGACAGGTATTCGGCCGGCTTCACCGAGAACAGCCACAAGCCGGTGGCGACGGCGAGAACCAGGCCGGCGGCTCCGCTGCGCGTCAGAAAAGGCCCGAGCACCTCAACCGGAAACCTGCGGAACGCCCCCAGCAATCGCAGGTCCAGCGGCAGGATCGAACCGAGCAGGATGCCGATGCCGAGGATGTGGGCGGCATTGACGAATAGATAGGCCGTCGCCGACTGCTGCAGCCAGATCGCCCCCGGCCACGCGCCGATGGCTTCGAGCACGCGGCGCTCAGCGCTGCTCGATGCGCTCGGGGTACATGTCGAACTGCCGCTCGCCCACCGTGATGCGCACGGCCTTCATGTGCTTCTTGCCCTTCTCGAGCGAGCGGTTGCCGAGCACCACGATGTGATCGCCGGGCTTGGCCGAGTCACCCGTGAATCCGGAGCGCGCGGTCTGGTTGGGATTCCCCAGGTCCACCTGCCACACGCCGTCCGCGGCTTTCACCTTGAGCGTCGGGTGAGGCGGCGACATGGAGATCGATTCGATGGTGCCGGTGAGCTCGGTCTGCTCCTCTTCGGCCCAGGACCAGCCGTGATGGGCGACGGCGTTGAAGCTCAGAAGCGCCGCGGCCGCGGCCAATGCGATGAATCTCATGTGAGCTCTCCTCTGCGTGCTTGCGAATTCAGCCTTTGAATCCTTTCGCCACGATGTAGACCTCGCGCGACTGCGGGCGCGATGCGGCGGGCTTGCGAATCAGCACCTTGTCGAACGAGGTGCGAAGTTCCTTGAGGTACTGGTCCGATCCCGCGCCCTGGAACATCTTCGCCACGAAGATCGCGCCGGGCTTCAGCGTCCTGCGCACGGTATCGAGCGCGAGCTCGAGGAAATACATCGATGAAGCCTGGTCGGCCGAATCGATGCCGGTGATGTTGGGTGCGATGTCCGAGACGATGAGATCGAACTTCCCGCCGCCTAACCACGCGAGCAGCTTCTCGACGGTCTCGTCCTCGGTGAAATCGCCCTGGATGAAATCCACGTTGGCGAGCGAGGCCATCGGCAGGATGTCGGTCGCGAGCACGCGGCCTTTGGCGCCGACGAGTTTGCCCGCCACCTGCGACCAGCCGCCCGGCGCCGAGCCCAGGTCCAGGATCCGCATGCCGGGACGGATCAGCCGGTCCTTCTCGTTGAGCTCGATCAGCTTGTACGCCGAGCGCGAGCGATAGCCATCGACCTGCGCCTTTTTCACGAAAGGATCCGTGACGTGACGCTGGAGCCACTGATTACTGCTCTTCGAACGCGGCATAATGCGCGCATTCTACCTCTGCCGGGTCGACCGGCCAGGAACCGCGGTGATTCGCATCACTGAGCTGGCGCTGCCGCTCGATTACACGCCCGAGGCGCTGCGCGCCGCCGTCGTCAGGCGGCTCAAGATCCGCGACGCGGAACTGCTCGATTACACGCTGTTCAAGCGCAGCTACGACGCGCGCAAGAAGAACGAGGGCATCCGCTTCATCTGCATCGTCGATGCCCGGGTCGCCGACGAGGCGGCGGTGCTCGCAAAATTCGCGCGCGACCGGCAGATCGGCGTCGCGCCCGACACGAGTTACCACGTAGTCGCGAAGGCGCCCGCGCAACTCGCCGAACGTCCGCTCGTGATCGGCTTCGGGCCGGGCGGCCTGTTCGCCGCGTTGCTGCTGGCGCAGATGGGTTTCCGCCCGATCGTGCTCGAGCGCGGCCGCGACGTGCGCCGGCGCACGCAGGACACCTGGGGCCTGTGGCGCAGGAAGATCCTCACGCCCGAATCCAACGTGCAGTTTGGCGAGGGCGGGGCAGGCCTGTTCTCCGACGGCAAGCTCTACAGCCAGATCAAGGATCCGAAGTTCTACGGCCGCAAGGTGATGCACGAGTTCGTGCGCGCGGGAGCGCCGCCGGAAATCCTCTACGTGAGCAAGCCGCACATCGGCACGTTCCGGCTGACCGGCATCGTCGAGAGGATGCGCGCGGAAATCGTCGAACTCGGCGGCGAGGTGCGTTTCGAGAGCAGGGTGACCGACCTGCTCATCGAGGACAGCCAGGTCGAAGGAGTCGTGCTCGAGAACGGAGAAATGCTGCGCAGCCGGCACGTCGTGCTCGCGCTCGGCCACAGCTCGCGCGATACGTTCCGCATGCTGGAGCGGCGCGGTGTGTTCGTCGAAGCGAAGCCGTTCGCGATCGGCTTCCGCATCGAACATCCGCAGTCGCTGATCGACCGGGCGCGCTTCGGAAAATTCGCCGGCCACCCTGAGCTCGGCGCCGCAGACTACAAGCTCGTGCATCACGCGAGCAACGGCCGCGCGGTCTACAGCTTCTGCATGTGCCCGGGTGGCACCGTCGTTGCCGCGACGTCCGAAACCGGGCGCGTCGTCACGAACGGCATGAGCCAGTATTCGCGCAACGAGCGCAATGCCAACGCCGGCATCGTCGTCGGCATCGAGCCGGCGAAGGATTATCCGGGCGGTCCGCTCGCGGGGATCGCCCTTCAGGAGGCGCTCGAGTCACAGGCGTTCGAGCTCGGCGGGCGCGATTACTGCGCCCCTGGTCAGCTGGTCGGAGATTTCCTGCGTGGCGTTCCGTCGCAGCAGTTGGGCGAGGTGGAGCCGTCGTACACACCTGGCGTCAAATTGGGCGACCTCGCCAGCGCGCTTCCCGGCTACGCGATCGATGCGATTCGCGAGGCGCTGCCCGTGTTCGGCCGGCAGATTCACGGCTTCGATCGCGACGACGCGGTGCTGACCGGTGTCGAGAGCCGTACCTCGTCGCCGGTGCGCATTACGCGCGACGCGAATTCGATGCAGAGTGTGAACACGCGCGGCCTGTACCCTTGCGGTGAAGGCGCGGGTTACGCCGGTGGAATCCTTTCCGCGGGCGTCGACGGCATCAAGGTGGCCGAGGCGGTCGCGCGGGCGCTGGCATGAAACACGACGACATCAAGAAACTGCACCAGAAGAAATTCCGCGAGGAACTCGGGCATTTCATCATCGAGGGCGAACACCTCGTGCAGGAGCTCGAGAGGGCCGCGGCGGGCGACGCGCGCCTGCGCGCCAGCGAGATATACGTGACGCGCGACTACGCGCACTGGTCGAGCAAACTACCCATCCACGTCATCCAGTCGAAGCAGATGGCGCAGATCAGCGAGACGCGCTCGCCGCAGGGCATCGCCGCGGTCGTACCTCTGCTCGAAGCGTCGGCGCCGCGGGCAGGTGAACGCGCGATCTATCTGCACGAGATCCAGGATCCCGGCAATCTCGGCACGATCCTGCGCACGCTCGCATGGTTCGGGAATTTCCGCTGCCTGCTGAGTCCGGACAGCGTCGACGTGCACAACGGCAAGGTGGTGCGCGCGAGCATGGGCGCGATCTTTCACGTGCCGGTCGAGCGCGACGTGCCGGTCGAGTCGCTGCCCGCACGTTTCCCCCGCATCGCCTGCCTCGATCTCGGCGGGGAAGCAGTCGCCTCGCCGGCGTTCCGCGATTTCGATTGCTACGTCTTCGGCAACGAGGCGCGCGGCCTGCCGCGCGAGCAGATGAGCGCGCTGCGCGCGCAGGCCTTCACCGTGCCGGGAACCGGCGCGATCGAATCGCTGAACGTCGCGGCGACGGTGAACATCAGCCTCTACGAACTCAATCGGACCGCGCCATAGCGAGGCGCGGTCAGGTCGGATCGCGCGGCAGCGCCCGTGCGAGGTAGTCGCGAATGTCCGCGACTTCCTGTTCGCACAGGGAATGCGGCATCGGATAGGCATGCCACTCGACGCGGAATCCCGTCCCTTCGAGTATGCGGCGCGACTCTTCGCCGAGCGCGATCGGTACCACCGGATCCTGCGTGCCGTGCGCCATGTAGATGGGCGTGGTGAAGTTCGCGGCGCTGCGGTCGGTCGCGAACTCCCGGGCGAGCGGTAGATAGCAGGAGAGGGCGATCACGCCCGCGAATTTCTCCGGGTGACGCGTCGCGAGGTGCAGCGCCATCGCGCCACCCTGCGAGAAGCCGGCGAGGACGATGCGATTCGTAGCGACGCCGCGTGTATTCTCCGCGCGGATCAGCGCGCCGATCTGCGCGGCCGACGCGGCGATGCCCGCGCCGTCCTCGCGTGCGCGCCGGTCGATCGCGATGATGTCGTACCACGCGCGCATCTGGTAACCGTTGTTGATGGTGACCGGCCGCACGGGCGCGTGCGGAAACACGAAGCGCATCGCGGGCATGCCGGACAGCGCGAGCTCGGGCACCAGGGGCTCGAAGTCGTGGCCGTCGGCGCCGAGGCCGTGCATCCAGATGATCGAGCAGGTGGGGCTGGGTCCGGTTTCGACGATGACCGTCTCGAGCGGTTTCGAAGCGAAGTCGTTCAAGCGATCGTTTCCGAGAGGGTGGTGACGGTGAGATTGGCGGCCCACATGAGCTGGTCCATGACCTCGCGTACTCCGGGGAACATGTGGTACGCGCCCCAGAGCAGCAGCACCGTGCCCGCGATCCACATGAGGCCGTGCAGCGCGCCCCATCCTGGGTGATAACCCTGGCTGCGGTGGCGCACGTACTTGAGGGGCGCCGACGCCGCGAAGTAGATGAACGCGAGCGCGACGATGCCCACCCACAGCGGGATTCCGTGCGGCAGGCCCCAGCCGAAGATCGTTTGCTGAGTGATCAGCGAGAACGTCGCGAGGATCCACGCGACGAACATGACCGCGCCGATGAACGCGGCGATCGGCAGCGTGATCGCCATGATTCCGCTGCTGATCGGCGGCACCTGCTGCGCCATCTGCGAGGTCGCCGCCCGGATCTGCTCGTTCATGCCGCGGAACTGCCGGTTCAGGTGCCGCTGTTGACGGCGCCACTCGCGCCGCCAGCGGTACTGCTTGCCGAATTCTTCAAAGTTTTTTTTTGCGCGATTTATGAGTTCTTCGGTGTTGAAGGGCATTCCGAAGGCCGCGGCGCGTTCCTCGGCGGTCGTCGCGACCGGCACGATGAACATCAACACGAAGTACACGACGAGCCACAGGCCCGAGCTGAAGATCGTGAGCAGCACGAACGCGAGGCGCACCCAGGTGACGTCGACGTTGAGGTACGCGGCGATGCCGTTGCAGACGCCGGTCCAGACCGCGCCTTCACGGATCTGGTACAGGCGCTTGCGCGGGGGAGGCGTGAACGATTCGCCTCCCTGGGCGAAAGACTCGCCGCCAGCGGAACCCTGCGCCGCCTTTTCGTCGGCGGATTCCACCGGGCCCATCTCCGCGATGATTCGCTCCACCTCGTTCGTGCTGACGACGGTCTTGTGCGGTCCGAGCATGGCGCGGCACTTCTCGCCGATGGCCTGCTCCAGGTCCGCCATGACCTCGCTGCGATCCGGGCTGTCCTTGAGGCGCGATTCGGCGCGATCGAGATAGGCGCGCAACTGCTCGTAGCCCGGTTCTTCGAGTTGATAGGAGTTTCCGTTGAGGCTGATGCTGACCACTTTCTGCATGGCTTAATTCCCAAATTCGGCGAGAGTGCGGTTGAGGTCTTTCCAGTAATCATTGAGCGTCGTCAGCTGCGTACGCCCCTTGGGCGTCAGCTTGTAGTACTTGCGCGGCGGGCCCGCTTCGGACTCCTGCCACTCGTAATCGACCAGTTCTTCGCGGCGCAGCTTCGAGAGCAGGGGGTACAGCGTGCCCTCCTGCGTCGCGAACTCCGTCGGCCCCAGCAACTTGAGCATGTCCGCAACGTAGACCTTGTCTGCCGCCACGATCTTGAGGATCACGAATTCGAGCAGGCCTTTGCGGATCGGGGCGAGTTTTTCGCTGATGTTGTCCATGTCTTGAACAGCTACCTTGGGCCGGCAAGGTACTTGAGTTGGGCATGGGCCGTCAAGAGGGCTGTAATCCGCCGGCCTTGTGCCGTACAATCCGCGCCCTCGATGGGTGGGGGCGGACTGGTCCGCAGCACCCCCAGGTACGATGTGAAGGCCCCGTTGGGGCTTTTATTTTTTGGACCGGCGCCCTTCTTGAAAACCGAGGAAGGCGGCGGATGTCTGGGGGCCCGAGAGGGCCTTTTTTATTGGAGGGCGAGTGGACGCGGCATTACACGACCGTCTCATCGCCCGATTTGAGCCGGTTTTGAGCGAGCTTGGTTTCGAACTCGTCGAACTCGAGTTCGTGCCGGGCCCTGGTGGCGGCACGTTGCGCATCTATATCGACAGGCCCCCGGAAACGGACGAGGCCATCGATGTCGACGATTGCGCGGACGTGAGCCACGTGGTGTCGGAATTGCTCGACGCGGACGACCCGTTTCCAGGCAGGTATTCGCTGGAAGTCTCGTCACCGGGTCTCGATCGGATCCTGCGTACGCCCGAGCATTTCGCGCGCTACGTGGACAACCGCGTGAAGGTGGAGCTTGCGGTGCCCCGCGAGGGACGCAAGCGGTATACGGGGATGCTGCGCCGTGCGGACGGCGAAAGCATCGAGATGGATGTGGACAATTTTTCGGTGAGCATAAAGCTCGCCGAAATCAGCAGGGCGCGCTTGGCGCCTTTGTGAGCAGGTAGCTAGACCATGAATAAAGAAATTCTGTTGGTGGTCGACGCGGTCTCTAACGAGAAGAGCGTCGACAAGGAAATCATCTTCGGCGCCCTCGAGGCGGCGCTGGCCTCTGCTACCCGCAAGAAACACGGCGAAGAGTGGGACGTGCGCGTCCAGATCAACCGCAAGACGGGTGACTACGACACCTTCCGCCGCTGGAAGGTCTTCGCCGACGATTCGCGCGAAATCGAGGTGCCGCAGCGCGAGCTGCGTCTCGAGGACGCGCTCGACCTCGACAAGAACGCGGAAGTCGGCGGTTACGTCGAGGAGCCGATGGAGTCGGTCGCGTTCGGGCGCATCGCGGCCCAGCAGGCGAAGCAGGTGATCGTGCAGAAGGTGCGCGAGGCCGAGCGTTCGCAGGTCGTCGACGCGTACAAGGACCGCGTGGGACAACTCGTCTCAGGCGTGGTCAAGCGCGTCGACCGCAACGGCATCTACGTGGATCTCGGCGGCAATGCCGAGGGCTTCGTGCCGCGCACGGACATGATTCCGCGCGAAATCGTGAAGAGCCAGGACCGCATCAAGGCCCTGCTCAAGGAAGTGAAGAGCGCGACCGAGACGCAGCGCGGACCACTGCTGTTCCTCTCGCGCACGGACCGCAACTTCCTGATCGAGCTGTTCAAGCTCGAAGTTCCGGAAGTCGGCCAGGGCCTGATCCAGATCCTGGGCGCCGCGCGCGATCCGGGCGTGCGCGCCAAGATCGCGGTCAAGAGCCTCGAGCCGCGCGTCGATCCCGTCGGCGCCTGCGTCGGCATGCGCGGTTCGCGCGTGCAGGCGGTTTCGAACGAGATCGCCGGCGAGCGCGTGGATATCATCCCGCACGACGACAATGCCGCGCAGTTCGTCATCAATTCGATGTCGCCGGCAGAAGTCCTGTCGATCGTCGTCGACGAGGACGCGCACAGCATGGATATCGCGGTGGCCGAGGACAAACTCTCGCAGGCCATTGGCCGCGGCGGCCAGAACATCCGTCTCGCGAGCCAGCTCACGGGCTGGGATCTCAACGTGATGACCGAGTCCGATGCCGAGGCCAAGAGCGAGACCGAGGCCAAGACGCTGATCGAAGCCTTCATGAAGCAGCTCGACGTCGACGAGAACGTCGCGACGATCCTCGTGCAGGAAGGTTTCTCCACCGTCGAGGAAGTTGCCTATCTACCGCAGTCGGAACTCGCCAACATCGAGGAATTCGACGACGAGATGGTCAAGGAACTGCGCAACCGCGCGCGCGACGTGCTGCTGACGCAGGCGATCGCGAGCGAGGAGACGCTCGAGGCGGGCATGCCCGCCGACGATCTGCTGCTGCTCGAGGGCATGAAGCCCGATCTCGCGCTCGCGCTGGCGCGCCGCGGCGTGCGTACACGCGAGGATCTCGCCGACCAGGCGGTCGACGACCTGCTGGATATCGAAGGGCTGTCGGCCGATGAAGCCGGCAAGCTCATCATGAAGGCCCGCGAAATCTGGTTCGAAGCCGGGCGAGCCTGAGGAGACTGAATGTCGGACGTCACCGTTGCACAATTCGCCGAGGTCCTTAAGGTCCCCGTGGATAGGCTGCTCGTGCAGCTCGAATCCGCGGGAATCCGGGTCGCTGGCCCCCAGGCGCTCATCAGCGACGAGGCCAAGCTCGAACTGCTGACACATCTGCGCCGCGCTCATGGCGCCGCCGAACCCAGCAAGACTCCGGCCGGCGTCGCCGCGCCGCGCAAGATCACGCTCGCGCGCAAGACGCAGAGCGAGCTCAGGCAGGCCAGCGCCCAGGGCCGCGCGCGCACGGTGAACGTCGAGGTTCGCCACAAGAAGACTTACATCAAGCGCGACGTCCTCGAAGAGCAGAACAAGCAGCACCAGGACGAGGCCGACCTCAAGCGCAAGGAACTGGAAGCCGCAGAGGCTGCTGAACGCGAGCGCCAGGAAGCCGCGCGCCGCGAAAGCGAGCGCATGGAGGCGGAGAACCGCCGCCGGATCGAAGACGAAGCGACGCGCAAGAAGCAGGCGGAAGAACAGCGTCGCCTGCAGGAAGAAGCACGTGTGCGCCAGGAGCAGGACGCGCAACGACGCGCCGCGGCCGAAGCCGCCGCCGTCTCGACGGCGCCGCGCACCGAGCAGCGTCACAAGCCCGAAAAGGCGGCGACGCCGCCGGTCGCGGATCCTGCGAAGGACACGCGTTATGGACGACAGGAGCTGCACGTAGCCAGCGGCGCCAGCGCGCGCAACAAGAAAAAGAAACGCGTCCGCGAGCGTACCGGCACCGGCGGGGTGAGCTCGGAGACGAGGCACGCCTTCGAGATGCCGACCGCGCCGATCAAGCGTGAGGTCACCATCGGCGAGACGATCACGCCGCAGGAAATCGCGCAGAAGATGGCGGTCAAGGCGACCGAAGTCATCAAGACCATGCTCAACATGGGCGTGATGGCGACGATCAACCAGCCCATCGACCAGGACACCGCGATCCTCATCGTCGAAGAAATGGGTCACGTCGCGAAGGCGCTGAAGGCCGACCAGGTCGAAGAAGATCTGCAGGGCGAATCCGCGCCCGAGACCGAGACGCCGCGTCCGCCCGTGGTCACGATCATGGGTCACGTCGATCACGGCAAGACTTCGCTGCTCGATTACATCCGCCGCACCAAGGTCGCGGCGGGTGAGGCCGGCGGCATCACGCAGCACATCGGCGCGTACCACGTGGAGACGCCGAAGGGCATCGTCACGTTCCTCGATACCCCGGGCCACGCGGCGTTCACCGCGATGCGCGCGCGCGGCGCGAAAGCGACCGACGTGGTCGTGCTCGTGGTCGCGGCCGACGACGGCGTCATGCCGCAGACCATCGAAGCGATTCAGCACGCGAAAGCGGCCGGAGTGCCCATCGTCGTGGCCGTGAACAAGATCGACAAGAGCGATGCGGACCCGGATCGCGTACGCACCGAACTGTCCAAGCACGAAGTCATCGCGGAAGAATGGGGCGGCAGCAACATGTTCGTGCACGTCTCGGCAAAGACCGGCCAGGGCATCGACCAGTTGCTCGACGCGATCCTGCTGCAATCCGAAGTGCTCGAGCTCAAGGCGGCGGCCGACGGTCTCGCCACCGGTTTCGTCATCGAGGCCTCCATCGAGAAAGGCCGCGGCGCCGTTGCCACGGTGCTCGTCAAGAAAGGCACGCTCAAGCTCGGCGACCCGATCATCGCGGGTCACGAATTCGGCCGTGTACGCGCGATGTTCGACGAGAACGGCAAGCCGGTGGATAGCGCGGCGCCCTCCATGCCCGTCCAGGTTCTCGGCTTGCAAGGCACGCCAAACGCCGGCGATGAAATCCTCGCCGTCGAGAACGAGCGCAAGGCGCGCGAAGTCGCGCTGTATCGCCAGGGCAAGTTCCGCGACGTGAAGCTCGCGAAGCAGGCTTCGAAGATGCAGGACGTACTGGGCCAGCTCGAAGAGCAGAAGATCGGCAGCATCGCGATCCTGCTCAAGACCGACGTGCAGGGCAGCGCCGAGGCATTGCGCGACGCGCTGAACAAGCTGTCGACGGACGAGGTCGCGATGAAGATCATCGCGAGCGGCGTCGGCGGCATCACGATTTCCGACGTGCAGCTCGCCGCGGCTTCGCAGGCGCGCATCATCGGCTTCAACGTGCGTGCCGACGCGGCCGCGCGCGACGCGATGAAGGACGGCGGCGTCGACGTCCAGTACTTCAGCATCATTTACGAAGCCATCGACTACGTGAAGCAGTTGATGAGCGGTCTGCTGGCGCCTGAGATCAAGGAGCAGATCGTCGGCACGGCGCAGGTG
>JAEYUC010000104.1 GCA_023433705.1 Pseudomonadota bacterium
CTCCTGGAGGCGCCGCTCGCCGCGCGCGCGCCCGGTTCGATCACTCCGATGACCGGAAGGTCGGGAAATCTCTCGCGCAGGCTCGGCAACGAGGTGGCGGATGCCGTGTTGCAGGCGACGACCAACGCCTTGATGCCGCGGCTCGCGAGCGCTTCGCCCGCCCGCACCGAATAACGCGCGACGGTCTGCGCACTCTTGGTTCCGTAGGGCAGTCGTGCGGTGTCGCCGAGGTAGAGAAAATCTTCCTGCGGCATCTCGGCCACGAGAGCGCGCAGCACCGTGAGGCCTCCGACCCCCGAATCGAATACGCCGATCGGAGCCTCGAGGCGCGGCACGGTCACGATGGGTGGTTTTCCGGGCGCATGTGCGGGAACAACAGTACGTCGCGAATCGAGGGCGAATCCGTGAAGAACATCACCAGCCGATCGATGCCCACGCCGAGACCGGCGGTCGGCGGCATGCCGTATTCGAGCGCACGCACGAAGTCGGCGTCGTAGTACATGGCCTCGTCGTCGCCTGCTTCCTTGCGCTCGACCTGCGCGCGGAAACGTGCCGCCTGGTCCTCCGCGTCGTTGAGCTCGGAGAAGCCATTGGCGATTTCGCGACCCGCGACGAAGAACTCGAAGCGGTCCGTGAGGAACGGGTCCGCGTCGTTCGCGCGCGCCAGCGGACTCACCTCGGCCGGATACGCGTAGACGAACGTCGGGTCCATGAACGTGTGCTCGGCGTTCTTCTCGAACAGCTCGATCTGCAACTTGCCCGCGCCGTCGTGCGGCTTGAACGGGATGCCCTGCTTCGTGCACAGCTCGCGTAGATAGTCGACGTCGCGCGCGCGGCTCATGTCGAAGCCGGGCGTGTGTTCGGCGACCGCCTCGATCACCGAGATGCGCTTGAACGGCTTGTCGAGATCGTACTCGCGACCCTGGTAGCTGAACTGCCGCTTGCCGAGCACCACGTCCGCGAGACCCTGCATCGCGCGCTCGACCATCACGATCAGGTCGTTGTAGTCGGCATACGCGACGTACAACTCGAGCATCGTGAACTCGGGGTTGTGCCGCGTCGAAACACCCTCGTTGCGGAAGTTGCGGTTGATCTCGTACACACGCTCGAAGCCGCCGACCGTGAGCCGCTTGAGATACAGCTCCGGGGCGATGCGCAGGTACATGTCCATGTCGAGAGCGTTGTGATGCGTCCTGAACGGCCGCGCGGCCGCGCCGCCCGGGATCGACTGCAGCATCGGCGTTTCGACTTCGAGGAAGTCCATCGAGTCGAGGAAATCGCGCAGGTAGCGAATGATGCGGTTGCGCGCGACGAAGACGTGCCGGCTCTGCTCGTTGACGATCAGGTCGACGTAGCGCTGCCGATAACGCGTGTCGACATCCGACATGCCGTGCCACTTGTCAGGAAGCGGCCGCAACGCTTTCACCAGCAGCCGCAGTTCCTCGACACGCACCGACAACTCGCCGGTCTTCGTCTTGAACAGCGTGCCCGTGGCCGCGAGGATGTCGCCCACGTCGTATTTCTTGAACGCCTCGTACGCCTCGCCGAGCGTGTCGCGCTGCAGGAAGATCTGGATCTGTCCGGTGCGGTCCTGCAGCTTCGCGAAGCTCGCCTTGCCCATGATGCGCTGGAACATCATGCGGCCCGCGACGTGCAGCTTCACGGGCGGGTTCGCGTCGAACCACTCCGCCGGCTTGTCTCCGTATTCGGTCTGCAGCAGCGAAGCCAGCACGTCCCGCCGGTAGTCGTTCGGAAACGCCGGCACGCCCTTGGCCTTTGCCTGCTCGCGGATCGCCGCGAGCTTGGCGCGGCGTTCCGCGATCAACTTGTTCTCGTCGGTCTTGTTTGGGTCAACCGGTGCGTCGCTCACAGTCCCGCCTTGAGTGATGCTTCCATGAATGGGTCGAGGTGCCCGTCGAGCACCTTGTTCGTATCGCCGATCTCGACGTCGGTGCGCAGATCCTTGATGCGCGACTGGTCGAGCACGTAGGAACGGATCTGGTTGCCCCAGCTCACGTCCGACTTCGAATCCTCGAGCACCTTCGCCGCGGCGTTGCGCTTGTTGAATTCCAGCTCGTACAACTTCGCCTTCAGCATCTTCATCGCGGTCGCGCGATTCTTGTGCTGGCTGCGCTCGTTCTGGCACGCCACCACGATGCCCGTGGGTCCATGCGTGAGTCGCACCGCCGATTCGGTCTTGTTGACGTGCTGTCCGCCCGCGCCGCTCGAACGGTACACGTCCATCTTGATGTCGGCCGGATTCAGGTCGACCTTGATGTCGTCGTCGACCTCGGGCGAGACGAAAACCGATGCGAACGAGGTATGGCGTCGGTTGCCGGAGTCGAACGGTGACTTGCGCACCAGGCGATGCACGCCGGTTTCCGTGCGCAGCCAGCCGTAGGCGTATTCACCCTTGATCTCGACGGTGGCGCTCTTCGTGCCCGCGACTTCACCGGGATTCGAGTCGATGACTTCCGCGTCGAAGCCGCGCGCCGCGGCCCACTTGAGATACATGCGCAGCAGCATCTGCGCCCAGTCCTGCGCCTCGGTGCCGCCCGCGCCGGCCTGGATGTCGACGAACGCATTGTGGGAGTCCATCTCGCCGCGGAACATGCGCTTGAATTCGAGCTTGCGCACCTCGGCTTCAAGCTTGGCGGCGTCGTTCTCGATCTCGCGCGCCATGCCGGCGTCGTCCTCGCTCTCGGCGAGCTCGAGTAGTTCGATCGCGCTGCCGATGCCGCCGGTGGCCTTGTCCATGTCGGCGAGTTCGGTCGTGAGACGCGCCCGCTCCTTGCCCAGCTCCTGCGCCTTTTCGGGCTTCTGCCAGACAGCCGGGTCTTCGAGCTCGCGGCTTACTTCTTCGAGACGTTCTTTCTTCTGGTCGTACTCAAAGAAACCCCCTCAAGGAGATCATTCGCTCCTCCAGGTCTTTGAGCTGACGCTTCAGCTGGCCAAGTTCCAACGCCAAGGGCTACCCCTGTCCGAGTCATCAAATGGGCCGCGAATCCTACCTGAGCGCGCGTTCCATGAATATCGACAAAGGGTCGGGCTTGTAAGGCGGAAACGCCGGAATTTCCTTGAAGCCCGCGCGCCGGTAGAGCTTGAGCGCGCCGACGCTCACGTTGCCCGTTTCGAGGCGTGCGAGCGGCAATCCTTCCGCGCGCGCCCAGTCGAGCAGTTTCACGAGCATCGCCAGCGCGATGCCGCCGCCGCGAGCCTTCGGCTTGAGGTACATGCGCTTGAGCTCTGCCCAGTCGCCGCAGTTCTTGGCCGCGCCGCAGCCGACCAGCTCGCCGCTCTGCTCCACGACCAGAAAAATGGTCCGCGAGCCGACCAGCGACTCTGGCGGGTCGAAATGATTGCTCTCCGCCGGGTAGAGCGCGGTATTGAACTCGTCGAGTTCGGCGATGAGCGCGCGCACCGCCGGATCCAGCGGATCGCCCGGCCTGATCGAGTAGCTAGTTGTGTCGGCCTGGGCCGGGTTCATGGCAGCACGTGATCGACCAGCAGCTGCAGGCGCCGCTCGCCTCGATATTCGTTGATGTCGAGGCGGTACACCAGATGAACTTCCCCATCGGGCAGTTTCGGCGTCTCGTCCGATCCCTTGAAGTTGAAGGCGATCGCGTCGAACGAACGCGCCTGGTCGTGGGTGGCGACCCACATCTTGAGGTGCTTGTCGCCCACGACACGGGCGTTGCGCACCGCGAAACGGCCGTCGAAACAGGGTTCCGGGAAGGCCTGGCCCCACGGCCCTCCGTCGCGCAACGCCTGAGCGGTTTCGAGCGCGATTTCCTCGTTGGCGAGCTCGCCGTCGGTCTCCACGCGATTGGAGGCAATCGACGGGTCGTGCCAGTTCGCCACTTCCGCGTCGAAGGCGCGCGCGAATGCGTCCAGGTGGCATTCCTCGAGCGTCAGCCCCGCCGCCATGGCGTGCCCGCCAAAACGGCTGATGAGCTCAGGGCTACGCGCCGCGATCGCGTCGAGCACGTCGCGGATGTGAATTCCGGGCACCGAGCGCGCGGAGCCGCGCAACGTGCCGTCGCCCGCCCGCGCGAAGGCGATGACGGGACGGCGCACGCGATCCTTGATCCGGCTCGCGACGAGCCCAACCACGCCTTGATGCCAATCGGCGTTGAACAGGCACACGCCATGTCTCGATCCGGGCCCGGTGCCCGGCTCGCGCAGCGAGCTCACCGCGGCCAGCGCCGCGCCCTGCATGCGCGTTTCGATCTCGCGTCGCTCCGCGTTGAGCTGGTCCAGCCGCGTGGCGAGCGCCAGCGCCTCCTGCTCCGAATCGGCGAGCAGGCATCGGATGCCGATCGACATGTCGTCGAGCCGGCCGGCCGCATTGAGCCGCGGCCCGATCGAAAAACCCAGGTCCGCCGCGGTCAGCTCGGCGAACCCGCGATTGCTGATCGACAGCAGCGCGCGGATCCCCGGAACGGCGCGTCCGGCGCGGATGCGGCGGATGCCCTGCGAGACGAGCACGCGGTTGTTGACGTCGAGCGGCACGAGATCCGCGACGGTGCCGAGCGCCACGAGGTCGAGGTAATCGGTCACGGAGGGTTGCGCGGCGATGCCGCGGTTCTCGAGCTCGCGGCGCAGCGCGGCCATCACGTAGAACGCCACCCCTACTCCGGCCAAAGCGCGGCTGCGGAACTGGCTGCCCGGCACGTTCGGATTGACGATGACGTCCGCGTCCGGCAGTAACGCGCCCGGCAGATGATGGTCGGTGATCAGCACCTGGATGCCGCGCGCACGCGCGGCCGCGACGCCGGCGTTGCTCGAGATGCCATTGTCGACGGTGACGATGAGCGTCGGTGCGCGCTCGGCGGCCAGCGCCACGATTTCGGGCGTGAGCCCGTAGCCATATTCGAAGCGGTTCGGCACGAGGAAATCGACCGACGCGAAACCCCACGCGCGCAGGCAACGCACGATGAGCGCGGTGCTGGTCGCGCCGTCCGCGTCGAAGTCGCCGATCACGAGAATGCGCCGATTGCGATGCTCGAGGATCAGGTTGACCGCGGCCTCGACGCTCTCGAGCGTGCCGACCGGAATCAGGCGATCGAGGCCGAGCTGCAGGTCGCTGGTTTCTCGCACGCCGCGCGCCGCGTAGGCGCGGCGCAGAACCGGATGCAGCCGCGAGTCGAGAAGTTCGTTGCCCGCGCAGACGCGGCGTGCGATGACCAGGTTCATTCGTGGCGATTATGCCTTCGGCGAAGCTGGACGGCTCAGCGACTCGAACCAGCCGCGCTTGCCGCGCCACCACCGCCAGCCCGCGCGTGCACCGATCCGGAACCACCGATCGTTGGCGACGATGTCGAGCGACGCGAGTTTTCCTTTCGATAACGCGATCCTCGCCGGCGCGAACCAGCGCGATTCCACGTCCAGCAACGATTCCCGCGGCGCGCTCATCGGGGACAGCTCGACGATGTGATGTCCTGAATCGGGGCCGATCGCACCGAAGTCGGCGACGTGTTTGTTTGCTGCCGCTCCCGCTGCGCGCGCGAGACCGGTCAGCCAGGGATCCGTGCCGTGGATCTCGAACGAGCCGGATGGGGACAAGGTGTCCGGCACCGAATCCCCAGGCACCTTGTCCCCACCCCAGAACCAGAACGCGGAGATTCTCGGCTGGCCGGCGCGCTGACGCTCGTCGTTGAGCGGCGTCGCGTGCAGCCACATTTCGAGCTCCGCGCCGAGGCGGCGCAATTTGCCCGCGTCGGCACCACGCGGCAGCGCGGTCGCAACATCGGAATCGAGCAGTCGCGCGGGATCGGTGGTTCGCGTGTCGGCGGCTTCGATCCCAGTGAGAAGGAATCCGCGTTCGCCGGCCGGATGCAGCCTCACGTCGGGACCGAACTCGCGCGCGAACGCCTCGCTCCAGCGTTGTCCTTCATCGGCTCCGACGCGCAGCAGTCCGCGGTCCGCGAGCCGCACGTGATCGAGCCGCGCCTCGAGATGCACGGGTGTCGCGATCCAGGCGCCCCTGCTGGGCTCCACGAGTGCGCGCGCCGCAACCTGCGCGACCGGAGATTGCGCGAGTGCAACCTGGCCGGTCTGCGTGGCGACCCACGCGCGCCAGTCCGGGCAGTGAACGGGCGGGCGCGCGAATCGCAACAACCATTCGAGCGCCGGCAGATCGAACGCGGCCGGGGAAGCCGCACGCGTGGCGTCTTCCGGCACGTACAGGTCGGAAAGGATCAGCGTGAGGCGGCGCATGCCGGTATCGTAACGGACCGATGAAGTTCACTCAGCAAGGCGCCCAGGGCGCAAACCTCATCCGTCGGTATGGCGCGGACTTCGTCGCCATCGGCGACGAGGAAATCCGTACGAGCTGCATCGTCAGCGCCACCACGCTCACCCGCGACTGGCCGCCGCGCAGCGTCGAGGAATTGAGCAGCGAGCATTTCGCGCCGTTGTTCGCGCTTGCGCCGGAAGTGGTGGTGTTGTCGACCGGCACCACGCAGAAATTCCCTCGCGCGGCGCTACGCGCGGAATTCGCGACGCGTCGGATCGGACTCGAAGTGATGGAGGTCGGCGCGGCCTGCCGCACCTACAACGTGCTGGTCAGCGAGGAGCGGAAGGTGCTGGTGGCGGTGCTTTTACCGGGCCCGGCGAAGGACTCCGAGTGAAGGCACAGGGGGAGAAAGTTATTTAGCGAGGCCAATGTTTCGAAGCTGACAGACTCGAATTACTGGCGAATTTGTTTTTCTTCTGTTCGGCTTGTTCTTCTTCTTTCCGCGACTTCCCCATTCTCCCCTGTGCCTTCATCCGGAATCCCTCACAACTTGACAGAGCGGATGTCGGCGAGCGGCGACATCAAAACATGTCAAATGCTGACTGACAAGCCCCACCCCCCGCGGGCCAACAAATGAGGGCAAATTGCCGGCAATCGCGTGCTGGCAAAACAAAGACTTAACGGATGTTCTGTATTCGAGAAATTACTCGAATACTGTGCCGCAGCGTGGGCTCAGGTGGTCCCACCGAGCATCGGCACGAAGGACACCGCGCCCAGGACTGCGCGATCGAGATGATCCCCGTTGCGGGTGTATCGCATGAGTAGCTGGTTGCCCTCGGGGCCGACGGGAACGATGAGCCGGCCGCGGTTCGCGAGCTGCGCGAACAACGCTTCGGGAACGGCCATCGGTGCGGCCGCGACGAGGATGCCATCGAACGGCTTTTGCGAGCGCCAGCCGACGGTGCCATCGCCATGTTTGACCATGACATTCTTGACGCCGAGTTCCTTGAGCGTGGCCTGCGCGCGTTTCGCGAGCGGCGCGATGCGCTCGATGGAATAGATCTTCTTCGCGAACGGCGCGAGCACGGCGGTCTGGTAGCCGCAACCCGTACCCACTTCGAGGACCTTCCCGAGCTTGTGCCCGCCTTCGATCAGCGCCTCGGTCATGCGCGCGACGATGTACGGCTGAGAGATCGTCTGGCTGTAGCCGATCGGCAGCGCGGTGTCTTCGTAGGCACGCGAGGCCAGCGCCTCGTCGACGAAGATGTGGCGCGGCACGTTCCGGATGCGATCGAGCACCGCGAGGTTCGTGATGCCCTGGTCCTGCAGGCGCTGCACGAGCCGGTCGCGCGTGCGCGCGGACGTCATGCCGATCCCCGCGAGACGACGCTCGTTCATGACCCGGGCCCGACCCACTCGCGCAGGCTGGCGAGCGTCGAGTGGTTAGTGAGGTCCACCGTGAGCGGCGTGACGGACACGTAACCTTCCGACACCGCGTGAAAGTCCGTCCCGGGACCTGCGTCCTGCCCCGCTCCGGCGGGACCTATCCAGTACACGGGACGGCCGCGCGGATCCTCGGCCCTGATGAGCGCCTCGGACCGGTGCCGGTTGCCGAGCCGCGTGACCTTGATGCCTTTCACCTGGCCGATGGGCAGGTTGGGAACATTCACGTTGAGGATCGCCGGGCGGCCGAGCGGGGTTGCGACCAGTTGCTCGACGATCACGCGGGCGAAGTGCGCGCCGGTTTCGAAGTAACGCGTCGCGTCGCCGCGCAGGCCGTCGGTGTTGAGCGAGACCGCGACCGCGGTCTTGCCGAGGAAGCGGCCCTCGGTCGCGGCGGCCACGGTTCCCGAATACAAGACGTCGTCCCCCAGATTCGAGCCGTCGTTGACGCCCGAGACGACCATGTCCGGCTCGAAGGGAAACAGCCCCGAGATCGCGAGGTGCACGCAATCGGTCGGCGTGCCCTGGACGAAATACACGTCGGCGTCCGCCTGCTCCACGCGCAGCGGCCGTTCGAGTGTGAGTGAATTGCTCGCGCCGCTGCGGTTGCGGTCGGGAGCCACCACCGTCACGTCGCCGACACTCTTGAGCGCTTCGCGCAGGGCGTTGATGCCGCGCGCGCGGTAACCATCGTCGTTGGAGATGAGGATTCGCACCGGCGCGCAATATACTCGTTGCACACACGCGGAGGTAGCTTGAGCGGCAAACGCTCCGATCCGGACAAGGAATTGTTTCGCGAGGCGATGCGCGACGTGCGCCCGCTCGATAATCGTGCGCGTGTGCAGCCCGAGAAGCGCAAGCCGCCGGCACGCGCGCGATTCACCGCCGCCGACCGCGCGATGGTGCTCGTCGAAAGTCTTCAGGGTGTCCAGGAAGATGCCGGGGACGTCGGCGACGAGATCAGCTTCCGGCGCGCGGGGGTGCAGGACGGCGTCATGCGCAAGCTCAAGCGCGGCGAATACCGCGTCGAGGAGGTCTGCGACCTGCACGGATTACGCGTCGCGGAGGCGAAGCTCGCGTTACGCGAGTTCCTCGCGGAGTCGCTGGCGCGCAACTTGCGCTGCGTGCGCATCATCCACGGCAAGGGCATGGGCTCGGGACCGCGCGGCCCCGTGCTCAAGACCGCGGTCAACATGATCCTGCGCAAGACCGGCCCGGTGCTGGCGTTCACCTCCGCGCGCCGCGTCGACGGCGGCACGGGCGCGATCAACGTGTTGCTGTCTAACCAGTCGACTTCTTCGCGAAGGCCTTCCTGAGCATCTGCTGCGTTTCCGGCACGAGCCACAGCTCGGCTCCCAACGAGGCGAATTCGTTCTCGCGGATCGATGCGTGTTCCGGACTGCCGAACAACGAAAGCAGATCGGCGCGCGCCATCGCGCGCGTTCGCAGCATCGGCTCGCGCGGCAGGTTGATGTATTCGCGCGCCACGGCGATGGCGCGCGCGACGACGTCGGTGGGTTCGGTGAGCTCGTCGACCAGTCCGACCCGCAGCGCATTGACGGGATCGATGAGCGCGCCGCGGGTGAGCAGCTGCGCGGCGTGTCCGCCGGTCAGCCGCTTGAAGGCGCCGTGAATCAGGTCGCCCGGGAAGAGTCCCACCTGCGTTTCGTTGAGCCCGATGCGGTAATCGCCGCGCGCCATCACACGGTAGTCGCCGTGGATCGCGAGCACCGTTCCGCCCGCCGGGCAATGCCCGGTCAGCGCGAACACCACGGGCACCGGGCAATGCGCGATCGTGCGTTGCACGCGATACAGCTCGACGAACACCGCGGTGAGACCGTCCCGGTCGAGCTGGATCAGCTTCGGCACGTCGAGCCCGGCCGAAAAGAGCCCGGGCTGCCCGCTCAGCACGATCGCTGAGGTCTCGCGCGCCGCGCGTTCGATGCCGAGACCGAGTTCGCGCAGCAGTTCGAGGTTGAGCGCATTGACGGGTGGCCGGGAAAGTCGCAACTCATGGATGCGACCGTCTTCGTGCGCGGTTTCCTGGATCATGATGTTCACCCTTCGTCGCCGGTCGCGATGATCTCGCGAAGCACGGTCGTCGCAAAGCTCCCGGCGCCGAGCGCAAAGCTCAGTCGCAGTGCGTCACCCGAGAAGTCGTAGGACAGATCGCGGACGCGCATGCGCAATGCGCGACGCTCGGCGTTCATGCCTTCCGCCGAGATCACGGCGAGCGCTTCGAGGAATTCCGCGCCCACATCCTGCTCGAGCTTCAGCACCTCGCCGGCCACCATGGCCTCGCCCCGTCCAGCGAGCGGCGCGGTGGGATGAATTTCGAGCGCGGCGCACCGAGCCTCGAGCGTTTCGTCGACATCCGGAACTGCGAACACGCTGCCGCGGCCGTCCAGGTTCGCGACGTCGCCCGGCAGCAGCCGATTCCAACTACCTCGCGCGACGCGTTCGGCGAGGATGGCGTTGAACACCAGGCTGCGCGCGGCCGAGAGCATGAATCCCCGGTCGTCGCGACCGCCGCGGCGCGGGCGGCCGCGGCCGGAGTTTTCCGCCAGGCTCGCCGCGGCCACGAGCACGCCGGCCAGGTTGCCGGCATCGCGACCGAAGCGCTGACTGCCGAAGTAGTTTGGAACGCCGCCGGCGGCGATCCGCCCTATCCGTCCGTCAAGTTCCGCGGGATCGCAATTCAATCCTCGCGCCACGATCACGAAGCGATTTCCTTCGAGTGCTCCACGCGGCAACTTTCGTTGATGCGCCGCCGCCGCGATCACCTCGTATCCCTCGCCCGCGAGCCCGACGAACTCCTCGGCGGCGCGTTTCCCGCGTGGCACCGTGAAGTGCTGCGTGGTGACGGCGTTGCGATCCTTGAGGCCCGCGAACCCGACCTCGAAAGGTTTGCAGCCCGCCGCGCGCGCGAGCTCGCGCGCCACCCATTCGGTGTTGGCGCCGCGCTTGCGCACGGTGAGCATCGCGTGGGGACCCTCGCCGCTCGCGGCGAAGCCCAGGATCTCCTCGACCTGGAAATCCTCCGGCGTGGCGCGCAACGTCGCGCCGCCGAGCGGCCCGCCCCAGGCGGTCGGCGGTTCGAGCGCCGCGCGCCTCCAGTGTTCCGGGATCATCAGGCCTTGTCCGGCGCCGTCTCCAGCAACACGACGGCTTGCGCGGCCAGCCCCTCGCTGCGACCGAGAAAGCCGAGTTGCTCGGTGGTGGTCGCCTTGATGTTCACCTGGTTTTCCGTGACACCCAGCATCTGCGCGAGCGAGCGGCGGATCTCGAGCCTATAGGGCGAAACCTTCGGCGCCTGCGCGAGCAGCGTGATGTCGACGTTGCCGACCTTGAGCTTGCGCACGCTCAGCATGTCGAGCACGGCCGCGACGAAGCGGCGGCTTTCGGCGCCCTTCCACACCGGATCCGTGTCCGGGAAATGCATGCCGATGTCGCCGAGCCCCGCGGCGCCGAGCATCGCGTCGCAGAGTGCGTGCAACACGACGTCGCCGTCGCTGTGCGCCACGATGCCGCGCGTGTGCGGAATGCGCACGCCTCCGAGCACGATGGAATTGCCCGGCCCGAAGGCATGCACGTCGAAACCCGAACCGATTCGCATCAGACCTGCTCTCCTATTCGCGACGCGATGATCGCACGCGCGAGCGCGAGATCGTCGGCCGTGGTGACCTTGATGTTGTCCGTACGCCCCGCGATGAGTCGCGGCGCGTGACCCGCCCACTCCATCGCCTGCGCTTCGTCGGTCGGCAACTTGCCCGCGGCCAGCGCCGCATCGAGCGCGTCGCGCAGCAGGCCGAGCCGGAACACCTGCGGCGTCACGGCGCGCCACAACCCGGCGCGATCGAGGGTTGCCTCGACGAAGGGTCTATCCACATCCGCCGCGCCGCGTTTCAACGTATCCGCGAGCGGCACCGCGAGCAGACCACCGACCTCGTCGCCCGCCAGTTCTTCCTTGAGCCGCGCGAGATCGCCGCCCGTGAAGCAAGGCCGTGCCGCGTCGTGCACCATGACCCAGTCGTCCGCGCGCGCGCGCGTCGCAAGCAGGTGCAGCGCGGACCGCACGGAGTGCGCCCGCTCCGCTCCGCCGGCCGCGACTTCGATCGTGCGCGGGCGGCGCGCCGCGATCGCGGGCCAGGTCGCATCGCCGGCCGCGAGGGCCACGACGATGCCGGCGCAATCGGCATCCGCTTCGAATGGCGCGAGCGCGTGTTCGATGACGGTGGATGAGCCCAGCTCGGTGTATTGCTTGGGAATGGTCGAGGCGAGCCGCCGACCGCTGCCCGCGGCCGGGATGACGAGGAAGTAACGCATTCGGCGCGCAGCTTAACGCGTGCGGCGCAAAAGCGGTCGCGTGCCTAACGCGCGGCGGTCTGTGTGTTCGGCGTCGACGTGGGAGTGGTGCGCAGAGGGCGGTTCGGTACGACCTGGTAGAAGGTTTCGTTGCGGCCGATCATGCCGAGCTCGCTGCGCGCGCGCTCTTCGATGGCCGCGAGTCCCGCCTTGAGGTCCGCGACTTCCGCGACGAGCTGCTTGTTGCGCTCCATGGCTTCCTCATTGTCGGCCTTCTGCTGCTCGACGGCCTCCGACAGCCGCGCCAGCTCGCGCACCCCGTCGTCGGACAGCCAGAGCCGGTACTGCAGCAGTACGACCGCAACCAGCAATGACCCAGCAAGCCACTTCATATTGTCAGTAGACTAAACTAAACTAAGTTCACTGTGAAGCCGGGCAAAGTAAACATTCACGAGGCGAAGACCCACCTGTCGCGACTCATCGAGGACGTGGCGAGCGGCAACGAATTCCTGATCGCCAAGGGCGGCCGGCCGATGGCGCGGCTCGTGCCGCTGGGTCGCGACGACATGCCGCGCCGCGTGGGCCTGCTCAAGGGCAAGCTCAGGATCGCCGACGATTTCGAGCGCTCGTTCGACGCGCTGACGCCCTTGTAGGGGCGCCCTCCCCTACCCCGCCATATGCGCCTGCTGCTCGATACGCAGATCTACCTGTGGTGGCTGGCGGACTCCCGCAAGCTCGCCAAGGCGACGCGGGAGCGCATCGAGGCCGCGGACGAGGTCTACGTCAGCGCGGCGTCCATCGTCGAATGCGAGGCCAAGATCGCGGCCGGCCTGCTGGAAGCGGATGCGGCCGAGCTCGCCGCGAGCATCCGGGCCAGTGGATTCCTGGAGTTGCCGGTGAGGGTCCGACCGGCCGCGGCCGCCGGGGACCTCGAACCGAAGCCGGGCGTCGATTTCTTCGACCGGCTGCTCGTCGCACAGGCGATGACCGAGCCGCTGAAGTTCCTGACCTCGAACGCGGCGCTGCGCAATTACTCGGAGCTGGTCGAGCTCGCCTGAGCGGACGTGAATCCGCCCAGGCGGAGCGGTGGCGGTACTACTTCGTAGCCTTCAATTTGTCGGTCGCGTCGACCGATATCTGCTGGATGCGCGGAGAGATCTTCTGCATCAACTCCATCACCAGCTCCATGCTGAGCTGCATGACCTGCGGCATCTTTTCGATCACCGCGATGCCGGCCTCCGTCTTGTAGAAGGCGATCATCCCGTCGACCTCCTTCTGCGTGAGCACCTTCTGGTAGATGTCGATGAACGACGGCTCGAGCTTCTCCCAGGTCATTTCCTCGCGTAACACGCCGATCATCTGCGTGCGCGCGTCCGACATGATCTTTTCCTGCTCGTCGGTGAGCGTCTTGCCGTTCAGCGCGTCGTGCATCGCCTGCTGCATCATCCCGTCGAGCTGTCCGTACATGCCGTCGACGAGTTGCTGCGATTTCGTGATCGTCAGCAGTTCACGCAGCGATGCCTCGCTTGCGGCCTTGTCCTGCGCGAACGACGGCGCCGCCACGCACAGGCACATCAACACCAGCAATCTTTTCATTCTGCCTCCCTGATGGAGGCGGTAGTTTAATGCCCGGACGCCTTGCGTTGCGAAGGAAACGGGGCCGCGGCAGCCCCGTTTGCCAAACTATCGACCCGGATGCTCAGCCCGATATGCCCGTCACGTTGACGAACGTGTACGTCCCATCGGCGCCGGTCAGGCGGATGCTCAGCGTGCCGGCGGAGAGACTGCCGGTTTCGGAGATGCTGACGGATTCCTGGTAAGGCACGAACCACTCGCACAGCTGCGCATAGTCGCGGGACGGCATGGAGATGCCCGTCGGAGGGCCGCCCAGCCCGTCCATCCAGCGCATGAGCGAATCGCAGAAACGATCCACCGCACTCTTGCCGCCGGCCACCCGATCGATTTCGAATTCCGCGAGCGCAACGATTCCATTCGTTTTCATTTCGACCTCCTTGTGAAAACGACACCGTAACGCGCGAGAGCCACATGCGTAGAGCGCCATTCATGGCGCATTGCGAGAGAAACGCGCAAACGAAAAAGGGCCGGGACCTTCCGGCCCCGGCCCTCTCCGATCGGTCTGACTACTTCGAAACGACCTTGCCGTCCGCATCGAGAACCGTGACCTCGCCGAAATTCAGCGCGCGCACGGGTTTCTCGATCTTCGACAGATCACCGACCACGACCCAGGTCAGCGCATCCGGCTTCACGAGCTTGCTCGCGGACGCGTTGACGTCCGCGGGCGTCAGCGCCGTGAGATCGCCGACGAACGTGTTCCAGTAATCGTCCTTCAGTCCGTACGTGAGGATCTCGCCGTACGAGTTCGCGATCTCGTCCGAAGTCTCGTTGTTGCCAGGCAGCGCGATCGCGATGCTGTCCTTCGCGAACTTGAGCTCGGCCTCGTCGGGCTTCCGAGTCGTCAGGATCTCGCGCAGCTCCTTGCGAATCTCGACCATCGATTCGGCGGTCTTGTCGGTCTGCACGCCGCCGCCCGCGCGGAAGGTGCCCTGCCCCACGGCTGCGGTCATGCGCGATCCCGCGCCATACGACCAGCGCTTGTCCTCGCGCAGATTCAGGTTGAGACGCGACGTGAAGTTGCCGCCGAGCATCGCGTCGAGCGCCACGAAGCGGATGTGATCCGGATCGGCGCGCGTCGGGCCCACGGTGATCGCGACGATCTGCGACTGCTCCGCGCCGGGGCGATCGATCAGGAACACGCGCGGCTTCTCGGGCAACGCCACGGTCGCGATGTTCTTGGTCGGCTTCTCGCCGGACGCCGCGCGCCAGCCGCCGAACCGCTGCTCGAGCAACGGCTTGACCGCGTCGAGCGTCGTGTCACCGACCACGAGCAGCATCGAATTGTCGGGGCGCACCCACTGCTTGTAGAACGCGGCGAGCTCCGCGCCCTTGAGGTTCGCGACGACCTCTTCCGTTCCGAGACCCGAGGCGGGGTTCGCATACGGATGACCTTCGCCGAACAAGAGCTTTGGCGCGAGGCGATTGATGATGCCCTGCGGCTGTGCCTTCTCCTGCTGGATCTGCGCGAGCGTCTGGCCGCGCAGGCGCTCGAGTTCCTTGTCCGGGAAAGTGGGATTGAGCAACACGTCGGCGTACAGGTCGAGCGACTCGCTCAACCGGCCCGACAACGCGTTCATGCCGAGGTAAGAGCGATCGAGGGACGAGCCCATGCCGATGGCCGCGCCGAGCGATTCGGCGCGCTCGGCGATTTCGAGCGAGCTCAGGGTCTTCGTGCCTTCCTGCAGCATGAGCATCGCAAGCCGCGCGGTGCCCGGCTTCGCCTGGTTGTCCGCCGCGAATCCGACATCGGTGATCAGCGTGAAGTCGACCACCGGCGCATTGTGGCGCTCGACCAATACGACCTCGAGCCCGTTCGAGAGCTTGGTACGCACCGGCGCCGGTAGTTTGAGTGACGGCGGCGTGCCGGTCTCCGGCGGCTTGCTGCGATCGACCGTCGAGGCGACCGTCGTGTAGGTCGGCGTCGGATCGACGTTGAGCACGAACACCCCGTCGGACAACCAGCGCTTCGCCGCGCCCTGCACCTGCGCCGGCGTCGCCTTCGCCACCCAGTCGAGGCGCGTCTTGTAGAAGTCCGGCGAGCCGCCGAACACCTGGCTCTCGGCCAGGATCGCGGACTTGCCGCCGAAGCCGTCGATACGCTCGATGCCGCGCGCGAAGTTCGCGTAGTTGGTCGTGCGGACGCGATCGAGCTCGGCCGCGGTCGGGCCAGTGGCGAGAAACCGCGCGATTTCTTCATCCATCGCCTTCTCGACGACGGCCGGGTCTACGCCCGGTTTCACCGTCGCCACGATCTGCACCTGCGAGCCGATCTCGAACGGACCCAGGAATGCGCCCACCGAGGTCGCGCTCCGATCCGTGTACACCAGGCGCTTGTAGAGCCGGCTGTTCTTGCCGTTCGCGAGGATGTCGGCCGAGATGTCGAGCAGCGTGTTGTCGTGCTGCCGGTAGCCGGGAATGTTCCACACCTTGTAGATGCGCGCCTGCGGAACGTTGTCCTGCAGCATCGCGCGCCGCTCACCGGTCATCTTGGCGATCCAGTCCGTCTGCCGCTTGATCACGGGACCCGAGGGAATGTCGCCGAAGTATTTCTCGACCTTGGCCTTCGCCTCGGCGGCCGTGACGTCGCCCGCGATCACGAGCACGGCGTTGGCCGCTCCGTAATACGTGCGGAACCATTCCTTCACGTCCTCGACCGACGCCGCGTTGAGGTCATCCATCGAGCCAATGGTTTCCCACGAATACGGATGGCCGGCCGGGTACGTGCTCTGCGCGATGATCTCGCCCACCTTGCCGTACGGGCGGTTCTGGCCCTGGCGCTTCTCGTTCTGCACCACGCCGCGCTGCTCGTCGAGCACCTTCTGGTCGATGGCGCCGAGCAGGTGACCCATGCGGTCCGATTCCATCCACAGCGTGAGGTCGAACGCCGAGGTCGGCATGTTCTGGAAGTAGTTAGTGCGGTCGAGCCAGGTCGTGCCGTTGAGCTTGGTCGCGCCCGCGGATTCCATGATCCGGAACCAGTCGTCTCGATAGTTCTCGGACCCGTTGAACATCAGGTGCTCGAACAGGTGGGCGAAACCCGTGCGTCCCGGCCGCTCGTCCTTGCTGCCGACGTGATACCAGATGTTCACCGCCACGACGGGCGCCTTGTGGTCCTCGTGGACGATGAGCGTGAGCCCGTTGTCGAGTACGAACTTCTGGTAAGGGATGTCCACCGCGGGAAGCGGCGCCGTCTTCGGCGGCGAGGCAGCCATCGTCGCTTGCATGGCGGTCGCGGTGAACAGCAGCAGTACGGCGGAACGCAGGAACTTCATAAGTATCCTCATCGACTGACGAATCCTTGATAGGCGAAGAATGCTAGCCGCCGCGGCGAAGCGCGCGACTGTTTACGATGAAACGAGTGCGGAACGAGCCGAACAGTGCACGGCTCACTGGCCTTCCGCGGAGGTGAAACCCCGGCAGACCACGGCGAGCTTGTTGCCATCGGGATCGCGCACGTAGGCTGCGTAGAAGTCGGGGTTGTACAGCAGTCGCAGACCGGGCGCTCCTTCCGAAGTTCCACCGTGCGCGAGCGCGGCGGCATGGAAGGTATCGACCTCGCGCCAGCTCTTCGCCCACAACGCGACCATGCTGCCGTTGCCAACGCTCGCGGGTTGTCCGTTGTATGGCTTGCAGATCCAGAGTGCATCCTGCACGGCGCCAAACTCCTCGTACAAACCCCAGCCGATCCAGCCCGTCCAGCTCGACTCGCTTTCACCCGAGGTGTCGCAGCGGGTGTAGCCGAGCGCGCCGAGCGCCGCGTCGTAGAACTTCGCCGAACGCTCGAGATCGTTCGAGCCGAGGCAGACGTACGCGAACATGGATTTGTTCATGGCGCGTCTTCAGTCCCTGACGACGAAAGTCCTTGCGATGAAATCGTGCGTGGCCCGCCGTTGCGGGTTGCAAAGCATCACGATGGCGGCAACGAGGGCCCAGCCCCATATCGCGTACGTCCCGATCTCCGCCCATCCCGGCGTGTTCGCGTCGAGCAACTGCGCTCTTTCCAGGAATCCCAACGATTCGTATCCCTCCAGCGGGATGTTCAGCGACGCGATCGCCGCGCCAGCCGTCGGAACGGTCGACACAGCCAGCCACACTGAATAACGCCAGAAGGCGGCGGAGCCGGTGATCGGCGACCCGTCCAACATCACGATGCGCATGTCGAGTATCCGCTTTCCGGGGGTGCCGCCGAATCGCTTCACGAGATAGACGCTGTAGAACAAGCCGACGACGATCCCGGGGATGACGTAGTACGCGTAAAACCTCGGGGAAAACTGCATGCCGAAATACGCCAACAATCCGAGCGGCGCGAGGATCAGCGCGTCCAGGACCTGCGCTCCGACGCGCCGCCAGAAGCCGCCGTATTCGACTTCGGACTTCTGTGCGAACACGTTGCCGGGTGGCGATTCATCCGCGACGGGCGCCCTCGGCGCCGCATAAGGGTTATGTTCCGCCATGGTTTCTCCCCAGAGACCGCGCGTCCACGTATACCCAAGCCTCACTACCGGAGGCAAGGCGGGGCGGCTATCCGTACGTAGCCGTCGCGCCTTTCATATTCATCCGCTGTCGCGAGTTCGGCTTCCGTGACACGGGTCCACCCGCTCGAGGACCGACTCATCGTCGGCCCCGAGCAGGCGACGTGGAACGCGCCGCCCTAGTTTCCCCAGCGGACGTCGATGCCCTCGGCCGCGCCGATGGCCTTGCGCAGCATCTGCACGAGATCTAGCGATGCGCCGTTGTCCTCGAGGATGTCCACCGTATCGAGATTGACGAAGTAGTCGACGTCCTTGGAGTCCTCCTCCTCGAGCACGTCGACCAGGCACTGCACGTCTTCCTCGCTGATGGCGCCCAGGAGCGCGCCCGAGTTCTTGTCATACAGATTCGGCATGTTCCCTCCCCTTCGAATGAACGCCGTTCAGATCTTGACCGGAAACGCGTCCTTGCCCGCGTAACGCACCTTGCCCCCGAGCTCGCCTTCGATGCGCAGCAGCTGGTTGTACTTGGCGATGCGATCCGAGCGCGACATCGATCCCGTCTTGATCTGGCTCGCGCTGGTCGCGACGGCAATATCCGCGATCGTCGAATCCTCGGTCTCACCCGAGCGGTGCGACACGATCGACGAGTAACCCGCCTTGGCCGCCATCTCGATGGCCGCCAGCGTCTCGGTCAGCGTGCCGATCTGGTTCACCTTGATGAGGATCGAGTTCGCGATGCCCTTGTCGATGCCTTCCTGGAGTATCTTCGTGTTCGTCACGAACAGGTCGTCGCCGACGAGCTGCACCTTCTTGCCGAGCGTGTCGGTGAGGTTCTTCCAGCCGTCCCAGTCCTGCTCGGCCATGCCATCCTCGATGCTCACGATCGGGTACTTCGCCGCGAGCTTGGCGAGGTACTTCACGTAGTTGGGCGAGGTGAACACGCGGCCTTCGCCGTGCATGTCGTACTTGCCCTTCTTGTAGAACTCCGAGCTCGCGACGTCCATGCCGAGATAGACCTGCTTGCCGAGCTTGTAGCCCGCCTTCTCGACGGCCTGGATGATGATCTTGATGCCGGCCTCGTTCGAGGAGAGGTTCGGCGCGAAGCCGCCCTCGTCGCCCACCGCGGTGGTGAGCTTGCGGCTCTTCAGGATGCCCTTGAGCGTGTGGAAGATCTCCGCGCCGATTCGCAGTGCCTCGCTGAAGCTGCGCGCGCCGACGGGAATGATCATGAACTCCTGCACGTCGAGCGAGTTGTCCGCGTGCGCGCCGCCGTTGATGACGTTCATCATCGGCACCGGCATCACGGGCTCGCGGCCCTTCGCGATGTATTTCCACAGCGACTGCTTCGAGTCCTGCGCGGCCGCGCGCGCGTTCGCGAGCGAGATCGCGAGCAGCGCGTTGGCGCCGAGGTTGCCCTTGTTCTCGGTGCCGTCGAGCTTGATCATGATCTCGTCGAGGGCTTCCTGCTCGGCCGGATCCTTGCCTAACAAGGCGGCCTTGAGCACGGTGTTGACGTTCTTGACGGCCTTGAGTACGCCCTTGCCGAGATAACGCTTCTTGTCGCCATCGCGCAGCTCGACCGCCTCGCGCGTGCCGGTGGATGCGCCCGAAGGTACGGCGGCCCGGCCCACCACGCCGGAATCGAGGATAACGTCGGCTTCGACAGTGGGATTGCCGCGCGAATCAATGATCTCGCGGCCGACGATATCAACAATACGACTCATAGAAGCGATTCCTCGAAGGGTTGTTGTTTGACTGCATCGTCGAGCGCCTTGAGCGTCGACAGTAGTTTTTCCATGCGTGGCAACGGCCAGGCATTGGGACCATCGGACAGCGCCTTGGCCGGATCCGGATGGGTTTCCATGAACAGGCCCGAGATGCCCGCGGCAACCGCCGCGCGCGCCAGCACCGGGATGTGTTCGCGTTGTCCGCCGGATGCGTCGCCCTTGCCGCCCGGTAGTTGGACCGAGTGCGTGGCGTCGAACACCACGGGCGCCTTGGTGGCGCGCATGATCGCGAGCGAGCGCATGTCGGAGACGAGATTGTTGTAGCCGAACGAGAAGCCGCGTTCGCACACCATGATCTGTTCGTTGCCGGTCGAACGCGCCTTGTCGACGACGTTCTGCATTTCCCAGGGCGAGAGGAACTGGCCTTTCTTGATGTTGACCGGTTTGCCCTGCGAGCAGACGTTGATGATGAAGTTGGTCTGGCGCGCGAGGAACGCGGGCGTCTGCATGACGTCGACGACGCTCGCGACTTCGGCGAACGGCGTGTCTTCGTGGACGTCGGTGAGCACTGGCACGCCGATCTTCTCGCGCACGCCCTGCAGCACCTTGAGGCCCGCATCGAGCCCGGGACCGCGGAAGCTCTTCGCGGATGAACGGTTCGCCTTGTCGTACGACGCCTTGAAGATGAACGGCACCTTGAGGCGCGTCGTGATCTCCTTGAGCGTCCCGGCGATTTCCTGCGTGAGAGTTTCGCCCTCGATCACGCAGGGACCGGCGATCAGGAACATGGGCCGGTCGATTCCGACCTGGAAATGGGCGAGCTGCACGGGGTGGTTGATCTCGAAAAGAGGTGCGAAGGATACACGGCGCGCCGGGGGCCGCGCAGCCCCGCTCGCCCCACGGAATGTCTCGCGCGAGCCAAAGGCTGGCCGACGGTCAGGTCATGCGAGGCCGAGTTCACGCAGCTGCGTTTCGAGTTGCGCGACAGTGCTCCAGGGCAGGATGACGGAATTGCGCCGCTCGTCGGGCGGATTCGAAGGCAGGCCGTCGGACCAGCCGCCGCAGCCCGTGAGCGGCAGCAACGGACGCTTGTGCAGCCAGGCGAGCGAGACCTCCGAGATGGTGCCGGCGCGGCCGCCGATCACGATGCAGGCGTCGCCCGCGAGCGCCATGAGGAGGTTGCGGGCGTCGCCCATCCCGCAGGGAATCACCACCGTGGCCGGCCAATCCGGCGGCGGCATTTCGCCCGGCGGGATGATGCTGACAACCAGACCGCCAGCGGCGAGCGCGCGCTCCGCGGCGACCCGCGTGGCAGGACTGCCGCATCCGCTGACCACGGTGATGCCGAGTCTCGCGAGCAGCGCGCCGGCCTCGCCGGCGAGTTCGAACGCGGCGGAACCGGGCTCGGCGCTGCCGAGCACACAGACCTGCGGACGGCGGATTGTCATGCTAACTACTCCTCGGCATATCAGGCTTGACGGAACGTAATGCCTTCGGGTCGCTGGCGCTTGGCAAGTCGACGGTCATGGAACCTTCGTGTAGAGGAAACTATCGCGCGGCTCGGGCGGGAAGTTCGGAAGCACGAGATGACGCTCGACCCTGGCTTCTCGCATGAACCCTGCCTTCTCCAATGCTCGCTGCGAAGGAAAATTTTCGACGTCGCAGAACGCCTGCACGCGCCGAAACCCGAGCGCGTGAGCCTGCGCGGCGAGCGCGGCGATCGCTTCGGGCATGTAGCCCCTGCCCCAGCGCGAACGCGCCAATACGTATCCGAGATCGACGGTGGACTCCTTGGGCCGCGCATCGATCATGCCGATGACCGGGCCCGCGGGTGCTTCCGTGATCGCGTAGACCAGCGGACCGCCGGCTTCCCAGCCTGCGATGCACGACACGAGGAATTCGCGCACGGTGCTTTCGGATGTATGAGGCCGCCACAGCAGGAATCGCGTGACCAGCGGGTCCTGCGCATACGAGGTGAAGACGTCGTGCGCGTCCGTTTCAAATGGGCGGCGCAGGACGAGTCGTTTCGTCTCGATGCGTTCCGGAAACACGATCAGTTGCTGGAAGTACGGGTGACCACGATCCCCGTGACTAGTTTGCCCATTTCTTGAGCATACGCCGTCCGTCAGGCGATGGGCACGCGCTCGCGCTCCGTCCAGGCATCTTCGAGCCGACGCGCGGACACCGGCACCCGGGTCTTGAGCTGCTGGGCAAACAACGACACCCGCAACTCCTCCAGCAGCCAGCGGAATTCGTCCTCTCCGGGCGGCTTGAGACCGCGCTCCTTCTTCACGCGTTCGCGGTAGCGAGCCTCGAGCGGCGCGATCTCGGCGGCGAGTTGAGCATCGCGCCGGGGATCGCGGGGCGCCTTCTCGAGCCGCTGTTCGATGGCCTGCAGGTAGCGAGCGAACTCCTTCAGCCGCTCCCACGGAGTAGTGAGGAGAAATCCGGCCGGCACGAGCCACGCAAGCTGCACGCGGATGTCGGCCGCCGCGGACGCGGGCGCTTTCGCCAGGGCCGACTGGATCCGGCCAATGCGCTCGAGCGCGGATTGCACCGCCCGCGAAATCTCCTGCGCCGGCAATCCCATCCCGCCGCGCTGCGTGGCGATGCGGGCATCGAACGCGGCGCTGTCGCGCAATGGCGGGCGACCCTCGAGAAACACCGTCATGACGACACGGTCGAGCAGGTCTTCACGCAGGTCGCGTCCCGCGACGAGGTCTGGATGAATCAACGGATGCGCGGGTAGCGCTCGATAAACCATCTCGCCCTGCACGTTCACGGCCAGGTCGCGACGCATCGGCTTGAGATCGCGCGCCATCACGAGGCGGATCAGCCGCGCGGTACCGCGTTCGTGGCTCATGCGGGCTTCGGGCGGGGTCGCGAACGCACGCAATCCGACCGTCGCGCCCTCGTCGACGAGCGCCGGATAACCTATCTGCTGCCGCTCGCCCTGCCCGACTTCCCGGGTTTCCGGGATGGCGCCGAAGACCCAGCTCTTCGCGCCCGCCGTGAGCTGCGACTGCTTCGCGTAATCCTTTTGCGAAGCGCCCGCGTGCCGCTCGCGCAGCGCCGCGAGATCGCGCGACCTCGCGATCACCTTGTCCGCGTCGTCGAGCAGCAGGAAGTTCATGCGCAGGTGCGGCGGCAGCAGTTCGGCGCGGAACGCATCGCGCGGCACCGGCACGCCATGCGTGCGCAGCAACGCGTCGGCGAGCTGTGCGTGCAACGAGCCGCGGTCGCGCTCGAGCAGCGGCAATGCGCGGGCCGCGGCGTCCGGCACGGGAACGAAATGCACACGCAACTGCTTGGGCAGCGCGCGGATCAGGGCCTCGACCTTTTCCTCCAGCAATCCCGGAACCAGCCACTCGAACGGCTCCTCGGAAAGCTGGTTGAGAACGTGCAGCGGAATCAGCGCCGAGACGCCGTCATCCTCGTGGCCCGGCTCGAAGCGGTAACGCAGCTGCACGACCAGCGGGCCCGCGGACAGATGGTCCGGGAACCGTTCGGCGTCGAGCTCCGCCTCGCCGGGCGACACGTCGCGCTCGCTGAGCCAGAGTAGTTTGGACTCCTTCGCCTCCGCCTCGCGTCGCCATTTCTCGAACGCGGCGCCCGTCGAGATGCCTTCCGGGACCCGCGCGTCGAAGAATGCGTACAACTGGTTCTCGTCGCCCAGCAGGTCGACGCGCCGGCCCTTCTGCTGCAGGTACTCCAGTTCCTCGAGCAGCTTCAGGTTGTGCGCGAAGAACGGCGCGCGGCTGTCGTACTCCATGAGCACCAGCGCGTGCCGGATGAACATCTCGCGCGCGGCCTTGGTATCGACGCGTTCGTAGGGAATGCTGCGGCCGGTGGACAACGTGAGGCCAAACAACGTCACGCGCTCGTAGATGGCCGCGCACGCCGCGCGGCGCTCCCAGTGCGGCTCGTAGTGCTGGCGCTTCACGAGGTGCGCGCCCACCTGCTCGACCCACGCGGGATCGATGCGCGCGACGGTACGCGCGTAGACCTTGGTGGTCTGCACCTGTTCGGCGCTCACGATCCACGGCGGCCGCGCTTTGAACTGGCCCGAACCCGGATGGATGAACAGCTTCGTTCCATTCGCGCCGAGGTATTCGCCCTGCTCCTTGCGCTGCGCCACCTGCGACAGCAAGCCCGCGAGCAGCGCGCGGTGGATAGATGCGTATTCCCCGGCCCGCGAGTCGAGCTTGAGCGCGAGTTCGCCCTTGACGACTTCCATCACCTGGCCGTGCACGTCGTGCCACTCGGTCAGGCGCAGATAGGACAGGAAATTCTCCTTGCACCAGGCGCGCAGCTTGGCGCGCGAGAGCTGCGCGCGCTGCTCGTTCCACGCCTTCCACAACTTGAGCAGCGAGAGAAAATCCGATTGCTCGTCGCGGAACGGCGCGTGTTTCTGGTCGGCCTGCGTCTGTTTGTCCGCGGGCCGGTCGCGCGGATCCGGCACCGACAACGCGGAGGCGATGATCGCGACTTCCTCGAGGCAGTGCTCGGCGGCGCCCGCGAGCAGCATGCGGCCGAGTCGCGGGTCGAGCGGTAGTTTGGAGAGCTGGCGCCCCGTGTCCGTCAGTTTGTCGTCGTCGGACAGCGCCCCGATCTCGCGCAGCGTGCGCAAGCCGTCGCGCACGTAACGCCCGTCGGGCGGCTCGACGAATGGGAAGGCCTCGATGTCGCCGAGCTTGAGCGCGTGCATCTGCAGGATCACCGCCGCGAGATTCGTGCGCTGGATCTCGGGCTCGGTGAATTCCGGCCGCGCGAGGAAATCCTCCTCGGAGTACAGCCGGATCGCGATGCCCGGCCCGACGCGGCCGCAGCGGCCGGAACGCTGGTTGGCCGACGCACGCGAGATCTTTTCGATCGGCAGACGCTGCAACCGGCTGCGGTGGCTGTAGCGGCTGATGCGCGCGACGCCGGTGTCGATGACGGCACGGATACCCGGCACGGTCAGCGAGGTTTCCGCGACGTTCGTCGCGAGCACCACTCGGCGGCGGCCGGATAACCTGAACACGCGCTGCTGCTCGTCCTGCGAGAGTCGCGAGTACAGTGGCAGCACTTCGCAACTCTGCGGGTGATGCTTGCGCAGCGATTCGGCGGTTTCGCGGATCTCGCGCTCGCCGCTCAGGAAAACGAGGATGTCGCCGGCCTGCTCACGCCAGAGCTCGTCGACCGCCGACAGGATCGCGGCCTGCTCGTCGACTGCGGTCTCGTCATCTTCATCGAGCTCCACCGGCCGATAACGGATCTCGACCGGATAACTGCGTCCCGACACGTTGATGATCGGCGCGTCACCGAAGTGCTTCGAGAAACGTTCGGGATCGATGGTCGCCGAGGTGATGACGAGCTTGAGATCCGGCCGGCGCGGCAGCAGCCATTTGAGATAACCGAGCAGGAAGTCGATGTTCAGCGATCGTTCGTGCGCCTCATCGACGATGATCGTGTCGTAGGCCTCGAGGAAGCGGTCGCCCTGTGTTTCGGCGAGCAGGATGCCGTCGGTCATGAGCTTGATGAGCCCTTCGGGCCGGCTGCGATCCTGGAAGCGGAGCTTGTAACCGACGAGTTCCCCCAGCGGCGTGACCAGCTCCTCCGCGATGCGCGATGCGACCGCGCGCGCCGCGATGCGGCGAGGCTGCGTGTGCCCGATCGCGCCAACGACTCCGCGTCCCGCTTCGAGGCAAATCTTCGGAAGCTGCGTCGTCTTGCCCGACCCGGTCTCACCGCAGACGATGACGACGGGATGCTGCTCGATCGCCCGGCGGATCTCCTCGCGATTCGCCGATACCGGCAGCTCTTCCGGATAGGCGATCTTCGGCACGCTGGCCGCGCGCGCGGCACGGGCGGCCATCGACGCGGCTATCTTCTGTGCCAGTGCCGCCTCGCCCGCGGCGACGTCGTTGCCGCGCAGGCGCTCGGCGCGCAGACGATCGCGTTCGCGCCGCAGGCGGAACTGGTCGCGACGCAGGCACAGGTCGATCGACTTGGAATCGGCGTCGGCGGAAGTCATGGGCGCGGGTGAATGTCCAGCGCCGTGGATCGCGGTGGGCTGGGAGGTGCGGATTCTACCGGATTGGCAGGGCGCACCTGCGACGGCTCATCCGCCGGACGCTCCGCACGGCGCGCACACGTTGTTCGCATGCCGGAATGTCAGCTTCCACTTTCCGTCGCGCAGCATCCACGCATTGGTGTAGCGCCGCCGCAGTTCCTTGCCTTCGTTCGGCGCGCCCTTGGCGGGCACGACGGTCTCGTCGCCCATGACGACCACCATGTTGTCGAAGAAGAGGAATTTTTCCGGGCGGCGCTCGAACACGGTATAGCGGATCACGCCATCACGGATCAGCTGCAGCAACTCCTTCTTCTCCTTGACGATGCGGTTCGTCGGATGATTCACGGTCACGTCGTCATCCATGAGCTCATCGAGCGCCGCGGCGTCTCCTTTGAAGATCGCCTCGGCATGCCGCAGGTCGAGCGCGCGGATCCGGGCTTCCAGCGCGGCGTTCGTATCCGCCTGTGAAAACGCCGTCGAGATCATGAGCGCGCAAATCGCCGAGGCGAAGAACATCCTGCTCATCGTGAACTCCGGGGTTCCAGAGAAGTTGCGGCGAGTTTACGGCGGCGCCACGCGCAGCGGCCAGCCCTCTTCGTGCATGGCATCAACATCCCGTGATCTGCACGGCGGGGTTGGACAGCTTGAGTTCGTAAAGCACCGCATGAAGCCCGGTGAACTGCCCTGGAAACCGGATCTTCCCGCCGCGATGCGCGAGTTCGTAACCGGATACGTTCGCCTGGATGTGCAGCGATCGCGGCTTGATCGACAACACGTCGGCGGCACGTACGCGGCAAACACTGCGTATCGACTTGAACTCGAGCTGCTGATCGTGCGTGACGGTCAGGCGGTAGGGAATCGAGGTGAGCGTCCAGACGAACAACAGGGCCATCACGGCGAGGAAGCCGAGCAGAATCCAGGGAAAGTCGCGCGGCAGTGGCTTCGCGCCCGGCAGATCGATATTGGCGAACACGACGTAAGCGATGACCGGGAAGAGCAGGAAAAGGACGATCGGGGCAAAGGCAACGAACTTCTGGGAGGCCGTCAGCAGCAGGTCGCAGCGGCGGGGAGTCATTCGGGCGGTCATAAGTGGTCTCTTGCGGCTTTTACCGACGTTTCCTCGGGAAGAATACCGAAATAACGTGCAATTGCGGCCGCGCACCCTACACTCTCGCCCCCGCCCCGCCGCCGAGTTTTCCGATGACTTCTAACACCTCCGCCGTACCGTTCAGCGACCTCGGCCTTTCCGAGACCGTGTTGCGTGCGGTGAAAGCCATCGGCTACGAGGCTGCCTCTCCGATCCAGGCCGCCACCATCCCGGCCATGCTCGAGGGCCGCGACATCCTCGGCCAGGCGCAGACCGGCACGGGCAAGACTGCCGCCTTCGCGCTGCCGATCCTCTCGCGCATCGACACGAAGAAACACGCGCCGCAGGCGCTGGTGCTCGTCCCGACGCGCGAGCTCGCGATCCAGGTCTCAGAGGCATTCCAGAAATACGCCGCCGGACAACATGGCTTCCACGTGCTGCCTATCTACGGCGGCCAGAGTTACGTGCCACAGTTGAACGCGCTCAAGCGCGGACCGCAGGTGGTCGTCGGCACCCCCGGGCGCATCATCGATCACCTCGACCGCCGCACGCTCAAGCTCGATGGCATCCGCTGCGTCGTGCTCGACGAGGCGGACGAGATGCTCGCGATGGGCTTCGCCGACGCGATGGATGCGATCCTGTCGCAGACGCCCGAAGACAAACAGGTCGCGCTGTTCTCGGCGACGATGGCGCCCAACATCCGACGCATTGCGCAGACGCACCTCGAGAATCCGCACGAGGTGGTGATCAAGGGCAAATCCGCCACGGCCGCCAACATCAAGCAGAGCTACTGGATGGTGAGCGGGCTGCACAAGCTCGATGCACTGACGCGCATCTGCGAAGTGGCGGACTTCGACGCGATGCTGGTGTTCGTCCGCACCAAGCAGTCCACGCTGGATCTCGCCGAGCGGCTCCAGGCGCGCGGCTTCGCGGCCGTCGCGTTGAACGGCGACATCCAGCAGTCGATGCGCGAGAAGATCATCGACCAGCTCAAGAACGGGAAGATAGACATCCTGGTCGCGACCGACGTCGCGGCGCGCGGTCTCGACGTCAAACGAATCACGCACGTCGTCAACTTCGACGTGCCCTACGACACGGAGTCGTACGTGCATCGTATCGGCCGCACCGGCCGTGCGGGCCGCAGCGGCGAGGCGATCCTGTTCATCGCGCCGCGCGAACGGAACCTGCTGCGGCTGATCGAGAAGCACACGCGCCAGACCATCGATCCGCTCAGCCTGCCGACGGCCGAGGACGTGAACACGAAGCGGCTCGCGAAATTCAAGGCGCGCATCGGCGAGGCGCTTGCGGCGGGTATCGCGGACTTTCATCGCAAGGCGGTGCAGGAAGTGGCGCTCGAGACCGGCGCCGATCTGCTGAGTGTCGCCGCCGCGGCGGCCTCACTCGTCGAAGGCGGCGGTCCCGTGTCTTCTAAGGCGCCCGAGCAGGCCTACACGGCGCCGGCGTTCGAGCGGGGCGGCGATGACGCGCCGCGCAAGCCCAAGCGCGAACACGCGACCAATCCGGATTTGCCGCAAGTGGCCGAAAACGACTTTGCGTTCGAGGACGACGGGAAGCAGATCACCTGGCGGCTCGCTGTCGGCCGGGAGCACGGTGTACTGGCGGGCAACATCGTCGGCGCGATCGCGAACGAGGCGCGGTTGCATGGGCCGCAGATCAACGGCATCGACATCCGGGCAAACTACTCGACGGTGCGGCTGCCGGCCAACCTGTCGCCCGCGGTCATCTCGCGGTTGTCGAAGGTCCGCGTGCGCGGACAGGAGCTGAGACTGGAAGCGGCGGACAACCTGCCGCCGCGCGGCAAGCCGAAGTCGTTCAAGCAGGACCGGCCCTACAAGTCGAACAAGCCGTACAAGTCGAACAAGCCTTACAAGCCGTACGCCAAGGGCGGCAAGCACCGTTCAGTCAAGTCCTGAAGCGTTCTGGGCTCCGTTTGTGCGTAGCACCCAAGCTGTCGTCGGATCCCGACAGATCGACAGCACCTTCCGCGCTGTGTACTTACGTTCGGCGATCTCGTCCGAGGTCGCACAGCTTGCTATAGACAGGAGAGTTGGAATGGCGTTGTGGAAAGATCAATCTGGCCGGGAACAGATCGTGCCGGAACCCGCAGCTAAGGCGCCCGAGAAGGTATCCGTCCTGGCACCGGCCGGCGAGCAGGCAACGCGCCCTGCCCCAACGCCGAGTCGCGCCGACGCATCGCTGAAGGAGTCGCTCATCGCCTCCGGCCTGACGATCGAAGGCAAGATCGAAGGCGCGGGTAACGTGCGCATCGCCGGCACGTTCAAGGGCGACGTGAGCGTCCAGGGCAACCTGACCATCGAGCCTGGCGCGCACCTCACCGGGGGCGTGAAGGCCGATACGGTGGTCGTCGGCGGACAGCTCGACGGCAACATCGATGCCGCCGCGCGCGTCGAACTACTCTCGACCGGCGTTCTCAACGGCGAACTCAAGGCCGGGTCGCTGACCGTGGCGGCGGGTTCGCGCATGCGCGGCAAGGCGGAATTCGGCTGGGACGAGAAGCCGAAGCACTGACCGGCACATGAATGTCCGTGTCGGCACGCCCGGCAAGACTCGAGTCTGTCCCCACTGCAAGTCGACGATCCTGGAAAGCGCCAGGATCTGCCCGAGTTGCCAGCACCACCTGCGTTTCGACCGCAAGTCGGACTTGGATGGCCGCAAGCAGCCGACGTTTTCCGCGCTGCGCGTAGAGGGCACGGTCCGTAATCCCGGGGGCGCGGACTCCTGGGAATATTCGGTCGTGGTGTCGATCCGCAATCACCGCGGCGAGGAAGTGGAACGCAGGGTCGTGGGTGTGGGCGCACTCGCGCCCGACGAGACGCGCACCGTGATGCTGTCGGTCGACGTGTTCACGCCGCCCGACGGCAAGTAGCTAGTCCTTTGTCCCTGGCGGGGTTCGCTCGAGCCCCTGCCAGGACCACTTCGGCATCTCGAGACCGCTAGGTTGTACTAGGCCGCATCCGTCCATTCAATCCGTTGTCCCACATCAGGCAACGCGATTTGTCCGATGGCGGCCGCGGAGCGGACAGCAAAACGTCTGGCTCGCGATGTCCGAACTCACACGAGCTCTCGAGCCGAAGGGCCGGTTTGCGGCCTGGCGTTCCCGCGTGCGAGCCGCGGCGACCGATCCGGAGTCGCTGCGGGCATGGAGCGTGATCGCCAACGACGGGATCATCGCGACTGCCGGCATCCTCGAAGGCTTCGCGGGCGCCGGCGCGGGCCACGCGACGCTGGTGACCGCGGCCACCTCGGCGACCATCGCCGGCATGCTGAGCGCGGGCGGCTCGGAATGGGCCGAGGCGGCGGCCGAGCGCGAGGGTCAATTGACGGCCGCGGCGGAGGAAGCTGCTGACCTCGCACGCCAACCCGAGGTGGAACGAGCCGAACTCATTGCCTACTACGAAGCGAAGGGACTCAGAAGCGAACTTGCAGCAGAGGTCGCCACGGAGCTGATGGCCCGCGGTGCACTCGACGCCCAGCTGGAAAGCGAACACGGAATTCTCGAAGTGACCTCGCGTGCCGACGTCATGCGAGCGGGGATCGGAGGTGCGATCGCCTATGGCATCGGCGCGTTCATTCCGCTCGTGATCACGCTCTCGGCGCCCGTGGAGGCGGAACCCTGGTTGATCCTGGTCGCGGCGATCGTGTCACTCACGTTGACGTCGATCGTCAGCGCGCGCACCGGGCACATGAACCTGGCGCGCACGGTGCGAAGGACACTCACCGTCGGCATCTCGACGCTGGTTGTGAGCTACCTCGTGGGCAGGATGATCTTTTGATGCCGCGCTCGCGGCTAGGAGAACAACGCGTGCAGCAGTTGCATGACCTGGACGCAACCGTAAAGAACCACGACTCCCACGCCAAAAAAAACCATTTTCGACAGCGTGCCGCCACCCTCTTCTCGACCAGGCGCGTCGTTGGCGGATTCCAGTTTGGAGGCAAGGATCAACATGGGCGCCGCCATGAGGAGCGTAACCACGATGGGAGCCTTGAACGTGATCGCCAGGCACGGCGGAACCACGAGCAGCAGTAGCAGGATGAACTTGATCATGCGGGCTAACGGGAATCCGATGGCGTGAAGCCGGTTACGATCGCATCGTATTCCGTCAGTTGTGCAGAGTGGGAAATCAGCAGTTCAAAGTGTGATGCACTGGTGATTCGTCACAGCAAACCGGGATTGAGTCGCCATGTGAAGTACGTGAGCGCCGAGGCGAACGTCACCCAACCCAGGTATGGAAGCAGCAGGACGGCGGCCAGGGGTTTGAGCCGCCAGAACGACACCACGGTCGCGACGATCAAACACCAAAGCAGCACGACCTCCGCGAACGCCAGGTCGCCGCGCCGCCACTCGAAGAAGAGCCAGCTCCAGAGCGCATTGACGGCGAGCTGGAGGATGAAGAGCACGAGCGCCACTCTTGCTCTCCTGAAGCCGTGCGCGCGCCAGACGAGCCAGGCGGCGACGCCCATCAGGAAATAAAGCACCGTCCACACGGGCGAGAACAGCCAGGCAGGCGGCGCCCAATCCGGGCGGACGAGTTGCCGGTAGAAATCTCCTGCTGCCGCGGATGCCACCGCCCCGATGCCGGCGGCCGCGAAGCACAGGACCAGCCAACCGAGAAGCCCGACGAACTGGCGCGAAGTGGTGGACTGGATGGAGGCCGGCGTCATTCCACTATCTTCCAGTATGAATCCTTGTGTACCACTTTGCCTTCGCGAAACTCATAGTGATCGCATCCACGCACCGCGATCGGATTGATGCCGCGACTCGAGTTCGCACGTCTGCGGAGGCCCGGCACACTATCTATCACGCCTCCGCTCCTGCGAGGTATCGGATGGCGCCTTTTTCAAGTGCGCTGCAATAGTTGCTACCAGCTCGTCGATGCCGCACTCGTTACGTTCGTCGCCTGGTGTGTACGGGGAATCCGCCCACTCCCCTTCCGGCGGAAACTCCAAACTGACGAAGTATGGATCGACCGCTTCCGGGGTCACCGAAATGTAGGCGAGCACTCCGGCGTTATGCGGCGAAGCGATTCCAATAGCCATCGGATCGTCCGGCCAATGATCCACGACTTGAAATGCGTCGCTGCCCAAGCGGTTGCGCAGCGCATCCAGGAGGTCAACCACGAGCTTTGCTTTTGAAAGTGCGTTACTCAATTGCGATCAACCGCCTGCGGTGCGTGGGTGTCAGGCGACACCCGCTGTCCGCCAGAACGAAATCTCCGGCGGACCACTCAAGAATGCGCCCGCCTCACTTATGAAGGCCTGAATGTGCGGCTGCTGCATGTGCGGCCCGAGGAACTCGTCTCGGCTTGTCCAGCGCTCCAACAGCGTGACGCGGGTCTGATCGGAATCTTCTTGCAGTATCTCGATTCCCTTGCAGGCTGGCTCGCTCGTCAGAACGGTCGAAACGAGCGAAGCAATCGCCCTCAAAGCTGTTTGCACCTGATCTGGCCGCAAGCGATAGGAAACAATCACGGTAGTGTCGTTCATTCGAAGTATCGTCCTCTGAGTGCCGTCGACGAGTGATCTGGGTGGGCCGCGGGCCTCCTTCGGATAGCCGAGGCTGACGTGTTAGAGGTCATCGCGATTCGGGTGAACCAGGAATCTTTTGCCACTCATGTCTATGCAAACGACATTCGCCGCGAAGAAATCGTATCCGATGTATCCAGACACCTCCGCAGGCTCGCCGAAGTCAAACATATGCAGGCGCATTGGGCCAAAGTCTTCGCTACCGATCTTGAACTTACTGCTAACGTACAAATTGCCATCGGTTGCGGCCCCACGCTCAGCCACCAGGCCTTTCCGAACGATCATCGCTGGTGCTCCGGTATCCCAGACGAACCGGTGATCTCCGAGATCAGAACTGACTTTCGTGATGGGCTCGCCCCCCATGTCAGGATCGAAGCGAATCTCTGTTCCGGAACAACCAAACGCTTCGGGATTCTTGATGTCATTAGGGATGAAGGTCATCGATCGCCGGCCATAGTCGACTACCAGCTTGTATGATCGAATCAAAGCAGGACCGATGTAGCCCTCGCCCCCGGGTGTCTTTCTATAGGTTGCTGACTCCGCATCCTCATGCCCCTTGACCCCGTGAAATGTCAGGGAGCCGATCCGTATCTCTGGGACACGAAGTTTTTGGCTTTCGAGCCTGTTCCCCATCGCATCGAGCCAGGCGTAGGTTTCCGCGAGCCGCTCCACTCTCAGAGATCGGAGTGCGTCGGTGGTCAGGACGATTTCGTCGCTGCCTCCCAAGTCGAACATGACTGCCACAGAGCGTTCACCGATCGAGACCTTCAGCACCGGAAAATTGTTGACCAACTCAATCGGAACGGTCACCGGTGATTGCGCAGATGTCCCACAAGCAGCGGCGCCAGCTACAAAGATGGCTGCGAATGCAAAGAGCTCACGTGACATCAAATCACCCTTAGGCCACGGTCTCGAGGACGAAGCGCCCCCATGCGCAAACGATGCACGCAAATGCCACGCACCAGGCAGCGTGAGCTGAAACGTAGATCAAGGTTAATGCCTTTGGCCCTCTATGACCGAGGTGTTAAACGGCGAGCAGTCACTCGATTCTCCTGAAGTCCACGACGTAGTACTGAACGGCGTGATCCGTCATCCATCTTGAGTAGTTCGCATCAATGAACTCAGGGTAGCCGAGAGATCTGTTGAAGCGCACAAGATAGCGCGGGGGCCGCTCCTCCCGGTTTGACCGAATCGTGGTGAATATCCGCGGAATAGATCCGAAGTTCTGCGCCATCTCTGATTCCGGACTGCAGGTGCCGAACTTCACCGTTTTCCCACCTCGCACCTCGACCTCTACGCGGGGACCTGGTGAACAATCCGTGCTCCGCAAAAGCGAACCCACGCCGAGCGTGAAGTTGTAGTTCTCGACTCCACTGGCCCTCCACTTCGCTTCGGCGGCGCTGATGTGATTCAGGGGAACCAGGTTCGCACAGGCCGCCAAGGTTGTAGCTGCAAGGATGGCGACGAAGCGATACATAAGGCGTCTAACGAATGACTTGAGCGGCGCGCACGCGGGCGTCTGAGCTTGGCACTTGATCCCTCACGCATCCGCTACAGCGAGGTGTCATGTGCACCCAGGCAACGCCGCGGGGGGAGCCATTCGCGACTTATGCCATCTCACCGTACTGTCCTCAGACGAGTTCAGTGGAGCAAGCGTCACCTCAACCTGGAAAATCCCTGACTTCGCTTCAGCTATCAACGGCTTGAATCCTGCGGCCAAAACACCGATCTCGAAAGGAAGTGCGTCGCCTCCACTGAGCCTGAAGCAACCATTCGCGTCAGAGGTGCCATTCATGCTGTGAAGCCGAATGGCTGCACCCGAAACGGGCTTGCCTGCAACAGAAGTTACTCTACCCGCAACGGTCATCATCGGGCGGCACGGCGCAAAGGCGCAGCATCCTGAAATCATCAAGCTGACTACAATCGCAAGGAAGCTGGCGCCAAGGTTCACGGATGCCCCTGACGATTGAGTTGCGCGGCGCGGGTGCCGCGGCATGTTAGGCCTCATGCGCTGACACACTGCAACGCGCGCCTGAGGCGATTCGCCACGTCAAGCCGCTCTTCCGTCGCGTAAAGCGCTGCTTCTCCCCGATAGAGGCCGTCATCCCGGAAGCGAGGAAAGACATGCAGATGGAAATGCCAAACATCCTGATTACCGGCGGGACCATTGTGTTGCCGGGTAGAGATGCCCTCGCATTCAAATGCTATCCGTAATGCGTTCGCCACCAGGCGAGTCGCGCGAAAGAAATCTTCGCCAAGGTCGTCGGGGATATCCAGCACATTCTCATAGTGGACCCTCGGCACGATGAGACAGTTGCCGCGGACGCCCGCGTAGTGATGCAGCGGAACGAAGGAGAACACGCGCGGCTCCACCAGGACGATCGCCGACGAGGGATCCGGCTCATGCAGTGAATTTGCCAAGTGACAGAACGGACATTCATAGCCAGCCGGCGCGTGCCTCATGAGGCACAACGGAGTTGCGCGACGCGCGCGCCGACGATTGAGTTTGGCACTTTATGCTTCACGCGTCCGCTCCAGCGATTTGTTGGGCACCAAGCGTTGAATCGACTTCCAAAAAAACTCCATTGATTCGTCGCTTGGGAAAGATCTGCGAGGAAACAAATGAAACAATCCTGGCGCGACCTGTATATAGACGAAATTACTAGACCTATGCAGCGCAGTTGCCCCGCCCCATTTCGTCAAAGTTTCGTTGGCACTCGTGATCTCCATAAGGCCGTCTTCGCGCACCTGGTACTCGTGCCAACCCAGAACACCATTGCTCTCACGTGAGGCCAAGAAGATAACCACAAGATTCAGAAGAAACATCAAGACCGCGGCGCCAAGAACGAATATGACAGCAGTCAAAGCGATAGCCCCGTATTCAATGCCAGAGGCTGGTGTCTTGCGTGTCATGGACAATTGAACGACGATGAAAGCTGCAAGCGCCGCCAGAACCCAGCGGAAACTCGCGTGTCGTGGGAGCGCAAATATGCTCAACCGGGCGAGATCCCACCTGGTGATGTGCACGCTAACGGTCGTCATTGCGATTGGTGCCTAACGGTTGAGTTGAGCGGCGCGCACGCCGATGTATGAGCTTGGCACTTATCTTTCTTGGCAGTTTAATTTCCATGCGTTCGCTCCAACGATGTGTTAGGCATCACTCGACCAGCCGGAGCTGCGCTCGATTAAACCGCAGCTCGGGCGCCTCGTCTCCGAGATCATCTCCCACTAAAACAGTCAGGTCGAAGCACGATGGGTCCTGTACCGAAATTCGCACCGCGCCATTGAACTTCGACAGGTCGCTCATGCGACTTGCACCATGGCCGGCCGAGAACTCCACTGCTTCCGAGGCAAACTGAAACTCTTGATATTGCGGCGCAGAGGACAATGGCGGACGGAGCGTGCCGACATACCAATCGGTTGGGATGTATGTTATTGCCTCTACATGACCACACGAAATAACGACTCGGACGTAGCTGAACACCGAGTTGGCTGGCAGCTTCGGCTGGCGAAACTGCAAACCTAATCCTCGCAATGAGGAGGTGGGGCTTGTAGCGCCAGCTGCCAGTGGCGCGAAAGGGACCACCAAGAGCGCTGCCGTTCGCGATGACCGCATGTAATGCCTAACGATTGACCTGAGCGGCGCGCTCGCCGATGTATGAGCTTGGCACTTTATCCCTCACGCGTCCGCTCGAACGAGGTGTTAGGCGTCGCCTGGATTGAAGGCCCGTAATTGATACCGAGCAGTAGCCGTTCTACGGCTTCAGCGAAAGAATGGCCGATAGAATAGAGCTTCCCATCTAGCTCTGTGAAAGCAGGGAATCGCCTGCGCCAGACACAAAGATCAGCATGTGATCGTTGTGAGCGGCCGCGATGGCCGCCATCTCGCCTAGTGATGACCACGCCTCTACGACAGTTGCCACATCGGGGCGAGGTGAAGCGTAGAAGCGCACATCGCTTGCCCCAAGGTCGCGACCTGGACCAATGCTTCCAACGCGAAGCCCGCCATATTCTTCGATGATCGCGGCAGCGCGTGTCTGCGCGCTTGCGCCAGGCAGCGATTCGGTGTCTGGGCGAGCTGACCTTCGCCAGCCCGCGGCAGTGAAAAGTGATTCGACAGAGGACGGCAGCTGGGCCATCGCGACGCCTAACGGCTGAGTTGAGCGGCCGCACGCCGGAGTATGAGCTTGGCACTTTATCTAGCACGCGTTCGCTCCTGCGATTTGTTAGGCGAATCTCACCGCGATCAGTCCACCAATGCCACCGGTCGCCCCTAATAAGAAGGCGACAAGTGACGCTCCCGCAGCGACTTCCCAAATTGATAAGGCTGGGAAATCGTATGCGAGCCAAAACATAGAGCAAGCCGCGGCCAATCCTACTGAAAGCGCACCGCGCCATGCCTGCACGGACCTGCCGATGCGCGCGGCTGCCGCTCCTGCAATCAACGCGACGGTAATCCATCCTGCGATTCCCAGCCAAATCTCGGCAGGACTTAGCCAAATGGCAATCCGCAGGTTGTATGGATTCTCCGTGACGTCTTGAGCTGGACTGACGTCATCCCCTGGCAACGTGTCTACGCTTATTTTCCTCCGACGAAGGAAGTGCGCTCAGCCAGCGATGGCGCGGAAGCAATCGTCGATACGCCCAGAAGAAAGAAGCCGACCAGCGCAATCGCAAATCCTGCGAGTAAACCTGGGAGGTCTGCGGTGCGCATGCGATTCGCCTAACGGTTGAGCCGAGCGGCGCGCACGCCGGCGTCTGCACTTGGCACGTCATCTTTCACGCGCCCGCTCCAGCGAGGTGTTAAGCGTGCAGTCTGCCAGCTCACGCCCTTCGACTTTGAAGTATTGACCCGACGAGTCCCACGTCACAGCGCCACCGTACTGCTGCCACGCTTGTCGCCAGCGCTCGGCCAATGCCCCGCGCCCGTACAAGCTTACGAAGTCTTCGAGCAGAACCCAGGCCGGCACGTCATCAGACGACCGCTGGAGTAGATTGTCCCAGCATAGCTCAGGTAGCGAGCTTCGCTTCGATGTGGCGCCGAGAAAGAGATCCGACAACACGACCAACGCAACATCACCTTCGACCATCCTTGGCCAGAACGGAACGGGCGAGTTTTCAGAGGCCTTTCGCTAGTCAGGGCTTCGATAAGCAAGGGAATGGCGTCCTTTCCCGAAGCCAGTATGGCTGCGACTTGCGGATCGCGTGGCCCAATGCCTTGATCTTGAACCCTCCCCTTTCCACCGAGTTGAGCGACAGCAAGCAGGTCAAAGGAACTGGGGGCCGCGAGGCAAGCTGGTGCGCTCACGAGCATGACGATGGCGACAGCGGTGCGCATTGCACGCCTAACGGCTGAGCTGAGCGGCGCGCGCGCCGGCGTTTGAGCTTTGCACTTTATCTTTCACGCGTACGCTCCAGCGAGGCGTTAGACCTCATTCCTATGATCCGTAGGTCCAAATGAGAGTAGCCAAGAGCAAGAACGCTGCAAAGATAGCACTCAGCAAACCAAGCGCTAACGCCACCGCGGGCGATCGCCTTTCTATTGGGACAGCGAAATGACTACCTACGCCGCAGAGGAGCCCCACGACCACTGCACCAAGTATCCATGCCGTATGGCCACCCGGCACCAATTCGAGGCGGCTTTGCGCGTAGTGGAGCAACGTAAGCGTAATGGTAGCCGCGCTTCCGAGTGCGGCCACAATAACGGCGATTCGCGGAGCTTGCGTCATGAGGTCTAACCATTGAGCTGAGCGGCGCGCACGCCGACGTCTGAGCTTGGCACCTTATTTATCACGCGTCCGCTCCAACGAGGTGTTAGGCGACGACCTTGCGTTGAGCCATTCCGAAAGCCTGCCGGCCCAAGTTCTGTACTCTCTCGACTTCTTGAACATCAAGCTGTCAGCATACGCCTGAACGAACTTGCGAATCGCGACCGTATCCCGAGCAAGAAGCTGTGTCGCCTCAGCTTGCAACTGGCTTCGCGATTGTGACGATGCGTGCGAAAAGAAGTCCTCCCATATTTCCTCGTGGGTTGCGTGGTTAACCCATGCGTCTTGATGGTAGTAACACAGCAGGAATTCGCGCATGGCGTTGAGTTCCTCTACCGGTTGAGGACACGCTGGAGAACGGATTGAAGTCACGATGCCGCTCACGTCGTCTAACGATTGAGCTGAGCAGCGCGCGCGCCTGCAATAGCGATTGGCACTTTATCCCTCACGCGTCCGCTCCGACGAGGTGTTAGACGGCACCCTCGACTACGCCTAGCGTTTGCGTTCATGGCACATCACCAAAGGATCACCGTCCTCCGACACCAAATGCCATCCACCCTCTTGCTCTCGAAAGCTTGCGACAAGCTTTGTATCGCAGAACGGGCCCGCGTCAAGAGATAGCTCTCCGTCGGAGCGGAGGAACCAGCAGTGCGGCGTAGGTACGTCCTTTGCACTGAGAAGCCCAAGAAGCTTGGAGGATAGATCTTCTCCGACAATGACATTTGTCCTTCTCAGTTGCCCACTATTTACCGGCGTACCACACCCTTTCACGCTCTTTACCGCAAGAAGACTTAGCGATCCTGGCTGCGAGGGATGGGTCACGCATGCTGTAAGGGCCATCGAAGCGAGGGTGGTATACACAAGACGCGTGACTTGCCGTCTACGGCTGAGCTGAGCGGCGCGCGCGCCGGCGTTTGAGCTTGGCACTTTATCGTCCACGCGTCCGCTCCAGCGAGGCATTAGATGGCACCTCGATATCGGTGGTCGACGTTCGATCGATTTTGGCGATCTGCTTGTGACGTCGATCCATGTAGTCTCTCACCACCTTTGCAATGCCGTATCGCTGGCGATAGGCAAAGAACTTCTCAAGAAGTGCAAGCGCCTCGTCTAGCACGCGCTTCTGGGAAGCCGACCTCCCCGCGATTCGGCGCGCGATTATCGGCAAGCCAACAGCCCAATGCCTCGGAATTCCTTTGGGATTCCACTTCAGCTCGAGCCAATAGTGAAAGCCCTCGAGCGGCACACCGAAAAGCGCCGCATCATATCCTTGAAGAAAGGTGACGGCAGACTGCACAGTCGGCTCCACCATGAACAGGCCAGGGAACTTGCGCATGTTCGCAACTTCCTTTTCCACATCTCTATGGACTTGCTTTCTCGATCGTCGCAACGACGACATGATGTCGCGCCGGACTCGGAAGACCGTGAGTGCCATCTAACGGTTGAGTTGAGCGGCGCGCGCGCCGACGTTTGAGCTTGGCACTTTATCCCCCACGCGTCCGCTCCAACGAGGTGTTAGACGGCACCACTGAGTTGAATAGCGTTTCCGCCTGGGCGTCGAGCAAGAATGGACTGCCCGGAGAGATTGGGTCCCAACCCCGCACGATGGCAAGTCGTATCAATTCTGCGACCGCGTGCGGAGTGATCGCGGTATTCCCGGCCTCCACCCACGCGTCGGGACGAGTGGCCCCGACAGTTACCACTAACGACGAGGACTGCGGCACTGATGATGAAACTGCCAGAGTCATGGGCGTCCAGCCATTCGCCTGGATGTATGTGGGCTTGCGCCGGATGAGCCAACGATATTCGCTCCCGTCGACGGTGATTCGCCTAGAACCCTTCTTAGGGATGGTCACGCAGACGCTCCAGTGCCGCCTAACGGCTGAGCTGAGCGGCGCGCACGCCGGCGTCTGAGCTTGGCACTTTATCCCTCACGCGTCCGCTCCAACGAGGTGTTAGACGGCAAACCCTTGAGATTCGACGACTTGATCCAGCTCGCAACTGGATCCTCCTGCGTCAGCACGTCTAGCGCGCCATCCGTAGTGATAATTCGAAAGTGTTTGAGCGGCCTATCATAGGTTCCAGCGCTTGAGTCTTGAAGCCATGCGAGATAGGCAGAATTCCCCACGACATAGACCGAAGCTTCAGACAGCGAGCCCCACCACGGTTCCTTCAGGTAGACATGTTGCGGCTGCGCGCGAAAAGCGAGCGGTTCGCCAAAGTCGAGCGAAAGGATGCGCGTTGCCCCCTTACCTTTCGACATGGTCACCCGCAGCCTACCTAGGTCGCAACGCACGGACTCTAGGAACAGCTCCTCTTCCATGCCCTCCGACGGTAGCCAGGCGGTGAGTGTTTCCACGTTTGCCGCCTAACGGTTGAGTTGAGCGGCGCGCGCGCCGCAGCATGAGCTTGGCACTTTATCTCGCACGCGTCCGCTCCAACGAGGTGTTAGGCCTGCCACTAGCGATTTCCCTCAGCTATGGCAGATTCTGCTGGCACGACGACCTTGGATGGCGGCGCTTTCAGCGCATGCCGCTCAACCAAGAGAAATGCAATGACTGCGCCTAAGCCCGCGCCAATAAGCAAGCCAACTCCACCGAAGATGAATATGCCGATGCCTACGCCCATATCTCGAGACGGGTCGGGCGACGCCACTATTGGCCACAGAGCGCCAAGGATGCCGCACCCGAGCGCAATGCCAGTCCATAGAGCGAGGAACTTCAGTACAAGCGCAAGGCGACGAAGTGTGAGCATGAAGCAGGCCTAACGATTGAGTTGATCGGCGCGGCTGCCGCGGTATGGGCTTGGCACTTTATCGTCCCCGCGTCCGCTCGAACGAGGTGTTCGGCGACATGTCGTTGGGAAATTCACAAGCAATCCCCGAAAACCGCGCATACAAAAACTAGCGAAAAGAAACCTAGAGCTAGGGTGCCCGCAAGGATGAAGAGGAGTATGAACAAAGGGCGCCACCAATTGGCAGGTAGAACTTTCCACAAGCAGATCGCTCCCGAGACCAGCGCGACACCAAGAGCCATAAAATCGCTCCAACTCGAGAATTCTCGAGTTGCCCTTGAACCGAGCAGATACAAGCAAAGTACGAGAAGGGGCAGAACTGCCACTCCCGCGACAAGCAGGAGCCTTTGTGTCGTGCCGCTATTGGTCGCAGTACTCATGTCGCCTAACGATTGAGCTGAGCGGCGCGAACGCCGACGTTAGAGCTTGGCACTTTATCTTCCACGCGTCCGCTCCAGCGAGGTGTTAGGCCTCATTCCGCGTCGGCCTCCGCGGCGGAATTCATGGCA
>JAEYUC010000003.1 GCA_023433705.1 Pseudomonadota bacterium
GTGCCTGCCCCCAGATCGAAGACGAGAATCAGTAGTTAGTAATCCTGCTGCGCCACCAACGACGCAGTCGCTCTTTAGAAGGAAACACGCAAATGGCCAATCAGAACATCCGCATCCGTCTCAAGGCTTTCGACCATCGCCTCATCGACACCTCCGCCAAGGAAATCGTCGAGACCGCCAAGCGCACGGGCGCCACGGTCAAGGGCCCGGTGCCGCTGCCGACCAAGATGGAGCGTTTCACGCTGCTCGTTTCGCCGCACTCCGACAAGGACGCGCGCGACCAGTTCGAGCTGCGCACGCACAAGCGCATCATGGACATCATCAACCCGACCGATAAGACGGTCGATGCGCTGATGAAGCTCGAGCTGCCCGCCGGCGTCGACGTCCAGCTGAAGCTCAACTAACAAACGGGGTATGCTGCAAGCATGAAGTTGCAGCAACTCCGCTATCTCGCGGCCGTCGTCCAGAACGGCCTCAACGTCACGACCGCGGCGCAGGCGTTACACACTTCGCAGCCGGGCGTCAGCAAGCAGATCCGGCTCCTCGAAGAGGAGCTGGGTCTGACCTTGTTCGTGCGCGACGGTCGCGCGCTCAAGCGCCTGACCCCCGCCGGCGAGGAAGTGGCGGCCCGCGCGTTGCGAATGCTGCGCGAGGCGCAGGCGCTCAAGTCCCTCGCGAAGGATCTCAAGCAAGCCGATCGGGGGTCGTTGTCGATCGGCACCACGCATACGCAGGCTCGCTACGTACTTCCACGCGTTATACGCGACTTCCGCCAGAAGTATCCCGACGTGCAGCTCCACCTGCACCAGGGCACCTCGGACCAGATCGCCGAGATGGCCAGCCTCGACCGCATCGACTTCGCGATCAACACCGGGAGCCAGGACAGGTTCCCCGACTTCGTGCTGCTGCCTATCTATTCCTGGCACCGCCAGATCATCGTGCCGAAGGACCATCCGCTCGCGAAGGAGACGAAGCCGACGCTTCAACAGCTCGCCGAGTACCCGCTGGTGACCTACGTTTTCAGCTTCACGGGACCCTCGTCGCTGCATCAGCAGTTCGCGCGCGCTGGGCTGGAGCCCAATGTCTCGCTCACCGCGCGCGACGCGGACGTGATCAAGACATACGTGCGACTGGGGCTCGGCGTCGGCGTGGTCGCGAGCATGGCGATCGAGCCCGACGACGAGAAGGACCTGGCCGTCGTCGAAGCCGGGCACCTCTTCCCGCAACACGTGACCTGGCTCGGTTTTCGCTCGGGCGCGCTGCTGCGCGGCTTCACCTACGATTTCATCCATCTGCTCGCGCCGCATCTCACGCGCGAGCGAATCGACCGCATCCTCTCCGCGCCGACGCCCGCCGCGCGCGAGAAACTCATTTCCGCGCTCGAACTACCCCGTTACGACTGAGGAATCGACCATGGCAACCCGCGTGCCGCTGATCCTGTGTGCGATGTTCCTCGTACTCGGTTCTCTCGCGCATGCACAGGAGCGCCAGACGGAGCACACCTTCAAACGCGGCGCCGCGGCCGCGCCGCGCGCGACCCTGTCCGACATGCAATGGCTCGAGGGTCGCTGGGTTGGCGCCGCATTCGGCGGCAAGACCGAAGAGCAGTGGTCCGCTCCCGACGGCGGAGCGATGGTCGGCTGGTACCGGCTCGTGAAAGACGGCAAGCCCGTGTTCTACGAGCTCATGACCGTTGTCGAGAAGGACGGCAGCCTCGTCATGCGGCTCAAGCATTTCCACGCCGACCTCAAGGGATGGGAAGAGAAGGACGAGGTGCGCGAATTCGCGCTCGTGGCAAAGGAAGAAGGCGCGATGCACTTCGAAGGAATGTCGTTCCATCCCAAGGGCGATGCGCTCACCGTTTATCTCGCCATCGAGCACGATGACGGCAAGGTGACCGAGGAAAAATTCGAATACGCGCGTCGCTGACGCGCTGAATCAGCGAGTCCCGCTACTTCGATGTCTCCTGCGGATTCCACTTGATCTGGAATTCGATCTCTTCCCCAGAAGCCGCGCGCTCGTGCTCGAGGTTGTACTGCGCGCGCGCCGGAACGTGGATGCGCTCACCCGCGATGCTGATCGTGAACCGCTTGCCGTTCTCGATGGCGTCCGCGAGCCGCCGCAGCTTCTCGACGAACCGGGCCTTGGGGTAATCCTTTTCGATGTCGCGCGATTTTTTCTTTGCCATGCGCGTCTTTTATCACGGGTGGTGAGGCATTCCCACGGCGGGAGCCGTCCCACTCCGATGCGAGCTAAGGCGCGAGGCGTGCAGCTTCACGACGATGCGCAGGCAGAAGGCGGTTTCGGGTAGCAAGTGGGACGTCGTCATCGCGGGCGCCGGGCCCGCGGGTTTGTCAGCGGCGTTGGTGCTGGGCAGGGCATGCCGGCGCGTGCTGCTGTGTGACACGGGCACGCCGCGCAGCTGGGCTTCGAAGGAAATGCATGCATTCCTGTCGCGCGATCCGATTGCGCCGTCGAGGCTTCGCGACATTTCGCGCGAGCAGGTATTGAAGTATCCCGGGGTGACCTATGCGCCCGACGAGGTGACGGCGGCGCGGCGTAGCGGATCGCATTTCCGCGTCGAGCTCGGCGGGCGGGCGTCGGTGCGCGCGCGCAAACTACTGATCGCCACGGGACTGTTCGACATCATTCCGAGAATCCCGGGCATCGACGAGTTGTTCGGCCGCAGCGTCTTTCAGTGCCCATACTGCGACGGCTGGGAAATGCGCGACCGGAGGATCGCCGTGTACGGCAAGCGGCAGCGCGGATTCGAAATGGCGCGCGCGATCACGGCCTGGGCGAGCGACATCGTGCTGTTCACGGACGGCCGGTCTGGCTACACGCCGGACATGCGCCGGCAACTGGAGCGCAAGGGCATCCGGCTCGTCGAGACTCGGGTCGCGCGCCTGGAGGGCGCCCGCGGCAAGTTGTCCGCCGTGGCGCTCGCGGATGGCCAGCGTGTTGCCCGCGATGCCCTGTTCTTCGATACGCCCTCGCACAACCAGTCGAAGCTGGCCCAGTCGCTGGGGTGCAAGTTCGGCCGCGATGGGGGAGTCCTGTGCGGGGACTACGAGGCCACGAGCGTCCCCGGGGTCTATGTGGCCGGCAACATCATCCGGGACGTGCAGCTTTCGATCGTGGCCGCCGCCGAGGGCGCAAGGGCGGCGTTCGGCATCAACCGGTCCCTGACCCGCGAGGATTGGGGGCAGCCCCCGATTCCCAGCAAACGGGGTCAGTCCTCCCAGCGCTGACCCCTTTTGCCAGCAAAAGGGGGCTGCCCCCAAATCGGGGCTGCCCCCGTTCAGCCCGGGGCAGCGGCCGTCCAGAATGAGCCATGTATCCGCCCTGTTACCCCGGTGTTATTCCTGCATAACCAAAAGTGCTTTCCGGGCGGAGGCTTGCCCTCAGTACAGTCCCTCGCACTTTGCGACTGCCGGCCATGCGCCGGCTTTTTACGCTGCCCGGAAAGGTCTCAATGCAAGCCCAGAAACAAGCAGTTACGACACTCAAACCCGTCGGGGGAGGCCGTCGTGCCGCCGTGGCAAAGCTGACCCATCTGGCCCGGCTCGAGGCCGAGAGCATCCACATCATGCGCGAGGTGGCCGCGGAGTTTTCCAAGCCGCTGCTCATGTACTCGATCGGCAAGGACTCCTCGGTCCTGCTGCACCTGGCCCGCAAGGCGTTCTTCCCGGGCCGCATCCCGTTCCCGCTGCTGCACATCGACACGGGCTGGAAGTTCAAGGAGATGATCACGTTCCGCGACGAGACGGCGAAGCGACTCAACGCCGAGCTCATCGTCTACACGAACCAGGCCGGAAAGGCCGCGGGCGTCACGCCGTTCACGCACGGCGGACGCTACACCGACATCATGAAGACCGAGGCGCTCAAGGCCGCGCTCGACAAGTACGGCGCGGACGCGGCCATCGGCGGCGCGCGCCGCGATGAGGAGAAATCGCGCGCGAAGGAGCGCGTGTTCAGCTTCCGCGACGCGCAGCATCGCTGGGATCCGAAGAACCAGCGCCCCGAGCTCTGGAACCTCTACAACGGGCGCCTCCGCAAGGGCGACAGCATCCGCGTGTTCCCGCTGTCGAACTGGACAGAGGTCGACATCTGGACGTACATCCACAGCGAGAACATCCCGGTCGTGCCGCTGTACTTCGCGAAGCCGCGTCCGATCGTCGATCGTGACGGGCTCAAGATCATGGTGGACGACGATCGCCAGCCGCTGAACCCCGGTGAGAAGCCGCGCTTGGAGACGGTGCGTTTCCGCTCGCTCGGCTGCTATCCACTCACGGGTGCGCAGGCGTCGCAGGCCGAGACCGTGCCCGCGATCATCGAAGAGATGCTCCGTACGACGACGTCCGAGCGGCAGAGCCGCGCCATCGACGCCGAATCCGCGGCCGCGATGGAGAACCGCAAGCGCGAGGGATATTTCTAGATGTCCGCCGCGTTAACTACATTGACCGGGAAGAAGAACTTGCCGCCCACCCAGCCGACGAGCGCTCGTCCGTCAACGCTCGAGGAGTTCCTCGCGCAGCAGCGCGAGATCGACCTGCTGCGCTTCATCACCTGCGGCTCCGTCGACGACGGCAAGAGCACGCTGATCGGCCGCCTGCTGCACGACACGCGCCAGGTGTTCGACGACCAGCTGAACGCCGTCGCGAACGACAGCAAGCGCTGGGGCACGACCGGAGAAGTGCCCGACCTCGCACTGCTCGTCGATGGCCTGCAGGCCGAGCGCGAGCAGGGCATCACGATCGACGTCGCGTATCGTTATTTCTCCACGCCGAAGCGCAAGTTCATCGTCGCGGATTGCCCGGGCCACGAGCAGTACACGCGCAACATGGCGACCGGTGCGTCCACCGCCGAGGCCGCCGTGGTGCTGGTCGACGCGGAGAAGGGCATCCGCGTGCAGACGCGCCGCCACGCGCACATCGTCGCGCTGCTCGGCGTGCAGAACATCATCCTCGCGGTCAACAAGATGGACCGCATCGGTTACGACAAGGCGAGGTTCGAGAGCATCGCGGGCGAGTTCGCGGTGTATGCGCACAAGCTCGGCGTGCCGAATGTCGAAGTGATCCCGGTGAGCGCGCTGCAGGGCGTGAACGTGGTCGCCCGAGGCACCGCGGAGACGCCGTGGTACACCGGCCGCACGCTGCTCGAGGCGCTCGAAGGCATCGAAGTCGTCAGCAGCAATTTCAAGGAGCTGCGCTTCCCGATCCAGTTCGTGAGCCGTCCGGATGCGAACTTCCGCGGCTATGCCGGCACCATCGCGAGCGGCGAAATTGCCGTCGGCGACAGCGTGCTCGCGCTGCCGTCGCGCAAGTCGAGCACGGTGCGCGAGATCACGACCGCCGACGGTCCGCTCGAGCGCGCGGGCGCGGCGCAGGCCGTGACCGTCGTGCTCGAAGACGAGATCGATCTTTCCCGCGGCGACGTGCTGGTTCACCCGGACCATCGCCCGACTCTCGCGCGCACTTTCGATGCCCACCTCATCTGGATGGGCGAAGCGCCGCTGCTGCCGGGCAAGCGCTACGAATTCAAGATCGGCGCGCGCTACGTGAAGGGACTGATCGATTCGATCCAGCATCGTATCGACGTCAACGACCTATCCACTCGCGAGGCCGAGGCGCTCGATCTCAACGGCCTCGCGCGCGTGCGGGTCGCGCTCGAAGAGCCGGTCGCGATCGACGACTACAAGCTGAGCCGCGCGACGGGTTCGTTCATCATCGTGGACCTGCTGCACTTCGGCACCGTCGGTGCGGGCATGGTCATCGCGCCGAACACGCAGGGTGCGCGCGCCAACACCGACATCGTGTGGCAGCCGACGCGCGTCACCGCCGCGATCCGCGCGAACCAGAAGGGTCAGAAGCCCGCGGTCGTGTGGTTCACGGGCCTTTCGGGCTCGGGCAAGTCGACGCTCGCGAACGCGCTCGAACAGGCGCTCGTGCATCGCGGCCATCATTCGTTCCTGCTCGACGGCGACAACGTGCGTCACGGGCTCAACAAGGACCTCGACTTCTCCGAGGCCGGACGCGCGGAGAACATCCGCCGCATCGGCGAGGTCTCGGCGCTGTTCGTCGACGCGGGCCTGATCGTGATCACCGCGTTCATCTCGCCGTTCCGCGCGGACCGCAACCGCATCCGCGAGCGCATCGGCGATGCGAATTTCATCGAGATCTATCTATCCACGTCGCTCGAGGAGTGCGAGCGCCGCGACCCGAAGGGCCTGTACCAGAAGGCGCGCGCCGGGGAGATCCGCGAGTTCACGGGCATCGATTCGCCCTACGAACCGCCGATCGCGCCGCAGCTCACGATCGATACTTCGAAGGTCGAGATGTCCGCGGCGGTCGAAACGATCCTGCGATATCTCGAGAACAAGGGTTTCCTGCACCAGAGCGATCCGGGGTTGTGAGGATGAACAAGTGAGCAACAGTGCCGTGATCCTTCAGGGCAATTTTCCGATTCCGGACGACCGTCGTCAGCTGCTCACGCAGCTCGCGACCGAGTTGAACCGCGAACAATTGTTGTGGCTGTCTGGCTACTTCGCGGGCGCCGCCGCCGCGACGCCGAGTGGCATTCCGCAGTTCCAGGAGAACTTGTTGGGCGGGCATGCCGCCCGTGCGCCGCAGCCGCAAATTGCACCGTTCCCGGTGCATGGCGTGCCGGGCGCTGCGCCGGCTCCGGCCGCCGCGGCCGTTGCCACGCCGACGCTCACCATCGTCTCGGCCTCGCACACCGGCAACGGCCGCAAGATCTGCGAAAAGCTTCTTGCCGCAGTGCAGGCGCTCGGCGTGCAGGCGCGCATGATCAAGGCCGGCGACTACCAGCCGCGCGAGATCGCGAAGGAGAAGCTGCTCTACGTGGTCATCAGCACGCACGGCGACGGCGATCCGCCGGACGAGGCGCGCGGACTGTACGAGTTCCTCGGCACGAAGCGCGCACCGCAACTGCCCGAGTTGCAGTACTCGGTGCTCGCGCTCGGTGATTCGAGTTATCCGAAGTTCTGCGAGGCGGGCCGCGTGATCGACGAGCGCCTCGCAAAGCTCGGCGCGAAGCGTTTGCTGCCGCGCGTCGACTGCGATGTCGATTTCGAGAAGCTCGCGAAGACCTGGTCCGACGACGCGCTCGCGCGCGTGCGCGAGATCGCGGACAAGTTCAAGCCGGCGGCCGGCGTCGTCACGCCGATGCCGACCGCGGCCGCCGCGGCGCCCGCGGTCGTCGAGCTGACGCGCGCGAATCCCGCGGTGGCCGAAGTGCTGGCGAACCAGCGCATCGTGGGCCGCAAGGCGCTGCGCGAAGTACGGCACGTCGAGCTCGCGTTCCCGGGTCTCGGCAATCTCTACCAGCCCGGCGACGCGCTCGGCATCGTTCACCGCAATCCGGAATCCGCGATCGACGCGGTGTTGAAGGCGACGAAACTCGATGCCGGCGCCACGGTTTCGCACGAGGGCAAGACACACACGCTGCTCGAGTGGCTGCGCGACGAGCGCGAGCTCACGCGCATCGCGCGTCCGCTGCTCACCGCCGTGGCCGAGCGCAGCAAGGCGGACCTGTCCGAACTGCTGGACCCGCGCAATCCGCAGCCGCTCGCGAAGCTCACCGCGACCTCGCAGGTCGCCGACGTGCTCGCGAAGTATCCGGCCGAGTGGACGCCCGAGTCGCTGGTCGCCGCGCTGCGCCCCGTCACGGGCCGCGTGTATTCGATCGCGTCGAGCCCCGCCGCGGTCGGCGACGAGGCGCACCTCACGGTTGCGGTCGTCGGCAGCGACACGGACCGCAAACTACTTGCCGGCGCGGCGTCGTCGTTCGTCGTGAACACGCCGACGGATTCCAACGTCAGCGTGTGGATCGAACGCAACGAGCGCTTCCGCGTGCCGGCCGACGGCTCGCGCGACATCATCATGGTGGGGCCGGGCACCGGCGTCGCGCCGTTCCGCGGCTTCGTGCAGGAGCGCGAGGCCACGGGCGCGACGGGCCGCAACTGGCTCTTCTACGGCGGCCGTTCGCTCTACCACGACTTCCTCTATCAACTCGAGTGGCAGCAGGCGCTCAAGCGCAAGACGCTGCACCGGGTGGACGTGGCCTTCTCGCGCGACCAGGCCGAGAAGATTTACGTCCAGCACCGCATCCGCGAGGCCGGCAAGGAAATCTTCGACTGGCTTTCGAATGGTGCGTATTTCTATGTGTGCGGCGATGCGTCGGCGATGGCGCCCGACGTGAACGCGGCGTTGCTCGATGTCGTGCGCACGCACGGCAATCTCGACGCCGACGATGCCCAGGCCTGGGTGGCCGATCTCACCGCCGACGGACGGTATCTGCGCGATGTCTACTGAAGTTCTCGATCCTCCTGTTGTGACCACTTCGAAAGAGGCCGCCAAGGGCCCGCCGTCCGCGGTCGAAGTCATCAAGAAAGCGTCGCGCGGCCTGCGCGGCACGCTGGTCGAAAGCCTGCACGATCCGCTGACGGGCGCGATCCGCGAGTCGGATACGCAGCTCATCAAGTTCCACGGCAGCTACATGCAGGACGACCGCGACATGCGCGCGGAACGAGAGCACCAGAAGCTCGAGCCCGCGTACAGCTTCATGATCCGCACGCGCCTGCCGGCCGGCATCTGCACGCCCAGGCAATGGCTGGCCCTGAGCCACCTCGCGCGCGAGTACGGCACGGGATCGCTGCGCCTGACTACCCGCCAGGCGTTCCAGCTCCACGGCGTGATCAAGAAAGATCTGAAGAAGACCATGCAGGGCATGAACGCCGCGCTGATCGATTCGCGCTCCGCGTGCGGCGACGTGAACCGCAACGTCATGGCGAGCGCGAACCCGGTCGAGTCGAAGGTGCACGCCGAGGTGTACGACTGGGCCAAGAAGCTCTCCGAGCACCTGCTGCCGAAGACGCGCGCGTACCAGGAGATCTGGCTCGACGGCGAGAAGCTCGACGGTCCGGCGGAAGAGGAGCCGATCCTCGGCCAGCTCTATCTACCGCGCAAGTTCAAGACCGCCGTCGTGGTGCCCCCGCACAACGACGTCGACGTGTTCTCGCAGGACCTGGGGTTCATCGCGATCCTCGATACGGAAGGTGTCGACGAGGGGGCGTTGCTCGGCTTCAATCTGACCGTGGGTGGTGGACTCGGCGCGTCGCATGGCGAACCGAACACCTATCCGCGCGTCGCGGACGTGATCGGCTTCCTGACCGCGGACCAGATGCTCGAGGTCGCGGAGACCGTCGTCATGATCCAGCGCGACTTCGGCGACAGGTCGGATCGCAAACACGCACGCCTCAAGTACACGATCGACGATCGCGGGATTCACTGGTTCAAGACCGAGCTGTTCAAGCGGCTCGGGTACGAGCTGCCGCCGCCGCGGCCGTTCAAGTTCACGACGCAGGGCGACCGCTTCGGCTGGTTGCGCGGTCACGATGGCCGCTGGCATCTCACGCTGCGCATCGAGTCGGGCCGAGTGACCGACCGGCCGGGTGCGCCGTTCCTGACCGGCCTCGAGAAGATCGCGGAGATCCACCAGGGCGACTTCCGTCTCACGGCCAACCAGAACCTCATCATCGCGAACGTTCCGGCCAGCGAGTGCATGAACATCGACCGCCTGGTCGCCGACTACGGGCTCGGCAAGTCGCTGTTCACCTCGCCCGTGCGGCGCGACGCGCTCGCGTGCGTGGCGCTGCCTACCTGCGGCCTCGCCATGGCGGAGGCGGAGCGCTATCTACCCGCATTCATCGATCGAGTCGACGAGTTGCTCGCGAAGCATGGGCTCAAGGACCTGCCGCTCACCGTGCGCATCACCGGGTGCCCGAACGGTTGCGCGCGTCCGTATCTCGCCGAGATCGCGCTGATCGGCCGTGCGCCCGGGCGCTACACGCTGCGCCTCGGTGCGGATGCGGTCGGTCAGCGGCTCAACGTGATCTATCGCGACAACATCGACGAGGCCTCGATCGTGAAGGCGCTCGACGAGCTCATCGGGCGTTATGCCGTCGAGCGGCACACCGACGAGCGCTTCGGCGATTTCCTGTGGCGCGTCAACGTGCTCACCCCGGAGAAGCATGCATGAGCGAGTCGGCCGCGATCGGACGCGCGAAGGTTGCTCCCGTGACCAACGGGTCTGGCGACGAGCCGCGCCTCGACATGTCCGCGGCTGAATTCGTGGCGGACGTCGACGGCGCGAACCGCATCAACGACTGGCTCGCGTCGGTCGATGCAACGACGCGCACACGGTGGGCGCTCGAGAACCTGCCGGGTCCGCACGCGTTGTCGTCGAGCTTCGGCGCGCAGGCGGCTGTCTCGCTCCATCTCGTCACGCAGCTTTCTCCGAAGATTCCCGTGATCCTCATCGACACGGGCTATCTGTTCCCCGAGACCTACCAGTTCATCGAGCAGCTCCGCAAACAACTCTCGTTGAACATCCAGACGTTCTCGAGCCCGCAGTCGGTCGAGCAGTTCGAAACGCGGCACGGCAAGCTCTGGGAGAAGGGCCGCGAAGGCCTCGACCAGTATCTCGAACTGCGCAAGGTCGAGCCGATGCGCCGCTCGCTGGTCACGCTCGGCATCAAGACCTGGTTCGCCGGCCTGCGCCGCAGCCAGGCCGAGAGCCGCGCGAGGCTGAACCCGCTCGAAGTGCGCGACGGCCGCTTCAAGGTTCACCCGATTTTCGACTGGTCCGATCGGGACGTGTATCTCTACCTGAAGGCCCACGGCCTGCCGTACCACCCGCTCTGGGACAAGGGTTACGTCTCGATCGGCGACTGGCATTCGACCAAGGCGCTACACGAAGTAGAGTCCGCCGAAGAACTGCGCTTCGCCGGTTTGAAGCGCGAGTGCGGCATCCACGGCCTCGAAGGCTGACCGCCCTCGGATCGAGCGTAGCGTGAGGGTACCGCACCGCGACGGCGCGGAATTCCCGCGCCGGTGAGGAAAGCCGCGGCACGCACAAATGGCACAGGGCTTGCTGAGCACACGAATCAGGATATGACCTTCCGACGTCCCATCGTGTTAGGCGCGCGCGCCAGCGTACTGGCGCAGGTGCAGGCGCGTCTCGTCGGCAATGCGTTGATGGCCCGCAACCCGGGCGTCGAGGTCCAGTACTCCTTATTGTCTTCCCCCGCCGATCGCGAGCTCGACAAGCCGCTGGCCGAGCTCCTGCGGCTCGGCGGATACACGGGCGATCTCGGCGTCGCGCTCCGCGCGAATGCGATCGACATCGCGGTCCATCTCTGGAAGGACGTGCCCTTCGTCGGCCATCCGCAGACC
>JAEYUC010000005.1 GCA_023433705.1 Pseudomonadota bacterium
CCCTCGTAAAGCTCGTTGCCGAGATCGTAGTGCCGCTTGCCGACTTCGAACGCGCGCGCCTTGCGCTGCAGGTTGAAGAGGCTCGCGTGCAGCCATGCGAACACGTCGCGCCACGCGCCTACCTCCTCGCGCGCACCGCCCGCGAGCAGTCGATAGATGAATCCATCGAGGTCGCGCGTATTCCACCAGCCATCCATGTACGACTCGCCGAGCCCGAGCGACCCGTCGCCCAGGACCCGCGAATAGAAATCCTCGTTGGAAACCTGGATATCCCAGGGATTGGACCCGCCTATCTGGATCCCGCAGTCGGAGAACAGTTGCGCGACTCTGCTCCGGAGACGGCTGGGCCGCGTCTCCAGAGGCACCATGTCATCGGCTGACGCAGTGCGCTTCATGAGCGCTATCTATCACAACTCCCGGGGAGGATTCACGGCCTGTCAGCGTCGGACCATTCCGGCCCGGGTGTCACTCACGGCCGCGCGTCATATTGCAACGCGCGATCGAGGTCCCTGATGGAGGTATCCATCGAATGGGCATCCGGCGAGGACTTCTTTTCCAGCAGGGCGCGCGTCTGCACCAGAAGGTCGCGAATGCGGTGCAATCCGGACGGGTGAGAACTGCGGATTTCCTCGACGAACGACGTCCTGTCGATCGTATCCAGGACCAGGAACATAGGCACCGCCGGCCGCAGGTCGTAGTTCGAATCCACCGCGACCTGGACGGCCCATTGATCCGCGGCCATCTCGCGCAGGCGCGCGTGGTAGAGATTGTTGCCGCGCGTCGGAATGTGGCCCAGCACGTGATGACCAATCTCGTGCAGCAGGACCGTGGCGACCACGCTCTCGAGGATGCGGTCGCGGTACTCCCGGGTCTTCTCGTCGAGCACGTCGAGGTGCGCGTCCTCACAATGACCGTGAGTCGTGCGCGCGAAGTCGATGAACCCGCTGCCTTCGCGATCCACTCCGGCGCGATCCGAGAGAAACTCAGTGTAGTCGCGCAAACAACCTTCGTGTCCCGCGCCTTCCGCGATCATCGCGAGCGTCAACCACTCGGTGTACACGAGCAGCCCGGAATTCAGCACGACGACGCGCTTGTTGCCCAGGCCCTTGCGCGCGAGTGCGTTCGTATCCCAGGAGGCGCGCGTTTCGATGACCAGGTGGTCCAGGACCTTCGTCGCATTGGCGTCGAGCGCCGGCCGGATCTGCTCGAGAACGTCATCCACCGTCGCGGCCATACGCGCGCGGTAGTTATCGAGTTCCGGAGCTTGCGCGCTGGCCGTCGCACACCAGGTACACAGTGCGATCCCGAGGACTCCGACGTTGCCGCGCCAGTTCATCGCCCGGCAATCATGCGCGACTCGCATGACGAAGAAAATCGGTTGTCGCCGACTTTCGAGAGGCGCGGCTCAGCTCCCTAGGCGTTGCAAGTTGCCACCGCCGCCGCTCTCCCACCGGCGGCGGTCATTCGCATTAGCGGGCAAGTCCCGGAAAATATTCATCTCTTGTTTGGAATGCCCGCGCGCCAAGCCGGCTTGGTCAAGGTTGTGAGGCGGGCGGATGAGGGGCGGCAGGCGCCGCCCCTTCGGGCAGATACTTCAGTGCCTGATCTTGTAGTAGTCGTCCGCGCGCGAGGCATACGAGCCTGCGCCATCGTTGCGGGTGAGCATTTCGAGTGAGTCGGCCGGGGCCGCCTCGAGCTGTTCCTTCGAGAACGGCACGACGTAGCTGCCTTCCGACTCGTTGTAGTCGAGCGCACCCCAGGGCACGGGGTGATACTTTTCCTTCATCCCCAGAAAGCCGCCGAACCCGACGACCGCGAACAGGATCTTGTTCGTGGTCTTCTCGAGCACGATGTCCTCGATCTGCCCGATTCTCTCGCCCGCGGTGTTCTTCACCACGGTGCCGATGACTTTCTTCGCGCGGATCGCTTCCGTATGTCCAGTTGCGGTGGGCATTGTTCTCCTCCGGATGATTTGCAGTACCAGTCCGCACACCATACGAAGCGCACCCGTACACACCCCATCGGAAGATGACGCGGTCCCCTGTAAGTGGATCGGGAACGCCGTGCGCGTGGCGATTCGGCGCGCAGAATGAAGGGTCACTCTTTCGTCAAGGAGCAACGCCATGCCGAAATGCGAAGTCTGCGGCAACGACTACGACAAGGCCTTCACGGTTACCAGCGGCTCGGAGTCACACGTCTTCGACAGCTTCGAGTGCGCGATCCATGCGCTTGCCCCGGTGTGCAGCCATTGCGAGTGCCGCATCGTCGGGCACGGGATGGAGGCGGGCGGCAAGTACTACTGCTGCGCCCATTGCGCCAGCCACTCGGGCGTTTCGCAGATGCGCGATCGCGCGGAGTCGCGACCCAGCGCCTGACCACTGCCTACCTGAGGTTCCCGATCATCGCCTGGAAGCGCGGGTCGTCGCGCAGGGCGTCATAGTCGGAGTCGCTCTCTATCCAGTCGCGCTTGCCCCAGCCGAGCCCGAACGCCTTGCCGAGCAGATCGATCGCGCGGTCCTTCATGCCGCAATGCGCGAACAGCAACGCGCCATTGATCAGCGAGCTCATGTCGTCGGGGTTTATCTCGAGCGAGCGCTCGGCCCACTCGATCGCGCGCTCGACCTGTCCGTCGTGATAGAGCGCGCCCGAGCCCAGTGACAACGTGCGCGTATCGCGCGGGTTCAACGCAAGCACCCGCTCGGCGCGGCCGATGCTCTCCCGATTGATCGCGCGCGATTTCTCCGTTTGCCCGGCCATGCGCAGCGACTGCGCCTGCAGGTAGATGCTCTGGAAGTCGTCGGGGCGCAGCGCGGCGGCCTTTCCGAACAGTTCGGCCGAACGCGGGATCTGACCGCGCGCGAAACAAGAGCGCGCGAACAGGTAGTAAGTGTCGAAGAGCTGCGGGTTGATGCGCGCCGCGGCCTCGAAATGCTCCTCGGCCTCGTCGTAGCGGCGATGCAGCGACATCGCGAAGCCGCGCGCCACGTGGGCGTCGGCGAGCTGCGGAGCGAGTTGCATCGCGATGCGGCTCGCGCGATCCGCCTCGACGAGATCCTGGTCCGCGGAGCCGAACCACTCGTAGAGCTGCGCATGCGCCGTCGCGAGGCCGGCCCAGGCGGGCGCGTACTCCGCGTCGATCTCGATCGCGCAATGGAACATCTCGCGGCTGTGATCGAGCGCCGAGCGCGTCATGCGATGCAGGCTATGCCTGCCGCGCAGGAAGAATTCGTAGGTGTCCGTCGCGGTCTGGGTGCGCCGCACCGCGCGTTTCTCACGCTGGGTCAACGCGCTGCCGCGCACGGTCGCGGCCACACTCGCCGCGATCTCGTCCTGCATCGCGAACACGTCGCCGAGCTCGCGCTCGAAGCGCTCCGACCATTTGTGATAGCCGGTCGTCGTGTCGACGAGCTGCACCGTGATGCGCAGCCTGTCGCCCGCCTTGCGGACGCTGCCCTCGAGCAGGGTGTCGACGCCGAGCAGGCGGCCGACTTCCTTCACGTCGAGCCCGGAGCCGCGGAACTGGAACGACGAGCTGCGCGCCGCGACCTGAAGGCCTTCGACTCGAGTCAGCGCGTCGATGAGTTCCTCGGCGAGACCTTCGCATAGATAGTCCTGGTCGCGGCCGGGACTCATGTCCGTGAACGGCAGAACGGCAATCGTTCGTACGGCGGCGCGCTCGAAAACGTGATCCGCGGCGGGCGGACCGGCCGCGACCGTGCTCGCCGCCGGATCGGGCGAAGGCCTGACTACCTGCGCGAGGAACCGGTAACCGCGCCGGTGCCGGGTCTCGATGAACTTCGGATTGCGCGCGTCGTCGCCGAGCGCCTTGCGTAGCTCCTGGATGCAGGTCACCAGCGCGTCGTCGCTGACCACGGTGCCGCGCCAGACGCGCTCGAACAGCTCCTGCTTCGAGACCGGCTCGCCCGCGCGCTCCAGCAGCGCGCCGAGCACGGCGGCGGCCTTGAGCGTGAGCTTCACTTCGCGTTGCGCGGCCCACAGTCGCGACGAGTCAGGCTCGAAGCTGAAGCGGCCGAAGTTGATGGGTCCGTTCATATCCCGGCGAAATCCCGGAACTACCCCGGGACTCGAACAATGCCCATTCCTTACGCTTTTCGCATCTGGAAATCGGGGGTTCCCATGAAACGAGCGGCTATCTTCATCTACGGCGTCGCCTGTTACGCCGTGTCCCTGGCGACGTTCCTGTACGCCATCGCATTCATCGGCAATTTCGGGTTGCCGAAGACCATGGACTCTCCGCGCGAGCTTGCGCTGGGCACGGCGCTGCTCGTCAACCTCGGGCTCCTCGCGCTGTTCGCCGTGCAACACAGCGTCATGGCGCGGCCGGGCTTCAAACGCTGGTGGACCCGCTACGTGCCCGAGCCCGCGGAACGCAGCACGTACGTGCTGTTCTCGAGTGTTCTGCTGTTCGCCGTGTTCTGGTACTGGCAGCCCATGGGCGGCGTGATCTGGCACATCGAGGCGCCGGCCGGGCGCATCGCGATGTACGCCACTTACGGGGCGGGCTGGGCCTTGCTGTTCTACACGACGTTCCTCATCAACCACTTCGATTTGTTAGGCCTGAGGCAGGTATGGCTGCAGCTCGGCGGCCGACCCTACACACCCGTGCCGTTCCGCACGCCGTGGCTGTACACGAAGATGCGCCACCCGCTGTACGTGGGGTGGTTCATGATCTTCTGGGCAACGCCGACGATGACGGTCGCGCACCTGGTGTTCGCGCTGATGACCACGGCCTACATCCTCGTGGCGATTCCGCTCGAGGAGCGCGACCTCGTCGCGGCGCACCCGGAGTACGCCGACTATCGCAGGCGCGTGCCGATGTTGCTGCCCCTCGGCAAGCGACGCGCGCAGGACAAGGCGCGGGCGCAAGACACCGCCACGAGGAGCGCGTGATGCACGGCGGGACGGCACGCGTCGATCTGTTCTACAACACGTACGCGAACTTCTCCGACCGGATACACACGGCGATCCGGCAGGAGACGTACGGACAGGACATCGGCCAGAACAGCTGGGTGACGATCGACGAATACGATCGTTACATCGAGGGACTGAAGCTCGATACCGGGTCGCGGGTGCTCGAAGTAGCTAGCGGATCCGGCGGTCCGGCGCTGCACCTGGCGCTCAGGACGGGCTGCAGCGTCACCGGCATCGATGCGAACTCCAACGGCGTCGCGGCCGCGATGAAGGCCGCGTCGCGTGCGGGAGTCACCGCGCGCGTGTCCTTCCAGGTGGCGGACGCCACGGCGACGCTGCCGTTCGAGAGCGGGAGTTTCGACGCGCTGCTGTGCATCGACTCGATGAATCACTTTCCGGATCGCGCGGCCACGCTGCGCGAATGGTGGCGCGTGCTGCGAAAGGGCGGACGCGCGGTGTTCACCGATCCCGTGGTCGTCACGGGACCGGTCACGAGTGAGGACATCGTGCAGCGCAGCTCGATCGGACTGTTCGTGTTCGTGCCGGAGGGACTCAACGAGGAGCTCATCGTGAAGGCCGGCTTCAGGAGCGTGATGCGCCGCGACGCGACCGATAACGCGGTCCTGATCTCGCGCCGCTGGCGCGACGCGCGCCGGCGCTACTGCGACGAACTGATCCCGGTCGAAGGGGAAGGACGTTACTACGGCGTGCAGGATTTCCTCGCCGCCGTGCGCCGCCTCACCAGCGAACGTCGCCTCTCACGCATCGAATACCTGGTGGAGAAATAGGGGACAGATTTATTTTCCGACGCAAACGGGGACAGATTTAGATCTGTCCCCGTTATCTGCTGAAAATAAATCTGTCCCCTTTATCGGATCGTCAGCGGGATCTCGTCGCTGTGGAAGTTGGACTCGCGGCTCGCGATGCGCAACACGCCCGAAGAACGGCGCAGCGCGGAAGCCGGGATCGTCATGGTCAGCGCGCTGGCGCGCGCATACGCGAGCTCGCGCCAGTGCTCGTCGCCGTGCGGCCGATACAACGCCGTGACGTTCGCACAGTACGGTGAGCGGTAACGCAGTTTCCACTTCACGGTCGCATCCGACAGCGCCGACCACGTGAGCGTGGGCGCGTCATGATCCAGCTCGATTGGCCCCAGCACCGCCTGCGCAATGTTGAGCGCGCGCACGTGTTCGCTGCCGCTCGTCACGAGCGGCTGCGCCTTCGCGCTCGCGAGCAGGTGTTCCTTGATCTCGTGATAACCCCAAGCGGGATTCTGTGCCTTCAGCAGCGCGGCGCAGCCACTCACGTACGACGGACCGATCGTGACGTGCTCCTGGAGCGTATGACCACTTGCACGCCAATCCGGCACACGCCCATACCCGGGCGCCGCGACATGCGCCGCGTCGAACACGTGATTCACGAGCGGCTCGAAGCCCTTGTTCACGGACAACACCGCCAGGCGATTGGGAACGGGATCCTCTTCGCCTTCCGCGAGGCCGCTGGTCGCCGGGCTCACGATGAGCGCATTGCGGGTCGCGGCGTACTGCATGGCGCGGCGCACCGCGGGCTGCTCCAGGTTCGCAGCGTGCGAGATGTTGATGATGCTCGCGCCCATCTCCACGGCGTATTCGATCGCATGCGCGAGATCGAGCACGGCGGTATCCGCGGTACTGCTGAAGCGGACCGGGAGGATGCGGGCCTCGGGCGCGACCCCGGAGAAACTCGACGAGTCGCATTGCCGCCCGGCGGCAATTCCCGCCGCATGGGTGCCGAGGATTTCGTGTTCGCCCGCCGCGTCAGGCACATGGGCGGCGTTCGGATGGATGTTAGGCCGGATGAGGGGATGATCGACCTGCACCCCGCGATCGATGATGCCAATGATGACCGTGGGGTTTCCGCGAGTGCGCGTCCATGCCCTCTCAACCCCCAGCCACTCGAAAGCAGCGCCGAATCGGCCTTTTTCGGCCCCGGCCATCGTCATGAATTCCTTCCGTTACCCCAGGTCAGGGGTGACTAGTTGAGTGACTTCTGCGACGAGTCGCAGAGTGGTGACACCGGGAGTCAGGCCTTGAGGAATTCGATCTCGAGGGGCTCTTCGTCGCTCGATTGCTTGCGGACGCGGAGCTGGTAGACCCCCGGACGCAGCCGCTCGGAATGGAGCATGACCAGGAGTTTCACCGAGGAGGCGGGCCGCTGGCCGTACAGGGTCGCGATGTTTTCGGTGTGGTTTTCGCTGGTCAGCCGGGCCAGCTCCACCGAATAGTCATATTGCAGGTCGAACAGGCCGACGATTTCGACCAGCGTGGTATCCGCGCGCACCGTTGCCGTCTCGACCGTGCCGCGCACCTGCGCCAGGCGCAGGCTCGGAACGTTGCCGTGTACGTCGGCCGCGGCGACGAGGTAGGGCCGGGTCTCGGGAGTCCACGATCCCCAACCGACGAATGCCACGCCTGACAGGAGCAGGATCGTGGCTGCGACCGCGAACCACCGGAACGACGACTTGTCGTCGCGCACGAATTCGGCCGTCGAGCCGCGCGCCACTTCGGCCATGCCGGTGCGCAGGCGCTGTTCGAACTCGACTTGCCTGGCGAACTCAGGATTCGCGACACAATACGTCTCGAAGGCTTCGGCTTCGGCGGGGCCGAGCTTGCCTGCGATGTATCGTTCGATCTGATCCTGGTTCATATGAATGTCAGCAGGTCCCGCTTCGTGAAACCGCGTTCTTCCAGGATCTGCCGGAACCGCTTGCGTGCGCGGCTCAGCGCCTGGTTGAAGGCCGTTTCGGTCAAGCCGAACTCCTCGCAAATCTCCCGCTTTTCATGTTCGTCTAGATAGAAGCGCTTGAGCATCAGGCGATCCCGGGCATGAGGCAGTTCACGCAGCAGGGCCCTGACCGCGAGCGCCGCTTCCTGGTCGCCCACCTTTCCTTCGACACTGCCGCCTGGATCGGCATTGCGATCCGTCGCATCACTGTCGATATCGGTCTTCTGTCGCTCGGCCTTCCGCAGTGACGCGATTGCGAGATTTCTTGCGGTCTGTGCCGCGAACGCGGCCAGCTTCTCGGGATCTTCGATGCCATCTCCGCGCAGGCGGCGGATGACGATGATCAGGGTTTCCTGTACGAGATCTTCCATGAGGGTGGAGTTGCCGCCCGTCCTGCGGCGCAACAAAACGCGGAGGCCCGGCTGGAATTGCCGGACGAGTTCGTTCTCTGCCGAACTGTCGCCCGCGCGGATGCGACGCGAGAGGTCGCCCCCTGGAATGAAATCCATGCCCCTTGAAAACCCCTACAGACCGGTGTCCATCTTGCCACGGACGCCGCCCTGTTCATGTACTCCGTTTGCTTAAATTCCGCGTGTTCCGCGGTCTTTCAGCCCGGTTGCCGCACGGGCAGCCTTAGGTGAAACGTCGTGCCCTTGCCCATTTCGGTATCGAAATCGAGCTGGCCGTTATGTCCCTTGACGATGACGTTCCGGACGATCGACAGGCCCTGGCCCGTGCCACGCCCGACTTCCTTGGTCGTGAAGAAAGGATCGAAGATGCGGGTGCGGATCGCTTCGGGGATGCCGCCGCCCGTGTCCTCGATCGCGATGTGCACGTCGTCGCCCTCGGCGCGGGTGCTCACGCGGATCCGGCCGCGCTGGCCGGTCTCCTTCATGCGGTCGGCGATCGCGTGCGCGGAGTTCACCACGAGGTTCAGGACCACCTGGTTCACCTGGCCGCCGTGACACATCACGGGCGGCAGGTCGCCGTAGTCGGTTTCCAGATCCGCGACGTCTTTGTATTCGCTGCGCGCGATGACGAGCGTGCTCGCGATCGACCGGTTCAGATCGACCGTGCTCATCTCGGTCTGGTCCGCGTGCGAGAAGTCCTTCATCGAGCGCACGATCTCGGAGATGCGCTGCAGGCCTTCCGCGACGCGCGACAGCGCGGGCGGCAGTTCCTCGCGCAGGTATTCGATGTCGTCGTTTTCCTCGGGCTTCTGCTCCATCGACGCATGTAGTTTGTCGACGTAGGCGAGCAGCTCGCCGACGCCTTCGCGGATGAATGTCACGCTGTCGTTGAGATACTGGATCGGCGTGTTGATCTCGTGCGCGACGCCGGCCGCGAGCCGCCCGATCGATTCGAGCCGGTCGCTCGAGGCCATGCGCTCCTCGGCGGACTTGCGCTCGGTGATGTCGAAGCCGATGCCGACGACACCGGTCAGATTGCCGCTGGCGTCGCGCAGCGGCACTTTCGACGTGAGCATCACGCGATTCAGGCCGCACGTCTGGTCGAACGCGATTTCCTCGTAGTCGATGAGCGGCTCGCCTGACTGGATCAGCGCCTGCTCGTCGTTGAAAAACTTCTCCGCCATCGAGCGCGGGAAGAAATCGAAGTCGGTCTTGCCGATGAGATCGGCGGGCTCGACACCCATGCGGTTCGCGACCAACTTGTTCGCGGCGGTGAACCGGCTCTTCGCGTCCTTCGCGTAGATGCAGGCGGGGATGAGGTCGATCATCGTGCGCAACACGTTGCGCTCGTGGGCGAGCGCGTCGGCCAGGTTGCGGCGCTCGAGGGTGGGGCTGTCGCCATTCCTGTCGAGCAGGATGTCGGCGTCTGAAGGGTTCTTGTTCGGCAAGCTGGTCACGGGCGAGTCCCGCAGCGTTGGACGGTTGACCCGGTAACGGCGAAAAACCCCAGAAACTTGAGCGACTTGCGCCCTTACGGGCGGGCGCGGCGAACCGGATCACACGGCTGCACGAGGCGGCAGCCGTTTGCCGGTGATTGCGCTATCAGATGTTGTCGAGGCTGACCTGATCGAATACGCAATCGAGGCCCTGGCCTTCGGGCGCCGCGCACATGAGGCCGACCTTCACCTCGACGGCCGGCGGGAAATAGCCCTGGCGGACGGTCGTGAACTTCTCGCCGTCCTTCGAGCACTGGGCCTCGATCGAGTCGCGGGTGCGGACCACGCGCCAGTACACGGGGCCCACCTGGGTGAGGTCGTCCAGAGTGGACCAGTCGGAAAAGTCGTGCGTGAAGACGACGCTGGCCCAGCGCTTGTTCTCGAAGAACTCCGAGCCGCATTTCATCCAGCGCTTTTCATCGAGGCGCACCATGAGGCCGGCCTGGTCGTAGAGCGCGGCGTAGTTGCCGCCCACGCGCGCCGTGAACTTGAAGTCGCCGGCGACGGGCAGGTGCAGGAAGTGGCCGTTGTCGGTGATGTAGCCGTAGTAAGTCTTGCGCCAGAAATCGGTCTTGGCCTTGGTGCGCGCGTCGAGTTTGCCTTCGTCGTAGTGCTCGTTGGCGGGGGGATTGAGCCAGGTCATGCGGGAGAGCAGGTCTCCGCCGGTGCGCGGGACCAGTCTGGGCGGCTTGTGGTCGGGAGCCTGGGCGGGCGCTTGCGCCGTGGCTTTCGCTGCCGCGACCGCGGCGGTTGCCGTTGCGAGGGATATGCCGACGAAGTCGCGTCTGGTGGGTCGCATGTCAGGACCTATAACCCGAGGTGAGGTAGATAGTTGCGCAACTGCGCACGGCAGTCATCGGCGCCGCGGAACTGGATGGCGTGCAGGCCGCATTCGCGCGCGGCGATGACGTTGCGGATGAGGTCGTCGATGAACACGCTCTCGGACGGAACGATGCCGGTTTTCTCGACGAGGTGTTTGTAGATGGCCGGGTCCGGCTTGATCATCAGGATCGCGCCGGAGATCACGAGCTGCTTGAAGTGGCGGAAAAAGGCGTGCTGTTTGACCAGGTACTCGAACGTGCTCACGGGCATGTTGGAGAGCAGGAAGAGGTGGACGCCGCCGGCGGCCAGTTCGTCGAGCAGCTGGATCGTCCCGGGGATGGGACTCAGCGAGGCGTTCGCGGTGGCGAACAGCCGGCGCATCTCGTCGGCGCCGAGGCCCACGCGCTGGCCGAAGACCTGGGCGGCCGTTTCGACGTCGAGCGCGCCGCGGTCGAATTCGTGCCAGTCCGCGTGCTCGAAGATTTCGCGGCGGATCAGCGCCTGGGTTTCAGCGTCCGGGTGGAGCCTGGCGATGAACGCCGGCGGGTCCCATTGCAGCAGCACCCCACCGGCATCGAATACGACATTGCGGATCATGGAATCGGGAAATCGGGGACAGATTTATTTATCGACGATAACTCAAGAGTATCGTCAATAAATAAATCTGTCCCCGATTGCGGCGGTCAGCGCTTGTCGAGCAGCAGTTTGACCCCGAAAAGGATCAGGGCCCCGCCGAACGCGCGCTCGATCCAGGTGATGATTCGCGAGCCTTTCAGGACCCGGGCGCCGTGCGCGGCGAGGTTGGCGTAGGCCAGCAGCGCGATCGCGTCGATCACGATGGTGACGGTCATCATGATCGCCAGCTGCAGCAGCAGCGGATGGTCGGGGCGGATGAACTGCGGCAGCAACGCGAGCATGAACAGCAGCAGCTTCGGATTCGTGAGCTGCACGAGGATGCCCTGCAGGATGAGTCCGCCGTGCGCCGGAGGTTTGGGCATCGCGTCGGCGACCGGCGTCTCGGCACGAGCCTTGTTCAGGAGCATGCGGCCGCCGAGATACATGAGGTAGATAGCGCCCACGATGCGGATCGCCGTCATCGCGCCGCTGAAGCTCGCGAGCAGCGCGAGGAGTCCAAACGCAATAGCCGCGAAGACCACGACATGAGCGATGCTGATGCCCACGGTGCCGGCAACCGCGCCGCGCATGCCATGACGCGCCGCGAGGCCCATCGTGAAGAACACCGCGGGGCCGGGCGACAGCGCGAGCAGCGTCCAGGCGGCGAGGTAGAGGAGGAATACGTTGAAATCCATGGATCAAACGTACGCCCGAGGCGGATTGGAGGCCAGCACAGTCGGCGTGCGGTCGCGGCAACTGTACCGGGAATCGGCACAGACTCGAGTCTGTGCCCACGGAGAGGTCGGCTGGGGCTGGGGACAGACTTGAAGTCTGTCCCCAGATATCGTCAATAAATAAATCTGTCCCCGTTATACCCTTGCCGGCATCGGCACGGGCATGTCGCGGGTCGGCATCGGGGCCGTAACGGGCGAGGTCAGGCCGGTGACGAGTTCGTCTATCTTCACCGCCTGCCCCGAGTCGAAGCACTTGTTAGCCGCGGCGCCGACCAGGATCGAGTACAGGCCGCTGCGCTCGTCGGCGGCGCGCTTGTACTTGTCCGGTTCGGCGGTGCCGAACACTTCGGTGAGCATCACGTTGTCGCCGCCGCCGTGGCCGCCGGTGCCGGTCCACACCTCGAGCTCCTCGGCCTTGCCGCGCAGCGGAATGACTCGCGTGCGGATCGCGTCCTTGCCGGCCTGGTACGCCGCCGCGCCCGCCGAGATGGCGCCGCCCTCGACGATCTCGTGCTCGATGCGGCCCTTTGTGCCGTTGAACGCGATCATGTAGCCTTCCCACGCGTTGAACGCGTTCAGCGAGTACGACAGCGTCGCGCCGGTCTTGTACTTCACGATCACGTTCATCGTGTCTTCGATGCTGATGTCGGGCCGCCATACGCAGCGGTCGCGGAAGTAGCCATCGTGATGTTCGTTTTCGAGATACAGCTCGCGGAAGTTCTTGTCCGCGCCGATGTCTAGATAGAACGTGCACTTGTCCTTCTCCGGGCAGGTGCGGCAGCGTTCATGGTGACTGGTCAGCCCCATGCGCTGCGCCATCTTCGGCGTGTAGTACTCGCGTTTGCCGTTGGCGAGCACGAGCTCCGGATCCGAGCCCAGCCACCAGTTCACGAGATCGAAATGGTGAGTGGCCTTGTGCACCATGAGGCCGCCGGAGATTTCCTTCTGGCTGTGCCAGCGGCGGAAATAGTCCGCGCCGTGCTGCGTGTTCAGCAGCCAGTGGAAATCCACCGACATCACGTCGCCGATCGCACCGTTCATGAGCAGGTCCTTGATCTGCGTGCGCGGCGGCGAGTAACGGTAGTTGAACAACACGCGCACGTGGCGGCTGTTGCGCTTGCAGGCATCGACGATGCGCTGCGCCTTCTCGGGCGTGGTAGTCAGCGGCTTCTCGGTGATGCAGTCCATGCCCGCGTCGAGCGAGCGGACTATGTACTCGTCGTGGAAAGCGTCCGGCGTCGTGACGATGACGCAGTCGGGCTTCAGGTCCTTGACCATCTTGTCGAAGTCGGCCGCGAGATACTTCTTCGGCGCCTTCACACCGTTCGGCGCGACGAATCGCAGCGCGGCATCCATGCGTCCCGGGTTCGTGTCGCAGACACCGACGAGTTCATTACCCGCGGCGAATGTCTTCGTGATCGCCGTCATGTACATGCGCGAGCGCGAGCCCACGCCCACGATCACGAACTTGCGCTTGCGTCCCGCCGCGTAAGCGCTTGCCGCGAAACCCACCGCGGCAACACCCGCGGACTTCAGCAGCGCGCGCCGGTCGATCGTCGATTCACTCATCTATATGTCCCCCAGGTTTTCGAGTTGAAGACGGTGCCAGGCACGGAAATTCCGGGAGAAGCGGAGGATCGCCGCACCCTGCGCAAACCCATCGCCGCTTCTCCCGGAATTTCCGTGCCTGGCACCGTCTTCTCCTACCACCATACCTCAAGTTCGATCAGATGCGGTCAACGGCAAGCACCGGCCGCCCGCTTTTGGCACACTCGGCCGATGCTGAAACGCGTACTGCAAGGCTGCATTCTCGCGGCGCTCTCGCTTCCCTCGTTCCCGGCGCAGATCCAAGGCACGCCCATCGACCGGCACGCGCTGGTCACGCGGCACAACCCGACGATCACGGAGATCGACCCGTCCGCGCCGTTCATGGTGGGCAACGGGAGCATCGGGTTCACCGCGGACATCACCGGCTTGCAGACTTTCCAGGACCAGTACTCACCGCTCGTGCCACTCATGACGCAGGCGCAGTGGGCCTGGCACAGCTTTCCGAATCCGAAGAACTTCCGCATCTCGCAGGCGAGCCGGCCGCTCACGGTGCGCGGCCAGAAGCTCTGGTATCCCTGGCTCGAGAACTGGGAGCAGGCCAACGCGCCCGAGATCAAATGGCTGCGCGAGAACCCGCATCGTTTCTCGCTGGGCCGCCTGGGCTTGCGCCTGCTGCGCGCGGACGGCACGGAAGCGTCTTTCGCCGACATCACGCAGACGAAGCAATCGCTCGACATGTGGAACGGGAAACTCACGAGCAGCTTCCTGTTCCAGGGCAAACAGGTCGAAGTCGAAACCTCGGTGCATCCGACGCGCGACATCATCATCGCGCGGGTCACCTCGCCGCTGATCTTCGACGGGCGCGTCGGGTTCGCGCTCAGGTTCCCGGGCGTCTCGCCCAACCTGAATCCGAATCCCGCCGACTGGACCAATCCCGAGTCGCATGTCACGCAGGAAATCTCGCGAAACGCGGAAGGATTGAAACTTGCGCGGATCCTCGACGACACGCACTACTCGGTCGTCGTCTCCGCGGAGCGGGACCTCTCGATCGAGAAAGGCGGCCCGCACGAGTACCGCATCGTCGCGCCGCGTGGCAATACCGTCACGCTGCTCGTCGAGTTCTCGCAGAAACCCCCCATGACCGCGCCGGCCACCGAGGCCGCGCGCAACGCAGTGGCCGCCTGGTGGCAGGGTTACTGGAAGAATGGAGGCGTCATCGATTTCACGGGCAGCAAACATCCGCTCGCGAAGGAGCTCGAGCGCCGCATCGTGTTGTCGCAGTACCTGGCCGCGGTCAACCAGGCGGGCGCCGTGCCGCCGCAGGAAGAGGGCCTGTTCTCCAACAGCTGGAACGGCAAGTTCCACATGGAGATGCACGCGTGGCACTCGGCGCACTTCGCGGTGTGGGGCCGGCCCGAGCTGCTCGAACGCAGCATGCCGTGGTACTTCGCGAACCTCGAAGGCGCGAAGGAGCGCGCGAAGTCGCGTGGCGTGCGCGGCGCGTGGTGGCCGAAGATGGTCGGGCCGGAGGGCCGCGAAAGCCCGAGCACCGTGAACCCGTTCATCATGTGGCAGCAGCCGCATCCTATCTACCTCGCGGAGGCGCTCTACAACGCGCGCCCCACGCGAGAGACGCTCGACAAGTACAAGACCCTCGTCTTCGAGACCGCCGAGCTGCTCGTGAGCTGGCCGTACTTCGACAAGAAGGTCGAGCGATTCATCCTCGGCCCGCCGATCATCCCGGCGCAGGAAAGCTTCCCGCCGCTCACGACCTACAACCCGACGTTCGAGCTCGAGTACTGGCGTTACGGCGTCGCCACCGCGCAGAAGTGGCGTCAGCGTCTCGGGCTGCCGAAGAACAAGGAGTGGGACAACCTGCTGTTCCGGCTCTCCAAACTACCCGAGAAGGACGGTCTGTACCTTGCCGCCGAGTCCCAGCCGGATCTCTGGGAACGCGCGCGCTCGCCGGAGTGCAAGAGCAATGCGACGGGAAGCTGCCCCAACCGCGATCACCCCTCGTTCGTGGCCGCGCTCGGGCTCCTGCCCGGCATGGGCGTCGACCGCGAGACGATGCGCCGCACGCTCGATGAAGTAGTCAGGTTCTGGGACCTGCGCCAGACCTGGGGCTGGGACTGGCCGATGCTCGCGATGACCGCGACCCGCCTCGATGAACCCGAGCTGGCGGTCGAGTTCCTGCTGACCGATACGAAAAACTTCCAGTTCGGCGTCTCCGGCATGACGCCGCGCATACACGTCATGGCCGACTCCGCGCCGCATGCGGCCGGCCTCGGCGTCGATGGCCCTGGCTACCGGCGCGCCGCCGAAACCTATTTCCCGTCGAACGGTTCGCTGCTGCTGGCTGCCGCGCTGATGGTGGCCGGTGGTACCGGCGAAGGAGCCCTTAATCCAGGCTTCCCGGCGAACGGGCAGTGGATGGTTCGCAGCGAAGGAATTCTGCCGTTGCCTTGAGATGAATTCCCGACTCGCGGCAGATAGCCACAAAGGGCGAGGGGTAGGGCAAAACATAATCCGGTGATTGCACGCGCTCGCGTGTCGTTCGTTCGACCCGCGGTCGCGCCGGATGCCGGTGCCGAATAACTACTCGAAAAACGCCCGGCATTCAGGGAGCTGTGCGCATGTCACTGCGGAAATCGTTCGTTGCCTCGATCGGCCTCCTGGTCATGCTCGCGGGATGCGGCGGAGGCGGCTCCGGTTCGGATTCCAGTCCCCAGCCTCCGCCGGGGCCGGACACGACTCCAAATGCCTTCGCATTCACGAGCCAGTCGGACGTGGCGCTGTCGACGCCCATCACTTCCAACGAAGTGACGATCTCCGGCATCACCGCGAATGCCACCGTCGCGATCACGGGCGGCGAATACTCCATCGACAGTGGAGCGTTCGCGTCCGGCTCGGGCAGCATCGCGAACGCTCAACGGATCCGCGTGCGGCTGAACAGCGCGAGCCAGTTCTCCACGGCCACGAACGCGACGCTCACGATCGGTGGTGTCTCGTCCACGTTCACGGTGACCACGTTCGCGATGGACGCGACGCCCGATGCGTTCGTGTTCCCCGAGCAGACGAACGTCGAACGCTCCGTCGCGATCGTATCCGCGCCGGCGACGATCACGGGCATCAATACGGCGGTCGAGGTCTCGATCACCGGCGGCGAATATTCGATCGACGGTGGCGCGTATACCGCCGCGCCGGGCACCGTCGGCGCCAACCAGCAGATCCGCGTGCGCGTGAACAGCGCCAGCCAGTTCTCCGCCGCGACCAGCGCGGTGCTCACGGTCGGCGGTGTGTCCGCGACGTTCACGGCGACCACACACGCGATCGACGTTACGCCCGATGCCTTCGCGTTCGCGCGACGCATCGACGTGACGCGCAACACGCTGGCCGAGTCCGAAGCGGTCACCATCACCGGCATGAATGCCGCCGCGGACGTTTCCATCACCGGCGGCGAATATTCGATCGACGGTGGCGCATTCACCAGCGCGGCGGGCACGATCGTCTCCGGCCAGACGCTGGTAGTGAGGACCCGGTCCTCGGCGACCTGGTCCAGGGTCACGCGCGCCAATGTGACCGTCGGCACGATCACCAGGGAGTTCGAAGTCACGTCCGAGGTCCCGGCTTACATCCCCGACAACGTGGCCTGGGATGGCACCGACGTCATCTTCCTGCAGAGCAATGCGCACCGGCTGGTGTTCCGCTGGTCCGTCACCGCGTCGCGTTATCTCGACGCGTACGCCATGGGACTCGGAGCGCTCAATCCCACGAAGATGGCGTATTCGAGCTCTCATCGTCGGCTGTACTTCGGGTACAGCTCGGGCGCGATCCAGTACATCGGCGTCGATGCGGCGAGCCAGGCGGAGGTGCCGTTCGCGACGTTGCCGATGAGCGTCAATGGCCTCGTCGGTGTCGGCAACTACCTGCTCGCGCAGGATGAAAGCGGCGCCTGGGAGACTCATTACATCATCAACTCCGCGGGTGCGACGACGCACCAGCTCGAGTGGAATCATTATTCGCGCGAGTACGCGTGGGATCCGGTCACCTCGCGCGTGTATTTCTTCCGCGACGGCACGAGTCCGAATGACCTGCACTACGAGGTGATCGACCAGGCAACCGGCCAGATCACCAGCTCCGGCGAAACGCCGTATCACGGCGCCTACTCGATCATGCCGCCGATCCGCGTTTCGGCCAATGGCCAGCACGTACTGCTCGGCAGCGGCGACCTGTACGCGCAGGGCAATCTCAACTGGGCGGGCTCGCTGGGAAGCCAGCCCACCGATGCGCGCTGGTTCGCGAACGGCTCGCTCGTCGTGCTGACTACCGCCGCGAACCAGACGGCGCTGCGCCGCCTGGACGGCACGAATCTCGCCGTGCTCGAGCAGCTCAACTACACCGGCCAGGCGCTGCGGGTATTGGGCACCGACACGAAGATGGCGGTCCTGGTCGTCGACGGCACCACGGTCCGCATCCACGACTACGTGCCCAACGACGACAGCGACGGCGACGGGGTGGCCAACACTGCCGACGCGTTCCCGTTGGATCGCGCCGCGTCGGTGGACACCGATCGCGACGGTCATCCCGATGAGTGGAACCCGGGCCTTGGCCAGGCGGACAGCACCACGGGACTCGTGCTCGACGCGTTCCCGCACGATGCGGCCTGCTGGCTCGCGTCTCACGGCAGCGGCGGCAGCTGCGATTACGCCGCGACGTTGCCGGATTACGTTCCGGACCAGGTCGCCGAGCACGACGGCATCATCTATCTACTGAGCAGCGCCAACCGGCGCGTCTACCGCTGGTCGATTTCCGAGGGCCGGTACCTCAACCCGTACGTCGTCGGGATCAGCCAGGGCTTCACGACGCTCGCGCCGACGAAGATGGCCCTTTCACCCGAGCACCAGCGCCTGTACCTGGGCTACTCCTCGGGTGGAATCCGCTACATCGACATCACGGCGGACTCTTCGGCCGAGACGCAGTTCAGCAACGCCGCGATGGGCGTCGACGGACTCGCGAGCGTCGGCAACTACGTGCTCGCGCAGGACGGGAGCGGCGCATGGGGCACGCATTACATCTTCAACGCCGCGGGCGCCGTGACCCATCAGCTCGACTGGAACTACTACTCGCGCGAATACGCCTGGGACCCGAACCAGTCGCGCGTGTACTTCTTCCGCGACGACACGAGTCCGAACGACCTGCATTACGAGGTCATCGACCAGGCTACGGGGCTGATCACCTCCGCCGGCGAATCGCCGTATCACGGCAGCTATTCGATCCAGACGCCGATCCGCGTGTCGGCCAACGGCGAATACATCGTGCTCGGCAGCGGTGACCTCTACAACCGGAACGGCCTGACCTGGGCCGGTTCGCTGGGCAACCAGATCGTCGACGGCCGCTGGTTCGCCAACGGCTCGCTCGTGACGCTGACCACCGGCTCCAACCAGACGGTGCTGCGCCGACATGGCGCGTCGAATCTCGCGATTCTCGAGCAGCAGAACTTCACGGGCCAGGCGTTGCGCGTGGTCGGATCCGACACGGCGATGGTAGTGCTCGTCATCGACAACGGCACCGTCCGTTTCCATCCCTACACGCCCAGCGACGACAGCGACGGCGACGGCGTGTTGAACACGCAGGATGCGTTCCCGCTGGATGTCGCGGCTTCCGTCGACACCGACCGCGATGGTTACCCGGATGCATGGAACCCGGGCCGGAGCCAGGCGGACAGCACGACAGGTCTCGAGCTCGACGAGTTCCCGCTCGATTCGGCCTGCTGGCTGCCCGCGCATGGCAGCGGTGGCCTCTGTGACTACGGCGCGACCATTCCGGACTACATCCCGGACCAGGTCGAGAGCAACGGCGACGTTGTCTATCTACTGAGCAGCGCCAACCGGCGCGTGTACCGGTGGTCGATCACCGAGAGCCGGTATCTCAATCCCTATGTCGTCGGAATAAACCAGGGCTTCGGCACGATCGGGCCGACCGAGATGGCGTTCTCGAGCGCGCACGGCCGCCTCTACCTGGGTTACGCCACGGGCGCGATTCGCTACGTCGACGTGGGTTCGGGCCAGCCGACCGAGGTGGCGTTCTCCAACACGGCGATGGCCGTGGGCGGCCTCGCGAGCGTCGGCAACTACGTGCTCGCGCAGGACGGGAGCGGCGCGTGGGGCACGCATTACATCTTCAACGCCGCGGGCGTGGTGACCCATCAGCTCGACTGGAACTACTACTCGCGCGAATACGCCTGGGACCCGAATACCTCGCGCGTCTATTTCTTCCGCGACAGTCAGAGTCCTAACGACCTGCACTACGAGGTGATCGACCAGGTCACGGGGCAGATCACGGCCGAAGGCGAAACGCCTTACCACGGAGACTACGTGATCGCGCCGCCATTGCGGGTTTCGCCGGACGGCCAGCTGGTGCTGCTCGGCAGCGGCGACCTCTATGGGCAGAACGGGTTGAACTGGTCCGGTTCGTTGGGTGGTCCGGTGACCGACGCGCGCTGGTTCGCGAACGGCTCTCTCGCCGCGCTCACGACCGCGAGCAATCAGACGACATTGCGCCGACTCGGCGCGTCGAATGGCACCGTGCTCGAACAGCGCAGCTTCACGGGCCAGGCGCTGCGCGTCGTGGGCTCGGATACGGCGATGGTCGTGCTCGTGATCGACGGCGGTACCGTGCGGTTCCACGACTACGTGCCGAGCGACGACAGTGACGGCGACGGCGTCGCCAACACGGCGGACGCGTTCCCGCTGGACGTTGCCGCCTCGGTCGACACCGATCTCGACGGGTACCCCGATGCGTGGAACCCGGGCCGCAGCCAGGCGGACAGCACCACGGGACTGACGCTCGACTCATATCCGAACGATTCGGCCTGCTGGTTGCCGGGGCACGGAGACGGAGTCAACTGCGACTACGGCGCCACGATCCCCGACTACATTCCCGACCAGGTCGCGGAACACGACGGCGTCATCTATCTGCTCAGCAGCGCCAATCGGCGCGTGTACCGCCGATCGATCGCCACGGGCCAGTACCTCAATCCGTACGTCGTGGGAATCAACCAGGGCTTCTCGACCGTCCCGCCGAACCGGATGATCCATTCGAGCGCGCAGGACCGGCTGTATCTTGGCTATGGCACGGGAGCCATCCGCTACATCGACACCAATGCGGGGACGGGCGCCGAAGTGCCGTTCGTGAATCTCGCGGCGGCGGTCGGCGGTCTCGGCGAGGCCGGAAACCACCTCTACGCGAAGGACGCCAGCGGCTATTGGGGAACTAACTACATCATCGATTCCGCCGGCGTCATCACGGACCAGGCGGGGTGGAACTACGGCTCGCCGGATTACGCGTGGGACGCGAACTCGTCGCGCGTGTACTTCCTCACATCGGGGTGGATGCTCACTTACGAAGTCGTCGACCAGGTCAGCGGGCAGGTCACCTCGACGGGCCAGGCTCCCTACCATGGGACCACCTCGATTTCGCCGCCGATCCGCGTATCGAGCAATGGTCAATTCGTGCTGGTCGGCAGCGGCGACATCTACAACCAGGGTGGCCTGACGTGGGCGGGCTCGCTCGGTGGACAGATCAGCGACGGTCGCTGGTTCGCGGACGGCTCGCTCGCCGTGCTCACGACCAGCGGCAACCAGACGGTCCTGCGGCATCGGGACGCGACGAGCCTCCAGACGCTCGAGCAGCGGACGTTCACCGGCCAGGCGCTGCGCCTCGTGGGCTCGGACACCGCGATGGTCGTGCTCGTGAACGACGGTGGGAACGTCGAGTTCCACGACTACATTCCCAGCAACGACACCGACGGCGACGGTGTCGCGAATACCTCGGACGCCTTTCCGCTCGATGTCGCGGCCTCCGTCGACACCGACGAGGACGGGTATCCGGATGCGTGGAATCCCGGGCGATCACAGGCCGACAGCACCACGGGCTTGTCGCTGGATTCCTATCCGAACGATGACGCCTGCTGGCTTCTCGCACACGGCGATGGCGTCACCTGCAACTACGGCGCCACGCTCCCTGACTACATACCGGACCAGGTGGCCGTCAACGGCGACGTCGTCTACCTGCTCAGCAGCGCCAACCAGCGTGTGTATCGCTGGTCGATGGCGACGGGCCAATACCTGAACCCGTACGTCGTGGGGATAGATCTGGGCTACACGACCATTTCTCCCACGACGATGCTGTTCTCCGGGTCCCACGACCGGCTGTACCTCGGCTACGAGTCCGGCGCGGTCCGTTACATCGACACGACCCTGGGCGCCGGGGCCGAAACGGACTTCGTGAATCTCGTGGGCGCGGTGGGTGGCCTGGGCGACGTCGGCGACTACATCCTGGCCGAGGGCGGCGCCAGCGCGTGGGCAAATCACTACGTCATCGACGTTTCCGGCACCATCACGGCCCAGCGGGATTGGAACTACTACTCGCGCGAATTCGCCTGGGATCCGGCTTCCTCGCGCGTGTACTTCTTCCGCGACGGGCAGAGTCCGAACGACCTGCATTACCAGGTCATCGACCAGGTGACCGGCCTGATCGGCACGGCCGGGGAATCGCCGTACCACGGCACGTACAACATCATGCCGCCCATCCGCGTGTCGCCGGACGGCGGGCAGATCCTGCTCGGCAGCGGCGATTTCTACGCGAGAAGCGGGCTCACGCAGTCGGGCTCGCTCGGCAAACAGATCGCCGATGCGCAATGGATCGACAACCTTCTCGTGGACGTCGACACCACGGATCGCGTCGAGATCCGCCGTGCCGACACCCGGGCCGTGCTGACGTATTACCAGTACACCGGGCAACCGCTTCGCGTCCTGTTCGGAACGTCCGAGGCCTACCTCCTGCACGTGTTGAACGGCACCACGACGTTCCTGCGCCTGCCGTTCTATGACCAGGACGGGGATTCACTGCCGCGCTGGTGGGAGCAGCTTTATGGGTTGAGCGATTCCAACGCCGGCGATGCGGCGGGCGATCTCGATTCCGACGGGGTGGACAACGCCGCGGAGTATCAAGGCAATTCGAATCCGACGCTCCCGGACACAGACGGCGATGGACTCGACGACTACCAGGAACTCGTGACTCACGCCACCAACCCCGCGAGCGCGGACAGCGATGGCGAGGGCCTCGACGATTACGCCGAGGTCATCACGCATGGCACCGATCCTTGGGATACGGACAGCGACAACGACGGGTACACCGACCTCGACGAGGTGTTGCACGGCGGCGACCCGAACGATGCCTCCGGACTGCCGCAGCCGCTGACTAACTACAGCCAGGGGTTCGAGAGCGATCCACTGTCGGCGGCATGGACCACGCCGGCGAGCAGCACGGCTCCATGGGCGCGCGATACGACCGTTCCGGTCGAGGGTGGGTATGCCCTGAGGGCCGGTGCGATCGGAGAATCGCAATCGAGCACGATCCGCTTCCGCGGCTACTTCGCGGCGGGTACGTTGCGCTTCTGGGCGCGGGTCGATGCCCAGGGCTGCTGCGACCGGCTCATCGTGCGGGTCGACGGCGTGACACGTCTCTCGATCGGCTCGGGCGCGTGGGATGATTACGAGACGTCCCTGACGCACGGGGTTCACGAAATCGAATGGCGATACGAAAAGGATTCGTATTATTCGCAAGGCGCCGACACGGCATGGATCGATAACCTGAGCTTCGTTTCGCCGTGAAGAAGTCGACCATCGCAACGATCGTCATTGCCGCGGCTTTCGGCGTCGGGATCTATTTCATGATGGCTCCGGGTGACCGGGCGCCGGATGGGGCCGCGCAGGACGAGCAGGCCAGCGCGGCGGGCCCGGCATCGTCGACGCCGAAGCCGACTTCACGTTCGGAGGTGGATGCCACGCGGAATCCCGCGCCCGCGGATCCGCGGCTGGCAACCCTGCGGGTCTCGCCCGACAACGGCCTGATCGAGTTCGTTGCCGGCCCCGAGGGAAGGGTCATCCAGGAGATCGACAACGACCCCAACAGCCTCGGCTACCGCAAGCCCTCGCGCGAGTACATGTACGAGGGCAACAAGGTTGTCGGACTGGTCGTTTACCGATACCTCGGGGACCGCGTGGAGATCACGCGCACGCAGGTTGCCTACAACCCCGACGGCACCGTCGACGACATGCGCAATTCGACTACCTACGAGTTCAAGGACGCCAGGCCGTCTAACTAGTTTGCGCGGCTCCTACTGGAGCTGCGTGAACGACAGCGACAGCGGAAACTGCATCTCGCACTTCTTCCCTTCGCAGATCGCCGGCTTGTACTTCGTCAGGAGCATGACCTCGGAGATGTACCTCGTGATGTCCTGCCCGGGCGACTTGTAGACCTCTACCTTCTTCGCCTTGCCGTCCGGTCCCACCGTGACCGCGAGGAACAACTCGCCGTGGCCGGGCGCGATGTTGCGTCCCTTGTTGATCGCCTTGTAGATAGGCGCGAGCCCGTTGACGGGGAACGGCGGCTCGTCGCCCGGCGCGATGTATTCGTACCAGCCGTGCACGATCGCCTTGTCCTCCGGCGACAGCTCGTAATAGTCGCGGTTGACGTCGATCGGCGCCTTGGTGACGCCGTGCTGGATGAACAGCGTGCCCGTGCGGGCCTGCTCCTCCTTGACCCGGTACTTGTCCTGGGGCTGCGCGGAGGAGACCGGCCCGAGCATCGCCAGCGCGACGGTGGCGGCCAGAACTTGACGTAGCTTGATGACCATATCGATACCCTGAATTTCCAAAAGCCGAACCTTGAGATGCGGATGATGAAGCCCCGGTCGCAGGCCGGGCAATCGGCCTTTCCCGCGATTTGCGCCCGATTGTTGGACTGGCGCGGCGCGGCGAGTGAAGATGTCCGGCCATGACCCTGACCGAGCTCCGTTACATCGTCGCGCTGGCGCAAGAGCAGCACTTCGGCCGCGCGGCCGAGCGCTGCCACGTGAGCCAGCCGACCCTGTCCATCGCGGTGAAGAAACTCGAGGAAGAACTCGGTGTCCTGTTCGAACGCGGCAAGCAGAAGATCCTGCCGACACCGCTCGGCCGCAAGATCGTCGAGATGGCGGGGCGCGTGCTCGAGCAGGCGGCCGCGATCAAGGACGTCGCGGACGCCGACAAGGACCAGCTCGAAGGCCCCATCGCGCTCGGCACGTTGCCGACGATCGGCCCGTACCTGCTGCCGCAGTTCATCCCGCTGCTGCAGGAGACGACTAACAAGTTGTCGCTGTACGTCGAGGAGGGCTCGATCTCCGAGCTCGCGACCAAGCTGCGCAACGGCGATCTCGACGCGATCCTGATCACGCAGCCGTTCGTCGAGGCGGACGTCGTGACTCAGCCGCTGTTCGACGAGCCTTTCATGGTGCTCATGCCGGCCGATCACCGGCTGGCCAGCAAGGCCGCCATCGGCGCGCAGGACCTGGCGCCCTCCGAACTGCTGCTGCTGGGCGAGGGCGATGCCATGCGCGAGCAGATCCTCGCGGCCTTCCCGCACCTGAATCCCCAGCGCGCCGAGGGCGCCGCGGTGCGCACCTTCACGCAGGGCGCCACGCTCGAAACCCTCAGGCACATGGTGGCCTCGCGGCTGGGGGTGACCATCCTTCCGCAGACCGCGGCCGAGGCGCCCCTCTATGCGCCCAACCTCCTGACCACCCGGCCGTTCGCGGACCCGGTCCCCAAACGCAGCCTGGCGTTGGCCTGGCGGGTGAGTTTCCCGCGACATAAGGCCATAGACCTGCTGCGCCGGGCCATCCAGGCGAGCAGTTCGGCGTATTGGAACTACAATACGGCCCACGTCCAGGAAACCCCGGGCGTGATGGTGGAGAATCGGAACTGGTGATGCAGCCGCTCAAGAAAATACTGATCGTCGGTGGCGGCACGTCGGGCTGGCTGGCGGCCTCGATGTTGTGCCATCACCTCAAGCGCGAGCTGTGCGAGATCGAGCTGGTCGAGTCGGACGAGCTCGGCACGATCGGCGTCGGCGAATCGACCGTGCCGCCGTTCGTGGGCCTGATCCAGCGGCTCGGCATCGACGAGCAGGATTTCATCCGCGCGGTCGACGGCACCTACAAGCTCGGCATCAAGTTCGTCGGCTGGCGCGAGCGCAGCGATTCGTATTTCCACCCGTTCGGTGTGATCGGCAAGCCGATCGGCAACCACGACTTCTACCAGTGCTGGCTCAAGGCGCGCGCGCAGGGCGACACCTCGAACCTGCAGGACTTCTCGCCGTGCAACGTCATGGCGGAGCACGGGCGGTTCTTCCACCCGGCGAAGGCGCGCAACACGCCGATCGGCGGGGCTAACTACGCGCTGCACGTCGACGCATTGCTCGTCGCGAAGTACTTGCGCAAGTACTCCGAGGAGCGCGGCCTCACGCGCACCGAGGGCAAGGTCGTCGACGTGCGCCAGCGCGACGACGGATTCATCTCGGGCGTGACGCTCGCGGACGGCCGCGAGATCCAGGCCGACTTCTTCGTCGACTGCACGGGCTTCCGCAGCCTGCTGATCGGCAAGACGCTCGGCGTCGAGCACGTCGATTGGTCAAACTACCTGCCGTGCGACCGCGCGGTGGTGGTCAAGACCGAGAACAAGGGTCAGCTCGTGCCGTACACGCGCGCGACGGCGCAGCCGGCGGGCTGGAGCTGGCGCATCCCGCTGCAGAGGCGCATGGGCCAGGGTTACGTGTATTCGAGCCGCTTCGCGAGCGACGCGGCCGCGCGCGCGACGCTGCTGCGTTCGCTCGACAGCGCGGCGATCGAGGAGCCGCGATTCATTCCGTACAACACGGGACACCGGCGCCAGTTCTGGAAGCACAACTGCGTGTCGCTGGGTCTCGCGTCGGGATTCATCGAGCCGCTCGAGGCGACGTCCATCCACCTGATCGCGCGCGGCATGGATTTCCTGCTGCGCTACTTCCCGGACAAGGATTGCGATCCGGCGCTGATCCGCGAATACAACCGGCGCATGACCGCGGACTTCGAGGAAGTGCGCGACTTCATCGTGCTGCACTACCAGGCCACGCAGCGCGATGACACGCCGTTCTGGCAGTGGTGCCGGAACATTCCGCTGCCCGAGAGCCTGCGCGAACGCATCGAACTGTTCCGCGCGCACGGCGCGATGCGCGAGGGCGTGGACGAACTGTTCCGCGCCTCGAGCTGGCAGTCCGTGTTCGAAGGCATGGGCATCCGCCCGCACGCGCATTGCCCGCGCGTCGAAAACCTCGACTACGGGCAGATCCAGCAGACCCTGCGCAACGCCAAGGCCGCGATCGCCGGCATGGTCGAGCACCTCCCCACCCACGAACAATTCCTCAAGACCGCGTAGACGGCAGGTGCCGGGTGAGAAATCGC
>JAEYUC010000033.1 GCA_023433705.1 Pseudomonadota bacterium
GCTGACGACAACGCTGTAACTGCCGGCGTTAGCGCCCGTCGCGCCATAGATTCGGAGCACGGCACTGTTGGCGCCGGCGATGTTCGCGCCGTTGAAGCGCCACTGGTAGCTCAGCGCCTCCGTGCCATGCGCGACCACCGCGAACACGGCATCGTTGCCGTTGGCGACGCTCAGCGAGGCGGGATGGGTCGTGATGCTCGGCGCGACGTCGATGTCGCTGACGGAGAGAATGACGGGCAGGCTCGCCGCGCTGCCCAGCGCATTCGTCGCCACCACGCGGTATTGCTCGCCGTTGTGGGAAGGCAGGCGCGGGGACGTCGTGTAGTTAGGAGACGTCGCGCCGGCGCCATCACTCACGTTGATCCACTCACCGGTCGAGTTGGCGGGGCGGGTCTGCCATTGCAATGTCGGCGCAGGTATTCCCGAAGCCGTGACCGAGAAGCTGGCCGTCTCGGCGCTCCGGATCAGTACCGAGCGAGGCGCATCGACGATCGCCGGCAGCGCGCTCTGCTGTACGACATGGATTCGAGTGGTGGAGCTCGCTACGCAGGGCGGCGGGACGGTGGGTGAAGGCGGCGCGTAGCAGGCATTGACGCGCATCAGCGCGCCCTGATCGGCGGAAGTCGCGATGAACCGGTGACTGACGCTCCAGGGTGTCCATTCCAGGCCGGTCCCGAACGGCCGGGTATTGGCTTCGTGCTGGAAGGAACGCGCGACGACGCGCCACGACCGGCCTTCGTCCGAGCTGCGCAGCCAATCGACCGTCGCGTGGTCAGTGGCTGTGGGTCGGAGGTGAGGAGACCGACGCAACGCTCCGCCCGCGAGAATGGCTTCGATACTTGCTTCAGCGCCTTCGACGACGTCGACCTGGGTGGGCATCCCGCGCATGGCCAGGGACGGATATTCCTGCGGCAGGCTTTCCCAGATGACGTCGTGCCGGTCGGAACCGAAGAACTCGAAATCGGGAGAGCCGGCGGCCCGGTTGCACATGAGGGTCACGTAGAACGCATACAGTCCGATGTCGGGAACCGGAATCGTGCGAGTGATGGAACCGCCCGACAGCGGCATGGTGATGGTTTCGTCCAAGGATCCGGCGACGGCCGTATCCCGCCGGGTGATATCCAGACGACCCTCGACGCAAGGCTGGGGCAACTGCGTGCCCGTGCCAACGACGGTCATCGTGACGGTCGCGGGTCCGACCAATGCATGGCAATTCTGGTCTTCGCAATCGAACGAAACTTCGCGCCGATAGGGCTCAGCCTGCGCAATCGGGAGTAGATAGGTCACGGCAACGGCCCTGAAATACGAGAAGCCGTGGACGCTTGCCCTGAGCTTGCCATCGACGAGGCGGGTGTCATCGAGGACTTGCCACTCGCCGCCGGGATCCGCCTTCGCAAGCTTGAACTCCTGTGTGCTCAGCAGCGAAATCGCGGGAACCGGGATGCTCACTTCGACCGGCCGCTCGAAGTTGCCGCCGTGTGGTGTGATCACATAAGTGTTGCCCGCGGGCGTGAGATGGGCGGGGAACTCGGGCGCCCCCGTCGAGTCGGTCGCGATCCGGAACGTGGTGTCGACATCCAGCGCACCGGCAGGGAAAACGAGGGATGCGCCGGTGGTTTCCGTGATCGTCCCGCCTTCCGCGCCGATGACGGGTGGAGGCGGAGGCGGGGGTGGAACTACCGGAGGATTCGACGGGCCCTGCGGCGGCGGCGTCGAGCTGTCGCTGCCACCACCACCACCACAACCGGCCAGCGCCAACAAACAAACCACGACCGCGATTCGAGAACGCATGACTCCCACCCTTTTCTTGTCGGATCGCCGGTGCACACCGGCTTGGGAGTCAACGCGCGAAAATCAGGGAAACCAGCTCAAGTAAGACGGTGCCTGGCACGGAAAACCCGGGAGAAGCTAGCGGGCGATGCTCGGCGTCAGGGTCCAGGTCCAGCCGGCTTTTTTTACGATAAACGACTTCTTGTCCGGCGTGACGGCCAGGTCGTCGGATTGCGGCAGCGGCATTCCGAACATGATGGGCGAGGGGATGCCGAAGTCCTCGGTTTCCTCGGTCACTTTCGCGGGCACCGCCTTGCGGCTCGCGGTGCAGGATTGCGCGACCTCCACCACGGGATAGATGGTCTTCGACTTGAGATAGACCGCACCGCCGTAGGCTTCCTCCATGTGATACCGCACGACGTCCGCGGCGCCCCATTTCGTCATGGCTTCCATGTCCATCTGCTGGGCCATCGCGCCCAGGGGAAGCAGCCCGATGAGTCCGGAAACGAATGGCTTTCGCATGGGTATGTCCTCCTGGTCTCAGAGACGCGTGGAAAAACGCGAAACCAGCTCACGATCCTGAGCCGGAATGACCGCGGATTGCGCGTTGGTCCGTCATGGAAAGAAAAAAGTTGTTTGGCCGCCTGGCGCTGGTCGCGATGGCGGCGGTGATGACGTGGTCCTGCGGGCGTACCACTCCAGGCGAACCTGCTGCTCAGGCGCCGGCGTCCCAGGGCAAGGTTGAATGGGTCACCAAGTCCATCGCGTTCAGCGACGGTTTGCAGAAGAACCGCGAGGCGGTGCTGCGTGACATCGGCAAGGTCGAATTCGCTTTCCAGCGGCGCCTGCTCACGTTCAGCGGCGTCGAGGACGAGCTCGGAAGTCCTATGGCGGCCGATGCGGCGCTGCGCGCATTGATGAACGAGGTCTATTCGCGCGCCATGCAGACCGACTATTCATGGCTGAACGTGGCGGACGACATGGGGCCCAGCGGCATCTCGGCGGTGGCGATGGCCTCCATGGAATTCACGCTGGTCTCGCTGAACTTCGACGGCCTCGCCGCGCAGGAGCCCGGCTCGCGCAGCACCGGGGAGGGCCCGAATCGCGTCGAAGTGAGCGTCGCGGCCGAGGGTCTCGAATACACCTCGAGCAATGAGGTCACGGTCGACGGCATGAACGTGAAGATGCTGAACAAGCTCAAGGTCAACTACTGCCCGGACCCGTCCGGCAAGATCGAGGTCGAGATGTCCTCGACGTCGTCGCTTTCGCGGGGCGCGAAGGGCGCGAACACGAAGATCGACGTGCACGTGACGCGTTACGTGGACGACGACGCGAACATGGAGGCGATGGACGTCGAGCAGCGCGTGGAAGCCGCAGCCTTCGGCGGCGGCGCCGGGACCTTCGTCGACCTGAGCCAGGGGATTTCGACGCGCGCGGACGGGGCCAACTACAGCCGCGTGAACCGCACGAGTTCGCAGGCGACCGACGCCGATGTTGCCACCGCCAATTCACTCGCGTCCATCCTGCAGCTCGTGGCGATCGGAGCATCGGATCTCACGCGCGACGTGTGGGAGAAGGGCGGTTGCGTCAAACTCGAGACTCCGACGACGCCCGCCGGGCGTAACGGCGTGAAGCCGGATACCTCTTTCAGCATCGTGGCGCAGCCGCGCAGCAAGGTGGATGGCTCGAGTGTCGGCGGCACGGTGCGCGCGGATCTCACCGGCGACTCCTCGCTCGATCCGGCGTCGACCAAGGTGCGCGCCGATGCGAGCTTCACGTATGTCGCGCCGGGCGAGCGCAAGAAGCGGGCGACCATCAAGTTCGAAGCCCGCTCGAAGCGCGGCATCGCGAACGCCGAGCTCGCGTTCGATACGAACGGCGCTTCGTACCGCGTGGAAGGCGGCGCGGATGAGTTCCACGGCACGGGTGTCGCCTGCGACCTGGGCGAGCAATTCTTCATCGAAGGCAGCGGCGTCACCGTGAGGTTCGAACCGGAATCCGCCGCCGGTGGCCGGTATAGCTACTCGGGGAAGATGAGCGGCTTCGAAGTCTTCGGACACGGCGAATACCGCGTGAACTTCCGCGACGAGGTCGCCGTGAGCATCTCGGCCCACGGTCCGGGCAGCGTAAAGACCCCGATGGGTGTCCAAACGGCCGAAGGTAAGGAGGAATACACGTTGTCCCCGGTGAGCGATGCGGGTTGTGGTGTGACTTAAGACCTGCGTCATTGACGCGACGGAGGCGCGCGCCACAATGGCGCGTGGACGTCGATAACCACCCCCCGGAACAATCCCCCGGCGAAGTCACCCGTCTCCTGCAACGCTGGGCCGATGGCGAGGCCGGCGCGCTCGAGGCGCTCTGGCCGCTGGTTTACGACGACGTGCGCCGCCTGGCGCGCCGGCAGATGGCGCGCGAGCGCGGCGATCACACGCTGCAGGGTACGGCGCTCGTGAACGAAGCGTTCATCCGGCTCGCCGGCCAGCGCGTGCTCGAATGGCAGAACCGCGAGCAATTCCTGTCGCTGGCCGCGCAGATCATGCGGCGCGTGCTCGTGGATCATGCGCGGCAGCGCGGCGCGCAACGCCGCGGCGATGGCGCGAAGAAGGTGAGCCTGCACGACACGCAGGCGGCGTTCGAGGTCGAGGCCGTGCAGGCGCTGGATTCCCTGGATGACGATCGCGTGGACGTGCTCGCCATCGACGCGGCATTGACCCGGCTGCAGCAGATCGATGCGCCGCAGGGCCGGATCGTCGAGCTGCGGTATTTCGGTGGTCTCACCCTCGAGGAGACGGCCAGCGTCACCGGCATCTCCCTCGCCAGCGTCAAGCGCGAGTGGGCCATGGCGCGCGCCTGGCTGCGGCGCGAGCTCGCCTCGCTGGAGTCGCCGGAATCCTGAGCCGGTTTGGCGCGATCCTGCGCGTTTCTCCTTCACACCGTGAACGGAGGAATCATGAAGAAGCTGGTGGTGTTCCTGACGGGTATGGC
>JAEYUC010000080.1 GCA_023433705.1 Pseudomonadota bacterium
CGCAGCTGCGCCTGCTTCTCGACGAGGCGGTGCGAGAGGTAGATAGGCAACGGCATGAGACCCTCGGTCTCGGTGCACGCGTAACCGAACATCAGTCCCTGGTCGCCGGCGCCCTGTTCGAGATTCAGGCCCTTGCCTTCGTCCACGCCCTGCGCGATGTCGGGCGACTGCTTGTCATAGGCCACGAGCACGGCGCAACCCTTGTAGTCGATGCCGTAGTCGGTGTTGTCGTAACCGATGTTCTTGATCGTGTCGCGCGCGACCTGCTGGAAATCCACCACGGCATTCGTGGTGATCTCGCCCGCCATCACGACCAGGCCGGTGTTGCACAGCGTCTCCGCGGCAACGCGCGAGTATTTGTCCTGCGCCAGGATGGCGTCGAGCACCGCATCGGAAATCTGGTCCGAGACCTTGTCCGGATGTCCTTCCGAAACCGACTCCGACGTGAAAAGAAAACTGTTCGACATACGATCCTCTCTACCTCTGTATTCAGCTTGCCGCCCGCAGAGGCTCACCGAAAGCCTCCGCATACGCCTGCGCGAACTCCGCGCGGGTGAACGTGTGATTCTGCGTGCCGCGCACGGCGATCTTGAAAGCGCCCATGAGCGATGCGATGCGCCCGGTGGTTTCCCAATCGAGCCCGCGCAGGATGCCGTGGATGAGCCCGGCGCGGTACGCGTCGCCGCAACCCGTCGGGTCCACGACCTCGCCCGCCTTCGCGCACGGGATGTGATGCACATTGCCGTTCGCGTGGATGACCGAGCCCTCGCCGCCGCGCGTGATGATCAGGGCCTTCACGTGTTTGACGCAGTCCGCCGCCGACCAGCCCGTGCGCTCCTGCAACAGGTGCCACTCGTAGTCGTTCACCGCGAGCCAGTCGGCCATCGTGATGAAGCGACGGAAGTCGTCGCCCGAGAACAGCGGCATCGCCTGGCCCGGGTCGAAGATGAATGGAATGTTGGCCGCCTTGAACTGCTCTGCGTGTTGAAGCATGCCCTCGCGGCTGTCCGGGGCGATAACACCAATGGTTATATCGTCATTCGCGGGAACCTCGATCTTCCACGAATGGTTCATCGCGCCCGGATGGAACGCGGTGATCTGGTTGTCGTCGAGGTCCGTGGTGATGAAGGCCTGCGCGCAATGTTCTTCCGGGATCGTCACGAGATACTTCTCGGACATCCCGACCTTCTTCATCCACTCGCTGTACGGTCCGAAGTCGGAGCCGACGCCACCCATCGGGTAGCCGCGTTCGCCGAGCAATCCGAGGTTGTACGCGATATTGCCCGCGCAGCCGCCGAACTCACGCCGCATCTGCGGCACGAGGAAGGCCACATTGAGCATGTGCAATTTGTCCGGGAGGATGTGGGTGCGGAACCGGTCGGGGAAGACCATGATGGTGTCGTAGGCCACCGACCCGCAGATGAGCGCACTCTTCTCTTTACCCGGCATGCAAATCTCAGTTCGTTATGGAAAACCCCCTTCCGGCTGCGTCCAGCTCGAAGGAGCCCTCGATGACTGCGCGTAACCAGCGAGCGGTCTCCAGAATGCCGCCGAACGCGAAGAAATGGGGCGCAAAGATACGCGAATCGGGATTGAGATGCTTGGCCGCGTACACCCCCACGAGCATTTCGTCGGCCTTCGTCACGAGGTGAGGTAACCTGCTGGCAGATAAGGAATTTCCGGTGACGGCCTTCAGGGAAGCCCCCACTCCGCACTGGAGGGCGTACTTCATGAGCTTGGTGAGCGGTGTCGGACCTGCCACACCGGCGTGTATCGGCAGCCGGACCCCGGCGGATTTGAGCTCCCGTTCCCAACGGCCCAGGGTCCCGGTATCGAACCCGAACTGGGTCGCAATGTGCATCCGGATGCCGTTTCGCTCGGCGAAGGCCTGCTTGCGCACCAAAGTATCGAACAGCACCGCTTCCGAAACGGAGGGATGCCCCTCGGGATGGCCGGCGACGCCGATCCGCATGATTCCGGCTTCCTGCGCGACCCCCGATTCGAGCAACTTCAGCGTGCTCGAAAACGGGCCGTCCGGTACGGCGCGATCGCCGGCGATCATGAGCACCTGGTCGACGCCAGCTCCGGCGAGCGTCGCGAGCGCAGTGCGCAACCGCGCGATGTCGGTCACGCGCCGCGCGACGATGTGCGGCGAAGGACGCAGTCCGAGCGACCTGAGCCGCAGCGCCACACGCACGACGTCCTCGAGCCCGGCCTTCGGCGTGTGCGCGACATAAACGGTGTAGTCCGGCGGCAGCAGCGAAGCGAATTCTTCCAGAAACTTTTCGTCGTGCGTCGTGACCTCGGTGGACCCGGTGGCGACGAACTCACTCAGGCGCTGCGCGCGCGACATGGTTTCCGTCACATTCCTCACCGTGTTCGTGGCCGCGCCCATCCACTTCCCTCGGCCGCGTCGCGGCATTCGTGAATGGGTGCGCACGTTAGCGGTGGCATCGCGCCGATAAAAATCGCTTGTGTGGATGTGTGGCATTCGCGAACTAAAACTCGATTGCGAGCGCACACTCGTGACCGACGGTTCTGGTTACGATGCTCGTGGGGGATGGAATCCATGGCAGAAGCTCACGTCGCGCCCACGATCGCTTCCACCGCTGCGTCGGGTTCCGCGCCCTGGCCGTCCGCGGGCCGCGCGTGGTACTCGGTGATCGTTTTCGGACTCACCGTCTTCACGTTGTTCGGCACCCTGTTCGTGGTGTCGCTGATCGTCGAGCCGATCCGGCTAGATCTGAAACTCACGGATCTGCAGGTCGCGCTGATATTCGGCAGCGCGAGCCCGTTCATCCTGGCGATCGCCAGTTTGCTGGTGGGCCCGCTGGCCGACATCCACAGCCGACGACTGATCATCGGGCTCGGCCTCGTCATCCTCGGACTCAGCAATCTCGGTACGGCCCTGGTCACCGGCGCCGCGGCGCTGCTGTTCGTGCGGTTGTTAGGCGGAATCGGCGGCGCGGGTAACGGCCCGGCGACGTTCTCGCTCCTGGCGGACACCTTCCCACCCGCGAAGCTGCCGAAAGCAATGGCGGCGATGAACATCGGGTTCATGCTCGCACTGGGTCTCGCCTATATCCTCGGCGGCCACCTGATCCGCTCGCTCGCGACGCCCGAATACACGTTGCCGTTGCTGGGCACCATGCGATCGTGGCAGGTCGTGTTCGTCATCCTCAGCGTGCCGGACCTGGTACTCGGCATGCTGGTGTTGTTCACCGTGCTCGAGGCTTCGCGCCGCGGCCAGCTCGCGGATCGCACTTCGCAACCCACGATCAAGGCTGCGCTCGACTACCGGCAGGTTCTCGGTTACCTGAGCGAAAACCGCCGCGCGTTCGCGCCGATGTACATCGGACTGTTGCTCAACTGCATTGCGACGGGCGGCAACACGATCTTCATGCCCGCGTTCTATCAACGAACGCATGGCTGGGGACCGGGAGATTTCGGTGTTTACCAGGGATGGGTGCTGCTGATACTCGCGCCCGCGGCACTGCTGTTCGGTGGATGGCTGGCCGAACGCATGAACAAGCGCGGCATTCCGGATGCCAATCAGCGCGTGGTCGTGTGGGCGTCGCTCGCGCACATTCCCTTCGCCACGTTGTTCGCGCTCGTACCCAGCCCCTGGGTGGCGCTTGCGCTGGCCTCGCTCAATACCTGCGTGATCGCGATCGGCACGGGACCGCAAAACGCCGCGTTCCAGGCCATCGCGCCCAACGACATGCGCGCGAAGATCACCGCGACCTTCCTGTTCATGTTCACGATCGGACAGGCGCTCGGCCCTATCTTCATAGGGTTCCTGACTACCTACGTATTCGGAGACCCCAACGACCTGCGATACGCGCTGGCCCTGATGCACGGTGTACTCGGTCCGCTCGCGGCGTGGGTGTTCTGGACGGGATTGCGCGCCTACGGAGAGGCGTACGAGCGGGCGCGCGCACTTCATGCCTGAGACCAGCCGATGACGGACACCTCCGCTCCCGACTTCTCGAAGGACCCGATGTTCCGCGGGCCCTTCCCGCCCATTCGCGCCGAGATCGACCTTGCCGACTGCGAGGTCGTGGGCCAACTACCCACGGATCTCGCCGGCACGTTCTACCGCGTCGGCCCGGAGTTCCAGTACCCGCCGAAGCTGCCCAACATCCCGTTCGACGGCGAAGGTCACGTCGGCATGTTCCGCTTCAAGAACGGCCACGTCGATTACCGGAGCCGGTTCGTGCGTACGCAGCGCTACAAGGCGCAGGCCGCGGCGCGCGAGGCGCTGATGGGCACGTACCGCAATCCGTACACGGACGATCCGCGCGTACGTGGACTCAGCCGCGGCACCGCGAATACCGCGGTGATCTTCCATCACGGCAAACTGTTTGCACTCAAGGAAGACAGTCCGCCGGTCGCCATGGACCCCGACACGCTCGAGACCACGGACGACTACCACACCTTCGGCGGCAAGCTCACGAGCCTCACCTTCACCGCGCACCCGAAGGTCGACCCGGAAACCGGCGAACTACTCGCATTCGGTTACGAGGCGCGCGGCGAGAACACGGATGACGTCGCTGTCATCACGATCGATCGCAACGGCAACCTCACCGATGAAACTTGGATCAAGGTTCCCTACGTCGGGATGATCCACGACTTCGCCGTGACGCAGCGCCACGTCGCGTTCCTCATCGTGCCGATGGTCACCGACGTGCCGGCGATGAAGGCCGGCCGCGTGCACTTCTCGTGGGACTCCAAGCTGCCCACGTGGCTCGGCGTCATGCGCCGCGGCGGCGACGGCAAGGACCTGCGCTGGTTCAAGGGACCCGAACGCTGCGCCACGCATACGATGGGCTGCTTCAGCGACGGCGATCGCGTGTACGTCGACATGGACATGGGCACGAAGAACCAGTTTCCGTTCTTCCCCAACAAGGACGGCAGCCCATTCGACCTCGCGGCCGCGCAGGGACGCATCACGCGCCTGTCCGTCGACCTCGCGCATGCGAGCCGGCCGGGCTACGAGATGGAAGTGCTGTTCCCACACACCGGTGTGTTGTCGCGGCAGGACGATCGTTATCACACGGTGCCCTACACCGTCGGATTCATGCCCTGCGTCGACATTAACCAGCCCTTCGATCCGCGGCTCGCGGGGCCCATGGGCCGGCCGCTCAATACCTGGACTCGCTTCGAACACGTGACGCGCACGACGCAGTCGTGGTTCGGCGGCGCCGACGTGTTTCTGCAGGAATGCTGCTTCGTGCCGCGTTCGGATCGCGCGCCCGAGGGCGACGGCTACCTCGTCGGCGTTTCGCAGCGGATCTCCGAGGGGCGCAGCGAACTGCTGATCCTCGATGCTCAGAGGCTCGCCGAAGGCCCCATCGCGACCGTGCGTTTGCCGTTCCGGATCTTCAACCAGATCCACGGCGCCTGGGTGTCCGCCACTCAGGCGGCCGCGGCGCGCTGAACGACGTACATCGGCTTGTCTTCGTTGAGGCGCATCCAGCCCTTGGCGATGCGATAGACGTACCAGACGAACTGCGCAAACCAGATGGCGAAGCCGATGAGGATCGGCATCGTGATGAGTCCGACGATCGCCCACAGGCACGTGAACCAGAACGTGCGGATCTGCCAGCGGAAGTGGCTCTCCAAAAACGAGCCCATCACATCATCGCGTTTCACGTAGTTGAGCACGATCGCGACGAAGAACGTCACGCCGACGACCAGCGAGCACGCGTACAGCGCGTAGATGACGTTCGTGATGGTCTTGTTGTGCTCGAGACTGGTGTCCTGAAGGTTCGCGTTCATGCAGCCTCCATTTGCCGGGTATCGCGCGAGTACGCGGGAAATGGTGCTGCCGCCGGATGCCCCTGTCAGTCAGACACGGTCGACTAAAAGGAAAGGCGGGAGCGACATGAATGCCGCTCCCGCCTTCCGTTCGATCCCGATCAATTGAAGTTCTTCTTCACCGTCACGGCCCAGGTGCGCGGCTTGCCCGGCGAACCATAGACGTGGCCTACCGAGTAGGCATCGTTCACCTTCGTCTGGAGGTAGTACTTGTCGAACAGGTTCAGCACCTCGAGAGCGAAGCCCCAGCCCGTGTCCTCGGACTCCCACCAGACACGCGCGTTGGCCAGCGTGTACGAATCGATGTGGTTATCGGCCACGAGCACCGGGATCGGACCGCCGCCGCCCGCCTGGCTGAACGGCGCCGCGCGCGCATTGGTGCTCGACACTTCCAGTGCGCGAACATTGCCGGCTTCGGTGAAGATCTCCGACTGGTAGGACGCATCCGCGCGGAAGTGCATCTCGCCGCCCCAGATGTTCTTGAGGTCGTACTGAACGCCGAGGCTCGCCTTCTTTTCGGGCGTGTACGGCGTGATGTCGTCGATTCCCACGCCGGTGCCCGCGGTCTCCTCGATGTCCGTGTACTGGAAATCGAGCAGGCTGAACGAGGCGTCGATGCTGAAATTCGACGTCGGGTAGAAATACGCTTCGAGTTCGACGCCTTTCACCTCGGCCGAACCGACGTTGGTCGGACGCAGGCAAGGGACCTGCTGCCCCGGGGGCAGATCCGCGCAGAAGGTCGCGAGCAGCACGATGTCTTCGTAGTCGAAGTAGAAGCCCGCGAGGTTCAGTCGCAGTTTGTCGTCGAACAGATCGGACTTGATGCCCAGCTCATACGACGTGATCGTCTCCGGAACGTGGGGCGTCGCCTGGCTCGGGAAGTACGGGCGGGCATTGAAGCCACCCGCGCGATAACCCGTCGCGGCCTGGGCGTACACCATCACGTCGTCCGTGAACGAGTAGTCGAGCGCCACGCGCCAGTCGGTCTGGTTGTTCTTGAACGTCGCGGTCGTACCGTTGATGCCGAACAGCAGGCAGTTAGGCTGGTTGCCGATGCCCGTCGGACCCGCGGTGGGCGCACCGAGGAAGAAATTGCAGGGGCCCTGGATGTCCGAGTAGTCCGGGTTGTGGCGGTTGTACTCGTAATCCTTCTTGTCGCGCGAGTAACGAATGCCCGCCGTCAGGTGGAAATCGTCCGTGAAGTTCACCGTACCGGTGGCGAACAGCGCCTCGTTCCTCGACGGCGTCGGGTCGGGGCCGTGGATGAAGTCGAGGCCACCGTACGGGATGTCGATGCGGCCGGTGTAGAAGCCGTCCGTATCGAAGTAGAACGCGCCGACCGTGAAGTCGAGGATCCCCACCGTGCCGTTCAGGCGCAGCTCCTGGCTGATCTGCTCGTTGGTCTGCGTCTGGTTCAGCAGGTTGGAAGTCAGCGGCGCGCCGTCGACGTCGTACGACCAGTCCGTCGTGTAATCGCGATACGACGTGATCGAGGTCAGCGAGAACGCCTCGCTCAGCTTGAATTCCATCGTGAGCGCGAGACCCCAGTTATCCATGTCGCGGTGCGGATCGAGCGCCAGCGGCTTGTAGGGCATCTGCGGATCGCCGGGATACAGATCGGCGAAAGTGCCGTACGTGATGTAGCGGCGGTCGTAGCCCTGGATCGTGTCGCAGCTGTTGGGGCCGTAGGGCACGAACTGGCAGTTGTATGGGATCGCGGCGCCGTCCGTGCCGCTGAGCCAGGCGCGAGCAGGCTCGTTGTTGATCAGGCCGGCCGCGTTCGCATAGAGCAGCGTCGCGACACCCGGATCGTTGCGCTCGCGCGTGTAGTCCGCCGCGAGATTGATGTCCACCGCATCGCTCGGCTGCCAGCGCAGCGCGACCTTGCCGGCCGCGATCGCGACACCACCGTCGCGACCGATCACCGGGCTCAGGCCGCGCGCCTGAGTCGGCACGTTGGTGCCCGGGTGCGTCAGGTTGTAATCGAGACGCTTGATGTAGCCGGTCTCGTTCTTGCTCACGCCCGACACGCGCATCGACCACGTGTCGCTGAGCTTCACGTCCCAGATGCCGCGCAGGTCGAGCCGATCGAAGGAACCGTACGTGACCTGGAACGATCCGGTGTCGTCGCCCTGCGGGCGGACCGAATACATCTTGATCGCGCCGCCGATCGAGTTGCGTCCCGCGAGAGTGCCCTGTGGGCCGCGCAGGATCTCCACGCGCTCGACGTCCATGAGATCGAGCAGGGAACCGGTCAGCGTCGGAAGATAGACGTCGTCCACGTAGATGCCGACGCCGGGCTCGACGGCGAAGTTGGGATCGTTCTGGCCGATGCCCCGGATGTAGGCGATGAGTCCCGAGGCATATTCCTGGTTCTGCGCCGCGAGCGTGACGTTCGGCGCCTGCCGGGCGACCTCGGCGATGTCCGTCTGGCTGCGCCGCTCGAGCATGTCGCCGCTGACGGCGGTGATCGCGAGCGGAGTTTCCTGGAGGTTCTGTGCGCGGAACTGCGCCGTGACGACTACTTCTTCGAGATCACCTTCGGCCGGCGTGGCAGTTTGCGCCTGGGCCGTTCCGGCGCCCAGCAATGCCAGCGGCAGCAAGGATTTCTTTTTCCATGAGCCCTTCTTCATCATCGTTCTCCCCCAAACGAAGTTAGTTATCAGCGGACCAGCGCGAATCTCCGGACGGCCTCCGATGAGGCCAGGTGAAATCCGACCAGATTGAGACTTTCTTTCACGCCATGGGCGTGCTCTCGCAGTAACGCCTCGACGCGTCCGGTCTGGCCGGACTCCAACGCACCCACGATGGCGTGGTGCTGTCGATGCGCGTAGTGAAGATGGTCGTACATGCGATCGAGTTGGGTGCCGTCGAAAGCCAGGGCCTGTGGCCCCGCGAACGGCACGTGATTGTTCCGTTCGAGAGCGGCGACGAGTATTGCGCTGTCCGCCGCTTCCAGGATGAGGCGATGGAAGCGCGCGTTCATCTCGGCGTAGTCGGCGCCGTCGTCCTTTTCGATGCGCCGCTTGGCGAGCAGAAGATCGCCGTCTTCGAGACAGCGACGCAGATCGCGCGACAGCGCCTTGCTTATCCCGCGTTCCGCGATGCGCCGTCCCGCGAGCGCCTCGAGCGCGCCACGCACGTCGATGGCATCCGAGATCTCGGCCGGCGTGAACGCCCGCACCACGTAGCCGCGGGTTTCGTTCATGACCAGTAGGCCTTCCTGCGCGAGCAGCGGCAGCGCCTGGCGCACCGGGGTGCGCGAGACTCCCAACATGTCCGCGAGAGGCGCCTCGGCCACGCGTTGTCCGGGCGCGAGCCGGCCGTTCAGGATCATCTCCCGCAGCCGAACTACTGCCCCCGCCAGTTGCGTGCTCATGCCGCGGATGGTGGTGCGGCTGGATCCCGTGTGTCTCGACGGGATCCCGTCCCGTTCTCGACTATGCGCGCAATGATCCTGGTCGGTGCCGGGTGAGAAATCGCGGAGTTAGCGAGACAGGCCGCCCAAACTACGCACTAACTCCCCGATTTCTCACCCGGCACCGACCCGCGGGCATTCATTGTGGCGGTGGGGGCGTGCCGGTCGATTCGAGCGATCCGGGTGGCCGCTTTTCTTCGGCGGGCTCCTCGGCCTCGTCCGGTTCCGCGGCGGGCGCGGTGGCGGCCGCCGGGGCGACACCATCGGGACGCGTCGCGAGCCGCGCGCGGTATCGGATGTAGTGCTGCAGGGCCTCGAGCTCGCGATCGGTGAGCTCGGCGAACTTCGGCATGCCCCGCTCTTCGATGCCGGTCCTGACGACGGTCCTGAAGCGGGTGTTGTCGAGCACGAGCAGCGAGGCGCGCAGGTCGGGCGCGGTTCCACCCGCGACCGCGCCCGGCCCGTGACAAAGCTGGCAGCGCGTCCATTGCTGGATGCCTTCCTGCGCGAGCGCGGGATCGACGTTGACCTCGGGTCCGTCGAGCGGCTGCGCGAACGTCGGCGGCGGCGTCGGCGGTAGATTGGCCGCGCCGTCCAGCACGAACGCGAGCAGGCGGCGCGGATGCAGGCGCGAGTCCCAGCCGAAGCGCGCGGCCATCGAGCCGAACCCGCCGGCCGCGCCGTGCAGCGGACCGGTCAGGATCGCGACGTATTGCGTCTTGCCGACCGCGAACGTGATCGGCGTACCGAGCGCGGCCGTGGCCGCGTAGAACGACCAGAGCTTGCGCCCACCCTCGGCGTCATAAGCATTGATATAGCCGTCGGCCTGCCCCTGGAACACGAGGTCGCCCGCCGTCGCGAGCGTGCCGCCATTGTGCGGACCCGGCGTCGGCTGCCGCCACACCGCGCGCTGCTTCCCGGGATCCCATGCGACGAGAAAACTCTTGCCACCGTCCGCGGGCGGGTCGCCGTCGGCGGTGGGAAAGCCCGTGTACTGGATCGAGGCCGGCAAGGGATTCCATTTCTTCGGATCGACGTCACCGCCGAACGTCGCCTGCATCTCGATCGTCGGCACGTAGACGAGACCGGTCCGCGGACTGAACGACTGTGGATAGAGGTTGTGCACGCCCTGGAAACCCGGCCAAAGCGTCACCGGGCCGTTCTCGTAACGCGCGCCGGGCGCGACAATCGGCTTGCCCGTGGCGAGGTCGACGCGTTCGGCCCAGGCGATCTTGCCTAACTTCCCGGCCGAGACGAGTTTGCCGTCGGCGCGATCGATGACGTAGAAGAATCCGTTCTTCGGCGCGTGCAGCAGCACCTTGCGCGGACTCCCGCCGATGTTCAGCGTCGCAAGCGTCATGTCCATCGCGGAGTCGTAGCCCCACGAATCGCCCGGGGTCGTCTGGTAGTGCCAGACGTATTCGCCCGTGTCGGCGTCGAGCGCGACCACCGAACACAGGAACAGGTTGTCGCCGCCGCCGGGGCTGCGAATCTTCCAGTTCCAGGGACCGCCATTGCCGATGCCCAGATAGATGCGATTGAACTCGGGGTCGTAAGTCATCGCATTCCACACGGTGCCGCCGCCACCGTGCTTCCACCATTCTCCTGTCCACGTCTTCGCGGCCATCTCCATGGCCTCGTTCTCGAAGCCTTTCGACGGATCGCCCGGCACGGTCCACCAACGCCAGACCTGTTTGCCCGTGGCCGTGTCGTACGCGGTGACGTAGCCGCGCACCGCTCCGAAGTCGCCGCCGCCGAAGCCGATGATCACCTTGTCGTTGAACACGCGCGGCGGGCCGGAGATGAACGATCCGTCGTTGGCATCGATCGTCTGCACCGTCCAGACCGGCTTGCCGGTTTTCGCGTCGATCGCGATCAGGCGGCCGTCATGCGTGCCGACGAACAGGCGCCCCTTCCAGAAGGCCAGTCCGCGAACTCCCCAGCCGGTGCGCAGCTTGGCGCCCGCGGCTTTGGCGACCTCGGGGTCGTAGCGCCACAGGAGTTTTCCCGTCTTCGCATCGACTGCGTGCACGAAGCTGTAGCCTGACGCCACGTAGATGACGCCATCCACCGCGAGCGGCGTGGACAGGTTGTTCGTGACGTCGAGATCGAGCGTCCAGGCGAGCCTCAGGCGCGGCACGGTCTCGCGGTTGATCTGCGTGAGCGGGCTGTAGTGAGACTCGCTGAACGTGCGGCCGTATGCCGGCCAGTTGCGACCATCCTTCTCGTTGTCGAGCGCCGCGTTGTCGATGGGCGTCGCGGCGAAGACGTTCGCCGCGATCAGCAAGCCGGCACAGACTCCCGGAGCGCGTATCGTCATCCCCTCATACCCGCCGTGAAAGCCCGGGCCTGAACGCTCCCGCGTTACTGCCCGACCGCGAACAAAACGCCCGCGTTGATCGAATAGATAGTCCCGTCCGCGCCGATCGCGGTCGGCGTATACGACTGTCCGAGCCCGTTGTTGAAGCGGATGCGCTGCGACAGCGTGTTTGTCGAGAGATCCCAGCGGTACAGGTAACCGTCCTCGTTGTTGACCAGCATCGAGCGCGTCGCCGGATCGAAAGCCGCCGTGTTGACGCACCACTCCCGTACGCCGCCCGCATAGTTGGCGTCGGGGGTGGGTCCGAGGATGGTCATCACCTCCGCCATCACCTGGCGGCCGGAGATCGGGTCGGGAAGCTCGGCGAACGGATCCAGGATCGCCATGCGGTTCTGGCCGTTGCCGGTGCCCGAGCCGCCGTAGTTGTTGTACTTCGTCGCCAGTAGATAGGTCGAGGTGCCGGTATAGGACGGCACGGCAGTGGCCGGCACGATGGTCGGCGTGTTGTCCCAGCCGAACGAACCCGGGATCTTCGTCTGCGTGAGCGTCGAATTGAAATGCAGCAGCCAGCCGCGGTTGTTGTGCGACGGCAGGGTTGCCTCGAGCACGCCGAAGTACACGTCGCCGTCGGGACCGACCACCGGCGACGAGGTAGCGTTCGCCGAGATCAGCGCCTGAGTACCGAGGTTCGGATCCACGAGCGATACACGTCCCGTTCGCGCGAGCGTCGCGCTGTCGAGCGCGAGCAGATAGCCCCGCCCCGCGGAATTGCTCACGGCCACGTACAGCGTCCCGCCGTCGTTCGACAACGCCGGCGCGCTGTTCATCGCGACCCGATCCATGGCGGGATCATTCGCAAGCGTGCCGACGGGCTGCCAGGTGCCGCTGCCATTGGCCGAGACACGCGCCACACCGCTGGTCAGGCCCGCGGAGTTCGCGGCCGTCACGAAGAAGCCGAACCATGCATTGCCGTCCGCGTCCACCGTGATCGGCGTGCTGATCCTCACGGTGTTGTTCAACTCCGCCTGTGCGCCCGCGTAAACGTTCGCGCCGTAGAACACGACGGTTTGAAGCGAGCCGTTCGCCGAGTCGACATTGTCGCGATAGAACAGCTTGCCGCCGGCCCCCGGCGCGTACATCCGCCCGGTCGGGGTCAGGGTCAGGTTGTAGCTCGGAAACCAGTTGTGCGGAGGCACGATGTAATCGCTCTCGGCGCTCCAGATCAGCCCGCCGTTCACGCCACTGCGCGCCTCGATGCGAAACGCGCCCTGCGTCGTGGTCTTCACCGGCACGAGCACCGTGTTGTTCGACGAAATGATCGGCGAACCATAGTGAGTGAGCAGGTACTGCCCGTTGACGAGCGTCTGCTGAAGATCGACCGAGGTCTGCCAGATGATGCGATTGAGCGGCGGCGTCGCGATGGCGCTCACGGCCGTGTGCTGCGCGTCGCGGCTGAACTGTGGCCATGCCGGCCCGCTGACCGGCGGTCCGGGTTGCGGACCGGGCGAAGGACCCGGAGGCGGAGGGTTGAACGAGCCGCCGTCACCTCCCCCGCACGCAATCAATGTCGTCAGCAGCATGGCGCCGAGCAGCAGGCGCGCCCGGCCAAAGTTGGTCTGGTTCATTGGCCGCGATAGTGGCCAGCGCGACTTCGCCGCGCAAGTCCGATGCGATCGACAGTCGCGTTACGGCGACGAGCTACCACGCCGGAGTTTTCCGTCTTCTTTGTCGGGAGACCCATCATCGAAGGAATTTGTATGAAAACTGTAACGCAACGACTCTGTGCGGCGTGGGCCGCGGTGCTGATCGCCGGCGCGGCGCAAGCACTGACCATCACCATCGATCCCGACGATCACACTGGAAATATGACCGACGTGCCGTTCGGGGCAAAGCTCTACAGCGTCCGCCCCAATGCCACGTATGACGACTTTTCGTTCGCCGGCGTCTACTCGATTGCGGGTGGAAACTGGTCACCGACGGGGACTCGGGTGTTCGGAACGTACTCGTTGTTGACGGGCACGTCGACTCACTGGGATGGAATGATCCAGGCAGGTGCATGCCTGGCGGGAAATGGGTGCTCGAACTTCAAGGTCTTCGGCGTTTACTTCAACACTACCGCCAGCTCGGTGAAGATCCTCACGACGATGCGCGGCGAAGCGTCGCAGGATCCGGTGGAACTCTGGGCGATGGACGTCGACGGCAACGTATTGCGCAAGTGCCGGCAGGTCGGCGGCGTGTTCGCGTTGCAAACCGGCGTATTGCCGCCGCCGAGGCTCGTGGGCGTGCCCACGCTCAACGGGCACGTACCCACCTGCGGCGAAGTGATCGAAGTGAAGAACTGCACCGGGGGTCCCGGCTCGACCAATTGCGACTACGTCGTCGAGATGCGCATCACGCGATCTCAGCCGGATATCGGGTTCGTGTGGTTCGGTGGCCAGGTGGCTGGGAATTCCTACGCCCACGTCGACAGGCTCACATACAGCATTCCGTTCCCGATCCAGGGGCTGTAGCGCGCCTCACTTGAAGATCGGATTCGACAACAGGAACCTGATCGCCTCGGCGCGAGGCTCGTTGATCGGCTCGTCCGGGAACGATGCGAGTATCTTCTCGCAGCGTTCCCGGGCGCCAGCCTTGAATTCCGGATGCGTGAAGATGTAGAGGTCGTTGCGCTGGATGCCGCGCACCACGCGCTGGCCGCATTCCAGCGGGTCCATCCACAGATCGCTCGTCGGGCGCTGCGCGAGATTCTTCTCGAACTCCTCGAGCCCGGTGTCTTTCTTGTACTTCTCCGGGCGCAGCTTGCCGAGCTCGCGGATGTTCGACTGCACGGGGCCCGGGCAGAACGCCGACACGCCGATGTTGGCGGGCGCGAGCTCGCCCGCGAGGCATTCGGAGAGCCCCACCATCGCGGACTTCGCCGTGATGTAGATGGAACAGTTCGGGATCGGGACGATCGCGGCCATCGACGAGGTATTCACGACGTGGCCGCCCTCGCCGTGCGCGCGGATGCGCGGCAGGATCGTGAGGAGGCCGTTGACGACGCCGCCGATCATCACGTCGAGGCCCCAGTCCCAGTCGTCGAATCGCGTCTTCTCGATCGTCCCTAACAATCCGAGGCCGGCGTTGTTGACGAGCACGTGGATCTTGCCGAACGCGTTCTCCGCCTTGTCGGCGGCGCGCGCGTATGCCTTTCTATTGGTGACGTCGAGCTTGATCGTGCGCACCCGGCGGCCGAGCTTTTGCGCCACGAACCAGGCCTTCGCATCCTTCAAATGATCGTCGCGCACGTCGGCGATCACGACTTTCATGCCGGCTGCCACCATCGCCTTCGCGATGCCGAGACCGATGCCGCTCGCGCCGCCAGTCACGAACGCAACTTTGCCTTCGACGTCCTGCATGCTTCGCTCCCGCCGTAAAAACTTGGGCGCGGCTGTTTCCAGCCGCGCCCCATTCTCGCCTCGTTGCCCTGGCCCTTAGTTGAAGTTTCGCGTGAACTGGATGTACCACTCGCGCGGCGCACCCGGTTGACCTTCCAGTGACGGCTGACCGAAAGCGGTCAGATCGAACTTGTTGAGGAAGTACTCCTCGTCGGTCAGGTTGGTCGCGCCGATGGCCATGCGCCAGTTGTCCTCGGGACTGGCCCACTCGATGCGCGCGTTCAGCAGCTCGTACGACTGCGCGCATTGATCCTCCACGCTCGTGTCGATCAGGGTGACCGACACGTTGGTGCGGATCTGCGTGCAGATCTTCGTCTGCCCGTAGTAGTCGAAGCGCGGCGTGATCGAACCGATGTCGCCGATGTTGAAGCGGTAGGAGAACGAGGTGCTCCAGTTGTCGGTCGGCACGTAGATCGGATTGTCGTTCTGGATCTCCGTGACGTTCGGATTGCCCAGCACCCCGGGGTTGTCCCACTCGTCGCCCGAGAAATCGGTGTAACCGTACTGCGCGCTGATCATCATTCCGTCGATGGGCGCGAACTGCACCTCGACCTCCGCGCCCTGGATCGTCGCAGGAATGTTCTGGTAGTAAGTGCGCGAAACGGTGGCCACGCATGGGTTGCCCTGGGTGTCGAAGATCGGCGTACCGGTCGCCGGCGGGATCGTGTTGTAGACGTACGGCGGCCCGCCCGGGAGCAAGGTGCACTCGGTGCCGCCGACCGGCAGGATGCGCTGGTTGTAGTCGACGTAGAACGCGGCGAGGTTCAGGCGCACGCGGTTGTCCGCGAAGTCGCTCTTGAAGCCGATTTCGTACGACGTCGCCTCTTCTCCATCGACCGGCACGAATTGCGTCGGCTGGAACGGCCGCGGATTGAAGGCCTGTGGCCGGTAACTCGTGGCCGCGGACGCATAGACCATCATTCCGCCCGTGAGCTTGAAGTCGATGCCGGCTTTCCAGTCGACGTGACTCTCGTCGGTGTCGAGTGTCGTCACGACGATGGAGTTGTCGAAGTCCTCGTCCTTCTGGTCGGTCGAATAACGTACGCCGGCGCTCAGCGACACCTTGTCGCCCAGACGCCAGACGGTATGCGCGAAGGCGGACAGGTTCTCCGACTCCGTGGTGTTCTGGCCATTCACCAGCAGCGCATTCGGGACGAAGGCCGGGATCGAAACCTGCTGCGAATTCGTGAACTCGCCCTGGTACCAGAACGCGCCGATCGTCCAGTCGAGCATCTCGCCGGCGGTGCTCGAGAAGCGCGCTTCCAGGGTCCTGGCTTCAACGTCCTGGATGCCATCCACGAGTTGCAGGCTGTACGGCGACTGGTCCGTGTCGGTGGCGAAGGCGCCGTCGAACTTGGAATACGACCCGATCAACTCGAGCAGCGAGTTCTCGGAGAAGCGGATGTTGGCCTTCGCGCTGAACGCGGATTGTTCGAACGAGGTCTGCGGATTCGTGGTGAAACCCGTCACCGGGTCCTGGTACGTCGCGTAACTCGTGTAGATGTCCTCGGGCACGAATCGCTCGTCGAAAGGCACGCCGGTGCGCGCCACCTGGGCGTTGCTCCAGAAGTTGAACGGTACGGGCAACTGCCCGGCGAATGGCGACGTGGAAGTGGTCGGGATGCGGCCGATGTGCACCAGCGTATCGGCGCGCGCCTCGGACGTGTCGTTGATGTATTCGCCCGTGAAAGTGAGATCGAAGTTGTCGCTCGGCGCGAAACGGATCGCCGCGCGTGCGCCGGTCACGTCCTGGCCGCCCTGCGTGCCGACCTTGCAGTTGCCGGCGCGATTGCGCGTACGCGTCGGAATCGCGAAAGCATTGTCTGCCGCGCTTCCGGGCGCGACGGCGTCCGGCAGCGTGTCCGCGTCGGCGCCATCGGCCGCGAGGCCGTCGCCGTAACCGGCGAGCAGCGGGTGACGGCAGGCGAAGTCGTAGACGGTCTGGTAGCCGTCGCGCTTCTTCGCAACACCGGCCACGCGCGCGAACACGGTGTCCGACAGTTTGAAGTCGTAACTGGCGCGCACGTCGATGCGGTTGAAGTCGCCGTACGTCACGGAGATCGAGCCGGTGTCGTCGCCCTGCGGCGCCTTGCTGATGTAGCGGATGGCGCCGCCGATCGAGCCGCGGCCGAACAGCGTGCCCTGCGGACCGCGCAGCACTTCGACACGCTCGAGGTCCATCAGGTCGACGCTCGATGCGAACGTGACCGGGTGCAACACGTCGTCGAAGTAGATAGCCACGCCGGGTTCGAACTCGGGCAGGAAATCGTATTGACCGATGCCGCGGATGTAGGCGCTCATCGAGGCGCCGAAGGCCGCCTGCGCCGGGCGCAGGCTCGCGTTCGGAACCGTGTACGCGACTTCGAAGGCGTTCTGGAATCCGCGCGACTGCAGCTCCTCGGCGGTGACCGCGGTGATCGCGATCGGCGTCTCCTGCAGTCTCTCTTCCTTGAAGCGCGCGGTGACCACGATTTCATCCAGACCCGCTGTCTCTTGCTGCTGCGCACCCTGGGCCGCCGCCGGGGCGATATCGAGCCCGCAGGCCGCCGCGATCGCGACCGAGAGCAAACTACGTGTGAATACGGAGGGCGGTTGTACGAGGTTTTTTTCAACGCCAATGGGCTGGTTCATTGCGAAATCCCCTGAGCCGGTTGATATGGCAGCTGTATGGGAGCTCGCGGCGTCGATGCATCATCGCCACACCTCCCCCCTTGCGCCGATCAAAAACCTTTCGGTCAAGGGTGACTCCACCCACGCCGCATGGGGGATCGACTGACCGGGAAATCCCTTGGGGAGCGGTAGTTGTCCGTTATGATTCACGCGCATGCAACTCAACCGCTTCGATTTGAACCTTCTCGTTGCGCTCGATGCGCTGCTGCGTGAACGGAACGTCACGCGCGCGGCGGAACGTGTGTTCGTCTCACAACCCGCGATGAGCGCGGCGCTCCACAAACTACGCGAGTACTTCAACGATCCGCTGCTGGTGCGCGTGGGCCGCGAAATGGAACTCACGCCGCGCGGCATCGCGCTGGTCGAGCCCGTGCGCGAGGCGCTGCTGCGCATCCAGGTGATGCTCGGCACGCAGCCGGTCTTCGACCCGAAGACCGCGCGACGCGAATTCACCGTGATCATGTCCGAGGAAGCGGTGCCGGGAGTGCTGCCTTCGCTGCTGCGCACGCTAGCTACCGAGGCGCCGGAGCTCGACCTGCACATCGAGATGATTTCGCCGACCGCGCTCTCACGGCTCGAATACGGCGAAGCGGACCTGTGCCTGTGTCTCGAAAACCTGCAGTTGTTCGATCTGCGCGCGTACCCGGACAGCATCCGCACGACGCCGCTGCGCCCGGTCAGGTGGGTGTGTGTCGTGAGCGAGGATCATCCGGTCGTCGGTGAGTCGCTCACGGTCGAGCAGTACACGGGGCTGCGGCACCTGTTTGGCCGTCCGGGCGGTTACACGGGCAGCGCGGACCAGCTCGTGCGCAACCTGCTCAACATCGAAATCAAGGTGCACATGACGCTGCCGAGCCTGCTGCAACTGCCGCTGGCGCTGGTCGGATCGACGCTCGCCGCGACGATGCCCGAGCGCGTGGCGCAGCTCTACTCGAAGGCGTTGCCGATCCGCATCCTGCCGCTGCCGTTCGAGGTGCCGCGCACGCAGGAAGTGCTGCTGTGGCACAAGCGGCACGAGACGGATCCCGCGCACGCGTGGCTGCGCGAGCTCATCGCGAAGCTCGCCCACGAAAGTTAGAGAAGGAAAATCGGGGACGAAATCGGGGACAGATTTATTTATCGACGATGTGAATCATCGTCGATAAATAAATCTGTCCCCGAATATTCTCCCGATCAGGACGCCAGGGCGGAGTCCGGGAAGACCGGCGCCGCGGTGACGCGGCCCTTGAAATCCAGCCAGCGGTGGTTCGCGTAATCGTAGATCTTGCAGGCGCGAACCGTCGCCCAGTAACGTCGCCACGTCAGCACGTACACGCGCGCGAGCTGCGGCACGGCGTTCTTCAGCGCGGTCTGCGCCTCGCGCAGGCGATACAGCGGCACACCCGTGTTCACGTGATGCGCGCCGTGCTCGAGAATGTCGTGCAGGATCTGGCCCATGCGCTTCGGGACGACCACGTTCACGGTGGTGGTGATGAAGCCCAGGCGCTTCTGCCACTCGTCGCGTTTGTCGAACCACGCGACTTCCGGATGCGTGTGCTGCACGTAGATCACGAAACCCATGATGCAGTTGAACGCGAGGAATGGCAGCACGAAGCCGCCGAGCAGCGTCCAGGTGATCGAATGATTGTCGTAGATGGCCCAGAGCACGAGCGCCGTGATCCAGATGGCGCCGACGCCCAGCACCAGCACGTTGTCCCACCAGAAGATCGCGCGGCGCACGCCGACGTGTTTCTTGGTCGGCAGGATCAGCTTCTTCCACCACATCTCGATGAGGTAATAGAGCCCCTGGCCGAAGCCCGAGCGGTAGATTCGCTCCATGACGCGGCGGGCCTTCGAGGCGTTCGCCCACTCCTCGGCCGACATCGGCACCCAGACCTGGTCGCGGCCCTTGAGGTTCGTGAAGCCGTGATGCGCCACGTTGTGGCCGACATCCCAGAGCGAGAACGGCGTGAGCGACGGCAGGAAGGCGATGCGGCCGATCACCTTGTTGAGCCAGTCGTACTTCGTATAACTACCGTGGCAGGCATCGTGCCCGATCACGAACAGGCGCGCGATCGCGATCGATCCCGGGATGACCATGAGGGCCTTGGCCCACCAGGCATCGAAGTAGCACGCGCCGGCGATGCACGCTCCCAGGAAAGCGAGATCGGCTAACAAACGCAGCACGGGAAGGAAGGAATCGCGGCGCAGGTATTCCTGCATGACAACGCGGACGGTCTTGCGCGCATCGCTACGCGCGGCATCACTCGGGGTGGGGGTCGGCATAGGGCGACAAGCCTATACGATTCAAGCCCTTTGACCAAATTCTTCGGTGTCATTTTCGACCTGCGTCGCAGGCGGATAACGAGCTCCCGCGACCTTTCCCGGCGCCATGAGTGCATCGAGCTTTTCGATCGTTGCGGCGGTCAGACGGACGCCCCCCGCAGCAAAGTTCTCGACCAGGTGCTCCTCGCGGGTCGTGCCCGGAATGATCAGCGCACCGGCGTCCCGGTTGAGAATCCAGGCCAGGGCAAGTTGCGCGCTCGTGACTCCAACTTCGGCGGCGATGGCCCCGATCGCCGGAAGGAGCCGCAGGTTTTCCTCGAAGTTCGGGTTCTGAAAGCGTGGCATGCCGCGCCGCAGGTCGCCTTCGCCAAAATCGGCGGGCGAGCGCTGTTTTCCTGCGAGAAACCCTCGCCCCAGTGGGCTGAATGCGACGAAACTGATGCCGAGCTCGCGGCACGCGGCCAGCGTCGCTATCTCCGGATTACGCGTCCACAGCGAGTACTCCGATTGCAGCGCGGCGATGGGGTGGACCGCATGCGCGCGCCGCAACGTCGCGGCCGACACTTCCGAAATCCCGATCGCGCGAATCTTGCCCTCCCGCACCAGCCCGGCCATCGCGCCGATGGACTCCTCGATGGGGATCCGCTGGTCCCAGCGATGCAGGTAATACAGGTCGATGCACTCCGTGCGCAGGCTGCGCAGCGACTGTTCGCAGATTTCGCGAATGGCTTCGGGGCGGCCGTCCATCGCGCGCTCGCCGTCGCGACCGAACAGTCCGCACTTGCTCGCGACGATCACATTCGACGGACGATTCGCGAGCACGTCACCAACCAGCGCCTCGTTGACGCCGAAGCCATAGAGCGCTGCGGTATCGAAATGCGTGATGCCGAGATCGAGCGCGCGGCGCAGCACGCGCTCGGCGATGTCGCGCGGCTGCGGCGGACCGTAGGCGTGCGACAGGTTCATGCACCCGAACCCGACCGCGGTGACCTCGTAAGGACCGAGTTTGCGGGTCAACATGGGCTCATTCTTGGGAATACGCGGCGGATGTTGCCTTCGAAAATCTTCTGCTTGTCCGCGGCGGAGAGCGACGAACCGTCGATGTAACGCTTCGTGTCGTCGTAATAGTGTCCCGTCTCCGGATCGATGCCGCGCACGGCGCCGACCATTTCGGACGCGAACAGGATGTTGTCGATCGGCACGACCTTGAGCAGCAGGTCGATGCCCGGCTGGTGGTATACGCAGGTATCGAAGAACACGTTGTCGCGCATGAGCTCGGGCAGCGGCGGGCGTTTCTGATCCTGCGCGATGCCGCGGAAGCGGCCCCAGTGGAACGGCACCGCGCCGCCGCCGTGCGGAATGATGAAGCGCAAATTCGGAAAATCCTTGAACAGGTCCGACATCATGAGCTGCATGAACGCGACCGTGTCCGCCGACAGGTAGTAAGAACCCGTCGTATGGAATGCCGGGTTGCACGCCTGGCTAACGTGGATCATCGCCGGCACGTCGAGTTCGCACAGCTTCTCGTACAGCGGGTACCACCACTTGTCGGTCAGCGGCGGCTCGGAGAACTTCCCGCCCGACGGATCGGGATTCAGATTGCAACCGACGAATCCGAACTCCTCGACGCAGCGCACGAGCTCGGGAATCACGCCGCGCGGATCCGCGCCCGGCGACTGCGGTAGCTGGCACACGCCGACGAAGTTCTCCGGATACAGCGTGCAGACGCGGTGGATGAGCTCGTTGCAGTGTTCGGTCCAGTGTTTGCTGGTCGTCTCGGCGCCGAGGTGGTGTCCCATCGCGCTCGCGCGCGGCGAGAAAATCGTCACGTCCGTGCCGCGCGAACGCTGCAACTTCAATTGCGCGTTCTCGAGCGAATCGCGGATCTGGTCGTCGCTGATCGCGATGCCGCCTTTCGCGGGCGCGAGCGTCGGCGTCTTCAGCGCTTCGGTCTGCTGCTTGCGCCACGCGGTGAGCGGCTCGGGGGCCGTGGTGTAGTGACCGTGACAATCGATGATCATCAATTTTCCTCGAGGAGAAGGGACCGCGGGAATCTACTCCCCGCGGCCCTTCCCGACTCTGCCTTCTGTGAATTCGTATCAACCTGTCGGCGGATCCGGCCCTTCGTTGCCCGGATTCGTCACCGGCTCCGAACCATCGAACTTCGGCGGCGGCGTCGGACCTTTCGGACCGCCGAATATCACCTCGTAAAGCGATCCCAGGAACACACCCCGGAGATCGAACTCCGATTTCTCGGCTCCGATACTCCCCGTCTGGTGCGCCTGCGCCATCGATGACGCTCCCACGACACAGGCCGCGACCAATGCCGCGCTCATTCCTTTCCTGACCATCTGGAACTCCTTATCCCATTGTTTTGATCGGTTCTTCTCTTCGCCGGCCGGATGCCGGCGAAGCAGCCCATCATAACGCGGGAAGTTAGTCCGGATGCCTCACTACTCTTTCGCCGCGGCCGCGAGGTACTCGTCGGCGCGCTCTCGCCAGGCGCGCCGCTCCAGCGGCTCCGCGAACGCACCATTCGCGCGCAATTTCGCGACCGAGTCCTGACGCGCCGCGATGGCCGCGGCCATGGTGCCCCGCACCGCAGACGCATCGATCATCTGGGCGCTGGCGCGCATCTCCTCCGCGCGGCGCTTGCCGTGCTGGATCACACGCGAGAACAGGTAGTCGCCCTGCTGCTCCCAGTCGAATTGTGGATAGGTCTCCTCGAGCGACGCGAGCACCTGGGCTTCGACGCCGAACGAACGCGCGGCCGTGAAACTCTCGACGACCAGCGACTCGAGGCCCTTGATGATGACGCTGCGGCACAACTTGATCGCGGAGGCCACGCCATACTCCGGCGAGGCGGTCTCCACCGAAAAGCCGAGCGCACGCAGCAGGGCTTCGCCCTCCTTCGCATGCGGGCCGCCCAGCAACATGGGCACGCGGATGCCGTGCGGCGGCACGGACGTCATCACCGCGGCTTCGATGTATCGCCCCCCCGCGGCCGAGACGAGCGATGCGCACTCGATCTTGGCGGCCGGAGATGCGGAATTCAGATCCACCACCCATTTGCCGGAGAGCGAGCCCGTGGCGACGGAGCGCGCCGCGACCAGCGCCTGATCGGCGGTCACCGCACTGAAGACGAGATCGCAAGCCTCCGGCAGGCCCGCGGCATCCGTGAGCGGCTCGACGCGCTGCGCGGCGGCGTGTTTTCGCATGGCCTCGCCGGCCGCGGCCTGGTGCAGCAGCAGGTCGAAAGTAGATAGCTCGCACGCGCCGTCGCGCGCGCGCAGGTCCGCCGCGAACCGCTGACCGACTTCACCGAATCCGAGGAATCCGATCCGGGTCGTGTTCATGCTCAGCTCCAGTACATGCGGGTCGGGTTGTCGACGAGGATGCGCGCACGGACCTCCGGGTCCGGGCAGATCTCGCCCAACAGGTCGACCAGCTCGCCGTCGTTCGGCATGTCCTTCGTGATGTTCGGATGCGGCCAGTCCGTGCCCCACAGCAGCCGGCCCGGATCGATGTCGACCAGCGCCTGCGCGAACGGCACCGCGTCGCGGAACGGCCGCTTGCCCACCGACACGCGCTCCGCGCCGCAGATCTTGATCCACGCGAGCGGATTGCTCCGGAACAGCGCCAGCAGCGATTGGAACGGCGCCTGTGCGAGACCATCCGCGGCCTTCACGCGCCCCATGTGATCGATGATGAACGGCACGTCGATGCGTGCGAGCAGTTCGCGCTGTTCGAGGAGATCGCCGGCGTCGAAGTGCAGCACGATGTGCCACCCAAGCGGTTTGATGCGCGCCAGCAGCCGGTAGAACACCGCGAGATCCGGCACGCCGCCCAGATGTTTGACGAAATTGAAGCGGATGCCGCGGATGCCGCCCGCGTGCAGGCGTTCGAGCTCGCGGTCGGTGACCGAGTCCTCGACCACCGCCACGCCGCGATACAGACCGCCGCTCGACGCGATGGCATCGAGCGTCACGTCCATTTCGCTGCCGTGGCAGCTCGCATGCACGATCACCGCGCGGCTGATCCCGAGATGCGCGTGCAGCTTGCGCAGGTGCTCGACCGGCGCATCGGGCGGCGTGTAGCTGCGGTCCGCGGCATACGGAAACTTGGCGGCCGGACCGAACACGTGGCAATGCGCGTCGCAGGCGCCCGGCGGTAGTTCGATGCCCGGCTTGACCGGATTCGGATCGGGAGGAAGGCAGGATTTGTTGGGGTCGCGCGCCATCGGTGGGTTCACTTCACGTCGTCGGCCGATTCGTAGTACTTGAGGCCGGCCGCGGCGAGCTTGCCCCGCATGTCGTAGATGTCGAGCCCGAGCTCGCCGGCGGCGAGCCGCTTGCGCTTGGAGGTTTCGTTGTCCTCGCGCGCCTTGGCGGCGGCTGCGACCTCCATCGCCTTCGCGGCCGGCACGACCACGACACCGTCGTCGTCACCCACGATGACGTCGCCGGGATTCACCTCCGCGCCCGCACAGACGACGGGCACGTTGACCGAGCCCACGTTCGCCTTGACCGTGCCCTTCGCATGCACGGCCTTCGACCAGACGGGAAAATTCATCGCCGCGAGCTCCGCGATGTCGCGCACGCCGGCATCGATGACGAGACCCCTGCCGCCGCGCGCGCGGAACGAGGTCGCGAGCAGATCGCCGAACATGCCGTGATCGTCGGGCGCGGACAGCGCCATCACGACCACATCACCCTCCTGAAGCAGCTCGGCCGCCACGTGCAGCATCCAGTTGTCGCCGGGATGTTCGTAGACCGTGAGCGCCGTGCCGCACACGCGCGCACCCGTATAGATAGGCCGCATGTACGGCGCGAGCAGGCCCTTGCGCCCCATCGCCTCGTGGATCGTGGCGACGCCGAACTGGCCGAGCGCGGCCACGGCCTCGGCGGGCGCACGCTTGATGGTGCGGATTGCGATTCCGGATTTGCCGATCATGTGTCTGCTTTCCATGTGTCCGCGGGAATCATCACCTCCCCGCGCATGATGAGCCGCGCGGTGCGCAGCAGCGAAGCGCTCGCCACTTCCGCCGGCTTCGCGGCATCCATCGTGAGCGTGACGGTGAATTCACCCGTGGGATGCTGAACCGAAAAGGCCTTGCGTGCGCCCGGCGGAACCTGCGCGACGCTGTTGGCGACCGTGCCCGCCGTGACCGCCGCCGTCGCGACAGTCACCGCGCCGAGCACGCCAACCGCCGAATGACAATCGTGCGGGATGAACGTGCGGGTAGTTATGTGACCGCCTCCGCTTCCATCGGTGGAACGCGGCGGCGCGACCAGGCACATCTTCGGCACGACCTTTTTCGCGACGTCGCCGAGTTTCATCGCGGGTCCCGCCTGCAGCCGGATCGACTCGATGCGCTGCTTGAGCGCGGCGTTCTTGTTGAGTTCGTCGCGCGACTCGTATCCGGTCACGCCGAGATCCCCTGCGCGCATGATCACGACGGGCATGCCGTTGTCGATGCACGTGACCTCGATACCGTCGAAGCTGTCGACGAGATTTCCAGTCGGGAACAACGCACCGCACACCGAACCCGCGGTATCGAGAAAGCTGATGTTCACGGGCGAGGCGGTGCCCGGAACGCCGTCGATGCGCGCAGTGCCCGAATATTCCATGCGCCCATCGGGCGTCTGCACTTCGATGTCGGACAACGTGCCGGTGTTGAGTGTCAGCACACGCAGTGTGGTCGTGCCCTGCTTCGCCTCAACCATGCCGCTCTCGATCGCGAACGGCACGACGGCGGCCAGCATGTTGCCGCAATTGGGAGTGGTATCCACCAGGGCTTCGCGCATCGACACCTGCGCGAACAGGAATTCGAGATCGACACCGTCACCCTTGCCGGGCGCGACGATCCCGACCTTGCTCGTCAGCGGATCCGCGCCGCCGAGTCCGTCTATCTGCCGCGCATCGGGAGAACCCATGACGGCGAGCAGCACACGATCGCGTGTCGGAAGGTCGGTGGGCAGATCGCCCGCGCGAAAGAAGGGGCCGCGCGACGTGCCGCCGCGCATGAAAAAACAAGGGATCGGTCGCTGCTTCGACATGTTCGCTGCATATAGTAACAGCGCCACCGCCTCTGCCCGATTGCAGTCGGAATCGAGGGGGACGTTCCGTCACGATCGAGCCAGCAGCGCCGATCCCTTTCTCAGATGGACATCCTCAGAAGTTGAACGTCGCGCTGAGCGCAACCGTGCGCGGCCGTGCGTAGATGATCTCCGCGTAGCCGGACGCAGTTGTAAGCGACGACGTGCCCGCCACCGGGTAGAGCTCGTCCGTGAGGTTGTTGCCACTCAGCACGAAGCGCCACTTGCCGTCGCCCGACGACAACGCGAACGAGGCATTCACGAGAGTGACGGCATCGTTCTGCGCGACTTCGACCGAATTGCCCGCGTCGAAGAACTGCGAGTCGGTGTAACTCACGTCGACGCGCGGCGTGAGATCCCAGTTCGAGGCGACGTGGAACTCGTAGGACATGCCGAGATGGCCCTGCCATTCCGGCGTGAACGGCAGCCGGCTGTTCAGCGTGGCCGTCGCGGTCGGCGTCACCGGGCCGAACGGCGGCGGCGGAGTGATTTCGTCGAACTTCGAGTCGAGATAACCGAGGCTCGCGTCCAGGCGGAACTCCGGCGTCGGCACGTACTCGAGTTCGAGTTCGGCGCCGTCGATCGAAGCCACACCCGCGTTGAACAACAGCGGCACCACGCCCAACCGGTACGTCATCTGGATGTCGTCGTAGTCCGTGGTGAACACCGCGACGTTCAGGCGCAGCGTGTCGGTGGGATCGAGCTTTAATCCGAGCTCGAAGGTCTCCGCGGTCTCGGCGCCGAACGAGATCGGCGCGTTGCTCGGCGGCGCGGCGTTGTAGCGCTGGTTGAAGCCACCGCTCTTGAAGCCTTCCGCCCAGCTCAGGTACGTCATCACGTGTTCGTTGAAGCGGTACTGAGCGCTCGCCGACTTAGTGGTCGAAGAGAACTCACGCTCGAAGCGGTTCGTGGTGAGGAACAGGCAGCCTGTCTGGGTCGGCGGCGGACCCGCGAACGGACAGAGGTTGGTCGGAATCGCCGGCTCGGGCGCGGTCGCCGGAGACACGTTGAACATGATCGACTGCAGACCCTTGGTCTCCTTCGTGTAACGCACGCCCGCGCTGAGGCTGAAGGCATCCGTGAGCTTGAAGGTCCACTCCGTGAACGCGGCGCGCGCCTCGGCGTCCATCGACACGCGCTGCGTGTCGTAGGAAGTGCCGGGATTGCCCAGCGGCACGAGCAGCCGGTCGAAGGAGTCCTCGTCGAAGTAGTAAGCCCCGACCACGCCGTCCAGGCGCGACGTGTCGATGACCGCCTGAAGTTCCTGGCTGAACTGCTCGCTTTCGCTGTCGTAGTTGGTGTGCAGGATCAGCAGCGGCGTGTTGTCGGCATCGCGCGTGCCGGTCCACTCGAGCTTGCGCTTCGCGGTGATGGACTTGAAGGACAACGTGTCGTTGACCTTCCAGTCGGCGATCAGCGAACCGCCCACGTTCTCGAGCGTGCTGGTGGCATCGTAGGTGCCACCGTTCGTGAACGGGCCCAACGCCTGCGCATCGTTGCCGCAGCGCGGATCCGCGAGCGGGCCGACGAGCACCGGCGGCGGCAGAGGATCGATCATGTTCGGGCAGCCCGCGGCCTGGCTGGCCGCGCCGACGAACGTCTGCGCTTCGTTGATGGACTGGAACACGAACGGCGAGCCGTTCTCGTCTTCCTTCGTGTAGTCGCCGCGCAGGGTGAGCGAGAAATTCTCGCTCGGCTTCCAGCGCAAGCCGATCTGGCCGGTGTACATGTCCTCGTCACCGAGGTCCTTGCCGTCGAACACACGCTTGACGTAGCCGTCTCGCTGACGGGCGCCCACGGCCACGCGGGCCGCGAAAGTTTCACCCATCGGAATGTCGAACGCGCCAAACACCTCGCGCAGGTTGTCCTGCCCGACGCCGACGCGCACCGTGTTGCCGGCATCGTCACCCGGCGCGTTGGTCGTGAGCAGCACCGCGCCGCCGATCGTGTTGCGGCCGAACAGCGTGCCCTGCGGTCCGCGCAGGATCTGCACGTTCGCGATGTCGCGGAAATCCATGGCGCCGCCAACCGCGCGGCCCATGTATACGTCGTCGATGTAGATGCCGACGCCCGGATCCACCGCCGGCGTCGCATCCGTCTGGCCGATGCCGCGGATGAACACCTGCGCGGCGGAGTTGTTGCCGGTCAGCGTTCCGTAGCTGTGGAACTGCAGGTTCGGCGCGACCTTGTCGAGATCGGTCGTGCTGACGATCTGCTGGCGCTCGAGCGCCGCTGCGCTCAACGCGGTGACGGCCACCGGCGTGTCTTGCAACGACTCCTCGCGGCGGCGCGCGGTGACCATGATCTCGTCGAGCGTCTCCGGGCCAACCACCTGCGATTCACCCGCGGGCTGTTGCGCCAGCGCGATGTTCGAGATGGCGAGCGTCGCGAGTCCGCAGACGGCCAGTGTGTGTGAATGTGAACGTTTGGAAATTGCCAGGCGGACCTGGCGCGCAAGGTCAAACATATCGATCCTCCCCCATCGGAATGTTTGTATGTAGTACATACTATTTGCATTGATAGCATGGATGCAAGCGAGTAGATTTCGCCGCCTGTTCCGCCTGGTTGGGATCGAAATGCCGCGAAACGCCACGTTGAAGAAGACCCGGCAGCTAGAGCTGGCGGAGGGTTCGGATCTCGTGTTCCTGGAGCTGGATGGCCTGCTCGGCTACCAGATGCGCCGCGCCCAGGGCGCCATGCATCGGGATTTCATGGCGACGCTCAGTGGGCTGGATCTGACCCAGAAACAGGCCGCGACGCTCTGGCTCATCCACGCCAACCCCGGCGTCTCGCAGGTGTCGGTCGCCGCGGCGCTCGGCATGGATCGCGCCACGATGATGGCCGTGATCGACCGGCTCGAGGATCGTGGAATCGTCATCCGCAAGCGCTCGGAAATCGACCGGCGCAAGCAGGAGCTCTATCTGACCCCGGCTGGCCAGCAGCTGCTGCGCAAGGCCAGGACGCGCATCGCGCAGCACGAAGGAAGATTCAAGGCGCTGTTCAAGCCGGCCGAGCTGGCTTCCTTCATCGACGCGCTCAAGAAAATCCAGTCCCAGGGCTGAACATGACCGTCCATTTCGAGAAGCGCGACGCGGTTGCCGTCGCCATCGTCGATCGTCCCCCCGTCAATGCCATCGACTCGAGCGTGCGCGCCGGGTTGCTGGCCGCCGTGAAGCGGGCGGAAGCCGATTCGTCCATCCGTGCGCTGGTGGTCGCGTGCCGCGGCCGCACCTTCATGTCCGGCGCCGATCTATCCGAGCTCGGCTCGGAGATCCAGCCGCCCACCTACCCCGAGACGCTCGCCGCGCTCGAAAACTGCGCGATACCGGTGATCGCCGCGTTGCACGGCACCGCGCTCGGTGGCGGGCTCGAGATCGCGATGGCCTGTCATTACCGCGGTGCAACACGCGATGCGCGCATGGGCATGCCGGAGATCACGCTCGGCATCCTGCCCGGCGCCGGCGGCACACAACGCCTTCCCCGGCTGGTGGGCAGCGAGCAGGCGCTCGAACTACTGCTCAAGGGCGCGCCAATCGCCTCGCCGGCCGCGCTCGAGATGGGCCTCATCGACGAAGTCTTCGAGGGCGACGCGCTCGCCGGCGGAATCGCGATGGCGCAGAAGCTCATCGCGGCACAGGCGCAGGCCCGCCCCACCCGCTCGCTGCCAGTTCGCGGCAATCCGCTCGACGACGCCGCGATCGACGCGATCCTGCAGCGCCATGCGCGCGCCCTGAAGGGCCGTACGACGCAGAACGTGATCGTCGCCAGCATTCGCGCCGCTTCGACGCTGCCATTCGACGACGGTCTGCGCCTCGAAGCGAAGCTGTCGGCCGAATCGCTGCTGACGACCGAGTCGCGCGCGCTGCGCCACGTGTTCTTCGCCGAACGCGAATGCGGCCGCATTCCCGGTCTCGCCTCCAACGACAAGGCGCCGGAGATCAAACACGCCGCCGTCATCGGCGCGGGCACCATGGGCAGCGGCATCGCGATGTCGCTCGCGGATGCCGGCATCCCGACGGCGCTGATCGAACAGAATTCGTCGGCGCTCGAGCGCGGACTCAAGAACATCCGCGACAACTACGAGATCTCGCTCAAGCGCGGCCGCATCGACGCGGCGACCCTGCAGGCGCGACTCGCGTTGATCCAGGGGTCGATCGACGCAGGCGCGGCCCGCGGCGCCGATCTCGTCATCGAAGCCGTGTTCGAGGACTTCGAGCTCAAGCGTTCGGTTCTCCGGAAACTCGACGAGATCATCGCGCCCGGCGCGCTGCTGGCTTCCAACACCTCGAGCCTCTCGCTGACCGCGCTCGCCGCGGACACGAAACATCCCGAGCGCGTGGTCGGCCTGCACTTCTTCAGCCCGGCGAACATCATGCGCCTGCTCGAGATCGTGCGCGGACAGCACACGTCGGATGCCACGCTCGTCGCCGCGCTCGCGCTCGCGAAGAAGCTGCGCAAGATCGGCGTGGTCGCGGGTGACGGCTTCGGCTTCATCGGCAATCGCATGATGCTCGACGGCTATTTCCGCGAGGCCGAACTGATGCTGCTGCAGGGCATTGCCCCGGCGCGCATCGACGCGGTGATGGAGAACTTCGGATTCGCGATGGGCCCGAACCGCGTCAACGACATGGCCGGCATCGACGTCGGCACGCGCGTCCGCACGGAGCTCGCGAAGCGCGAACGACGCGCCGCGCCGTATCACGCCGTTTCCGATGCGCTGACCGCGCAGGGCAAGCTCGGCCAGAAGACCGGCCAGGGCATCTACCTGTACACGCCCGGCGATCGCACGCCGCAGCCGAATCCGGAGCTGGAACCGTTCGTGCGCGAACTGGCCGCGCACCACGGCGTCGCGCCGCGCGATGCGTCGGACGAAGAGATCGAGCAACGCTGCGTGTTGTCCTTGATCGTCGTCGGCGCCCGGATCCTCGAGGAAGGCGTCGCCTTCCGCGCGAGCGACATCGACGTGGTGTGGACCTCGGGTTATGGGTTCCCGCGCTGGCGCGGCGGCCCGATGTGTTACGCGGACTCGCTCGGCCTCGATCGCGTGGTTCAACAGGTCGAGAAACTGCAGTCGACGGGTGGCGGCGAGTACTGGGAGATCCCGACGCTGCTGCGCGAGCTCGCCTCCGCCGGCCGCACGTTCGCCGACTGGGACCGCGAGCGGCGTAGTTAGCCGCTCGGGGCGTCAGGCTCACGCGCCGGCATGTAATCCCGCGCGCAGCAGGTCCTTGCGGATCTTGCCCGACGCCGTGCGCGGCAGTTCGTCCACGCGCCGCAGCTGCTTCGGCAGCTTGTAACCGGCGAGACGCGAGCGGCAGAACGCGAGCAACTCGTCGTCCGACACCGACGCTCCGGGCGCCACGACGATGAACGCCGTGCCGGATTCGCCCCAGCGCGGATCCGGAACCCCGACCACGGCCGCATCGACGATGCCGACATGCCAGCGCAGCACGGACTCGACCTCGGCGGGATAGACGTTTTCGCCGCCCGAGATGTACATGTCCTTGAAGCGGTCGACGAGCGTGAAGAATCCGTCTTCGTCGCGGCGCGCGGCGTCGCCGGTGCGCAGCCAGCCATCCACGATGGTCGCTTTCGTCGCCTCCGGATTGCGCCAGTAGCCCGACGTGACGGAGGCGCCACGCAGCCACAACTCGCCGACTTCGCCGTCGGCCACTTCGCAACCATCGGGATCGAGTAACCGCACGTGCATTCCGGCCGCGGGAATCCCCGCGCTTCCCGCCTTGCGCGCGAGCAGCTCGAGGTCGCGCGGGGGCATGCCGAGAACGGTGCCGGCTTCGGACATGCCGTAGCCGTCGGCGCAACGCACACCGTCGTCGATCCATGCGCGCACCGATTCTCGTGGATGCGGCGCGCCGCCGGTCTGCAGCGCCTTCAGCCGCCGGAACGGCGCGGGATCGAACGCCGAATCGCCGCGGATCCGCTCGGTCATCTGCGGCACGCAGAAGCAATGAGTCACACCGAGCGACGCATCGCCGACCGCGGCGAGTGTTTCCTCGACCGAGAACTGCGGCGAGATCAGCAGCGTGCCGCCCGCCTGCAGCACGGTCGTCGCGACGGTGAACAGGCCCGCGACGTGGAACATCGGCATGTGCGAGAGGAACACCGTATCGCCGCTCACGTCGACCGACAGCGCGAAATTGCGCGCGCTCGCCGCGGCGTTGCGCTCGGAGACGATGACGGCCTTGGGATGGCCGGTGGTGCCCGAAGTGAACAACAGCGTCACGACGTCGTCCGGCGCATTGCCCGACGCGCTGATCGAAGTCACGTCGCGCGCGAGCTCGCGTTCGAACTGGCCGCCCGCGCCGAGGCCCAGAAAGGCCGCGCCCGGCGCGGCCCGCATCACGCTCGCGACGCCGGCCGAGAATTCATCTTCGAACAGGACGACCTGCGGCTCGGACAATTCGGCGAGCACCGCGAGCTCCGCGGGGCTCAATCGCCAGTTGAACGGCACCAGCGTCGCGCCGATGCCACGACAGGCGACGACCAGGCACAGGAAATCGATCGAATTGCGCGCCAGCACCGCGACGCGCAGGCCGCGCGCTCCGCGCGGCGCGCCGATGCGCGCGATCGCGGCGCCCATGCGCGCGGCACGCTCGGCGAGCGAGCCATAAGTCATTCGCATGCCTGACCGCAGATCCATGCATGCGACGGCTTCCCGCCTTGCTTTCGCGAAATACGCGACGCTTTCGTTCAACACGGACATCACTCTTGAGTTGTTTGTATGTAGTACTTACTATTTCATTGTGCAGGCTGTGACGGCGACCCGCAACGGTGCCCGGCACGGAGAATCCGCCGACAATTCGGGACGAGAGGGATAAGCGGTGCGAACCCAGGTTGGAATCATCGGTGCCGGTCCGGCCGGACTCTTTCTCGCACACCTGCTGCATCGATCCGGCGTCGACTGTGTCGTGCTCGAGAACCGCAGCCGTGAATACGTCGAATCGCGCGTGCGCGCCGGCGTGCTCGAACGCATCACCGTGCAGCTCATGCACGAGATCGGCATCGGAGATCGCGTCGATCGCGAAGGACTGGTCCACGCGGGCACCACGCTCGCGGTGAACGGCGAGCCGTTCCACGTGGATTTCGGCGAGTTGCTCGATGGCGCGGCCGTGACCGTGTACGGTCAGTCCGAGGTCATGAAAGACCTGCACGTCTCCGCCGACCGCCTCGGCATTCCGATCCACTACGAAGCGCAGAACGTCAAACCGCACGATCTCGACAGCGAGCGCCCGAAGATCACCTGGCGGTCGCAAAATGGCGTTCACAGCCTCGAATGCGACTTCATCGCCGGCTGCGACGGCTTCCACGGCGTGAGCCGCGCGAGCATTCCGGCCGACGCCATCAAGGTGTTCGAGCGCACGTATCCGTTCGGGTGGTTAGGCATCCTCGCCGATGTGCCGCCCTGCAATCACGAGTTGATCTACGCCAACCACGAACACGGATTCGCGCTCGCCTCGATGCGCTCGCAGACGCGCAGTCGTTATTACCTGCAGTGCTCGCTCGACGACAAGATCGAGGACTGGAGCGACGAGGCCATCTGGCAGGAGCTCGCCGTTCGCATCGGAGACTCTTTCGCGCCGAAGATCACGCGAGGCCCTTCCTTCGAAAAGTCCATCGCGCCGCTGCGGAGCTTCGTCTGCTCGCCGCTGCGCTACGGCCGGCTGTTCCTCGCGGGCGACGCCGCGCACATCGTCCCGCCGACGGGCGCCAAGGGACTCAACCTCGCGGTCGCCGACGTGATCGTGCTGGCGAAAGCCCTCGCGGCGTTCTACGCATCGGGAACGACCCGCGAGATCGACGAATACTCCGCGCGCGCGCTCGACCGCATCTGGAAGGCCGAGCGATTCTCCTGGTGGCTGACACACCTGACGCACCGTTTCCCGCACATGGACGGCTTCGACCGCCAGATGCAGGTGGCGGAACTGGAATACCTGCGCCAGTCCCGCGCCGCGCAGTCCGTGTTCGCCGAGAATTACGTCGGATTGCCGCTGAGTGCCTGACCCATTGCGGGCCCGCCCCTTGCATCCGTTGCACTCGAAATCGAATATTCTTCGGCCTTCATCGAGCACCGGCGCGTGCCCGCGCTGCATGCTTCGCTGAACCCCATTGCCGAGAGATCCATGGCCGCACCGCGCGATTACGAATCCATTCCTGGCACCTACGTGTACGACGCCGAACGCGGCCGCGTGGGTTACCACCTCAACATGTTCTGCATGTCGCTCAACGATCCCAAGAATCGCGAGGCGTTCAAGGCCGACCAGGCCGCGTACCTCGACCGCTTCCCGCTCACGCCCGAACAGAAGGAAGCCGTCCTGAAGCGTGACTGGTTAGGCATGCTCAAGGTCGGCGGCAACATCTACTACACGATCAAGATCGCGTTCTGCGACGGCCTCACTTTCCAGGACGTCGCCGGCATGATGTGCAGCATGCCCAAGGAGGAGTACGCGAAGATGATGCTGGCGGGCGGCCGCTCTCCCGAGGGCAATCGCTTCAAGGACGAGCAGTCGAAGGAGCAACGCTGATGGCACGCATCGTTGGAGGCATCGCCTGCTCTCACGTGCCGGCCATCGGCGCGGCGCTCGACAAGGGCAACGCCGGCAATCCGTACTGGAAGCCGTACTTCGACGGCACGGTCAAGGCGCGCGAGTGGCTCGCGAAGATCAAGCCCGACGTCGCCATCCTCATCTACAACGATCATGCGAACGCGTTGTCGTTGCAGATGATCCCGACGTTCCTGATGGGCACCGCGTCCGTATTCCCGATCGCCGATGAAGGCTTCGGTCCGCGCCCCGTGCCGACGGTGTACGGGCACTCGAAGCTCGCGTGGCACCTGGTCGAGAACCTCATCCTCGACGAATTCGACATGACGATCGCGAACGAGATGCCGGTGGATCACGGCCTCACGGTGCCGCTATCCGTCACCTGCGGACAGGTGGCCGAGTGGCCGTTCAAGGTGATCCCGCTGTGCGTGAACGTGATCCAGTATCCGCCGCCGACTGGCGTGCGCTGCTTCAAGCTCGGCCAGGCGATTCGCCGCGCGGTCGAGGATTTCCCCGATGATCTGCGCGTGGTCGTCTACGGCACGGGCGGAATGTCGCACCAGCTGCAGGGGGAACGTGCCGGCCTGGTCAACAAGGAATTCGACGCGATGTTCCTCGACGGCATGGTGAACGATCCGCAGAAGCTCACCAAACTATCCCACACTGAATACATGCGCGAGTCCGGCTCCGAAGGCATCGAGATGGTGATGTGGCTCGCGATGCGCGGCGCACTCGGCGGCAAGGTGCGCGAGGCGTATCGCTTCTATCACGTGCCCACCTCGAACACTGCCGCGGGCCTGCTCTGCCTCGAACCGACGGAGTGATCGAATGAAAATCTGCATCGCGGGTCAAGGCGCGTTCGGCGTCAAACACATCGAGGCCATCCGGAATATTCCGGGCATCGAAATCGCGACGCTCGCGGGCGGCAGTCCCGATTCCACCGCCGAGGTCGCGAAGAAGTACGGCATCCCGCATTGGTCGACGGATCTCGCCGAGTGTCTCGAACAACCCGGCGTCGAGGCCGCGATCCTCGCGACGCCGACACAAATGCACGCGAAGCAGGGCATCCAGTGCATGCGCGCGGGCAAGCACGTGCAGATCGAGATACCGATCGCGGACAACCTGCGCGATGCGGAAGAGCTCGCGCGCGTGCAGAAGGAGACCGGGCTCATCTGCATGGGCGGCCACACGCGCCGCTTCAATCCGAGCCACCAGTGGATCCGCAAGAAGATCCTCGCCGGAGAGCTCAAGGTCCAGCAGATGGACGTGCAGACGTATTTCTTCCGCCGCACGAACATGAATGCGCTCGGCAAGCCGCGCAGCTGGACCGATCACCTGCTCTGGCACCACGCCTGTCACACGGTGGACCTGTTCCAGTACCAGACCGGCGAAACCGCGAGCGTGGCGCGCGCCATCCAGGGGCCGCTGCACCCGGACCTCAAGATCGCGATGGACATGAGCATCCAGATGAAGGTGCCCGGCGGCGCGATCTGCACGCTGTCGCTGTCGTTCAACAATGACGGGCCGCTCGGCACGTTTTTCCGCTACATCTGCGACAACGGCACGTACATCGCGCGGTATGACGAGCTCGTCGACGGCAAGAACAACCCCATCGACGTGTCGAAGGTCGACGTCTCGATGAACGGCATCGAGCTGCAGGATCGCGAGTTCTTCGCGGCCATCCAGGAGAAGCGCGAACCGAACGCGAGCGTCGCGCAGGTGCTGCCGGCGATGCGCACGCTGGACACGCTGGAGAAGTCGTTGCTCTAATCGGGGGATGAAGCACTCCCCGCGACTCCTCCCCCTGCTCCTGGTCACCTTGTTTGGCGTCGTCAACGCCGCCGAACTCGTTCCCGACCGTCCGCACGTCTGCGACGCCTGCGACCACTGGGCCAAGCCACGTGAGCCGTTCAACGTCTTCGGAAATACCTGGTACGTGGGCGGTGGGCTGTCCTCGATCCTCATAACCTCGGACAAGGGTCACGTGCTCATAGACGGCGGTCTTCCCCAGTCCGCGCCGACGATCGCCGCCAACATCCGGAAGTTAGGCTTTCGACTCGAGGACGTGAAGCTGATCCTGAACTCGCACATGCATTACGACCACGCGGGCGGGATCGCCGCGCTGCAGCGCGCCAGCGGTGCGCAGGTGGCCGCGAGCCCCGCGGGAAAACGCGCGCTCGAGAACGGCGGCCCGCTCGAGGACGACCCGCAATTCGCGTTCGGACCGGAGCACAACAACTTTCCGGCGGTTGCGAACGTGCGCGAGTTCGCGGACGGCGAAACGTTGAAAATCGCGGGCATCGAAATCACCGCGCACCTCACGCCCGGACATACGCCCGGTGGCACGAGCTGGTCGTGGAGATCCTGCCTGGCCGGCGACTGCAAGGACATCGTGTACGCGGACAGCCTGAACTCGGTCTCCGCGCCCGGCTTCCGTTTCTCGGGCGACGAAAGTCACGCGAGCCGTGTCCCGCAATTCGAGCAGTCCATCGAGAAAGTCGCCTCCCTGCCCTGCGACATCCTGCTGGCGCCGCATCCCGAGCTGATCGACCTCGATGGAAAGCTCGCGGTGCTCGCGAAGGACGCCAGTCGCAACGTCTTCATCGGCGACGGCCAGGACTGCAAGCGCTACGCCGCCGGAGCCCGCGAACGCCTCGCGAAACGAGTCTCCGAGGAGCGGTGACATCGGCCGCGGCCGCGGGTAAGCTTCCACTATAGTGGACGCTACATCCCGTATGCCGGATATCAATTCACGCATCGCCGCGCGGGTCCGCGACCTGCGGGCCACCGCGGGCTTGTCGCTCGAAGCGCTCGCCACGCGCTGCGACGTGAGCCGCTCGATGATCTCGCTCGTCGAACGCGGCGAAACCAGCCCGACGGCCGTGGTGCTCGAGAAGATAGCCACCGGGCTTGGTGTCACCCTCGCCTCGCTGTTCGACGACAACACCGCGCCGGCCGCTCCCGTATCGAGGCGCACGGACCGCGCGCCCTGGAAGGATCCGCAGTCCGGATACGTGCGCACGAACATCTCCCCGGCCAACTACCCCTCTCCCATCCGCATCGTCGAGGTCGAGTTTCCGGGCGGCGCGAAGGTCGCTTACGAAACCGGTGCGCGCGACCGCGCCGTGGCCCAACAGATCTGGGTGCGCGAAGGTGAACTCGAGGTGACCGTGGGAAAGGTCACCCACAAACTCGCGAAAGACGACTGCCTCGCGATGGAGCTCGACGCGCCGGTCACGTTCCGCAACCGCACGAAGAAGCCTGCCCGCTACGTCGTGGTGCTCGCGTCATGAGCTTCACCGTGCGGCAGATTCGCGAGCTGACGCCGCGCGATCTCGACGGGCTCTGCGACGTGCTCGTCGACTGCGTCGACGGTGGCGCCTCGGTGAGTTTCATGTACCCGATGACGCGGGAGAAAGCGGAGACCTTCTGGCGCGACGTGGGCGCGAGCGTCGCGAAGGGCGAGCGCGTACTCGTCGTCGCCGAAGACGAAGACGGCATCATCGGCACGGCCCAGGCCATCTGGGCAACGCCTGAGAACCAGCCGCATCGCGCCGATGTCTCCAAGATGCTCGTCCACCGCCGCGCGCGGCGTCGCGGCGTCGGCGCGGCCGTGCTCGCCGCGGCCGAACGCGCCGCACGGGAAGCCGGCCGCACGCTGCTCGTGCTCGACACCGCGAGCGCGGACGCCGAGCGGCTCTACGAACGCAGCGGATGGCAGCGCGTCGGCATCATTCCCAGGTACGCACTGCTCCCGGACGGTCCGTTCTGCCAGACCGTGGTGTTCTACAAGAACCTCGAACCCGCATAACGGATTTGCGCCGTTGACGGCGACTCATCACGTGAACCAAGCTCGACCGAACCTGACTCGCGAGGGCCCCCCGTGAAACGCCGAGACTTCCTCCAGACGCTGGGCGCAGGGTCCGCGCTCGCCGCGCTTCTTCCACTATCCATCCGCGAAACGCTGGCCGCCGCGCTCAACCTGCCCGAGTTCGTCATCACGGAGGTCGAGGTGCTGCGCATCTCCGGTCCACGCGAGAGGACGCGCGGCCCCACGGGCCAGCACCAGGTGAATCCGCTGCACATATATCCCGACCGGCGCCCGAAGCCCTTCAGGGAATCTCCCGCGCGCCAGGAAAGCTACACCGCGCGCCATCACTATCTACGCATCCGCACGAAGGGCGGTCACGAGGGCATCTACGGATACGTCGACAGCGAGGCGCTGCCGACCATCCTGGGGCCGCTGCGCCGCCTGCTCATCGGCCAGGACGCGCTCGCGATAGAAAAGCTCTGGGACCAGATGTACCGCTCGAATCGCCACGCACGCGCGAGCCACTACATGATGGGCATCAGCTACTGCGACAACGCCCTCTGGGACCTGCGCGCGCGCTTCCTCGACATCCCCGTGTTCCGGTTGTTAGGCGGACCCACGCAGCATCCCGTGCGCGTGTACGGCAGCTGCCTGGGCTTCCCGGTCGATCCGCCGCTGGCGGCGAAGCGCGCGGCGCAACTGGAGAATGACGGATTCATCCACCAGAAATGGTTCCTGGCCTACGGACCCGGCGACGGGCAGAAAGGCATGGACCTCAACGTCGCGCTCGTGCGCGAGCTGCGCGCAGCGGTCGGCGACGACGTCGAGATCGGTTTCGACGCGTACCAGGGGTGGGATCTCAACTACGCGATCCAGTGGTGCCGCAAGGTCGAGCAGTACCGGCCATGGTTCATCGAGGAAGCGTTTCCGATGGCCGACGTCGAGAGTTTCATCCGGCTGCGGCAATCGACCGGCGTGCCGGTCGCGACCGGCGAACATTTCTACAATCGCTGGGAAGTGCAGCAGTTCCTCAAGGCCGACGCGCTTCACTACGTGCAGGCGGATCCCGAGTGGTGCGGCGGCATCAGCGAGGTCGCGAAGATCTGCCAGCTCGCCTCGGTGCATGGTGTACGCGTCATGCCCCACTGCCACAACGTGCACGCCGCGCTCGCGATCGTCGCGAGCCAGTCGCCCTCCGTGTGCCCGGCGGGCGAGTTCCTGATCAATCACGTGGCCGAGAAGCAGTGGTTCATCAAGGACCCGCTGGTCGCCGTGAACGGGCTGGTGGCGCTGCCCGAGAAACCCGGCTTCGGCATCGAGTTCGATGCCGCGAAGATCGCGAAACAGGAAACGCTGACCGAGCTCTAGCTACCGGCGGCCGGCCGTCTGCCACTCGTCGAGTTCGTCGGTGAACAGATCCGCGACGAGCTCCCGCAACCACTTGTTCTTCGGATCGCGCTCGAAGTTGCGATGCCAGTGCAGCTTCAGATCGATCTTCGGCGTCTGGATGGGCGGCTCGGCGATGCGGATGTTCATGTGCGCCTTGCGCACGAAGATGCCGACCGCGTGCGGCACGGTCACCACGAGATCCGTCTGCGAGATGATGGGCGGGATGCTCATGAAGTGCGGCGTCTCGAGCACCACGCGCCGGTGAATCTTCTTCGATCGCAGGAAACGCTCGAAAACCTCGTATGTGCGCCCTGC
>JAEYUC010000071.1 GCA_023433705.1 Pseudomonadota bacterium
GCGGCGGACGTGCCGCGGAAGCGCCGGGCCGCTGGGCCTGAGGCTGTGCAGGCCTGGCGGCAGGTGCCGCCGGGCGAGCGGGCGGGCTAACTACCTTCGCGGCAGGGGCGGGCGTGGGCGGCGCAGCCGGGGCCGGAGGCGCCATGGGCTTGCGCAGGAACGCCAGCCGGCGCATGAGATTCGTGGTGGTGGGCGTGACGAATTTGGCCGCGCCCTTGCTGTCGAGGAACTTGGCGTCGGCGATGATCATCGCGAGGCCGACCAGCTCGTTGAGCGGCGAACGCGCCGGCAGGAAGGCCGCGGCCCGGCCGTCACCGACGTTCTGGAAGACGTAGGCCTTGTCGGGAGATGCATTCAGGGCCGCGACGGCGTCGATCACGAGGTTGTGTTCGTCGGGGCCGAGCGCGCCCTCGTCGAGCCACAACACGTCTCCGCGTTCGTCGTGCAGCGAGATCGATTGCAGGCGATTACCCGAAAGCGCCTGCTTCAGCGCATCGCCGATAGCGGCCTTCGAATCGCCTGAAGAAGTGACACTCGCGCTCGCCTGCATTCCTGAAATTTCCCCGGAGCGCGCGCCAAACAAACACAAGACTTCTTCACCCAAGAGAGCAAGGCGCGTGCTGAGCTCGAAGGGTCGCAAATCGAACCCCGTCTCGCCGTGACATAGCTCGCGTTACGCGACGCCATTGGCCAACAAATGCCGCCCTTATGTTCAATCCCGGCCCGGGCGGCTCTTGCGCACCGCGGCGTGGTTGTCAGCCAAAACCACCGGGAAAATTGCCGCTGAAGACTAACGGAGCCGGCTGCTATCTACTTTAAGTTCACTGCGATATGTTCGGGCGGCGAGACAGTGACCAACACTGCATTTCAATAACGAGGGGAATTCACATGAGGAAGCTAGCTGGCGCGCTGTCGCGCGCATGTCTTTTCGCGTCCTTGCCACTCGCCGCACTGGCGCAGACGCCGGTGATCGTCGAAGCGGAGAGCGGCACGCTCGGCGCGGCATTGTCCATCGGCGCCCAGGACGGCAATACCTACATCACGGGTCTCAACGATACGGTGCCGCCGACGAACCCGGCGGCGGTTCCGGGCCGCGTTGCCTCCTACGAAATCACGTTTCCAGCCGCTGGAAACTACGACTTGTACGTCCGCATCCAGGCCGGCCCGAACGGCGGCAACGACGACAGCTTTTACTTCTCGAACGTCGGCTTCAACAGCCAGGACTGGGGCGCTCTCTACAACACGAGCAGCGGCGGGTACGCGAACCCGAACGCGCCCGTGTTCGTGGAAGGAACGCCCGGCGCGGGCAACCCCGCCGGCACCTCGGTCTGGAAATGGGTCCGTCTAACTAACCACCCCGGTCGCGGCGGCGGCACCGGTCCGAACGCCTGGGTGGTTCCGGACGGCAGCCTCACGCAGACCTTCTACTGGGCGTCGCGAGAAGACGGCCTGCTGTTCGACAAGTTTGCCTTCGGTCCGCAGGGCACCTGCTACTCGGTGGCCGAGCTCAACGCGGGCCTCCCCGGCACGGTGACCTGCCCGCCGCTTCCGCCGCCGCCCCCGCCGGCCTACACCTTCCCGGGCCCGGCCATCGCCAACGGTCATTCGAAATTCCTCGGCAGCGCCTGGAGCCCGGGCACCGCGAGCGCCAACTTCCTGAACTACTGGAACAAGGTGACGCCGGAGAACGCGGGGAAGTGGGGATCGGCCGAGCCGACCCGCGACGTGTTCAACTGGACGCAGCTCGACGAGGCATATGCGCTGGCCAAGAACAATGGCCTGCCGTTCCACTTCCATGTGCTCGTCTGGGGCAACCAGCAGCCGAACTGGATCGACGATCTGCCCGTCGAGGAACAGCTCGAGGAGATCCACGAGTGGTTCGCCGCGGTCGCGGCGCGTTATCCCGACATCGACATCCTCGAAGTCGTGAACGAGCCGCTGCACGATCCGCCGTGCACGCGTGAGAACGGTGGTGGCGGCTACTGCGATGCCCTGGGTGGCCGTGGCACGCCAGAAGAGCGCGCGAAGAATCCCGACCGGGAATGGCTCTGGATCGTCAACGCGTTCAAGCTTGCGAAGCAGTACTTCCCGAAGGCGAAGCTCATGCTGAACGACTACAGCATCGAGAATTCGACCAACGACACGACGCGCTACCTGCGCATCATCCACCTGCTCAAGTCGCAGCGCCTGATCGACATCATCGGCGTGCAGGGTCACGCGTTCTCCCAGGGTGAGCCGGCCCCGATGCCGACCTACCGCGCGAACCTCGACCGTCTGGCGCAGGTTGGCGTGCCGATCCAGGTGACCGAGCTCGACGTGGACGGCACCGAAGACGCAGTGCAGCTCGCCAACATGCAGAAGATCTTCCCGATCTACTGGGAGCATCCACGCGTCACTGGCATCACGATGTGGGGTTACAAGCAGTTCAACCACTGGCGCCAGGCGCAGGGTGCGTGGCTCGTGTGGTCGCAGGCGGGCTCCGAAGGCGCCGAGCGTCCCGCGATGCAGTGGATCCATCGTTACGTGGCCAACAAGCTCGCGACTGTCTCGTACCAGCACCTGTTCGTGCCGAGCGGCGCTGCCGACGGCACTCCGGTGGGCAACGTCGTGGCTACGGATCCGGATGCGGGTACCGAGTTCTCGGGCTGGCGTATCGAGACTGCCGGCGAATACGGGATGGCCAGTGGCGTGGGCAAGTTTGCCATCGACCCGGCCACGGGCGCGTTGTCGGTGGCGGATGCATCCGCGATCGCCAACCTTCCGAAGGGCACGGCGCTGAAGCTGTACGTCACCGTCTGGGACGGCTACCAGCGCAGCAAGGCGGGACGCGTCGACGTCTTCATCCAGTAAAGACCGATCGACGGTTCGAACGAAGAGGGCCGGTCCGCGTGGACCGGCCCTCTTTTTCTAGCTGCCCAGGTAGTCGCGCTTGCCGATGTCCACGCCGTTGTGGCGCAGCACGTTGTAGGCCGTCACGTGGTGAAAGAAGAAATTGGGCAACGCCCAGTGCTGCAGGAACGGGAGTCCCTTCATCTCGAGCGTGCGATCCCGCAATGGGATCTTGATGTCGCGCGTCTCGCTGCCCTCGAGCGCCGAGGCCGGAACGGTGCCGAGGAAATCGATCGTCTTCTTCACGCGCGCGAGCAGTTCGTCCATGGTCGTTTCGTTGTCCTCGAACTTGGGTGGGTCGATGCCGGCCAGCCGCGCCATGGAGTTCTTCGCGAAATCGCTCGTGAGCTGGACCTGCTTCGAGAACGGCAGCATGTCCGGGGCGAGGCGCAGCGACACGAAGACGTTCGGGTCGAAGTTGCGCGCTTTCGCGTTGGCGACGCCTTTCTCCATCACGTGTTGCAGCTGCGTGAGCGCCTTGCGGAACACGTCATGGCTCAGGGCGTACATCGAAATCTTCATGGGCCTTTCCTTTCTCGATTCTTTAGTGGAACAATAAAAGCACCAACAGTCGCTTTGGTGCGCATATGAGTGAATTGTGGTCCGCCGCTCAGCTCGCTGTCTTCGCGCGAGTCGTCGAGCTCAATGGATTCTCCGCCGCGGCGCGCGCCTATCGCGTGCCCAAGGTCGCCATCAGTCGCGCCATCGCGGATCTCGAAAAATCCGTCGGTGCTCAATTGCTGAAGCGTACCACCCGAAGGATTTTTCTCACCGCCGCAGGTGAAGCCGTGTTGCCGCACGCGCGCACCATCGGCGACGAGGTCGAGAAGGTACGGCAGCTCGCGCTCGGATTCTCGACCAAGCGTACCGGCCCGCTGCGCGTGGTCGCCGATCCGACCTACGGGCGTGTGCTGCTCGCGCCGCTGGTGCCGCGTTTCCTGGACAGTTTTCCCGACATCGCGCTCGACGTCGTGCTCGACGCGGACCAGTCGGGCGAGTGGGACGTCGCGATCCGCGCCGGCGCCAACGACGACCCGAAACTCGGCTCGCGCCTGCTCGGCGCACCCCCGGCGGTGTTGTGCGCCACTCCCGCCTACCTGCAGAAACATCCGGCGCCGGACCGGCCGGAGGGACTGCGCGACCACGCGCTGCTCACGCCCACTCCCGATGGCGCGGAATACCGCTTCCAGATGACCAAAGCCTCCGCGCGCGCCGAAGTGCGCGTGCAGCCGAAACTGGCCGTGGACGACCCAGCTGTCCTGCACAGCGCGACGGTCGCGGGGCTCGGCATCGGGCTGCTGCCGGAGTTCCTATGCCGCCAGGGTGTTGCGACGGCGAAGCTGCGTAAGGTGCTCGCCGATTGGCAGGCGCCCTCGGCCGCGCCACTGTACGCGGTGTTTCCCGCCGGCCTCGAAGGCGATCCTCGCGTGAAGAGCTTCGTCGATTTCGCGGCGGCGAATATAGTCCCCGCGCTCGCGAATTGAGGAGCCTGCATGTACCGCGCACCGGTCAAGGACATCCGGTTTGTCCTGGATGAGCTCATCGGCACGGAGCAGATCCGCGCCTGCCCCGAGTTCGTCGATTACTCGAGTGAAACCAACGAAGCCATCCTGAGCGAGGCGGCCAAGTTCGCCGAGTCCGTGCTCGAGCCGCTGTGCAAGAGCGGGGATCGCCAGGGCGCACAGTGGTCGCCGCACGGCGTGACGATGCCGGACGGCTTCCGCGAGGCCTACCAGCACTTCTGCGAGAGTGGTTGGCCCGCGCTGCGTTCGAAGGCCGAATTCGGCGGGCAGAACGTGCCGGCCGTGCTGGGCACCGCGGTCGAGGAGCTGTGGGCCTCGTCGAATCTCGCCTTCAAGCTCTGCCCGATGCTGACCCAGGGCGCGATCGAGGCGATCCAGCTCTTCGGTTCGCCGCAGCAGAAGCAGCTCTACCTGCCGCGCATGGTGACCGGCGAATGGACCGGCACGATGAACCTCACGGAACCGCAGGCCGGCAGCGATCTCGCGCAGGTGCGCGCGCGCGCGGTGCCCGCCGGTCCCAACTACCGCATCTACGGCCAGAAGATCTTCATCACCTACGGCGAACACGACCTGACCGAGAACATCGTGCACATGGTGCTGGCGCGCATCGACGGCGCGCCGCCCGGCGTGCGCGGCATCTCGCTGTTCATGGTGCCGAAGTTCTGGGTGAACGCGGACGGCACGCCCGGCCCGCGTAACGACGTGAACTGCGCGTCCATCGAACACAAGCTCGGCATCCACGCGAGCCCGACCTGCGTGATGATGTACGGCGAGAACGAGGGCGCGCTCGGGTTGCTGGTCGGCGAGGCGAATCGCGGCCTCGAATACATGTTCGTCATGATGAACGCGGCGCGCCTTTCCGTCGGCCTCGAGGGCTACGCGCAGGGTGAGCGCGCTTTCCAGCAGGCGGTCGAATGGGCACGCACGCGCGTGCAGGGCAAGCCGCCCGTGCCGATCGCGAAAGTCGCCGGTTCCGCCTCGCTCGGCACGAGCTCTTCGCCCGCGCCGATCATCGGCCACCCGGACGTGAAGCGCATGTTGCTGAGCATGAAGTCGACGGTCGAGGCATCACGCGCGATGGCGCTGTATGCCGCGTACCAGCTCGATCTCGGCCACGCGCATCCGGACGCCGCCGTGCGCGCCGCGGCGCAGGCGCGCGGCGATCTGCTGATTCCGATCGTGAAGGGTTTCTGCACCGAAGCCGGCATCGAGATCGCCAGCACCGGCATCCAGGTCCACGGCGGCATGGGATACATCGAGGAAACGGGCGCCGCGCAGACATTGCGCGACGTGCGCATCACGACGATCTACGAGGGCACGACCGGCATCCAGTCGAACGATCTGATCGGTCGCAAGTTCGGGCGCGATCGCGGCGCCGCACTCGGCGCGTTCCTCGACGAGATGAAGGAGTCGCTCGAGGCGCTCGCGCCGCAACATCCCGACGTGCTGCGCACGCGTGACGCGGCGCTCGCGGCGGTCGCGCGACTGCGCAGCGTCGCCGATTCGCTGCTGCATGCGCTGAACGTTTCGCCGGATCGCGCGATGGCGGTGTCGGTGCCGTTCCTCAAGATCTGCGGGCTCACGATCGGCGGATGGCTCATGGCGCGCGCCGCCACCGTCGCCGCGCAGAAACTCGCCGCCGGAAACGATCGTGAATTCCACGAGGGAAAGATCGGGACCGCGAACTTCTTCGCGTCGCAGGTGCTGCCGCAGACCCTTGCTCTCGAGCAGGTGATCGCGCATGGCAGCGACGCGGTGGTTGGCGCCGACGCCGCGCTCATCTGAGGAGAAGATAGATGATCGATCGACGGACATTCCTCGCAATCGGCGCCGCCAGCGCGGGCATGAGCATCGCGGCCGGCGCACACGACACCGGACACCCGCACGAGCACAAGCCGGGCGGCCTGGTGACGCCGACCGCTCCGCTGCTCAAGCGCAAGATCCCGTCCAGCGGCCAGACGATCCCGGCGATCGGGCTCGGCACCTCGGGTCCGTTCGAGGTCGGCACCGACGCGGCGGCGCGCGCGCCGCTGCGCGAAGTACTGCAGGCCTTCTTCGATGGTGGCGCTTCGCTCATCGACACCTCGCCGATGTATTCGACCGCGGAAGCCGTGCTCGGCAGCCTGCTGACGCCGGAACAGCAGGCCAAGGTTTTCATGGCGACCAAGGTGTGGACGCCCGGATCGGGCGGTCACGGCGAACAGAAGGGCATCGAGCAGATGCAGCGCTCGATGAATCTGCTCAAGCGCAAGACCATCGACCTCATGCAGGTGCACAACCTCGTGGATCTCGATGCGCACCTGAAGACGTTGCGGCGCTGGAAGGAAGAAGGGCGCATCAAGTACATCGGGATCACCCACTACACGACGAGTTCGTATCCCGACCTCATCTCGATCATGGGTCGCGAGAAACTGGATTTCGTGCAGTTCAACTATTCCGCCGCCACGCGCGAAGCGGAGAAGAAGCTGCTCCCGCTGTGCGCGGACAAGGGCGTGGCCGTGATCATCAATCGCGCCTTCGAGGACGGCAACCTGTTCGCGCGCGTGAAGGGCAAGCCCGTTCCGGAGTGGGCCACGGAGTTCGATGCGAAGAGCTGGGCGCAGATTTTCCTGAAGTTCGTTCTCGCGCACCCGGCGGTGACCTGCGTGATCCCCGCGACCGGAAAGGTCAGGAACCTCGTCGACAACCTCGGCGCCGCCGTCGGCAGATTGCCGAACGAGAAACAGCGCGCGCAGATCGTCGCGGCGCTGGACTAGTCGCCGGCGGGCACGAGTTTGTAGATAGCCGAATCGCGCACGTCGACGACGAACAGCTCGCCGTCGACGTCCTCGGCGAACGAGGCGATGTTCAGGCCCGAATCCCACGCTTCTGCCTGCGTCATCGTCTTCGTGGCGGGCGTGTCCGTCGCGATGTGCCAGATGAAGCCGGAGCTGTAGTCCGCGAACACGTAGCGCCCGGTGAGCCCCGGGATCGCTTCGCCGCGATAGACGAAACCACCGGTCACGGCCTGGCCGAGCGCGTGGTCGTATTCGGCCACGGGCGCTACCAGCGGCGTCGCCGGGGTGCCGCACATGAGCGACGTATCGAGCGTGCCTTCCTTGCAACGCCAGCCGAAGTTGCCGCCGGAAGTCACGAGGTCCACTTCCTCGCGGTCGTGCGATCCGACATCACCCAGCCACAACTGGCCGCTGATGCGATCGAACGTCCAGCGCCAGGGATTGCGGAAGCCCCACGCGAATATTTCGGGACAATCGTTGGCGCCCGTGCCATCGACGTTGCACAAGGTGTTCGCGGTGAACGGGTTGTCGGCGGGAATGCGGTAGCGCCGCCCGTTAGTCGTGCCGTCGATATCGATGCGCAGGATCTTGCCGAGCAGGTTGTTCGTGAGCTGCCCGTTGCCGGCTTGCGCGGAGTCGCTATCGTCGTTGCCACCGTCGCCGATGCCGAGGTACAGCAGGTTGTCCGGCCCGAACAGCAGGTGACCGCCGTTGTTGTGGCCGCCAGGCTGCGCCATCTCGAACACGATCTGCTCGGACGCGGCGTTCAAAGTGGCACCGCCATCGGCGGACGTGAACTCCGAAATCCTCAGGACGATCACGTCCGGACTGCTCTCATGTGTGTACGCAATCCACGCCCGCGGATCGGTCGGGTAGTCCGGATGAAAGGCAAGCCCGAGCAATCCATGCACGTTACGGAAGACGACCCGGTCGCGGATGTCGAGCACGGGAGTGGTCGTCGACACGTCCGGTGAATCGGCGAAGCCGAGCACCTGGCCATCCTGCTGAACCACGACCCAGCGGGAGGTATCGTGAGGCACGCGCATGAGCGAATGCGCCGCCGTCAACGTGAGCGCGGGGAACTCACGTTGCACCGCGAGCCGAACGGCCTCGGGCGGAATCGTCGAGGCGCTGGTGATCGCGGCCGCCGGCGAGGAGGCCGCCGAAACATTCGGAGCGGGCGCCGAATCCACCGCGAGGACGGTGTACGAGTAGCTTGTCGAAGGAGTGAGGCGGGTGTCCGTGTACGAAGTCGTCGTCACGGTGGCGATCGGCGTCGTCCCATCATCGCGGAACACGCGGTACCCGGCGATTCCGGTTGCATCGGTGGAAGCTTCCCAGCTCACGAGAATCGAATGCGCCGACTGCGCGGCCGCCGTGACGTTGGCGGGCACCGTGGGCGCGGTCGTGTCGGTGGGCGGAGGAGGTGGTGGCGGTGGCGCGGGGTCGGGCGGCGCCACGTCCGCGGGTGGCGGCGAGGTGGATTCTCCACCGTCACCGCCGCCGCAGGCCACCAACGCGATCGCACAAGCCGCGAGTGAAGCGAGAGCGAGGGTTCGATTCATGTGGCGCGAATCTGCGCCCGATGCGTGCTGCCGCGCCGTCGGACAGCGCGACCACGCTGCCAAGGCCTGCGGGCGACCGCGATCGGATATCGACGAAGCAACCCGTAGGAGAAAGGCCTTGTGCGATGTGTTGCGGCCCGTCAGCGAGCAGCGATGAGTCCCGGCAACTCGTCCATCGAGCGAATCACTTCGGCGCCCGACGCCTGCATGGCCTCGAAGGTTTCCGCCGGGGCATAACCGATCGCGCGCATTCCGACCGAGATCGCCGAGGCCGCGCCCGCGGGCGAGTCCTCGACGACGATGCACTCGCCCGGCGCGGCGCCCAGGCGCCGGGCCGCGAATAGGTAGATGTCCGGCGCGGGCTTCGGACGCGCGACCATCGACGTCACGCAAATTTCGTCGCCGAAGAACCGGTCGAGCCCCGCCACCGCGAGCGACATCTGCACGCGCGCGAGCGGCGACTGGGATGCGACAGCCAGCCGGTGGCCGCGGCCCGCGAATTGCTCGAGCGCCGCGCGGATGCCCGCGATGGGCTTCAGCTCCCGCATGAATGCGAACGCGGTGGCGAACGCCCAGTTGTAAGTGAATCCCGCGCCGAGCCGCTTTCCGACGCGCTGGCCGATGATGTCGAGCACATCCTCGACTGTCTTGCCGAGAAACAGCTCGTGTACTTCTTCGAGAGTGAGATCGAGGCCGAGATCGCGCAGGATCTCGGCCTCGACGCGGCTCGAGAGGTACTCGCTGTCCACGAGCACGCCATCGCAATCGAAGATGATCGCCGGAAGACGTGCGGCGCTCACGAACACCTCAATTCTTTGACGGGTTCAGATTGATGAAGGGCATCGCTCCGCCGCCGAGCATGTATTGCGGCAAGATGCCGTTCCACTTCTGCACGGCTTCCCATTCGACCAGCTTCGCATTGCGCTCGAGCGCCTGCGCGCGGATCTGGATGGACTTCGCCTCGGCTTCCGCGGACAGCACCTTCTGCCGCGCCTGCTCCTCGATCTGCTTCGTGCGGTTCTGTTCCTCGATCGCTTTCTGCTGCGCGATCACTTTCTGCTCGACCGAATTCTCGAATTCGCGCGTGTACGCAATGTCAGTGATCTCGAAGCGCGACACTTCGACGTTGCGCTCGGCCAGATTATCCCGGATCGAATCGAGCGCCGCTGCCGCCGCCTTGTCGCGATTGGAGATGAGATCCACCGCGTCCCACTTGCCGACGACTTCCTTCAGCGTGCCGAGCACCACCTGCGGAATCAGGCGGGACTCCCACTCGCGACCGATGTCGCGATACACGATGTGCGCGGCATTCTGCTGCAGCCGGTAGTTCAGCGTGTACTTGATGTTGGCCTGCTGTACGTCCCGCGTGTAGGTGTCCGTGTCGCCGTCGATGCGCTGCAGGCGTGTGTCCATCTCGACGATGGTGCTCGTGATCGGATTGAAGAAGTAGATGCCCTCGGGCAGCGATTCGGACACGACCTTTCCGAAGCGCGTCTCGATCCCGCGGTGACCGGTATCGACGATCTTGATGCCGCAGCCCGCGACGCTGAGCGCGGCGACCGCGAGGATGACGACGCCGGCCCACATGAGCGTGCGGCCAACCTGCAACGGCTCCCGCGTGCTGTTGCCCGAGGCTCCGCCACGGAAAATCGGTGAATTGAAAGACATGTTTCCTCCTCCCTTTCCTAACCGTTACGCAGGCGCGCGCGCCCGCTCGAAGACATCAATGCGATCGGCCAGATGAGCGACATGCGCAGCCGCGAATGCCAGCGTGCCGCGCGCGCCGGCTGTTCCTCGCTCGAATACAGGTAGCTCGACGTCGCGGTCAGCGCGAGTCCGATGAACCCGAACAGCCAGATGACGCCGATCAATCTCAGCAGTGCGAAGACCATGATTCCTCCCTCGCTGCCTTACTTGTACTTCTCGTGCAGCTCGACGGGTGCGAGTTCCGACTTCTTTCTGCGCATGCGGATGTTGAGCATCTCGACGGCCACCGAGAATGCCATCGCGAAGTAGATGTATCCCTTCGGCACCTTGTGGTCGAAGCCCTCGGCGATGAGCATGACACCCACGACCAGAAGGAACGACAAAGCCAGCATCTTGATCGAGGGGTGCGCCGAGACGAAATTCCCGATGGAGCGCGCGAACAGCATCATGAGGCCGACCGAAGCGATCACCGCCGCGATCATGACCGCGACTTCGTCCACCATGCCGACCGCGGTGATGATCGAGTCGAGCGAGAACACCATGTCGATGAGGATGATCTGCAGGATGATCGCACCGAAACCCGCCTTCACCTTGCTCGACGCATGACCTTCCTCGCCCTCGGTGAGCTGGTGGATTTCCATCGTGGACTTCCACACCAGGAATACGCCACCCGCGATGAGGATAAGGTCCCGCCCCGAAATCTCCGCGCCGAGCACGCTGAACAGCGGCGAAGTGAGCCCGACGATCCACGAGAGGATCAGCAGCAGGCCCACGCGCATGAACATCGCGAGGAACAATCCGATGCGCCGCGCGGTCTCGCGTCTCTCGGGCGGAAGCTTGTCGACCAGGATCGAGATGAAAATGATGTTGTCGATACCGAGCACGAGCTCGAGTGCCGTCAACGTCAGGAACGCGATCCACATTGCGGGATCGGCGACAATCGACATGAATGCTTCCATGAGTGGGCGCAATATTAGAGAAATGGGTTCGAACATGCTGCAACGAATTTTCCGGAGCGCCGTGCTGCTGGCGCTCGTCATGACGGGCGTCGCGCACGCGCGGCTGCAGTCGGGCGAAGTGCACGTGTGGGAGGTGCAGGAGATCACCTTCGAGGCGGCGCGGGACTATTCGAATCCGTACGTCGACGTCACCTGCTGGATCGAGCTGACGGGTCCCGATTTCAGCAAACGCGTCTACGGCTTCTGGGATGGCGGGCGCACGTTCAAGGTGCGCTTCGTCGCGACGAAGCCGGGCGAGTGGAGCTGGCGCGCGGCGGCCACGCCCGCCGACGACACGGGCCTGAACGGCGGCGCGGGATCGTTCCGCGCCGTTGCGTGGGAGCCGGCGGAGATCGAGCGGAATCCGAACCGGCGCGGCTTCGTGCGCGCGACCGGCAACGGCCATGCGCTCGAGTACGCGGACGGCACGCCTTTTTTCCTGCTCGGCGACACCTGGCTTGCCGCTTCGACCTGGCGCCTGCCGTGGAGGAACGGCGCGCAGCCCGCGCCCGACTACGTGCCCGGGCCCGGCATCTCCTTCGAAGAAGCCGTCGCGTGGCGCAAGCGTCAGGGCTTCAATTCGATCTCGTTCATCGCGGCCTTTCCCAACTGGGCCGCCGATCACCGCGGCGCGACTTACGCGAACAAGGACGGCGTCTTCCTGCGAAACGCATGGGAGAAGTTCGGCCACTGGGCGCCGAACGCGAAGATATCCACGCCCGACGGCGCGACGACCACGGGCAAGGACATGCACGACGAGGACGGCAACCGGCCGTTCGCCGTGTTTCCCGACCGCGAGGGGCTCGCCGACTTCGACGCGATCAACCCGCGTTACTTCGCGAATCTCGACCGCAAGATGCGTTACCTGTCGGACGAAGGATTCGTGCCGTTCTTCGAGACCGTGCGCCGGGACAACGCGCCGTCGTGGAAGAAGTACTTCGACTTCAATCCTTCGTACGCGCGTTACGTGCAGTACCTGATCGCGCGTTACGGCGCGTTCAACATGATCTTCAGCGGCATTCACCTCGACTGGATTCCGAAGGACTTCAGCCTGACCGCGGACGAATTCAACGAGGCGCTGACCTGGCATTACAGGAAGTACGGTCCGTTGCCGTTCGGCCAGCCCTACACGACGCTGATCGATCGCTCGACCTACAAGGTCTTCGGACACGGCGAGCAGGCGCCGTGGCTCACGATGCACACGGTGGGCAACAATCCGCGCAATCACGCGATTTACGCGTCGATCGAGGAGCTGTTCCGGCTGACTCCGCCGATGCCCGCCGCGAATCTCGAGCCTTACTACACGGGCTGGAATCACAACATCAACCGGCCCGGCGGCGAGACTCCGCCCGCGAACTCGCCGCGCGACAACTACTTCGCGCGCGCGATGATGTACGGATCGCTGCTCTCGGGCGCGCTCGCGGGACACGTGCACGGCACGGCCGCGTACGACGTGACGAGCACCGGCGAACCCGCCGGCTGGCGGCCGCACATCTGGACGGCGCTCAGGTACGAGTCCGGTGCGCAGATGCGACACCTCGGAGCTTTCGTGCTTTCCGAGGGCGATCGTTATCGGCAATTGCAGCTCGCCTCGGACGACCTCGAACCGCGCAGCATCCCCGGCGCGCTCGCCGACGGGCTCGATGGCTGGTCGTTCCTGATGCGGACGGCGGACCGCGCATTCTCGCTCGCGTACTTCGAGAACAAGGCGCTGCGCCCGAACCTCAAGGGGTTCGAGCCGGGAGCTAACTACCAATGGACGTGGTTCGATCCGCGTACGGGGAAGTGGAGCAAGGCGATCGCCGTCAAGGCCGATGCGTCGGGCGTGTTGCGCGCGCCCGCGTTCCCGGACGGTGGAGAGCAGGCGGCGAGCGACATCGCCGCGAAGTTATTGAAGTAGCTGACCGCCGTCAGGCGGCTCAGGACACCTTGAGCCGGAAATCGCCGTCGCCGTAGTGCACGTAGTCGGCCCAGTCCGGCGAGCGACGCGCGAGCACCGCGCGCCGTGACTTCACGAGCGCGCTGCCGATGGTCGTGCGCAGCAGCTCACGGTAGAAAACCGTCGCGAACGCGGTCGCGGCCTCGTCCTCGACCGGCCAGTGCGTGCCCACGTAGTGCGCAAGCCCCGCGCGCAGCAGGGATTCCGCGAGGCTGAGATTCGTGCGTACGCCGCGTTCGCGTTTCGCCGCGCGGGCGCCGCGTTCCCCCCTCGTCCCACGCGCGGTGCGCGCGCCGCGTCGAAGCCGTGCGGACTCGCAGGCGTTGAACACCACGAGAGGCGGCAAGCGCCGGAGCGCGGCGACCGCCGAGCCGGTGAGATCGCCGTCCGCGAGCGCGAGGCCACTTTCGCCGGGCCGGCGCGCGTCGAAGAAAGCGTGACCCGCGAAATGGATGACGTCGTGGCGGCCGGCTTCGAGCTCCGCGGTGACACGCGCGAGCGTCGCGGCCTCTCCGGCGACTTCCGTGACGCGCACTTTCGGGACGCGGCCGAGTATCGCCATGATGCGTTCGCGTTCGAGCTCCGCGCCAGGCAGGTCGCGCGTGGGATTCGCGATCACGAGCACGCTGAGATCGTGCTGCGCGAGACGACCCGCGTCGAAGCGCGCGGGAACGAGATCGGCGGTCGCGTAGCGGCGCGACAAGCCGCTTTCGAGCGCCGGGATCCAGCCGTGCAGGTTGAGCGTCTCCCACGGAACACGGCTGCCGGCCGCATCGTGCACCACGGAGAGCGGCTGGCGCCGCGTCGCCAACAAGGCTTCGGCGAGCGCCGGATGCAGGACGAGCGAACCCAACTTGCGGCCCAGCGACCTCACGCGCGCGGGCGTGAGCTCGGGGGCGGCGAACTCGCGATCGAGCTCGTCGAGAGCGCCCGCACGGAAGCGTCGGCTGTGTGAGTAGATAGCTGCGGACGTGCCGCCGGTGAGCAGCGACGCGCGCCAGGTTTCCAGGCCCTCGCGCCGGGCTTCCGCCGCGACGATCAGGTGGGCGGTGCCCGGCAGCTTGCGGACGCGGGTCTGCGCGCGCGTGGGCAACGGCGCGAGCGGCACGAGTCGCAGCGCGCCGGCCGGGCGCGCCCCGACGAACTCCACGAGCCGCGCCTGCACACGTTGCGCCTCGGCGCGGTTGAGCACGTGCAGATCGATCCGCGCGAGCTTCGCGTTGCCCGCGGCACGCGCGCGCAGGATGCCGCGCAACTGCGCCGCGAACGAATCCGCGGGCTCGATGCCGGCGCGTGCGCCCCACGCAACTGTCGCGAGTGAAGGGTAGGGCGGCGCCTCGGCGAAGCGGGCGAGATTCTCGGCCGCGAGTTCGATCACGTCTACACCCAGGCGATCGAAACGACCGAGCCCGATCAATAGATAGGCCGTGCGCGCATTGCCGCCGCCTTTCTGCAGGCTGCGCGGAATCGGCGTGACGCTGCCCGCGTCGCCGCTCACGACGCGATGTTGCAGCCAGTCGCCGATCACGCCGCCCAGGCGCTGGTCGACGTCGGCCGCGGCGCCTTTCGCGGGCACGCCGCGCAGCAGTCCGACCGCGATCGCCGCGGCGCGCGAGTTCGCCACGTCCCCGACGATCACGCGCACGGTCAGCGGCCGGGCCGCCGTGGGCCGATGTGGACGGCGATGTTTGCGGCCGCGCGGCGGCTCGTTGAGCGTGTCGAGGAATTCGCGGCGCTGCGCCGGTGACATGCGCGGCCAGTCGATCTTTTCCCTGTATTGCTCGCGCAGCTCCGCGTCGCGAACTCGCGAGAGAGTGCCGCGCCGCAACGGCGGGGAGGAGGCGAGCAGCTGCGCGGCGCCGGTCTTCAGCAGGTCGATCGTGCCCGCGACCACCTTGTCGTCGAGCGGGAGGTCGCTGTGACCGCACTCGACATAGCTGTGGCGCGCACCCGGCAGCCGCGCCAGCTCGATGGGCACCGTGCCGTCGCCGAGCAGGCTGTATTCGTATTCGAAGTCGTCGTCGCGCAGCGCGACGCTGGTCGCGGTGGTGCGGTTGCAGCCGATCACGGCGTGAAAGCGCGGATCCGCGGGAGCAAGGCGTTGCGCGAGGCCCGCCGACGCGGCGAGCAGTTCTGGATTCGGGCCGGGGCCGCGCGACGGCCACGACGCGCGATCGAATAGATCGAGGTCGCTCACGGTGGGACTGGAGGGCAGCAGTTCGTGCAGCCCCGGAAAACTCGAGAACACATTGCTCGCGAGGAATTCCGCGTCGTGCCGCAGGTCGAGCATCGCGACCTTGCGCACCACCGAATAGGTGCCGCGCAGCGCCTGCACGGCGGCGAGCGATCCGGAATTCGGCGTGCCGAGCATCACGAGTTGCGACACGCGTGCGCCGGCGGGCTGCACGAGCGCCGCGCGCGCGACGAGACCGCCCATGCTGTGGCCGACGATCGCCACCTCGTCGCGACCATCGGCATCGAGGCGTTCGGCCAGGCGTTTGCCGAGCGTGGCAATGTCGTGGCGCCAGTCGTAGTCGAGCAGCACCGCGTCGAATCCGGCCTTGCGCAGCGAGAGCGTGATCTTGAGGTACGAGTAACTCATCGCGCCGAGCGCGATGACGCGCGAGGCGGGGCTCAACGCCAGGTCGGTCAGGCGGCCGAACGCGATGTCAATGGGATCCAGCCACACGACGTCATTGGGTTTGCGTTCGCCGCGCACGAATCCGAGCTGCGAGCCCATGATCCCGGGCAGCACGTATACGCGCCGGCCCGGCGCCCGGCGAGGCCGGCGCGTCGTGGCGCGTGCGAGCGCCACCAGCTCGGCGTACAGCTTCGGGCCGAAGAAATCGACCAGCTCGGGATGCTTTTCGCGCGAAGCGAGCATGTGCACGAGCGTCGCTTGGTCGAGCGAGAACCGGTCGTACGGAGTGACGTGATCGATCGGCGCGGACTGGGTCACGCGGTTTCCCCGCCGGTGCCCAGGCCGAGCGCCGCGTCCAGCCAGTCGAACACTGGCTTCCACAACACATCGCGATGACGCGATGCGAAGAAACCCTCGTGACCGATGCGTTTCGAGCCGACGTCGGCGGGCGAGTACCAGCGCTGCTCGCGCGCGGCGTTGGGGAAGTACTTGTTCAGCTCGGTGACCGTGCGCCGGGTCGCGATCGGATCGTCGGTGAACGCGACGTTGAGCAGCGGCCCACGGATTTCGTCGAATACGTTTCCGGATAGATAGGTGGCGAGGTCCGGGCCGAAGTGGCCGGGACGCAGGCACCAGCGCTTCCATTCCTCGTAGACGCCGCGCGGCAGTGGCAGACCGGTCCAGCCGCCGCCGCTCGGGATGTATCCCTTGAGCGCGAGCATCACGGGGCCGTGCACCCGCCAGAACCACCAGGCGAGATACTTGAACGGTGCGTGCTCCCAGCGCCAGTAACCCACCGAGGTGCCGATCTGCACGTGCGCGCGGGCCAGCGCGTGATTCTCGAGAAGTCCCAGCAACTGGCCGCCGATGCTGTGTCCGAGCGTGGCGAGTGGCAGTCCCTGCGCACGCCGCGCGGCGACGTCGAGCGCGGCGGGCATGTCGAGCAGGCCCCAGTCGCTCATGCGCGCCGTTTCGGTCGCGAGATCGGTCGGCGCGGACGCGCCCATTCCGCGGTAGTCGTAGACCAGAGCGTCATAGCCGCGCCCCGCCGCATAGGCCGCGATCTTGAAGTAGAAAGTCTGCGGGAAACCCGTCCCGCCGCTGATCATGACCACCGCGCGGCGGTGCGGCGCGGAGAACCAGTGTGCCGCGAGCTCGCGGCCGTCGGCGCAGCGGAGCGTGAATGGCTGCGGCGCCACTCCAGTTTCCGCCGGCGCCGCTGCTTCCTTGCGTCCCTGCGCTTCGCTCACGACGCCCGGGGTCACAACGCGTGCGCCTCTATCTGTTTCGCGAGAGCGAGGATGGCTGCGCGGCGCGCGCTGGACTTGCGCCACACCGCGCCAATCGTGCGCTTCGGCACGGGTTTCGCGAACGGACGGATCGCGACGCCGCGCGCGTTGCCGTACGCGCCGCGTCCGGCGAGCTCGGGCAGCAGCGTGATACCCACGCCCGCCGCCACCATCTGGCGCAATGTTTCGAGGCTCGTGGCACGGAAGTCCTGCTTCTCCTGCACACCCGTGCCCGAGCAGATGTCGAGCGCCTGGTCGCGCAGGCAATGGCCGTCCTCGAGCAGCAGCAGCGTCTCGTGGTCGAGATCCTCGACCTTGATGTGCGCGCGCGAGGCGAGGCGGTGATCCGCGGGCATCGCGACCGTGAACGGCTCCTCGTAGAGCTCGTACACGTCGAGGCCGTCGAGCGGCACCGGCAGCGCGAGGACGCCGACGTCGATCTCGCCCGAGTGCAGCTTCTCGAGCATCGGGTCGGTCTGGTACTCGTACAGCATCAGCTCGAGGCGCGGCAGCGCCTTGCGCAGCCTGGCCGCGACGTTGGGCAGTAGATAGGGGCCGATGGTTGGCAGCAGCGCGAGCCTGAGCCGCCCGGCGAGCGGGTCGCTGTGACCCTTGGCGATCTCGACGATGTCGTCGCTCGCTTCGAGGATGCGGCGCGCGCGCTCCACGATTTCCTCGCCCGCGGCGGTCAACGAGACGCGCTTGGGGGCGCGTTCGATGAGCTGCACGCCGAGGTAGTCCTCGAGTTTCTTGAGCTGCGCCGACAGCGTGGGCTGGCTCACGAAGCTGCGCTCCGCGGCGCGCCCGAAATGGCGCGTATCCGCCACGGCGACGAGGTAACGCAGGTCCTTGAGCTTGAGATCCGCCATAGATGTCCTCTATCGAGTTTATCCAATCAATCGATTGGCCGAAATGGGGGCGGCCCTGGAGAATGCTCCACATCGAATGACGGCCGGCACCGCAACCCTGTGGGAGGGGACCCGGAACAGGCCAAAGTTTCACCAAGGAGCAAGCATGTTAGGTATCGGCAAGAAGTTTCCGGATTATTCGCTGACGGGCGTCGTTTCGAACGACCAGGCGAAGGCGTTCCAGACGTTCGACCAGGATTCGAACAAGGGCAAGTGGCGTGTAGTCTTTTTCTGGCCGAAGGACTTCACCTTCGTGTGCCCGACCGAGATCGCGGCGTTCGGCAAGCTCGAGAAGGAGTTCAAGGCGCGCGACGCGCAGCTCCTCGGCGTTTCGATCGACAGCGAGTACGTCCACCACGCGTGGCGCAGCACCAAGGAAGAGCTGAAGAACCTGCCCTTCCCGATGCTCTCGGACATCAAGCGTGAGCTCTCGACCGAGCTCGGCATCCTCGACGAGGCGGCGGGCGTTTCGCAGCGCGCGACCTACATCGTGGATCCGGAAGGCGTGATCCGCTTCGTGTACGTCACCGACCTGTCGGTCGGACGCAGCCCGGAGGAAGTCCTCCGCGTGCTCGACGCGCTGCAGACCGACGAGCTGTGCCCCTGCAACTGGAAGCAGGGCGACGAGACGCTGAAGGCGGCCTGAGGAAGGCGCCGACTCGCAAGCAACAACCCGGAGGCGGCCCCGCGGCCGCCTCCCATTCGAGGAGCACGACATGACGATTGAAAACGTTCGCGACGCACTGCCCGACTACGCGCGCGATCTCAAGCTGAACCTGGGCTCGGTGCTCGCTCCGAATGGCGCGCCGGGTCTCAACGAAAAGCAGATCTGGTCGATCGCGCTGGCTTCCGCCATCGCCGCGCGCAACACGACGTTCGCGCGCATCGTGGAGGCCGAGTCGCGCGCCCATCTCGCCGAGGTGGAAGTCGAAGGCGCGAAGGCCGCGGCGGCCATCATGGGCATGAACAACATCTACTACCGCTTCCTGCATCTCGTGGAAGACGGCGAGTACCAGACCATGCCGGCGCGACTGCGCATGAACGTGATCGCCAACCACGGCATCGACAAGCTCGACTTCGAGCTGATTTCGCTCGCGGTTTCGGCGGTGAACGGATGCGGGCTGTGTGTGACGTCGCACGAGAAGAAGCTGCGGCAGCACGAAGTGTCGCGCGAGGCGATCCAGAGCGCGGTGCGCATCGCGGCGACCATTCACGCGGTGGCCGGCGTGCTGGAATTCGAGCAGAGCGTGCCCGCGGCAGCGGCGCCGCTGGCCGCGTGAGGCAGGAGAGAATCCTCGACGATCGGCAAGCTCCCCCTCCCTGTGTTTGCCGGTCGTCGATGACGCGGCGCCCGCGATAGCGGGCGCCTTTTTTCCGTTTTTCGGTCAGGCCAGCAATCGGAGCCGCTGCGCTTCGGACAATGCATCCACCTTGGTATGCACCTGCAGCTTGCGGTACGCGCGCTTCACGTAGGTCTGCACCGTGTGGCGCGAGACTTCCATGATGTCCGCGATCTCCTGGTAGCTGAACCCTTTCGCGGCGAGGGACAGCACCCGCGTCTCCTGTTCCGACAACGAGACTCCGTCTTCGCCCGCCGGCGTGCGCTTCACGTATGGCAGGCTGTTGAGCAACTGCCGGGCGATCACCGGACTGATGGGGCTGCCACCGGCGCGCAGCTCGCGTATGTACTCGACGATCTCGGAGGCGGGCAGGTCCTTGAGTAGATAGCCCGTGGCGCCCGCGGCGATGGAGTCCATGACCGAGGCTTCGTCTCCGAACACCGTGACGACCATGATTTCGCAACCGGGCGCGCTGCGCATCGCCTCGCGTATCAGGTCGATGCCGCTGCCATCCGGCAGCCTCAGGTCCACCAGCAGCACATTCGGCGCATCACGCAGCAGGCTCAAGCCCTCGGCAAGCGTGGCCGCCATGCCGGCGACCTCCATGTCCGGCGCGTCGCGGATCGCGCGCGCGAATCCCTCGCGGAACACCGGATCGTCCTCGACGATCAGGACGCGCACGCTCATGCGGGTCCGCCCCGCGCCGCCACCGGAAACTGGTGAAGCGGCAGCCTCACGCTGAGCACGCTGCCGCCGCCCTTGCGTGGCGCGATCTCCAACCGCGCCTTCAGGCGCGTGGCGCGGCGCTGCATCCCGGCGATGCCATGTCCGCCGGGCGGCGCGTCCGGATCGAATCCGCCGCCGTCGTCTTCGATCCGTATGCCGGTCTCGTGCGGCGCGCTCCACGTGACCAGCCGGATTTCGCGTGCGCCCGCGTGCTGCAGCACATTCGCGATGGCCTCCTGAAGGATACGCAACAGGTCGAGGGCCTGATCGCCGGTGAGCTCGCCGATCTCCGGGTGTTCCTGCACTTCCCATCGCAGCCGGATTCCGGCGGATTCGATGCGGCGCTGCAGCCGGTAACGCAGCATGCCGAGCAAGGTGGCGAAGTTGCGTGCCGCCGGCTCGTGCGCGTCGATCAGCAGCCGCAGGTCCACCACGCATTCGCGCAGCACGCCGGCGGCGGACTCCGCGTTCAGCGCGCCGGCCTCGAGTTGGCGTTGCGCCGTCAGGAGTTGCGAGCCGAAGCCGTCGTGCAGCTCCGAGAGCATGCGCGTGCGTTCGCGCAGCGCGGCCTCGCGCCGCTCCGACAGCAGGCGTCGCGCCTGCGAGCGCTGCAGCTCGGAGTGCAGGTGCGCGGCGTACAGGCGCTGGCCGATGGCGGCGCGCATCGAGCCGTTGAGCATCAGTCCGAACGCGAGCACGAACGCGGCGAACATCAGGCACACGCCGATCGCGAGCGGCATGCGTATGTGCAGGCCGAGCGCGAGACAAAGCGTTGCCGTCTGCGCGATCACGGCGGCCAGGATCAGCGGGCGGTGGCCGCGCGTCACGACGAACGAGATCATCAGGATGGCGACGATGGCGACGGCCGAAAGCTGCAGCTCGATGCGGCCGGCCGGCAGGAACCACGGCAGCAGCCCGGTGATCATGCCGGCGGATGCGGTGGCCACGGTCCATGCGCCGAGCCAGCGACGCTGCGCGCGCGTGCCGGGCGCGGGCCGCCAACGTTCGTATGCCAGGCACATGGCGCCGATGAGCCCGAACATCAGCGTTTCCAGCGCCGCCCATTCCAGCGTCCGGCCCTCGGGTTCCAGGTAGTGATACATGGCGCCGAGGATCCAGGCGATGCCGACGGTGCCGCTCACCGAAAGCCGCCAGTTCGCGAAGCGCGCCAGGAACAGCGCGTGATCGATTTCCGCGCGCGAATCGCGCAGGAAGGCGCCTTCTTCGACGATATCGGCCGTGTCCCGCGTTTGCGGGACAGACAGCCCTGCATCGCCAGTCGATATTGCCGGCCCAGGATTCATTTCAGTGAGGCTGTCGTGAAGCGGATCGTCATAGGATGCCTTGTACTCGGCTCAGGCGCACTGGCGAGCGCCCAGCAGTTCGTGGCCCCGGGAACTCGCGGCACGCTGACGGTGGAGTACGTCTACGTCGCCGCCGGTTCGAAGCCCGACAAGTACGATCCGAAGTCCTGGGACGTGACGCGCCGGATCACCACCACGACGCAACTCGTCGCCGAGAAGCCCATGGCCATCTCCGCGCTGCGCCCGATGGAAAAAGGACAGTCCGAACGACTCGAGGCGCGTCAGCAGAGTGCGAACAAGGCATCGCAGGCCATGATGCCCATGGCCGGCGACATGATGAAGATCGCTGAGAAATGTGGCGAGGACGAGGCCTGCATCGAACGCGAAGTGACGGCGTATGCCTCGGGCGTGAACGTGAAGGACTTCGACGGCGCGCGCAAGGACATCGCCGCGGCCGGCGCTCAGGACTCGCCGCGCTATCAAAACTGGACGATGGTCTCCGAGTCCGCGACCTGGGAGCTCGAGGAAACCTACGACAGCAAGAATGCCGATCCCATCTGCGCCAGCAAGCCGAACCGGCAGTGCACGCGCAAGGTGACGCGCATCGGTGGCGGCGCGTTGCCGCCCGCGCCGCCGAAGGGCCAGATGCTCGACTTCGACAGTGAAAAGAAAGACGTCTACGTCTCGATATCACCGCAGCCGGTGACGCCGATGATGTACACCGAGACGATCAACACGGACCATCCCTCGCACAAATCCGGTTCCCAGAAGAAGGCGTTCGCCGGGTTCGGCAAGCAACTGCGCCCGCTGCATGGGCCGCTTTCCGCGCAGCTGGCCAGCAGCGGCAAGTATGAAGTGAAGGGTGCGGGCGTCGAAGGCGAGTCGGGCGTACTGACGGTTAGCTGGCGGTTCGCAATCCAGAAATGACGTGTCGGCGGCGCGTGCGCGCCCTGCGATTCGTGGCTCTGCTGGCGCCTCTGGCGTGGGTCTCGGGCTGCGCGGATCCCGAGGCTTCGCCGCCGCGCGGCGCGCAGGGGGATGCCGGCGGCGCCGACGCGGCCAGCGCGGACGCCGCGTCCGTTCAGGATGCCGGGCCGCCTCGAATGCCGACGCTCAATGGTCCGGTCATCGCGGCGCTGGCGGTCGATGAGCCGCGGCTCAATGATCATCGGCAGGATCTCGAGCAGCGCGAGCGCGAAGCCATCGACCACGTGGTCGCGGAGTGGCTGCGAATGCGCGATGGCTTGCCGCCGCCGGCCGCGCGCGCAATCGTTCCGCCGATGGCGCGCGATGGCGCGGGTACAGCCGCGCTGTCCGCCTTGCTGGATCGGATGATTCCGCGCGCGCACGCGTCTGAAGGCGGCGGTTCGATGGGCGCGACGGTGGGTTCCACCTTCACCACTCTGGTGGGCGGTTATGCCGACCAGGCCTCACCCGGCGGATCGCAGCCGCCGAGCGAAGCCGTCATGGGCGGCAAATCGGGTCGCGACGCGAGTTTCAGCGGCAGTGTGGATGCGAACGGCGAGGTCACGGTCACGCTCGAGACCCGCGTCGATATTCCGCCGCTCGCGATGGCGGCCAATTCGAAGGTTTCCCTATCTACTCGCGCGCTGTGCCCGGGCCCCGATGGCGTCGTCGAGCTCACCATCCGCACCGGCCAGGGCGGCCGCGCGGGCGCCGGCGGCGCCGCGGTGTACGACACCACGCGCGAGGCGAAGGTGCGCGCGGTCGTGAACGACAACGCCGAGATCGCTTCGGCGGAAATCGAGACCCGCCATGGCTCCCGCAGCCGCAGCGGTGGCAAGGAATCTTCGTACCAGGCCACCACGAGCTGGCGGAAGACGGCCAGCGACTCGGGCACCATGACCGGCGATCGTGTGGTGAGCTCTTCGGGCGATTCGGCGCGGATCGGGTCCATGATGACCGAGGGGCAGGGAGAGTCGTATGTTCTCGGCCTCAATGCGCTGAACGCCGCGGAGCGATTCTGGCAGGACGGCGGATGCGTCCGCATCGACGCCAGCGCGCCGCCGAAGGTCTCGCCGGGCGCCACGACCCGCATCCCTGTCAAGGTCCTGCACAAGCACGAGGGCAGCGAGGTCGCGGCGCGCGTCACCGCGGACCTTACCGGCGGCAAGGCCATCGACCCGCGGGAGATTGCGCGCACCGCCGGCACCCTCGTTCACGATGCGCCGGACGAAAAGGAGAAATCGGCTTCGATCAAGCTCACCGCCTACTCGCGCCGCGGCAAGGCCACGCTCAAGCTGGACATCAGCACGGGCGCGAGCGCCTACCGGATCGAAGGCGGCGCCGATGAATTCCATGGAACGGGAATCGCCTGCGATCTCGCCGAGCCGTTCGTGGTCAGCGGCAGCGGCGTGACCGTGCGGTTCACGCCTTCGTCGGATCGCGCCGGCACGTATGAGTATCAGGGCAGCATGAGTGGCTTTGCCGTGATGGGCAGTGGCACGTACTCGGTGAGATACACCGGAGACACGGCCGCGAGCATGAGCGCCACCGGTCCCGGCAGCGTGGAAACGCCGATGGGGACGATGACGAAGAACGGCAGCGAGGAGTACACGCTCACGCCGATGACGGACTCTTCCTGCGATTGACGTCGCGGCGTGTGTTCACGCTGGCGATCCGTCCGGGTGGGCGCCTATCCTTCGTGCGTGCGCAAATCCCCGAAATTCCAGCCCAGCGCCGCTCCGCTGTCCGCCGGTGTCGTGGTCGTGCGCCGTTCCGCCGAGGGCTGGCGCGTGCTGCTGCTGCGCGTCTATAACTACTGGGATTTCCCGAAGGGTCTGGTCGAGGACGGCGAGGACCCTCTATCCACCGCGCGGCGCGAGGCGCGCGAGGAAACCACGCTCGACGATCTCGAGTTCGCCTGGGGCGATTCCTTCGTCGAGACCGAGCCGTACGGCCGGGCAAAGAAGGTGGCCCGTTACTACGTCGCGCGCACGAAGACCGAGGCCATCAAGCTACCCGTGAGCCCCGAGCTCGGCCGCCCCGAGCACCACGAATGGCGCTGGTGCGATTTCGAAACCGCCGGACAACTCGTGAACGATCGCCTCTGGAAAGTGCTGCGCTGGGCCCAGGACGTCGTGGAGTAAGACGGTGCCTGGCACGGAAATCCCGGGAGAAGCGCCACATCGCGGTCTCAACGTTCTGGCGTCTGGCGCGCTTCTCCCGGGATTTCCGTGCCAGGCACCATCTTCACACGACCCGTCCGCGGAGGCCGCCACGCAGGAAATCCTCGATGTTCGCGGCGAGTTCGTCGACGGCGCGTTGACGTGCCTCGAACGCGGCCCAGGCGATGTGCGGGGTCACGATGAGATTGGGGATACCGGGCTCGAGCACGGGGCTGCCATCCACCGGCGGCTCCTGTGGCAACACGTCGATCGCCGCGCCGCCGAGATCGCCGCCCTTCAACGCGGCGACGAGCGCGTCCAGATCCACGAGCGCCCCGCGTGCGGTGTTCACCAGGATCGCATCGGGCTTCATCATCGATAACTCGCGCGCGCCGATAAGGCCCTTCGTGGCGGGCGTGAGCGGGCAGTGCAGCGACAACACGTCGGCATTGCGCAGCACCTCGTCGAGCGTCACGCGCACCGGCGAGCTCTGCGTCGTCGCGTCGCTCGCGGTCGAACCCGGGCGCTCGGCCACGAGCACCCGCATGCCGAGCGCGTCCTTGCAGACCTGCGCCACCGCGCGCCCGAGCGTGCCGTAACCGACGATGCCCAGGATCTTCCCGTTGAGCTCGCGAATCGGCGCGCCTGGTACGGAGAACTGCTCGCAGCGGGCCCAGGTGCCGTCGATCGCGGCCAGCCCGTATTCGCGCAACCGATGCGTCAGCGCGAGGATCACGCCGAGCACGTGCTGCGCCACCGACACCGTGCAGTAGTCACGTATGTTGCACACCGCGATGCCGAGCTCGCGCGCGGCCTCGAGATCGACATTGTTCGTGCCGGTCGCCGTCAACCCGACGAACCGCAGCCCGGGCACCGCGCGCATGCGCGCGCGCGAGATGTTCAGCTTGTTGGTGAGGATGAACTCGCAGCCCGCGATGCGCTCGTCGACCTCGGCGTCGCTGGACGTCGGGTAGAGGGTTATCCCGGGCAATACGCGTTCGAGAGCCGAGGTATCGAGATCGCCGTGACTGACCGTGCCGAAATCCAGGAAGACCGCTCTCATTCCGCCTCGCCCTTAGTTAGTCCTCCAGGCGCGAAGCGGGCGAGGGCGCCAGTCCGGCCGGGGCCGCCAGAGTACCACCGGCCTCGGGCTTCACGGAGAGCACGGGCGGAATCAGCTTGTACATCACGGGCGTCACGAGGCGCGCGAGCAGCGTCGAGGTGATGAGTCCGCCGATGATGACCCACGCCATCGGCGAGTAGAGCCCGATGTTCTGCAGCGCGAGCGGCATCAGACCTCCGATCGCGGTCGCGGAAGTCAGCAGGATCGGCAGGAAGCGGATCTCGCCGGCCTGCTCGATGGCCTCGTCGAGCGGCACGCCCTGTTCGCGCAGCTGGTTGGTGAAGTCCACCAGCAGGATCGAATTCTTGATCTCGATGCCCACCAGCGCGATGAAGCCGATCGACGCGACGAACGAAATGTCGTTGCCCGAGATCAGCAACATGAGCATTCCGCCGAGCACGCCGAGCGGCACCACGGTGAGCACGATGAGCGTGGACTTGAAGCTGCCGAACTCGAGCACGAGGATCGCGAAGATGCCGAAGATGGCCACGATGATGGCGATGCCGATGCCGCCAAACGCCTCCTGCGAAGCTTCGTTCTCGCCGCCCAGGTCGTACTTGTAGCCGCGCGGCCAGTCGAGCTCGTCCAGCTTCTTCGTTATCTGCTTCGTGAGCTCGGCGACGTTGTAGCCGGGCTGCGCGTCGGCATCGATCGTCATCGCGCGCTCGCGGTTGAAACGCTGGATCAGCGTCGGCGCCTTTTCGAACTCCAGCGACGCGAGCTGCGAGAGCGGCAGCGTCGAGCCATTGAGCGTCGGCACGCGCACCTGCTCCAGCGCGCCGAACTCCGCCTGCTGCGTGATAGGCGTGCGCACGACGATCGGATACTGCTCGCCGGTGGAGTCCTTATAAGTACCCACCGACACGCCGGCGACCGACAGTCTCACGGCGCGATCCAGCTCCGCGGTCTGCACGCCCAGCTGCTGCGCCTTGCGCGAATCGATGTTCAGCTTGAGGTTCGTGCGCGCGACATTGAGAGGATTCTTCACGTCGCGCGTGCCCGGCACGGACTTCACCAGGTCCTCGACCTTGTTGCTCAGCGCCTCGATGACGTTGAGATCGCTGCCGATCACGCGGATCGAGATCGGCGCCGAAATCGGCGGGCCGTTGGCGAACTCTTTCACGTAGATGTCCGCGGCCGGATAACGCTCGAGCTTCTCGCGCAACGCCTGCAGGTTCGCGGGCGTCTCGTCGGTGTCGTATTCGTGCAGCTGCACGAACACTTCCGCGTAGTTCGCCG
>JAEYUC010000026.1 GCA_023433705.1 Pseudomonadota bacterium
CGCAGCTCACCGCGTCCAGCGCCTGCAGGAATAGTTCGATGCGCTCGCGCAGGCCCAGCTGGTGTTTGTCACACCACTGGTCGATGGGCATGCCATCGATGTATTCCATGACGAAGTACGGATCGCCATCCGCGCTGAAACCGCCGTCCAGCAAGGTGGCGATGTGCGGATGTCGCAGCTGCGCGAGCAATTGCCGCTCGCGCCCGAAGCGCTCGCGCGCGGCCGGCGAATCGGAGGCGCTGCGGATGAGCTTCAGCGCCGCCTTTTGCGCATAGGCGCCGTCGCTGCGCTGAACCGTGTACACCGTGCCCATGCCACCGCGACCTAGCTCGCCGACGATGCGCCAGGCGCCGATCGTCTTGCCGACCTGGGCGTTTGCCGCCGCCTCCGCCGCGGACTGGCCCTGCAGTTCCGCCTGCCACTTCGCGGCGTTGCCGCCGAAGGGCTCTTCGGCCTGCGCATCGGCCACCAGCATGGCTTCGACCAGCGCGCGCAGCTCGGCATCTCCCGCGCAGAATTCGTCGAGCCCCGCCGCGCGCCGCACCGACGGCAGCTCGATGAGTTGCTCGAAGATGCGCATCGCCAGCGGGCTGCGGTTGGTGTCCATCAATGTCCCAGCCTGGCCGCGAGCCAGGCGCGGGTGCGGCGCCAGTCGCGCTGCACGGTGGACTCGCTGACTTCCAGCAGCGTGGCGATCTCCGGTTCCTCGTAGCCGCCGAAGTAGCGCAGCTCGACGATCTGCGCGGCACGCGGATCGAAACGCCGCAGTTCCTCGAGCAACTCGTGCAGCGCCAGCACCTCGACTTCAGCCTGCGGCTGGATCGCCGCGCAGTCCGTCAGCGTCACGGCCTGTTCGCCGCCGCCGCGCTTGGCGGCATGGATCTCGCGCGCATGGTCCACCAGCACGTGGTGCATGGCGCGGGCGGAAAGGGCCATCAGGTGATTACGGTCGGAGGGGGCCAACGTGGCATTGCCGGCCAGCTTCAGCCAGGCCTCGTGCACCAGCGCGGTGGTCTGGAACGCGCGGCGCTGCCTGCGCAGCTGATTGCGCGCCGCCTGCTTGAGCTGCTCGTACATCGCCGCGAAAGCCACATCGAGCGCAGCCGCGTCGCCGGCGCGGCTGCGGGCCAGTAGCTCGGTCACTGACGTCTGCGCCGTTTCCACCGCCATCCCATTGCCCCCTGTTAGGCGCCAATCCTGGATCGGCCTTAGGTACCGACCGCGACTTTAACTTCTATGACGCCGAAAACCTCAAAATTGCAGTCGATTTCGTGATCGGCATCGACCATTCGGGCGCAGCCAGCCGCGGCGGACGAGTCCAGGCATCGCACGGGAGCGCATCAAGCAGGAGGCAACGGTTCCGACCTTGCGCGGACGGTTAGAATGATGTTTTCGCGAGCAGGGCAGCCGATGGAAACATCTCAAGTCGACCGCGCCGTGATCAGCGTGTGGCGCTGGCAAGGCGTGCTGATGACCTCGATTGCGACTGTCTTCGCATTCGGCCTCGTCATTCGATTCGGTGCCCCCGGCCTGTTCGCGCCTCTGCTCATCGCGGCGGTCGGGTTCACGCTCAGCCTGGCCTTGCCGCAGGCGTATTACCGGCGCCTGCGATTCGGCGTCGATGCGACCGGCATCGCAATCGAGCGCGGCATCCTCTGGCGATCGCGGATCGCGCTGCCGCGCGCGCGCATCCAGCACACGGATGTCTCACAAGGGCCGCTGCAGCGGCGCTTCGGTGTCGGAACGTTGAAGTTGTACACGGCCGGCAGCCGCTACACGAAGATCGAACTACCCGGCCTCGCGCATGCGGAAGCCATCGCGTTGCGCGACGCGTTGCTCGCGGAGAATCGCGACAGTGGCGTCTGAAGGCGGCGCGGCGGAGTTCCAGCCGTCTCTGCGATTGCATCGCTCGTCCTGGCTGTTCGCGCTGACGGAGTCGGTGCGGCAACTGATCCTGCCGCTCATCGCGCTGCTGGTATTCGGCGCACGCCGCGACGACGACTGGATAGGCACTCCTCTGGCTCTCGTATTCGTGGGCGCGATGCTCGTACGCGCCTTGTGGCATCAATGGACCTATCGCTACGGATTTGGCCCGCGCGGCCTGGTGATCCGCGACGGGGTGATATTCCGCAACGTGCGGCAGATCGAGTACTCGCGCATCGAGAACATCGATACCGAGCGCGGGCCGTTACATCGGCTCCTGGACGTCGCACAGGTGCGCGTGCAGACCTCCACGGGCGGAAAACCCGAAGCGCTCATCAGCGTGCTGGATTTGGGCGCCGTCCAGGAGATGCGCCAACGGGTGTTCGCCGATTCGCAACCCGCCGCGGAAGCGGCGCAAACGAGCGACGAGCCGCCGCTGCTGCACCTGCCGCCGATGGAACTGGTGCGTCACGGACTGATCGACAATCGCGGACTGATCGTCGTTGCCGCCGGCGCCGGCTTGATGCAGCAGGCGGGCGTATTCCAGGTGAATCGCGAGTTCATCGACCAATGGCTGCATTCTTCGGCACTCGCCGGCGTCGCGGGGCTCGGGATGGCGATGCAGATCCTGCTCGCCATCCTGGTGATCGTTTCGGCGCTGATCGCCGTACGAATCCTTTCGGTCGTGCTGGCACTGATAACGCTGCACGATTTCACGTTGACGCGACACGATGGGGATCTGCGTGTGCGTTATGGGCTGCTGACGAGAATCGCGCTCACGCTGCGGACACGCCGGATCCAGGCGGTGTACCAGTCGGAGTCGCCACTGCACCGGCTGTTTGGCAGGGTGTCTCTGGACGTCGATCTGGCGGATGACAGTGGCGGCGCCGAGGAACAGCGCAACCCGGAACGGATGAAGACGCGCTGGCTGGCGCCCGTCTGCCCCGCCGCAGCGGCGCCGGCGTTGATAGCCGCGGCGCTACCCGTCTTCGATCCCGCCGCGCAGCCGGATTGGCAACCGCTCGCTGCAGGAGCTCGCTCGCGCATATTCCGCCGCCGCGCATTGCTGTTCCTCCTGATCTTCGTGGGACCGGCGTGGTGGTACCTGCGCGAGGCCGCCGTTTTCGCGGTTCCGATCGCGGTTGGACTCGCGTGGATGCACGCGCATCTGTACGTGAAGTACACGCGCTGGGCGCTTCAGCGCGACGTGTTGCTGTTCCAGTCGGGCTGGCTGACGCGCCGGTTGACGATCGTGCCGCGCGACCGCGTGCAGTCGCTGAATGTATCGACGTCCCCTTTCGACCGGCGCCGGCACATGGCGAGCCTGACAGTGGATACCGCTGGAGGTGGCGCGAAGTCCGCCGGCATTCGCATTCGATACCTGCCCGTGGACGTGGCGCTACGACTCGCGGAAGAGCTCAATGCGAGCGTAGGCGCCAGCCGAGCCGGATCATTTCCGCCGTTTGGGTCGGCGCATGAGTTCTGATTGGCCGATGGGTTCCGGCCGTTCGGCCGGCGCCGGAGCGGAGAACCTTGCCGCCTCGATGTAAGGGCGCAGTTCCCGATACTTCTTTTCACTGCCAACACTGCGCAGCGAGGCCATTCCATCGTCCCATGCATTGGTCATTTGCTTTGCAATGTCGTGCCAGCGGGGCTCGTTCTTTGCGGCTTCGATCATTTCGCGGCCAACTTCCACCGCCGACTCGCAAACCCGTTCCACCATCTCCGCGTATTCACGCGGCGCGACACCGAGCCTCGCCTTGAAGAACTTTTCGAGCGATTTTCCAGGGGCCCAGGTCTTTCTGCCTTCGATCGCCAAGCCTGGAGGGTTTTCGGCGTAGCGCGGATAGGCCTGCGTCGTGACGATGTCGTACGCCGGTGAGTATGCGACATCGGAGATGCCGGTGTAGTACAGCGCGATGTTCTTTGAGTGGCAGTCGGCGTTGCGAACCACGTAGTTAGTGATGATGAGCCAGCCCAAGCGCTGAAGCTGTGCCGAAGCAGACCCTTGAGGCAGATAGACTCGTGTGGCTTTGAGGACTTGCTCCATGGATGGTGCGTACTTCTCGTGTGGAGGAAGTCCCAGCAGGCTGCAGGCATCTTCCACGCCGAACGCAGGCGTGCCGGCACCATCCATATCGAAGCGACTTACGACCAGAACGTTGCCGTCGTCTGACATCTGCGTCTTTGCCACCGACATCACGTTCAGCCGCTCCAGAACACGCATCGAATGGAACTCGTTGAAACCCAGGAATGGCGTCTTGTCGTCCGATCCTTTGACGATGTAGCTCCCCATGCGGAGGGTTGCCTTGCCCGTCACGACCTTGTCATTCGAGGTTGCTTCGGGCGCGATGAATTTCGGCACGGCGCCCGAGATCGCGGAGCGGGCGTACTCTCGCACCAGTGCCTCGAATTGCGCCGGGCTCGTTTCGGATTTCAACAGCGATTCGGGGTGCAGTGGCGCGAGGTGGACTCCCGGCGTCGCACCTTCCGGCGTGACCGCAACGCGGCCGATTCCGCTGCCACCGACCAGTGCAAGAAGCGATAGATCGGTTCCATCGAGGTGGCGTCCGAACTCCTCGCGAATGACGCCTAACAAGAATCCTTCCGGCAGGTTCTGCCTGAAGAAGGGGTGCAGGTCTCTTGGCCATCTCCACGGTTCTTCACGCACCGGCATCGTGAGGCTGACGAAATCGGTCTCTGCCGTCCCGGGCAGATATTTCATGACGTATTCGTCGCGATCGCGATAGAGCTGCGCGACTTTCCTGCCGGAGACGTGAACGTCCAGTTTCACGGCTCAGAGCCTCTCGAGCGTTGTTCGGCGAGGATGTCTTCCAGCGTGCGCGCGTGCCCCACTTTCACTGCTTTCAGGTCATAGCCTGCAGCCTCGAGCAAACGCACGAGCGCAGAAACGCTCATGTCACCCCTGGCGAGTTTTTCCATTCGCGCAAGCGTGACGCGTGATACTCGCGCGCGATTGGCGAGTTCGGCCTGGCTGAGGCCTGTTTGGGTTCGGACTGCTTTCAGCATGTCCGCCACGTCGGCGAGCGTGCTCATGCTGTATCCCTCGGGCTACTGGATGGCGATTTTCCTCACATAGAGTATCCCTGGGGATACAAGTACGCAATGCCGAAATGTAGCCTTTGGGATACTAAATTGGCAGAAGGCGCGTGTTATGTAGCCCCGGAGATACAAATCGCAATGCATGAAACTTACATTGGCTCGGGAAACTCCATCACGAAACGCGCGCCGCGCTTCGCATTCCCGTCGAGCGACAGGCGTCCGCCCTGCCGTTCCATGATGCACTTCGCGATGGCGAGCCCCAGGCCCGCGCCGGGGCCAGAGGCATTGGGGCCGCGGCGAAACCGCTCGAACAGGCACGCAACGGCATGCGCAGGAATTCCGGGGCCATCATCCGCAATGATCACCGCGGCAGCATCAGCGGATATCGTGATCGTCGTGCCGGCGGGCGTGTACTGAATGGCGTTCTCGATCAGGTTGCGAAAGACCAGGCGCGTCAGCGTCGCATTCCCGTGCGCAGGCACGGAAGCGTCGGGCGTCGCGGCGGTCAGGTAGTGCTCTGATTCGAGCGCAACTGGGGCCAACTCCCTGGCCACTTCCAGCGCGACTGCATGAGCGTCGAACTCGGCGAACTGGAACTGTTCCTGCGAATCGAGGCGCGCGAGACAGAGCAGTTGCTCGACGAGCCGCGCGAGCTGTTCGATTTCGAATGCAACATCGCCCAGCTCCTGCGCCGAAAAACGGGACTCGAGCCGTGCTCGCAGTGTCGCAAGCGGGGTGCGCAGCTGGTGCGCGGCGTTGGCGGAAAATTCCCGCTGTACGCGATAGTCCGCTTCGAGCCGATCTAGTGAGGTGTTGACTGCCTGAACCAGCGGAACGAGCTCCCGGGGAAGGTTCTCGGCATGCAAGCGCTCATCCAGGCGACTCAGCGACAACCTCGAGGCCTGATGCGAGACGGCACGCAACGAGCGAAGCGACGACAGTACCGTCACGACCACGACGCCGACCACGGCGATCAGCAGCAGGGCAATCGGCCAATACAGCTCGTCCAGCGCGCCGAGCATGAGCTGGGCGACCAGGCTCTCTTCATCCTCGAGATTCCGCACCACACGCAACCAGTGTGGGCCGTGACCTTCATCTAGATAGAGGGTGGCAGCCATGATGCTGTTGCCCGACGACGCATCCGTTTCCCGCTGCATCACGATCTGCCCGTCGCCTGGAGAAACCGGCAATGGCAGATAAGGCGCGGAGAAACCGCCCGACTGCAGCACCGAGCCATCCGCGCTCAGCAATTGAAAGCCGTTCAAGGTATCCGGTCGTGAGTAGAACTCTTGAAGTGACCGTGGCAAATCGAGACGCGGTGGGCCCGTCCCCGACACGACCGACGCACGCAGGTCCTGCACCTGGACGGCAATACTCTGCCCTTCCAGACCCCACAGCCCTTCGCGAAACTCGGAGTACAACACCAGGTAGCTGACGGCGAGCGCCAGCACGACCACGATGGTCAGTCGAACGACGAGTGATCGAAGCAGGGACGGGGCGCGCATCGAGTCGCGATCAGGAGGCTAGATAGCCCAGACCGCGCAAGGTCCGCAGCGACACATCGGCGCCCGCGGCCGCGAGCTTCTTGCGCAACCTGTGAACCTGCGTCTCCACCGAATTTGCGCTGCGCTCCTGCTCGAAATCGTACAGGCATTCCGCGAGCCGCTCCTTCGAGACGACACGGCCCTGATTGCGCAGCAGCGCCTCGAGCACGATCAGCTCCGAGCGCGTCAGATCGAGCGGCGTCTCGGCCACGGTGACGATGCGTGCGGACGTGTCGAGCTTCACGCTGCCGAGAGTGAGCGTGCGACCCAACGCCGCGCCCGGTCGACGCAACAGCGCGCGCAGCCGGGCGATGAGTTCCTGCATCGCAAACGGCTTGACCAGATAGTCGTCCGCGCCGCAATCCAGCCCGCGCACGCGATCCTCGATGGCGCCCAGCGCGGTGAGGATCAACACGGGTGTCGTGCTGCCGCGGTTTCGCATTTCCTTCAGCGTGTTTAGGCCGCTGCCGTCCGGAAGCATGAGATCGAGCACGGCGGCATCGTAATCGGCCGCTCCCCAGATTCGCAGTCCCTCGGTCGCCGAACCTGCGGTGTCCACTGCGAACCCCTGCGCATGCAGGCTCTCCGCGACAGCCTGACAAAGACGCGGGTTATCTTCGATGATGAGCAATCTCAATGGGCAATCCCGATCACCAGGAACGTTCAAAGATGAGGCCGATGATGGGAAATGCTTCCCCTTCGTCCGCGACGATCACGCCCCGCCGCGGGTCGAACTCCTGCGCATCGGACCCAGGCCCCGCATAGACGTTGATCACATCGAGGAATGCGACCAGGTCCACCGGCCCAAGAGTACGCCGGTAATCGACCCGGATATTGAGCGAGTGATAGTCATCGAGCAGAAGCGCGTTCGGCTCCGTCAGTTCCTTCGAGTACCGCAGCGGCTGTCCGGCTCCCAGCACGTCACTATTGATGATGAAGGCGTCCGTGGGTCGCCCGGTCGCCCATTTCCAGCGTGCACCGACCTTCCACCGTTCGCTGATCTCCCAGCTACCGCCGATGGAGAAGAAGTGCTCGCGACTGAAGTCGGCATCATGCTCCCCGAAGCCATCGTTGTCGTCGACGCGCGCATTGTTGTACGCGTAGACGATGTTTCCAAACCAGCCATTCGCAAAATTCCGCGACAGAACGACGTCCACGCCGAGATTCGTGCCTTCCCCGTCGTTCGTGACCCGGCCACTCGTGCGTTCCTGCGCGACGACGAGATTATCGAGCCACTGATAATACGGCTCCACGAGCAGCGACCAGTTAGGGCCGAAGTACTTCTCGAAGCCGACGCTCACGTGAGTGATTCGCTCGTTTTCGATACCGAAGTTCTCCGGGCTCGCCGCGCGAACCAGGAAGCGCGGCGACTGATAGAACACGCCCGCGGTTGCCGACACGCGCGTGCCCGGCGCGGGGCGCCAGTTCGCCGCAAGCCGCGGAGAGACGAGTGATTCGTCCGAAAAGCCATCGCGATCGTAACGAAGCCCGGCTCTCAGATCCCAGCGATCGAACTCGAACACCTGCTCGCCGTAGGCGGCATAGCTAGTCTCCTTCGCTTCATACACCGAGTCGACGCTATCCGGTGTCAACGTGATGTATTGCTGACCGGGCGGGCGCGGATCGGTCGAACGATAGACGAAGCGGTCCCAGTCCTCCCTGAGCAAAGTCGTGTAATCGACGTCGGTCTGCCAGACGCGCAGCCCGGCCGATACCTGGCCGAGACGATTGCGAGTCACGAAGTCGCTGTGCAAGCCGATCTCGGTTTCCTTTTCGGTGACGGTCATCAAGCGCTCGCGCACCGGTACCTCCGCGGCCGGCGTGCCCTCCGGCACGAGGTCCGGATACGCCTCACCCTCCGCTGAAGTCTTGTCGTTCGAGCGAAGGTAGAGCCGATTCGTCCATTCACCGCTCTCCCCGACCAGGTGGCGCCACGTCAGCCCCGCCAGGTACAGGTCCTGCTCGGTCTCGATGAGCGACACGTCCTCGAAGTTAGGCGACTCGAGCACGTTGTCTATGTCGCGCGTGTATTCCTCCGGGGCGTAAACACCCAGGAATTCGATCGTGTCGCCCGAATCGAGTGTAGTAACTGTCTTGAGGACGATATCGGTGAGCTTCGGCTGACCAATGTCCAATTCTTCGATCATCTCGAAGACGCGGCCGAAATCGAACTGACGCGCCGTGAAGAACATGGTCGTATCGTCGTGGATCCCGCTCGGCCCCTCGTAGCCGAGTTCGAGGCCCGCGATGTCCACCCGCAGGCTGGCGCTGGGCGTCGGGCTTCCGCCCGCGACATCGAGCTTCAACAGCGAACCGGAGCGCCCTCCGTATGCGGCGCTCCAGCCGCCGGGCGAGAACTCGGCGCTCGCGATGGAGTTAGGCGCGAAGATCGAGTAGCGACCACCGCCACCGATGTCCTCCTCCTCGCCGAGTGTCTGGTCGAAGTGCACCACACGATCGAAGGGAAACTCGTCGATCAGGATCAGGTTGTCCCGAGGTCCGCGGCCGCGCACGGAGAAGCTGGCGAATTCGCCGGTGGATACGAGTCCCGGCAAGCCGTCCAGCGCTCGCATGACATCGCTGCCCGTCCCAGCGGCGCTGCGCAGTTCTTCGCGGTTCAGTAGTGAGTTGCTCACCGCCCCATTCGGGTCGGCAGTCTGCGCGCGGGCTTGAACCAGGACCTCCTCGAGCGGCGCGGTGTGGGGGAGCATCTCGAGATCGAGCGGAGTTACCCTGCGGCCGACGACGCGCACGCTGGGTTCGTTGACAGTCAACAAGCCAGGGCCAGTAGCCGTTACCGCATAGAGTCCGGCCTCGAGGTTGCCTAATTCGACGACGCCATCGGCCTGCGTACGACCGCTAACAACCTTGCCGTCACGGCCTGAAGCGGTCACGGTCACGCCCTCGATGGGCCGCCGCGTCTCCATGCTGACGATGGCAATGCGCATTCCGCCATCCGCGCCTTGGGCCATCGCAACAGACGATGCGCAGATGACCAGCAGTCCTGCTAGAAGCCGAATGGTTCGTTTCATCCCGATCTCCTCATTGCGCCTGGCGCGATACCCATGAACGCTCACCACGCATGAACACTGAGCCTATCGAGGTGAAGGCGGCGTGAAGAGCGTGCGAACGCCGCGTGAAGAGCGCGGCAAGCGGCAGGAATCTGAGCAACATGGCGGTTCCTCGACAGTGGATAGTCACCGGAAGCCAAAGTAGCAATCGAGTCTGTCGCGAAACTTGCGGGAGTGAAGTCTGCCGGCGGGATCGGCATTACAGCGCTGCATCGATTCCGCGTAGGCAGGAATCTCGGAGGTCCAGTCCGACGTAATTGCTTCACCACTGACTCGTCGGATTAGGGCCATCAGGTCCCAGAAAGCAAAACCCCCGCCGGTTTCCCGACGAGGGCTTTGAAATTCTTGCATCCGCCCATCGTCGCGTACGCGAACGATGGCGGAGCACTTGTTAACTGATCAGCGGATGCGGAACAACCGCAACCCCTGATCGTGGACGACGAACTTCCTGTTCGTAAGAGACAACCGACGCCGGATGCTCTTCACCACACGCTCGTCGTTCGCGGCTTCGCGAACTTCGGGGCGTGGCGAGGGGGATTGAGCGTCCGTTGCCGCGTGCTCCATGCGCACGGCAAGATTCGACGAAGACATTCGATATTCCTTGGTGAAATCGCCGGATTGGCGACGGTGAGGACGATATCAGCCCTGTGTTACAGGAACATCGCGCGTCCGATTGAGTCTCTCTATCCCTTTCGAGGTGTGGGTAGGTAGAGACATTGACAACCCTGGGTCATCGTGCCGGACTCTCTGTCATGCGATTCTTCGTAAAGCCGCAGGCGAGGCGCCAGTGAGTAAAGGCGGAGCAGAGCCGCTGACCTTCGCGATCGACAAGACGAATCGCGTCTCCGCGCTCCTACAACTTCCGCCCGGCGCCACGGCGTGTTTGGTGCTTGCACACGGCGCGGGAGCAGGCATGGACCACCCGTCCATGGCGGCGATCGCGGCGGAGCTCGCCGTCCGCAGAATCGCGACTCTGCGCTTCCAGTTCCCCTACATGGAGCGTAGCAGCAGGCGGCCGGATCCTCCGCCGGTCTGCCACGCGACCGTGCGTGCGGCCGTCGCGGAGGCTGCCCGCCGCGCGCCCGCGTTGCCGCTGATCGCGGGCGGCAGGTCCTTCGGCGGACGGATGACCTCGCAAGCGCAGTCCATCGAACCGCTCCCTGGCGTGAAGGGTCTGGCGTTCCTTGGATTTCCGCTGCACCCGGCGGGAAAGCCATCCGCCGAGCGCGCCGAGCACCTGAGCTCGGTGGAGATCCCCATGCTGTTCCTGCAGGGCACGCGCGACCAGCTTGCGAAACTCGAGTTTCTGCAGCCGCTCATCGACCGGCTCGGCGCGCGCGCAACCCTGAAACTGCTGCAGGATGCGGATCATTCGTTTCATGTGCCCGCGCGCACCGGGCGCAAGGATGCGGAAGTCAGGGCGGAGATGCTTGATTCGCTCGCGACGTGGGTCGAGCAGGCCATTCACACGACGTAGAAACGAGCTCCGCCGCGAAGACGCTCAAGTCGAATCGCCGCATTCCCTCTTCAAATTGAGTTTGTATTCTTGCGCGGATGCGGTCTCCGAGTCGTTCGCCCTGCGCAAGATGTGAACAAACTCCGCCGCAGTTGCGAATCCGCTCGAACTCGAATCGACTGAAATGTCTTGGAAGCCTGGCTCCACGACATGCGAAGTCGAGAGCAGGGTTTCAGGTCGCTTCATGCGATCCGGGAGCTCCCATGCTGGAGCTGTAAACGTCCCATCCACGGCGGTGCTGGTTTCAATGGCTCGTACGCAGACAAACTGACTATCGACCAGAACGCTGACCTCCTTGCGCCAAGTGACGAGCACGTCGGCACCGGCCAGCGGCACGAGGACCCATGCTGCGCGGGGAGACGAAGGATTGGTTACTTCAAAGACGCGCCCGTGAACAGCGGGCGCCGATCGCACCGGGTCCTCGCAAGCTGCAAACAGAAGTGCGGACACGCTCACTGCGATCAATAGAGATCGGGTTTGCATTTGAGCATGCTGCCGTCATGAGCTCCGTTTCGCAAATGCGGGCCCGTCGTTTCATTTTCCGTAACGCGCGATGTGCCGCTCGTAGCCTTCGGGGGTTGCTTATGCTGACATCGCCTTCGATCGAGCGACGCTAGGATCGGGGCACGTGTTCCGCAGGTGATCGATCATGCACGCACTTTCAGCATGCCTGGTTCGGCGAGCCCTCGTGGCATCGGTGCTCATGGTGTCCACGGCGTTCACCAATGCCGACATGGTTAATCCTGCCGCGGGCGGCGAACTCGAAGCTTATGTGACGCAGCGGGACGAGAGCTTTCGTTGGCGCGAAATAAGATCCGGTCGCATCGGCAAGGTCGAGTACACGGAGTTCCTGTTGACCTCGCAGACGTGGCGGGGCATCGAGTGGAAGCATCAGCTCTATCTACTGCGTCCGTCGGGGATGAAAGCGGATGTACGCAGCGCGCTGCTGTTCGTGCACGGCGGACGTTGGAAGCCTGAATATGAGACGGAAACACGCGCGGCGAAATTGCCCCGCGAAGCACCGTACTTCGCACGTTTGACGGAGGCGATCGGCGCGCCCGTCGGTATCTTGAGGCAAGTGCCGTTCCAGCCGATCTTCGAGCGCCGGGAAGATGCGCTCATCGCCTATACGCTGGATCAATACTTGAGAACCGGCGAGCGCGACTGGCCCGTGCTGCTGCCGATGGTCAAGAGCGCGGTGCGTGCGATGGATGCCATGCAGAGCATTGCGCGCGAGCGATGGAACATCGCGCTGACGCAGTTCACGGTGGCGGGCGCCTCGAAGCGCGGTTGGACGTCCTGGCTCACCGCGGCGGTCGATCCGCGCGTCATGGCCGTCGCGCCGATGGTGATCGATGTGCTCAACATGCGCGCGCAGATGGATCTGCAGCGCGCGACGTGGGGCGAGCTGTCGGATGAGATCCAGGACTACGCATCGCTCGATCTGCCTTCGAGACTCGGGAGCGAGCGCGGTGCCGAGCTCTTGTCGATGGTCGATCCGTTCAGCTACCGAGCCGGGCTCACGCAGCCGAAGCTCATCATGCTGAGCACGAACGACCGCTACTGGCCGCTCGATGCGCTGAAGCTCTACTGGTCCGAGCTTCCCGAGCCCAAGAACGTCATTTATGTGCCTAACCAGGGGCATGGTTTGCGCGACGCTGCGCGCGTCATCGGAGCCTTGAGCGCGGTGCATCGCTATGCGGCATCGAACAAGACACTTCCGCGCACCAGGTGGTCGTTTGCGTCGACGGACGATGCGCTCGAGATTCGCGTCGACGCGGATCGGCCCGTAGCGCGCGTGCTGATCTGGAGCGCGGAGAGTGCGACGAAGGATTTTCGTGAAGCGCGCTGGACATCTCGCCGATGCAGGAAGCGAAACGAGGGACACCTCTGCACGGTGGCGCGCGGCGAGATGCAGTACACAGCCGTGTTCGCGGAGACGTCTTTCAAGGATCAGGGTGCGCCGCTCTTCTCCACGACAACGACGGTTTGCATCGTGCGACGAGACGCGAAGTCGAACGAGGATTGTCGAAGCTGAGGACTCGCCATAGAGGACATTCCATCCCCGTACGATTCAAGTCCCGCAGAACGTCTGGCGCACGCGCTCGGCCGGCGCCGGAGGCTGCTCGAAGTCCTCGAAGCCAGGCTGGTCGTCGAAAGGATGCTCGAGGATATTCAGCAGCCGATGGAACGGCCCGAAGTCCGCATGCGTCGAGGCCGCTTCGAGCGCCGCCTCCACCCGGTGGTTGCGCGGAATGAAGGCCGGGTTCACGCGGCGCATGTTCGCAGCGCGTTCGGCCGCACCTTGCGGCTCGGTTGCGAGGCGTTCGCGCCAGCGCCGCAGCCACTCTTCGATTCCGGTCGATGGCGCAAATAGCTCGTGTATCGCGGCGTCGTTGCCCGCCTCTTCGGCACACCCCGCCAGACGACGAAACGTCAGCGTGAAATCGGCCCCGGCCGATTGCATCGTCGCCAACAGAGCCCTGATGAGTTCGACATCGGTTTCGTGCCCGGTCGACAGACCGATCTTGCGGCGCATGCGTGCCAGCAGCTGCGCATCGAAACCCGGCATGAACTCTCTGACTGCCGCGGTCGCGAGTCCGATCGCCTTCTCCGAGTCCGCATCGATGAGTGGCAGCAGGGTTTCGGCGAACCGCGCGAGATTCCATTGCGCGATGGCGGGCTGATTGCCATACGCATACCGGCCGCCATGGTCGATCGAACTGAACACGGTGTTCACGTCATAGTGATCCATGAATGCACACGGCCCGTAATCGATCGTCTCGCCCGAGATGGCCATGTTGTCCGTGTTCATGACGCCATGGATGAAGCCGACGCCCATCCAATCCGCGATCAACGCGGCCTGTCGCTGCGTGACGGCTTCGAGCACCGCGAGCGCGGGTAGTTTGGCGTCACGCGTTTCGGGGTAATGCCGATCAATGACGTAGTTCAGCAGTTCTCGAACCGCATCGTGATCCTCGCGAACCGCGAAGTATTCGAAGGTACCGACACGAACGTGACTCGCGGCCACACGTGTCAGCACCGCTCCTGGCAGTAGATCGTCGCGAACGACCTGCTCGCCGGTGGTGACGACCGCGAGCGAGCGCGTGGTCGGAATGCCCAGCGCATGCATGGCTTCGCTGACGAGGTATTCGCGCAGCATCGGTCCCAGCGCCGCGCGCCCGTCGCCATTTCGCGAGAACGGCGTCCGTCCCGAGCCTTTGAGCTGGATGTCGCGCCGCACGCCGTCGCGCCCCACCCGTTCACCCAGCAAAATGGCGCGACCATCGCCGAGCTGCGGCACGAAGCCGCCGAACTGATGGCCTGCGTAGGCCATGGCAATCGGGTCCGCCCCGGGCGGAACCTGGTTGCCCGAGAACCATGTTGCGGCTTCACGCTCGAGGACGAGTGGATCGAGACCGAGTTCTTCCGCCAGTCGGGAGTTGAAGACAACCAGCCGTGGATCCTTGACTGGCGCCGGCGCAACCCGCGCGTAGAACCGCGACGGCAGTTCAGCGTAAGTGTTTTGAAAGCCGAGATGCATGACGGCGGGCTCGATGTGCTCGATTCAACGCTTGACACCATACCTGCCTGCGATCATGAACGCCTGGAAGAATTTCACGGTCAGCACCATGCCGCTCGAGGTAGTAAGAAAGTTCGTAATCACTCACCGGCGCGTGAAGTGAGGGGACTTCGGCTAAGCTTGGACGCGTATGAGTGAAACACGCGGCGGATTCGCCAAATTCATGACGTGGGTCGGCATCGCCGCCGCGCTGCTGTCCTTTGGCACCGCGGTCCACCAACTGGTGCAGGCGCAGGGAGAATTGCGGGAAAACCGCCGCGTCGTCGATGAACACCTCGTCACCGCGCAGCAGCACATGAAGGCAGGCGACTACGCGGCGGCGTGGGACAACCTTCAAACGGCGAGCACGACCGCGCAGCTCGATGGCCTCTTCTCGAAGCTGCTCGGCGGCCTGAGCGAGGAGCGGCAGCGCGTGCGCACCGCCCAGGAAGACCTCGCGATGCAATGGCTTCGCGACAGTCGGATCAAGGAAGGCGAAAGCTTCGCCGAGCTGTCCGACAAGATGGTCAACGTGCTCGCGGCCGGCGCCGCCTCCTCGGACGGGACACGCAAGGCCGATCTGCTCGCGCACCTGGGCTGGGCGTATTTCCTCCGACATCGCAGCGGCGATCGCAACGTGAAGCCGGAGGTGACGTATCGCGAAGCCGTGGCAAGCGACGCGCAAAACCCGTACGCGAACGTGTTCTGGGGGCACTGGATACTGTGGACTCGTGGCCCGGTTCGCGAAGCCAACGACCGATTCGCCGCCGCGCTATCCACTGATCGTGCGCGCGACCAGGTGCGTCGCTTTCAGCTTGCCGCCTTCACCAACAACCAGTCGGACGAGTTCAGGGCGGGCTGGCTGCGGGTCGTCGACGACATGCACGCGCGCGGCGAACCCATATCGCCCGAAACCTGGCAGCGCCTGTACGACTTGTACTATTTCGCGCTGAACGACCCGGCGCTTCGCGGGATTCTCCAGGATGCGGTTGCGCCGGACAGGCAGATCGAGTTGCAGCGTAGTTTGCTCGACTCCGGTGCGCTCGACCCGGCGGAGCGGCAGGTGACTCGAGCCATCACGGCGCTCACGCTCGAAGCCGCGGGCAGGCAAGATGAGGCGCTCGCGGCGTGGCAGGCGCTGCTCGACGAAACCAGGAACGATCCGCACTCGACGCTCACCGCCCGCGCGCGTACCGAGATCAAACGACTGTCGGCAGGTGCATCGACCCAAGGTCGGTGACGTCTTGCCCGGCTGCCGAGACGCAGCGATCGTGCCCGCCGCGGCATGGTGACCGGGTTATGTCAGTCGGCGCCAGCCGACAGCGGACAACGCCTATCTTCTCGTGGCACCCTTGCGCCTGTCTTCAAAAGGGAGAAGGGACGCATGAGGCTTTTCAAGGGAACGACGATCACGGCTGCAGCCCTGGCGATCGCAGCGCTCAATACGGCCTGCGGCAGCAAGGATGCGGAAACACAAGAGCCCGAGGCCGCGGCGGACGTGGCGACCGCCGAGGACTCCGGCGCGGACCCGCGGCAAGCTGACTACCTCCACGCCTGCACGCTCAAGATGACCTCGCCCGAAACCCGTGAGTGGCAGACCTCGTGGGACCCACGCGGCAAGATCATGCTGGGTGAAGGCCCGAGCACGGTGCACTCCACCTACTGGGCTGGCGACGACGAACACCAGAAACTCATCGACGCCAAGTCGCCGGCGCTCGAAGTGAACTGTTCTTACGAAAATGCCGACGGCCAGAACGAGATCGCGCTGGGCATCCACGGACGCGGCCAACTCTCCGAGGCCGACGTGGCTTATGGTCCCGGCACCTATCCCATCGTGCCGCGCAGCTCGGACCCCAATGCACCCAAAGGCTTCTGGGTCTTCCCCCTTCTCTTCGGCACTTCGATGTTCGAAGCCACCAGCGGCACACTGACCATCGAACGCTTCGACGACAAGGGCGTGGCGGGCAACTTCCACTTCGAGGCCAAGGAGCAGATCCTCGGCGACCGCACGATGGTCATCGACGGCACTTTCGACATGCCTTGCCGCGGCGGGCCCAGCGAGATGAAGTGCACCGCGGGCAAAGCCATCTTCGACTGACGGCGGAGCCGTCCGGTCACCCATCACCGATCAGTCACAGAAAAGGATTTCCCATGCCCAACTGCTTCCGACGCAGGATGATCGCCCTATGCACGTTGGTCGGCGCGGCCAATGCGATGGCCGAGCCGCCCAAGTCAGTGGTCGACAGCATCTGCCGCCCGACCTTCGAAACGACAGAGCGGCCGCTTTCCGCAGGCACGGCATTCCTGATGGAAACAGGTGCCGAGAAGCGACCGGTGGTGCTCGTGACCGCGCATCACTTGTTGGGGCCGATGGGAGGACTAGCTACCGAAGTGGCGTGGAGCGACGTCCCCAAGTCGGTCAAACGCGCCACCTGCAAGAGCATCGTCAACCCCGCGCAGTCGTGGACTGGTATGCCACTCGCCATTCCGGGCGCGGCCAGCTTCAACAATCAGACCAAGGACGGACTGCGCGACATCGCGCTGCTGACTGTGCAGGGAAAGCCAGGTGCCAAACCACTGAGACTCTCGCCGACGCAGCCGAAGCTGGGCGACACGGTCTGGCTGGTGGCGCAACTCGTCTCCGGCGCACCCCAGGACAAACTGCTGTTCAAGGCCAAGGTGGTTCGCGTGCAGGACCTGGCTCTGAACTACCTGGTCGACGACCCCGCGCGCACGTTCGAATTGCGTGCCACCAGCGGGGCGCCCGTGGTCAACGAGCGTGGCGAAGTGGTCGCCGTCAACCTTGCGGGAGCACGGGTGGCCGAGGGCTTCAACCTCGCGGGCATCAGTGGAAACGTGGTGCGAAAGGCACTGGAGAGCGTGAAGTAACGCGGGAGCGTACCCTTGGCTGGGAACTGAGCCTTCTACGGCCACGCGGAGTTAGACTCCCAGGCCGATGCGCAATACTGACTGGGACGATCTACGATTTTTCATGGCGGTGACGCGGTGCGGGTCGATCGCGTCGGCCGCGCGACAGCTTGCAACCAATCACTCGACGGTGTTGCGCCGGCTCGCGAGTCTCGAGCACACGATCGGCCAGCGACTCTTCAAGCGGCTACGGACGGGTTATCAACTGACCCCGGCGGGCGAGGAATTGCGCGACCGGCTCGGGGGCGTCGCAGAGCAAATCGAAAGTGCGCAGCGCCATATCGAAAGGCCTGACAAACGTGTGTTGCGCGTGACCAGCACCGACACGTTGATGCACGGAATCCTCATGCCACTGCTGGCATCGTTCCGCGCCGCTCATCCCGCGATCCGCTTTCAGCTGGTCGTGAACAACGCCTTTCTGAGCCTGACCCGGCAGGAGGCGGACGTCGCCATCAGGCCATCGAACGATCCGTCGGGCAATCTCATCGGCCGCAGGGTCGGCTACATCGAAACGGCCCCGTACGCATCCCGGAAGTACTGGCGCGCGCGGGGCCGCGAGTTCGAGGCCTGCGATTGGATCGTGGCGGCTCCGAGCCTCGCGCACCTCGCGCAAGCCAGGTGGGCGGAGCAGAACATCCCTGCGCAACGCATTTCCGCATCAGCGGATTCACTCGTGGGCATGAGAGATGCGGTGAAGGCTGGGCTCGGCGCCGCAATGCTCCTGACCTTTCTCGCCGAAGGTGACGACGATCTGGTGCGAATCCGGCCGCCGGATCCTGGGATGAACACGGATGTCTGGATTCTCACGCATGTCGACCTCAAGCAGGACCCCGTTGTCAGATTGTTCACGCGATACATGTTCGACGCGTTGCGCGCCAGCGGGACCGTGAAGTTCGACTCGCCCCGGAACTCAGAAGGTGCACGCCAGACCTGAAGCCCGCGCTTGCGCCTCGGCGTCGATGGCGGCCACGCGCGCCGGATCGGCGAGTGTCGGCGCGATGGCGATTTCCGTGATGTCGTGCACGCCGATGAAGCTCAACCAGCGGCGCAAGTAAGGCTTCTGAAAGTCAGACTCGTCGTATCCGGGGCCGATGTCATAGGCGCCCGCGCTGGAGTAGATGAGCGCGGCCTTCTTTCCGGTGAGCAATGGTAGATAGCCCGCTGCGGGCGTCCACGTCCAGTTCTCGCCCGCCAGCGTTACCACGTCGATGAAATGTTTCAACACGTAGGGGATGCCGAAGTTCCACATCGGCGTGGCGATCAGGTACCGGTCGAATCCGTTGAAATGACGCGACACACGCTGCACGGCGCTCCAGGTTTCGAGTTGCCGCGGTGTGAACGACTTGTTTCGAAGCACCGCGAATTTCGCTTCGATCGTGTCCTCGTCAAAAGGCGGCAACTCGGCGTGCCAGAGATCCAGAGTTTCGACGTCGTGTCCCGGATGGCTGCGCTCGTAGCTAGCCAGGAATGCGCGCGCCGCGGCGATGGTGTGCGAGCGCTTCTTCGACGGCGACGCTTCGATGTACAGGAGCCTGACCATGCGCGCGCCTCAAGACTCGATGAATCTCAGCCCGGCAACACCCACCACGATCATGGCGATGAAGCCGAGCCGGATCGCCGAGGCGGACTCGTGAAGCCACACTATTCCAACGATGGCGACTCCGGCCGCGCCGATACCGGTCCAGACCGCATACGCGAGACCTATCGGCAGATGTCTCAATGCCGAGGTGAGCATGAACACGCTGGCGAACGCCGCGGCGATACCGAGTACGCTCGGCCAGAATCGGGTCCAGCCCTGCGAGTTCTTCAGGGCCAGCGCCATGGCGATTTCAATGACTCCGGCGAGCAGCAACTGCAGCCATGCGATGCGAACCATTGATCCGATCTCCAGGATGAGTCGATCCGGAGCCTGGGGCCTCGCCGCAATGCCGCCCAGTGCCGATCGGCGCATAACCGTTATGCGGTACCGTGCCTGCGGGCAAACGAAAACCCCCGCCGGCTTCCCGACGGGGGTTCCCTAGAAGAGATCTCACTGCGCAGGAAGAGGCGTTTCCGTTGGCGGAGCGGAACTGCCTCCAATCTTCTCACGCTCTTCGACTAGGGCCACGAAATACGGCGAACCCACGAGAGTATTTCCTTCCCGATCCTGGTACGTCGCCGACCTCACCTGGTCGAAGTAGTTCCGCGACTCGTCCGGGTGTCCAAGGCGCCGGTGGTATTCGCCCAATAGATAGAGTGTCGCGATGCGGGATCCGTCACTCTCTGGATTCACGAGCTCTCGCTCGAGCAGCGGCAAGGCTTTGCGCACGTATTCCAGGCTCTTTTCCGGATCGCTCTTCGAGAGTTCATAAGCCATGAGGCGATTGAAGTAGCACCAGAAATCATCGTCCATGCCACGCTGCGCGTAGATCTGCTCGAGCCACGCGAGCAACTCGGTGCGCGTGGACGGTGGTTGGGTCTCGTCGTAATTGGCGGCGAGCCAGGATTTCACACGTTCGAGCGCCTCGCCTTCGAGCTTTTCGAAATCATCGCCGAACGCGCCGTACCCGCTCTTCGGGTTGAACCATAACCATTGGTCGGCCGTCATGGGCCAGAACACCTGGTCCTCCTTGCCGGGCCAGGAGTAGATGTAGCTGCCGGAGCTCATGGGCTCTTGCACTTTGATCTTCGTTCCAGAGACGGGATCGCGGACCGTGCTTTCGCCCCAGGTCGTTGCTGTCGCGGGCTGACTCAGCACGGCAGCGGAGATGATCGCGGCAATGAGAAATCGGGTGATGCGCATGTTGCCTCCTGAGCCAACAAACGTCTGACGACGAATGTTGGGGTTTCCTTGGGTCAGCATGCGGGGTGATGACGATCAGGATAGGGCGCTGCACCTAAAGCTACGGAATTCGAATGATCTGGGGTGTGTCGTCTTGCAGGTATACGACAACGAAGAAAACCCACGACGCCAAGACGATCGGCAACGAGCAAATGAGGATCGATTCCACTACACGAGGCGCGCTGCGCGGGTGTTCAAGCGCCCTGAATGCGCGGATCGAGTACAGCGCCGACATCGAGAGCAAGATGAATGTGACTAGAGCTCCGAGCGCCACGATCCCGAACAAGGCAGCGCCCTCTGGCTCAATACCGTAGCTCAGAAGGTATTCATTCCGCTCGCGCTCGCGAAACCACCAGGTGGCAATTGGCGCCAGAATCGATATGCCCAGCAACTTGATGCTGGTACCTCGAAAATGCGATTCACGGATCGGAGACATCAACTGGCCTCCACTGTAAACAGTGGTCGCGCAGACGTGCTGCGTAATGCGTTACAGCGTCGCGAGTTTCAGCTCGACATCCGCATTCTTCCACGCGCGGTTGAAGCGATCGGCGACTTCGCCGGCTTCCTTCTTTCGACCCTGGGCCCGCAGCGATTGCTCGAGTCCGAACAGCGACCAACCGTTTTCCGGATTGCGGCGCAACTCTTCCACGAAGATCGCCTCGGCCTCCGCTGCCTTTCCGCCCTCCAACAGCACGGCGCCCAGTGTCTGGCGAACCGGCGCGTGCCAACCCGGCGGCTCGTCGTAGGGAATCGCATCCTCGAGCGCGACGGCCTCTCTCAGCGCGGCAGCGGCCGTGGCGTAGTCCTTCTGGGCGCGCGCCAGCTCCGCCGCCAGCACACGTTCGGCGATCCGCACGCCGTTCATGACCGAGTAGCGATCCCAGACTTTCATTTTCTCGATCGCCGGATCGCGAGTGGCTGCGAGGATCGCCTCGTGATGGCGTCGCGCATCGTCCGCCTTGCCCTGCCGCACGGCCGCGACACCCTGGGCGTAGTGCCACATCGCGATCATGTAGGGCAGATCGTCCTCCGGGCGCGGCGTGCTCTCGACGTCCTGCCAGCGCGCGAAGCGCACATTCGCGAACAGCGGCGTGAGCGAGAAGACCTGCATCGCCTCGAACCCCGCGGTGCGCATCAGCTTTGGGTCGCTAGTGCGTGCGCTGGTGGCCTTCGCGGCTTCCATCGCGATGCCGCTCGCGCCTTCCATCGTGGCGGCGAACCACAGGAAGTGGTGGTTGTGCGGCACGTACCCCAGTGGATAGACGCCGGGCTGCGGTCGGCACATCGCCAGATACGCGTCGTCCGCCGCTATTGCCTTTTGATTCGCGATCACCGCGTCGTGATACCGGCCGACGCGCGCGTAGATGTGCGCTGGCATGTGCACGAGGTGCCCTGAGCCGGGAACCAGCTCACGCAGGCGATCCGCCGCCGCGACGCCACGCTCCGGCTCGTTCGACGCTTCCACGGCGTGCACGTACAGGTGCAGCGCGCCGGCATGATCGGGATTGCGCGCGATCACGGATTCCAGCCGCGAAACGACCTCCGCCGTGTTGCCGGTCGGGCGGCCCTGGGCGTCCCAATAGTCCCAGGGCTGAAGGTCCATCAACGATTCGGCGTACAGCGTCGCCGCGTCGAGATCGTCCGGAAACTGTTGCACGAGCCCTGCCATCGCGGTGGCATAGGCTTGATCGAGAGGCCGGCGATCCTCGGGAGGGTTCTGTGCGTAACGCGCGGACAAAGCCTGGATGTAGGCTTGCTCGCGTTTATCCGCGGCCGCAGCTAACTTTTGAGCGCGCCGCAGGCGATCCCACGCTTTGGGATTGTTAGCCGGGTCCATGGACGAATTGACGTGCGGCCCGAGCACCAGCGCGGCGCCCCACCAGCACATTGCGCAATTCGGGTCGAGCTCGGTGGCCTTGAGGAACGAGCGCTCCGCGGCGTCGTGATTGAAGCCGTAGGTGAGCATGAGGCCCTGGTTGAACCAGCGCTGCGCCTCGGGATGATTGGTGCTGACGGGCATGCTGTAGTCGCCGAGGCCTTCGAGGAGGGTCGCGCCTACTGATTCGAGCGGCGGTGCTGGAGGGGTGCTCGGGTTCGAGCGAAAGAGGTAGAAGCCGCCGGCAAATGCGAGCAGCACGATCAGCGTCGGAACGACAGCGCGTTTCATGGGGGGCGTCCTCCGGGTTCGACACGGGGCAGCGTAGTCCTCTTGCGGTTAAACTGCAGCTTGGGCGCAGAACTGTAGCCCTGGACACATGCAC
>JAEYUC010000034.1 GCA_023433705.1 Pseudomonadota bacterium
CGTTCGTGCTGCCGCCGAGCGCGATGGTCACGGTGATCGCATTCTCGAAGGCCTTCTTCGTGAGGATGTCCGAGGGCGTGATGCCCGCCTTCACCAGCTCGACGACGGCCGCGCCCGCGCGCCGGCAATCGTCGCGCTTCGCGCCGCTGACAGCTTCCTGCGCGGAACTGTCGGGCAGCGAAAGGCCGAGCGCCTCGATCGCCGACGCCATCGTGTTGGCCGTGTACATGCCACCACAACTGCCGGGTCCGGGAATCGCCGTGCGTTCCACCTCGAGCAGTTCGGATTCCGAGACGCGTCCCGCCGCATGACCGCCGACGGCTTCGAACACCGCGACGATGTCGCGCCGTTTCTCGCCGGGCCGGATCGTGCCGCCGTACACGAACACCGCGGGCCGGTTGAGGCGCGCGATCGCCATCGCGCAGCCCGGCATGTTCTTGTCGCAGCCGCCGATCGCGACGAAGCCGTCGAAGCCTTCCGCGCCCACGACGGTCTCGATCGAGTCGGCGATCACTTCGCGCGACACCAGCGAGTAACGCATGCCGGGCGAGCCCATCGAGATGCCGTCCGAAACGGTGATCGTGTTGAACAACACGCCCTTGCCGCCGGCGCCATCCGCGCCCGCGATCGCTTCGGACGCGAGCTCGTTGATGTGCATGTTGCAGGGCGTGAGACTCGCCCACGTCGATGCGACGCCGATCTGCGGCTTCTCGAAATCCGCATCCTGGAATCCCACGGCACGCAGCATCGCGCGCGACGGCGACTGCTTCGCGCCGTCGACCACGAGTCGCGAGTAGCGCCTCTGATCCACCCCCTTGCCCTTCTTCGTCGTCATCGATTCCGTCCCCTGTCTGTCACTGGTCTAACTAATTGATCACGTGCTGGCGGCGCGCATCGCGCGCCGCATGTGCGAAAACCCCGCCGCGCCGATCGTCACGAAGACGAGCGGCAGCCCGAGCGAATAGACGCCGGCTCCCGGCCGCAGGCTCTCCAGCCACTGGTAGATCACGATGCCTGCGGGAGGCGCGATCGCGCCGCGCACGCCGGTGAGCGTGACGTGCACCCCCATGTAGTGCTGCGCACGACCGACCGCGGCGAAGTCATTGTGCCCGAGATTCCACCCGAGATTCGCGCCGGCATAGGCGAACGCCAGCATCACCGCCCCGGCCCACAGCAGCGCGACCCACGCACCCCAGGTACCGATCGAAATCACCAGCACCGCGGCGACCAGCGCCCATCCCTGGCGCGCACGATATTCGACGACGTGGCCCTCGTCGAACATGCGCGCCCAGAACCTCACGAACAGCGGCAGCAGCGCGAGGGGCACGACCGAAAGCAACGCGATCTGCAGGCTGGCCGCGAGGTGCAGGTGTTCGCTGAAGATGACCACGAGCTGCGAGGTCAGCATGAGATTGCCGCCGCCGAAGATGCCCATCCAGAACATGTATTCGCGGAAGTGCGGATCCTTGCCGAGGATCTCGAACAGCATGCCGAGGCTGAATGGCTTGCTGGGCCCGGCGGCCGCGTTTTCTTCCGCCAGCAGCACGAACTCGCGCCTTACTCGCGCCGCTCGATACAGCCAGGCGGCCAACAGTCCCGCGGCGGCGCCGGCGGCGAACAGCCAGCGCGAATCGATGACGGCGTGATCGAGCATCCACGCGGCGAGCGCGGCGGCGAACGACACCGCGAGCGAACTCACGATCACGATGCGTCCCGTGTATCGCGCGAGGACGGCGCGCGGATAGTTCGCGCTCCAGATCGCCGCGCGCACCGTGAGGATGCCGGTCCACACCACGCGCGCCACGAGGATCGACACGACCGCGAAAGCAAGTCCGCCGAGTACGCGCGGTGCGACTCCCAGCAATCCCACGAGAATCGCGAATGCCGCCTGGAGCACCACCATGAGGCCGATGCGCGCGCGACCGTGCGCGAGATTCGCCCAGATGAAGCTCACGACGTTCGACAGCGCGGGCGCGCCGCTCACGAACGCGACCGCGAGATTCACGAGCCACGGATCGGCGGCGGTGGCGAAAGTCTTCTTGATGAGCACGGCGGCGGTCGCGCCTTCGACGAGCCCGAGCGTGAGGCCGAGCAATGCCCACGGCGCGATCTCGCGACGGAACATCGCCTCGGCCGCCAGTGATCCCACCGGCTTGGACCGCGGAATGATCACGGATTCGTCACGGGATCAGCCGAAGCGCTGCCGGATCAACCGGTACAGCGCGCGCACGGTGTGAGGATCCGCGCCGACGGGCCGGCCCGGCCGCTCCTTCGCATTCCAGGCGTACACGTCGGCGTGCAGCCAGTTGCGCGTGCGGGCGACGAATCGCTTGAGGAACAACGCGCCGATGATCGATCCCGCGAACGGCGTCGTCGAGACGTTGTTGAGATCCGCGATCCGGCTCGCGAGATCTTCGTCGTAGCCGGCCCACAACGGCATGGGCCACATCGGATCCGCTTCCTGTTCTCCAACCTGCCGCAACTCGGTCGCGAGTTCGGCAGGGTTCGAGTAGATAGCCGGCAGCTCCGGCCCGAGTGCAACGCGCGCGGCGCCCGTGAGCGTCGCGAGATCGACCAGCAGATCCGGCTCCTCGCGGTCGGCCTCGGCCAGCGCGTCGGCGAGCACGAGACGGCCTTCCGCGTCGGTGTTGCCGACCTCGACCGTGAGGCCTTGCCGGGATTTCAGGACGTCGCCCGGCCGGAACGACCGGCCCGAGACGCTGTTCTCCACCGCGGGAATCAGCAGGCGCAGCTGCACCGGCGCATCGGATTCCATGAGCATGCGGGCCAGCGCGAGCGTGAGCGCGGCGCCGCCCATGTCCTTCTTCATGAGCAACATGCCGGCCGACGGCTTGATGTCGAGGCCGCCCGTGTCGAAACACACGCCCTTGCCGACCAGCGTCACCAGCGGCGCGCCGCGTTTGCCCCAGCGCATGTCGATGAGGCGCGGCTCGCGGGCGCTGCCCTTGCCCACCTCGTGGATCAGCGGATAGTTCTGCCGTAACAGGTCTTCGCCGATGATGATCCGGCACTCCGCTTCATGTTGCAGCGCGAGACGCTGCACGGCTTCGCCCAGTTCCGCGGGGCCGAGATCATTCGCCGGCGTATTGATCAGGTCGCGGGCCTCGGCGAGCGCCTCGCCCGCAAGCCGCACGTATTCCAGGTCGGCGCCCGCCGGGGTGACCAGCGCGGGGATTTCCGCGGCCGGCTTTCGATAACGAGAAAAGCGATAGGACCCGTACTCCCAACCCAGGGTCAGCTGGGTCGCGCCCCAGACGCTGAACGTGCCCGCGAACCGGTATCGCCCCGGCGGCAGGCGATCGGGAAGGCCCGCCGAAGTCCAGATGGTCGGCTCACTGAGTTCGGGCGTGGGCCCGAGCCCCAGCAGGGCTCCGGCGATCGAGTCTCCGGTCCCCGTCGGCACCAGCAGGAGTTTCTGTCTTTCGGCCTGGAAGCCATGTGTCTTGACCCAGGTGCGCACCGATTGGGACTGCAGTTCGAGCCAGTTGGAGAGGCCTTGCTCCCCCACCAGCCAGATGGGCCGCGCGCCGGCGCTTTCGGTTTCATTGAGAAGGTGTGAACTCACGGTAAAAGCTTAAGCCATTGGGGGCCCTGGGCGCTGATTCACAAGGCTTTGTCGTTGACAATAGGCAAACACCTGTGGTGCTATCGCCCGCCTGTCATGCAGGCCAAGACCATTCAGTTCGATCTGTCCCTGAGCGCCGCCCCGAGCGGCCTGCTCGTCGAGGTCGTACTGCTTTCCCTCCCCGTACTCCTTCTTGGGAGTCGCCGGTGCGGGACGCCTGCTCTGAATACCCAGTCTTGAAAAGTTAGACGAGCAAGCAGACACCAACAACCCCGCACCGGCCAACGCGCCGATGCGGGGTTTTTCTTGTGAACATTCGAAAAGGTAATGGAGCCGACAATGACGAAGCTGTACTCGGGCAAAGACGTAGACAAGAAGGCGCTCAAGAAAGCCCGGATCGCCATCCTGGGCTACGGCAGCCAGGGCCGCGCACATGCGCTCAACCTGAAGGACAGCGGACATGACGTCGTTGTCGGCGTGCGCAAGAACGGCGCCAGCTGGAAGAAGGCGAAGAAGGACGGCCTGAAGGTCGCCGAGCCGGTCGAAGCCGTGAAGGGCGCCGCGCTGGTCGCGATGCTGGTTCCCGATCTCGCGCAGGCCGAGCTCTATACGCAGGTCGAGAAGTCGCTCGAGAAAGGCGCCACCCTGCTGTTCGCGCACGGCCTCAACGTCCACTTCAAGCTGATCAAGCCGCGCAAGGATCTCGACGTGGTGCTGATCGCGCCCAAGGGTCCCGGTGACCTCGTGCGCCGCCAGTACCAGCAGGGTCGTGGTGTGCCGTCGCTGCTGGCCGTCTACCAGGACGCGACCGGCAAAGCATTCGCGAAGGCCCTGGCCTATGGCCACGGCATCGGTGGCACGCGCGGTGGCGTGCTCGAGACCACGTTCGCGGAAGAGACCGAGACGGATCTCTTCGGCGAACAGGCCGTGCTCTGCGGCGGCACCTCCGACCTCATCCTCAAGGGCTTCGAGACGCTGGTGGAAGCCGGCTACCAGCCCGAGATCGCGTACTACGAAGTCCTGCATGAGCTGAAGCTCATCGTCGACCTGCTGCACGAAGGTGGCCTTTCGAAGATGCACAAGTACGTCTCCGACACGGCGAAGTACGGCGACCTCACGCGCGGCCCGCGCGTGGTCAACGACAAGACCAAGAAAGAGATGGGCAAGATCCTCAAGGAGATCCAGCAGGGCAAGTTCGTCAAGCAGTGGATCGCGGAGAACGACAGCGGCCGCAAGGAATACAACCGCCTGATGAAGGCCGACCTGGATCACCAGATCGAGAAGGTCGGCGCGCAGCTGCGCGCCCGCATGCCGTGGCTGGAGCAGGGCCGCGGCTGATCGCAAACACCCGCTTCGAGGTAATCCCCATGTCCCAGCGCGAACGAGTGATGATTTTCGACACGACGCTGCGTGACGGCGAGCAGTCGCCGGGATGCAGCATGGCGCAACCCGAAAAGCTTCGGGTCGCACGCGCGCTCGCGGACCTTGGTGTAGACGTAATCGAAGCGGGCTTCCCCGCCGCCTCGCGCGGCGACTGGGAAAGTGTGAATGCGGTGGCGCGCGAGGTGCAGGGACCGATCATCTGCGGCCTCGCGCGCTGCAACCGCGACGACATCACACACGTGGCGAAGGCCATCGCGCCCGCGGCGCGCGGACGCATCCACGTGTTCCTCGCCACCAGCGCGATCCACCGGCAGTTCAAGCTGAACATGGCGCAGGAAGAAATCATCCGCGCGGCGGTGGAAGGTGTGAAGTTCGCGCGCGAGCATTGCGAGGACGTCGAGTTCTCGCCCGAAGATGCTTCGCGCACGGAACTGGATTTCCTCTGCCAGGTGGTCGAGGCGGTGATCGAAGCCGGCGCGACCACGGTGAACATTCCGGACACCGTCGGCTACACGGTGCCGGACGAATTCGCGGAGCTGTTCCGCTACCTGCGCAAGAACGTGCGCGGCATCGACAAGATCCGCCTGTCGGTGCACTGCCACGACGATCTCGGCATGGCCGTCGCCAACAGTCTGACGGCGGTGGTCGCCGGCGCGCGCCAGATCGAATGCACCATCAACGGCATCGGCGAACGCGCGGGCAACTGCTCGCTCGAGGAAGTCGTGATGGCGCTGAAGACGCGCGACGCGTTCTTCAATCTCGACACGGGCATCGACACCACGCGCCTCTACCCGACGTCACGCATGCTGGCCAACATCGTCGGCGTGCCGATTCCGCGCAACAAGGCGATCGTCGGTGAGAACGCATTTGCACACGAATCGGGCATCCATCAGCACGGCATGCTCAAGCATCATTCGACGTACGAGATCATGCGGCCGCAGGACGTGGGTCTGTCCCGCTCCGCGCTCGTGCTGGGCAAACACAGCGGCCGACATGCGCTGCGCGAGCGCATTAAAGAGCTGGGCTTCGAGCTCGACGACGTCGAGTTCGCGCGAGTCTTCGAGGAATTCAAGGCGCTTGCGGACAAGAAGAAAGAGCTCTACGACGGCGACATCGAGGCGCTCGTGCTGCAGGCCGAACACGACGCCACGGGTCCGTGGTCCCTCAGGAATCTGCGCACCACTTCGGACAGCACGACTGCGGAAGCGACCGTGCGGCTCGGCAACAGCGATGGCCGCGAAATCGAGATGCGCGCCACGGGAGATGGCCCGGTCGACGCCGCATTGAAGGCGATCGAACGCGCGACCGGCGTCGATGTCGAACTTCGCAAATTCGAAGTACGCAGCGTATCCGCCGGCGAGGACGCCCAGGGCGAAGCGCTCGTATACGTGGAGTACAATCAGCGCACATACCGGGGCTCGAGCGTGAGCACCAACATCGTCGAATCGGCAACCCAGGCGTTCCTCGAAGTCATCAATCGCATTGAGCTCGCTCAGGCACGCACTGGATCTCACCGCCTCGTGAAGACGGCGGCGGTGTAGCCAAAGAATTGGAGTTTTCCCATGCCCATACCCGCAACGAAGTACATCTGGTTCAACGGCAAACTCGTCCCCTGGGAAAAGGCGACGGTGCACGTGCTCTCGCACGCCCTGCACTACGGTTCGTCGGTGTTCGAAGGTGTGCGTGCATATGAAACGCCGCGCGGTCCGGCGATCTTTCGCCTGAAGGACCACACGAAGCGCCTGTTCGACTCGGCGAAGATCTACCGCATCAACATCCCGTTCACCGAAGACCAGCTCAACCACGCCCAGCGCGAAGTGATTGCGCAGAACGGCCTGGCGCGCGGCGCGTACCTGCGCCCGGTCGCGTTTCGCGGTTACGGTGAAATCGGCGTCGTGCCGAAGATCGACCCGCCCGTCGACGTCGCGGTCGCAGCCTGGGAATGGGGCAAGTATCTCGGCGCCGCCGAAGATGAAGGCGTGGATGTCTGCGTCTCGTCCTGGCAGCGCGTCGCGCCGAACACGATTCCCGCGATGGCGAAGGCCGGCGGCAATTATCTCTCGAGCCAGCTCATCGGCCTCGAGGCCAAGCGCCTCGGCTTCGTCGAGGGCATCGGTCTGTCGACCGACGGCACCGTGAGCGAAGGCGCCGGTGAAAACCTGTTCCTCGTGAAGGATGGCGTCGTTTACACGCCGGGCGTTGCGCATTCGCTGCTGGCCGGCATCACGCGCCACAGCGTCATGACGCTCGCGAAGGATCTCGGCATCGAGGTGCGCGAGATCGCGATTCCGCGCGAGATGCTGTATCTCGCCGACGAGCTGTTCTTCACCGGCACCGCGACCGAAGTCGCGCCGATCCGTTCCGTCGACGGCATCCAGATCGGCAGCGGCAAGCGCGGACCCATCACGGCGAAACTGCAGGCCGCGTTCTTCGCGCTCGTGCAGGGCCGTTCGCAGGACAAGTACGGCTGGCTCGATCACGTCGACATGAGCACCGCCAAAGCCGCAGTAGCCGGTTAACAGGTGGGTGCCGGGTG
>JAEYUC010000020.1 GCA_023433705.1 Pseudomonadota bacterium
TGATCGGCGGCAGCGTGCGGCGGCCGGTGCGCTTCGTGATGGATCACAACATCTTCAAGATCCCGGTGCTGGGTTTCATCTTCCGAACCGCGCGGGCGATTCCGATCGCGCCGGCGCGCGAGGACGCCGAGACCTTGCGCAGTGCCTACGATCGCATCGATGAGGAACTCGCGGACGGACAACTCGTGTGCATCTTTCCGGAAGGCAAACTCACGCGCGACGGCGAGATGAGCGAGTTCAAGAAAGGCGTGGAGAAGATCCTCGAGCGGCGCGCGGTGCCCGTCGTGCCGATGGCGCTGCGCGGACTGTGGGGCAGCTTCTTCAGCCGCCGCGACGGCAAGGCCGCGATGTCCCGCCTGCCCCGCCGCTTCTGGTCGCGCATCGAACTGGTCGCGACCGCGCCCGTGCCCGGCACCGATACCAGCGCCCCCGGCCTGCACCGCATAGTCTCCGGCCTCCGCGCCGACTGGCAGTAATGGGGACAGATTTATTTATCGACGATAACGGTAGCGCATCGGAGTGCTTGCATGCCTCGCGAGTTATCGTCAATAAATAAATCTGTCCCCATCGAGTCCGGCGGACAAGTACTCAAGAAGGACGTCTTCGGCAGCATCACGCGTGTGGGGGACACGGTCGTGCGGGACGCCCGGCACGCGCGGTCGTGGGCGCGAATGCTCGCTCGACACCTCATGCGGCGCGAGCACCGTGCACTCACGCGGCTGGCGCTCGGCAACGGGATCGAAGGAGTTCCGCGCGTGCTCGAGTACCGCTCGCACCTGCTCGCGCGCAGCTGGATCGAGGGCGCGCCCATGCACATCGCGAAGCCGCGCGACCCGGCGTACTTCCGGGCGGCTTTCAAGCTGTTGCGCCGTCTGCACGCCGCGCGCGTCATCCACAACGACCTCGCGAAGGAAACGAATTGGCTCGTGACGCCGGAGGGCCAGCCCGCCCTGGTGGATTTCCAGCTTGCGATGACCCTCACGCGTCGCGGCCCACTCGCCCGCTCCCTGGGCCACGACGACATCCGTCACCTGCTCAAGCACAAGCGCGCCTATCTTCCGGAACGCCTGACCGCGCGCGAGAAACGCATCCTCGCGACACCATCGCTCTTGTCGCGCGCCTGGATGGCGAGCGGCAAGCAGGTCTACCTGTTCGTCACGCGTCGCATCTTCCACTGGCGCGATCGCGAAGGCGCCGGGGATCGCGCCGCATGAGGGCCCCGCGGATCTAACTACGACTCCGTCGATCCGCCCATTTCAAACCCGCCGCCGCGAGCGATTCGCGCAGTTTCGCCACGGCGTTCGGCCCCATGCCATGTAATGCAAGGATCTCTTCTTCGGTCTTGCGCGCAATCTTCGCGAGCGTAGTGAGCCCCGCGCCTTCGAGCGCCCGCCGCGCGGGAGCGGCGAGGCGAGCGAGAAACCCATCCGCCGGCGCCCTCGCGGTCTCGCACTTCGGGCACGTCGGGCAGTCGGAGCTCTTGAAGTACACATGGCCCCGCGGGCACACCCGGCGGGATTTCATCATAGGTCCTGCACGTACTGGATGAAGCCGAGATTCTTCGCGACCTTGTCGTAGAGCGTGCGGCCAGGCGTATTGGTCGTGTGGGTGAGCCAATACACTCGCCTGCAACCCGCTTCCTTCGCGACGTCGTAGACCCGCTGGATCAACGCGCGCCCGATACCGTGACCACGGTAGTCCGCCGCGGTGAACAGGTCCTGCAGGTAACACACAGGCTCGATACGCGCCGTGTTGCGGTGATAGATGTAGTGGCACGTGCCGACGACCTTCCCCTCGCGCTCGGCCACGATGCAATACACCGGCTCGTGCGCGTCGAAGAACCGGCGCCAGGTAGTTTGGGTCACTTCTTCCGGCAGCGTGCGGTCGTAGAACGCGTTGTATTCGTCCCAGAGCGGGCGCCAGGGATCGTAGTCGTCGGGTTTCACCTGCCGGACGGTCACCGGCACGCTTGATTTCGTCATTTCTTCTCTTCGGCTGGATTCGATGCGGTCGCGGGAACGAGCTCGCCCACGCATTGTGGCAGCTCCCAGAGCAGTTCGGCTTCCAATGCTTCATAAGCCCACCAGTCCAGGTTTTCCTTTTCGCGGCGGGCCCGTAATGCATCGTAGCGGATCCACCATCGCTGGATGACACCCACCTGCCACAGGTTCTTCACGCGCGAGAGCTGCAATCCCATGGAATCGGTGGGATTGCTCGCCACGATGTACACCTGGTCGGTGCACTGCGGCCCCTCCTCGCACGGACATCCCGTGACGACGGGGGAAATGTTCACGATCGCCTGCGGCACGAATTTCGCGGCGACGGCCTGGATCTCGAGCACTTCGATGTCGGTGATGTTCTCGTAGCGCAGCGGCTCGTCACGCCGCCGCGGCCGCAACTCGTGCGCCCGCTGGCTCAGCGAGTACTTGCGCAGCATGCGGACCGTCGCTTCATCGAGTTGCCGGGCTTTTTCCTGCCCGGCACTTTCCGCCCGGGCACTCTCCTGCTGGGCCATTGCCACCGGGCCCATGATCGCAAGGGCGATCAGCCACCATGACGCGGTGCGCATTTCCCGTCTCCAGGCAACGAAGGACCTGTCCTGGATGGTATTGGCCATCCTCGGTTTGAATCAAATCAGGTAACCTTGCGCGCCATGGCAATCGTTCATCCTCACAACCTTCGCAAGCCCGACGCGGGCATCCAGCGCCCCTACGGCATCCGCATCACGCTCAAGCGTGGCGACCCCTTCCAGAAGCTGCTCGGCGCGGACTGGAACAAGACTCACTGGTACGGCACGGCCGCGGAACGCGATGCCGCGCTCATCGAGATGTCGCGCAAGCACGAATATTCACGTCCTGGCGACAAGCCGGCGCTGAGGTTCGAGAAGGTCGAGAAGCTCCACGAGAGCCGCGGGCTGTAACTCCCGGCGCGGCTAGATGCGCGCGAACGCGGGCAACCGCTCCCTCACCCACGGCCACACCGCGATGCGTGCCTCGCCCGCGTTGCGGACGATGTCGAACGCGTAGACGGCCATCGCGCTCATCACGAGCATCTCGCCGCCGTCTTCGATCATTGCGAACAGCGGCGCGATCGCCGGCGCGTGGAAATACGTGATGGTGTGCAACGCATCGAACGCCACCGCGAAAACCGCGAGCAGCCCCAGCAGGCACAGGATGTCCTGGGAGGCACGCCGCGCGGCGACGCCTCCCCGGCGGATGGTCAGCCACACCATGACGACCGCGCAAAGTCCCAGCAACGCGGCGATCGTGATCTCGCCGAAATCGGCCGTGCGCAGGCCGAACGCTTCGGGGAACCCGAGGCTCACGGCGATATGCGCGCCGGCACGCTCGTGGATGAAAAACATGTCGTCGAGCAGCAGGAACGCGAAGAATGCCGCCCAGCCCGCGAACGTCCAGCCGCGCGATAGATAGAACTGGTAAACGAGGCAGGCGACGAGTCCCGCCATCTTCAGGTACTGGAACATTTCCGCGAATCCACCATCGACTTCGATGGACAGCGAATACGCGGGAAACCACGGCGTCCACACGTGCAGCGCGTGGATCACGATGAACAACAGGTCGGCGAGCAGCAGCAGGCCCAGCAGGATGGTCGACTTGTCGAAGGTCCGTTTCGAGGCAGTCTGGGACATTTGCGTCGATTGAGCCCGAACGATGCCGTGCGCGCTGTGCGCCCGATCTCAGAACGTGCGGCCGAGGAACAGGTAATACGCCGAGCCGCCCTTGTCGTCGAAGCCGGTGGCGAGATACACCGGTCCTAACAAGGTATCGAGCCCCAGGAACAGGCTGCCATTGGTGCGCGCGCTGCCCAAGGATATGTCGCGGCGGTTGTTCCAGACGTTGCCGAATTCGAGCGACGTCCCGACGTACACGGGAACGTTCAGGATTCCGGGTCCACCGCTGCCGATCTGCTGGTAGTAGATGGCGCGCATGATCGCGAAGTTGGGCCCAACCAGCGATTCGGGCGCGAGGCCCGACATGTTGAGAAAACCTCCGAGCGAAAAATACGAACGGACGATGTCGATGTCGTCGTCGAGACGCAGCCCGGACGACGCCCACAGGATGCCGGTGCCGCGCCCCCAGGAACGCGCCAGGAGCTGGTCGTACAGGAGCAGGTCGGCGTCGCCGTCGGCGGCGAAACCCTTGCCCTCGCGCTCGGCCTGCCAGCCCAGCGAGAACGTGCCGCCGCGGCGCGGAAAATTCACGTCGTCCACCGAGTCGTAGCGGAACTGCGCGAAGAACTTGCGCGAATCGAAGTCGGAAGTCGGCAGGACAGGATCGCCGACGCGCACCCTCGCCTCGCCGAAACTGCGCCCCCATCCCACACGGACCTCGCCGTAATTGCCGAGCTCGCGGCCGAGGTCGATGCCGTAGTCGGTGGTGCGCACGCGGTACTCCGCGAGAATGCGGTCGTCCTCGTCGAGGATGGGCAGCGTGCGGATCAGGAACTCGCCGTGCGGCGCGACGAACCAGCGTGAACGGTAACCCACGGGCAGATAGACCTCGGTCGCGACGCGCGGCGTCTCGCCCACCTGCAGGTCCCAGACCCATTCGCCGCCGTACCGCGTGATCTCCGCGAGCGTGCCGCGCAGCGCGGCGTTGAACGAGGAGTTTCCTTCGAAATCGTTCTGCAGCTGCAGACCGAATCGCAGGTAGTTTGGACCCCAGGAGTTGCGGCGCGTCGTGAGCGCGAGACCGAACTGGTCCTCTTCCGGTCCCGGAACAAGTCGGTAGTCGAAGATCTCGAGATTGCCCTGCCCGTACAGCTCGCTCACGCGCTTCTGAAGCTTCACGCCGTCGGCGGTCTTGCCGACCTGGTCGCCGAACAGCGCGTCGATCGCGCCCGCGTAACGTTCCGAGCCCGGTTCGACGCGCACGAAGTCCACGCGCGGCAGCGGGGAACGCACCTCGTGGCGCCGCGCGAGGAACGTGCCGAATTCCTGCTCCGGCACCGACAAGGCCTGCAGTTGCGGCAGCGCCGCGTTCGCGGCCTGCGCGCCAAGTTCCATCGCCCGGGCATGCTCGCCGAAGGCCAGCGAGGAGAAATCGCCGAGCACCGGGTCGATGACGATGTCGGCCTCGGTGAGCGTCTTGCGCTGTTCCTTCGTGTTGTTGCGGATCAGGATCGCGAGCATCTGGTTGGACACGGTGGCGACCGAATCCAGCTTCGTGCGATCGAGCAGTGGAAAACCCGTGTCGACGACGATGAGGACGTCGACGCCCATCTCGCGCGCCACGTCGATCGGCAGGTTCGAGGACAAGCCGCCATCCACCAGCAGGCGCCCCTCGAAGTCCACCGGTGCGAACACACCTGGCGCCGACAAGCTCGCGCGCATCGCCGTAGTTAGATCGCCGCTGCCGATGACCACGCGCTCGCCGGTGACGATGTCCGTGGCGATCGCGCGGAACGGGATCGCGAGTTCGTCGAAGTCCTGGATCTGCGCGACCGGCAGCGTCAGGTTGCGCAGGATCTGCGTGAGTTTCTGACCCTGGACCAGGCCGCGCGGCAGGCGGAACTTGCGCCCCTTGAGCCCGAGCGGAAACTTCACGAGGAAATTCTGGTCTTCGAGCTTGCGGCGGAAATTGAGATCGGTGCGCGGCGGACGATCGCGGAACGCGTCCTGCCAATCGACCGAATCCATGACCGTCGCGATTTCGTCCGCGGACAAACCCGAGGCGTACAGGCCGCCGACGACGGCGCCCATGCTGGTGCCGGCGATGGCGTGCACCGGGATGCGGTTCTGTTCGAGCACCTTGAGCACACCGATGTGCGCGGCGCCGCGCGCGCCGCCGCCGGAGAGCACGAGTCCGACGCGCGGCGACGTCTGGCCCGACGACTCCTGGCCCCACGCTGCGCCAGCGAGTCCCGACAACAATGCGACGATGAGTGCGGTTTTGGCCGATTTATGGTTCATCAGTGGCGACGGGATACTCCCCTGCGCCAGAGAATCCCCGAGCAAAGGATAGACGTTCACGGCGATAATCGGCCACCAAATCATGCGAATACTTTTTTCCCTCGCGGCGCTCTTTCCGCTCGCGACGTTCGGCGCCGACCAGGAAACGCCCGGACCGGCCACCGCGTCGCAGGAATCCAGCCCGACCGACATCGTCGTCACCGGCATGCGCGATGCGCGCTCCGGCGCGCGCACGCCCGCGAGCGTCGCACGGATCGGCGAGGAAACCATTTCGGCCATCTCGCCGAAACACCAGGCCGAAGTGCTCAACACCAGCCCCGGCGTCTACGTCCAGCGCGGCAGCGGCGCGGAAAGCCTCGGCGCCATTCGTTCGCCCGTGTTGACCGGCGCGGGCGCCTGCGGCGCGTTCCTGATGGCCGAGGACAGCCTGCCGATCCGCCCCGTCGGATTCTGCAACCTCAACGAGATGTTCGAGCTCAACTACGAGCAGGCCTCGGTGATCGAAGTGCTGCGCGGACCGGGCTCGGCGCTGTTCGGCGCGAGCGCGGTGCACGGCATCGTCAACGTGCTCACGCCGCGCACGCTCGATGTTCCGGGACTCTCCGTCGGCGCCGAGGTGGGCTCGGATTCGTTCCGCCGCGCCACGTTCGCCGCGTCGGGCCACCGCGATTCGGGCCGCGGCCTCGCCGCGTACGGCACGTGGACGCGCGCGCCCGGCTGGCGCGAGGCATCGGGCGTCGACGAGGGCAAGCTCAACCTGGCCGCCGACACGCCGCTCGGCGCCGGCGAGCTGCGACTGCGTGCTTCCGGCACCGTGCTCAACCAGGAAACCGCGGGATTCATCCAGGGCTACGAGAGTTATCGCGACGAGGACATCGCGAAATCGAATCCCAATCCCGAAGCCTTTCGCGACGCGTCGAGCGCGCGCGTGGCGCTGCACTGGGACGCGCAGGACGTTCTCGGAGAGAGCGGCGACATCTCGCTCGCGGCGCTCTATCGCCGCTCGCGCATGGACTTCCTGCAGCATTTCCTGATCGGCAAGCCGCTCGAGCACAACGCGCAGACCAGCTACTTCCTGTCGGGTTCGGCGAGTTTTCCGTTCCGGCGGCTGACGGCGCGAATCGCGCTCGACGCGGAAACCGCATCCTCGGAGCTGACCGAATTCCAGCCAGGACCTGCGACCGACGGCGCGCCGGCCGCGAACGCGATCCGGCCCGCCGGATATCACTACGACTACACGGTCGATTCCTGGACGCTCGGCACGACCGCATCGCTCGAGTTCAGGATCTCGGACCGGTTCACCGCCACGGCGGCGCTGCGCGCGGATCGGACTAACTACGACTACGACAACCGGATGATCGACGGGAACACCGCGGACGACGGCGTGCCCTGCCCCGGCGCGGGCTGTCTTTATTCGCGTCCGGCGGATCGCGGCGACACTTTCGACAATCTCGCGCCCCGCATCACCTTCGCCTGGCAACCCGACGCGCGGAACCTCGTCTATCTCAACGGCTCGACCGGCTTTCGCCCTCCGGAGATGACGGAGCTCTATCGCCTGCAGCGCCAGCAGACCGAAGCCGACCTCGACAGCGAGGAACTCGAATCGGTCGAGCTCGGCTGGAAGTTCCGCGACGCGCGGCTGTCGTTCGACCTCGCGTTGTTCGCGATGAACAAGGACAACGTCATCCTGCGCGAGACGAACGGTTTCTACGTCGGCAACGGCTCGACGCGTCATCGCGGCATCGAATACCAACTCGAGTTCCAGCCGGGGCCGGCGGGTGTGAACCTGCGCGCGAAGCTGGCCGGAACAATCGCGAACCACGAGTACACGTTCTCGCGCGCGATCGAAGGCGGTGAAACGATCGTCGCGGGCAACGAAGTCGACACCGCGCCGCGCAACCTGCATTCGCTCGATCTCGAAGTGCCCCTCGGCGCGGACGGAAACTGGACGCTCGGGACGACGACGTATTACGTCGGGTCCTATTACCTCGACGCGGCGAACACCGCGCGCTATTCAGGCCACGACGTGACGAACCTGCGCGTCGGCTGGAACGCGCCAGGCGATTTCCGGCTGGCGCTGCGCGTCGACAACGTCTTCGACCAGGCGTACGCGGATCGCGCCGATTTCGCGTTCGGCAACTATCGCTACTTTCCGGCGCGCGGTCGCGCGGTGTTCCTGTCCGCCGAATTCACGCACAACTGACGGAGTTTCCCAGGAATGGCATTCGCCCTTTACGTCATCTCCGGCCTGATCTCGCTCGGGCTCGTCGTCCACTGCATCAAGACCGGCCGGAACACCATCTGGGTCTACGTGCTCGTCATCCTGATGACGACGGTGCCATTCGTCGGGGCGTTGCTGTACACGGGCGTGGAGATCCTGCCGGACCTGCTGCGTTCGCGCACCAGCCGGCGCGCGGTGCGCGGCATCCGCACGACGCTCGATCCGGAAGGCGACCTGCGGCGTCTCGAGAACGAGATGAAGGTGTCCGGCACGGTGGGCGCGCGGCAGCGTTATGCCGAGGAACTGGTGCGGCTCGGCAGGGCGGCGGAAGCCCTGCCTATCTATCAGAATAGTCTTACAGGCGTATTCGCCGAGGATCCGAAGCTGCTGTTAGGTTACGCGCGCGCGTTGTTCGCCGCGGGCGATCCGGCCGGCGCACGCAAGACGCTCGACGAACTGATCCAGAAGAACCCGGACTTCAAGTCGCCCGACGGCCACCTTCTCTATGCGAGGTCGCTGGAAGGCGAAGGAGACGTGGACAAGGCGATTTCAGAGTACGAAACGCTGGCCGGCTATTACCCGGGCGCCGAGGCGGCGGTGCGTTACGCGAAGTTGCTCAAGCGGGCCGGGCGCGGACCGCTCGCGCGCGAAGTGCTCGAAAGTCTGCTGGAACGTGCGAAATTCGCGCCCGCCCACTATCGCAAGGCGCAAAGGGAATGGCTGGACGAGGCTGAAAAGGAGCTGCGGGGCGGCTGATCTGCACCGCCCCGCGTGGATTCTTATTTCCTGCGGTTGATGGAACGGAAAGAGACTCCTTCCATCATGGCCTTGTAGCGAACCGCGCCCGGCGAGCGACCCAGCTTCTGCGCGGCGACGCGCGCCGACACCCGCGCCTTGGCGAACTGGCGCAGCTTCTTCATGTCGCCCTCCGACCATTCGCGCATGTGACGAGCACCTTTTTTACTGGCTGCCATTCGGAGTCCTCTTGAAACGTGGGGTGGGGAATTCGCGGGCCGTAGTCTAACAAACAAATCCCGGGTTATAGCCAAACGTCGCCGGATGCCGACAGGCACACGCGGCGCGCGCCTATCAACGTCGCGACCTTAGGATCGAAGTTAGTAGCTCGACTCGCGCGGCGCGAATTCGTTCGGCGATTGCTCGACGCTTGCAGGAAAATATTTACAACGCGCACCGCCGACTTCGCCTGCCGCGTCGCGACAGGACAAACGGCTCAGCGAGGCACTTGCTGCGTGATGCAGTGGATGTTGCCGCCGCCTAACAGGATCTCGCGCGCGGGCACGCCGACGACCTTGCGGCCGGGAAACGCGCGCTTCAGTTGCGCGGCGGCGGCGCGATCGGTCTTCGCATCGAGCAAGGGCATGACGATGCCCTTGTTTGCGATATAGAAATTCACGTAGCTCGCGGCGAGACGTTGTCCGGGGAGTCGCGCGTGCGTATGGTCGCGCAGCAGCACGCCGCCCGCTTCTTCCTTGCTGCGCTCGAGCGGTCCGGGCATCGGCAGCTTGATGACCTGGATCTCGCGCCGGCGCGCATCGCGCGTCGATTCGAGCCGCTCCAGCGCGTCGGCCGACACTGCGTATTGCGGATCGCTCCTGTCGTTGGTCCAGGTGAGCGCCACTACGCCGGGTTTCACGAAGCAGGCCAGGTTGTCGATGTGCCCGTCGGTTTCATCGTCGACGACGCCCGCGCCGAGCCAGATCACCGCACGGACGCCGAGGTAATCCTTGAGGTATTGCTCGATCTCGGGCTGCGACAGGCCGGGATTGCGATCCCGGTTCAGCAGGCATTGTTCGGTCACGAGGGCGGTTCCCGCGCCATCGACATGGATCGCGCCGCCTTCGTTGACGATCGGCGCGCGGTAGCGGTCACAACCTTCCACTTCGAGCACCTTGCGCGCGACCAGATCGTCCTGGTCCCACGGAAAGTACAGGCCGCCGTTCAGCCCGCCCCATGCGTTGAACTGCCAGTCGACGCCACGCCGTACGCCCTTGCCGTTGGTCACGAACGTCGGGCCGACGTCGCGCATCCAGGCGTCGTCGTGCGAGATCTCGAGCACACGGATGTGAGGCGCGAGCTGCGTGCGCGCGAATTCGTAGTGATCCGCGGAAACACCGACCGTCACCGGCTCGAAACGCGCGATGGCCGCCGCGACTTCCGCGAATGCCGCCTGCGCGGGCAATGCGCCCGCGCGCCAGTTGTCCTGGCGCTCCGGCCAGAGCATCCAGCAGCCGGCATGCGGCGCGTATTCGGCGGGCATCGAAAAGCCGTCCGCCGCGGGAGTGGAATCGTGGGTTCGCGTCATTTGTGGTCGACATTGTAGCCAATGAATCAAGGGTTTCCGGCGCCTGTGTTAGCATCGCGGCCCCCTCAGAACCCCTGGCAATCAAGAAAACAACGATGGCAACTCCGACGAGTCCCAAAGTGTCCCCGCCGTCCGGCGGCGCGAAGATCTCCATCCAGAACGGCAAGCTCAACGTTCCCGACCAGCCGATCATTCCCTTCATCGAGGGCGACGGCACGGGTCCGGACATCTGGCGCGCCAGCGTGCGCGTCATGGACGCGGCCGTGCAGAAGGCCTACGGCGGCAAGCGCAAGATCCACTGGCTCGAGATCTACGCGGGCGAGAAGTCGTTCAACCTGTTCAAGAGCTGGCTGCCGGACGAGACCGTCGAGGCCTGCCGCGAGTACCTGGTGTCCATCAAGGGCCCGCTGACCACGCCGGTGGGCGGCGGCATCCGATCGCTGAACGTCGCGCTGCGCCAGTTGTTAGACCTGTACGTCTGCCTGCGGCCGGTGCGCTGGTTCAAGGGCGTGCCCTCGCCCGTCAAGGCGCCCGAGAAGGTCGACATGGTCATCTTCCGCGAGAACACCGAGGACATCTACGCCGGCATCGAGTTCGAGCACGGCACCGAGGACGCGAAGAAGTTCAAGGAGCTGTTCAAGCAGGCGTTCCCGAAGGCCTACGCGAAGATCCGCTTCCCCGAGACTTCCGGCATCGGCTTCAAGCCCGTGTCGCAGGAAGGCACCGAGCGGCTGTTCAAGGCGGCGCTCGAGTACGCCATCGCGAACAAGCGCCGCAACGTGACGATCGTGCACAAGGGCAACATCCAGAAGTTCACCGAAGGCGCGTTCCGCAACTGGGCCTACGCGCTTGCGGAAAGCCCGGCGTTCGCCGACAAGTTCTACACGTGGGAACAGTGGGGCCGCACGAAGGCCGCCTCCGGCGAGAAGGCCGCGAACGACGAACAGGCCGCGGCGCTCAAGAGCGGCAAGATCCTCGTGAAGGACGCGATCGCCGACATCGCCCTGCAGCAGGTGCTCACGCGGCCGGACGAGTTCGACGTCATCGCGACGACGAACCTGAACGGCGACTATCTATCCGACGCGCTCGCCGCACAGGTCGGCGGCATCGGCATCGCGCCCGGCGCCAACATCAACTACGTGACCGGCCACGCGGTGTTCGAAGCCACGCACGGCACGGCGCCCAAGTACGCCAATCTCGACCAGGTGAACCCGGGTTCCGTGATCCTCTCGGGCGAGATGATGCTGCGCTACATGGGCTGGACCGAGGCTGCCGACGCGATCATCTCGGCGATGGACAAGACCATCGGCCAGAAGACGGTCACCTACGATTTCGCCCGACTGATGGAAGGCGCGACGAAGGTGAAGTGCTCGGAGTTCGGAGACGCGTTGATCCGAAACATGTAATCGAAGCGACTCTTAGCTACATGAACGCCGCCCCTTCAGGGCGGCGTTTCTTTTTGTGGCGCTTGCGCCTGGCTGACCGGCGCTTGCGCCTGATAATTCTTGCTCAGACCGGCGGCCAGGAAGGCCTCCAGCTCGCGCAACAACCTCTCCCGCCACTCGTACCGCGACAACGAGTGATTTCCGCCCTTGATGATCACGAGTTCGTGATCCTTATGGTTCACCTTGAGCATGCGCGCCATGCGCCGGCTGTGATCCACGAGTACCTGGATGTCGGCGTCGCCGTGCACGAGCAGCACGGGCGCCTTGATCTCCTGCGAGGCGCGCAACGGCGAGCCGGCCTTGAGCTCATCGCTGTCCGAGCCGATGGAATGATCCGCGCGATAGCTCCCGCCGTGAAAACGGCGCGTTTCGGCTGCCAGCGCGCGCAGGTCCGAAACGCCCGCGATGCTTGCGACGCAGCGGTAGAGATCGGGCTCGCGCACGGCGCTCATGAGCGCGGCGTATCCACCATAGCTCCAGCCGGCGATGCAGACCCGGGCGGGATCCGCGATGCCTTCTTCGATGGCCCACTTCGTCGCGGCCGTGATGTCGTTCACCATCACGGTGCCCCAGTTGCGCAGGCCCGCGTCGTACCACTCGCGTCCATAACCGGTCGAGCCGCGGAAGTTCACCTGCAGCACCGCATAACCGCGGCTCGCCATGAACTGCACCATCCAGTCGAAGCCCCAGCTGTCGCGGTAGTAAGGGCCGCCATGTGGATAGACGACCATCGGCAGGTTCCGTCCGCTGGAGCCGAGCGGCATCGTGAGATATCCGGGCAGGATCAGGCCTTCCGGGCCCCTGATCTTCACAGGGATCATCGGCGCGAACGACTGCCCGGCGAGCGCGGGACTCGCGCTGCCCATGGCCCACATCTTGTTGACGCGCAGATCGACCAGGTGGTACTCGGTCGGCCGCACGTCGGAATACGACTCGACCAGCAGCCGCTTGCCGTCGGTCGACGCGTCGATCACGTAGTTCTCGCAGCCCGGCAGGAGCGCGTCGATGCCGCCGTAGATGCGCTCGGCCTCGTCGTCGAACAACATGCGGTGCACGCGGTCCGTCTCGTACAGGAAGCCGATGATGCGACCGTCGGCGGGCCAGTAGATAGGTCCACCGACGTCCACTTCGCCGTGCGCGAACAGCAGCTGGCGGTCGGATTTCTCGTTCAGATCCATCTCGAAGATGGCAGCGCGGCCGTTGTGGTCGGCTTCCACGAGCAGCGTGCCGGGTGCCGGCCCGAAGCCGATCACGTCGAAATCGTCCCTGCCCAGCTCCCACTTCGCGAGCGTGCGCCACGGCGCATCCTCCGAATCGCGGGTGACGAACTGCGAGCGGCGCTCGTCGTAACCGGAGCCGAAACGCACGACGCCCGCGCGGTCGGTGCTCCAGAACATGATGGGGTAACGCTTGCGCTGGACGATGCTCATGCGGCCCGTGTAGACGTCGAGCGCCCACACGTCCGGGTAAGGTCCGCCATCGCCGCCGAGCTGTACCAGCACGCGCGTCGGATCGCCGGACTGCCAGTCGAAAACGCGATCCTGGAACTGCGAACCGCCCTGCGGTCCGTTCTGGATCAGCACCTTCGGAAGATCGGTGCCGCTGACGCCGATCGAGACCAGGCGCGAGACCGCATATGGGGCGCCACGCTCGAATTTCGTGCCGGTGAACCCGCACAGCAGGCGGTCGTTCGCCTTGAAGCGGCACCACGTCACCTGGAACGAATCGGCGGTGGCCTTCATGAGCTGGCGCACTTCCCGCTTTTCCAGGTCCTGCACGACGACGACGGACTCGTCGTTAACGCGAGTGACGAAGGCGAGCTTCAGGCCGTCGGGAGAGAGGGATGGAGTACTGAATTCGGTTTCGGTCGCGAATTGCGCGATGGAAGGCGCGGCGCCCGCGGAGCGAGCGAGGCCGGAGTCCGCGAAGGCGGCGGAACAGAATGACAGGGCCCAGGCCGCGGTCGAGAACGCGGCACGTCGACAGACTGGCCCCATCGAATCCTCCGGGGGGACTACCAAACTACTGAAGGTTTGTTGCGAGCTGCCGTATCGTGGCATCGGCGCGTATGGCCGACAATACTTCCTTGGGGACGCCTGCCTCTTCCGCGGCGTGCTCCAGCAGGCCGGGGGCGCAGAACTGCGGGGTCAGCAGTTCGATCGCAAGCAAACGGGCCACGTATACGGCCGTGGCGTCGGCGGCGGCCGATGGAAACTCGCGCAATCTTCGCCATTCGCCGGCGGTCGTGGCGGCGCGGGCCGGCACGCTCCAGGCGCGCAGGGCGCGCTCGAGTTGCTGGCCGCCGAGCTCCGCGCACAATTCGGCCTTGCCGGTCGCGTCGAGCCGCTTGCCGGATGCATGTTCGGCTTCGGCGATGGCGCGCAGTGTGAGGATGTCGCCCAGCCGGTGAAGCAGTCCCGCGATGGCGCTGCTGACGCGATCGGCGCCGACCGCGCCCGCCAGCCGCCAGGCGCAGGCGGCCGTGATCACGCACTCGTTCCACATCGACCGCAGCTCCTGGGAGCGCGCGGGCGCGGTGCACAGCAGGCGGGTCATCGACTGCAGCCGCAGGTCGACCGGGGCGCCATTCGCGGTCAGCAAGGCCGTGATGTCGAGCGACGCCCAATCGACAGGCGACGCGGGTAATTCGCGCAGTCGCTCCCGCAGCTCGCTCGTGATCGTGCGGCGGACTTCGAGAGACAGGCTGGGCTGGCGATTCGGGCGATGCAACATAAGCTCGCGCTCTTGTTCTGGTTTACCGAGAGTTGAATTCTCGCGGCTTGCCGCAGTGCGTCCAGCACGACTCACCCGAAATGAGAACCGCGTTCCGGTGCCTGGCACGGAAAATCCGGGAGAACCTAAGGGAACGGAGTTATCCCGGATTTTCCGTGCCAGGCACCGTCTTCAGGGCCTGGTCGATGTCGGCGATGAGGTCGTCGATGTCTTCGAGGCCGATCGAGAGGCGTACGGTGCCGGGGCCGATGCCGGACTTGCGGGCCTGGTCGGGAGTGAAATCGCGGGTACCGATGAGCTGCGGCGCCATGACGAGCGACTCGGTCGAACCCAGGCTCGCGGTCAGCGCGAAGAGCTGCAGTTTTTCGCTGAAGTGGCGCGCGGCTTCCGCGCCCGCCGCGATGTCGAAGGTCACGACGGTCCCGGGTTCGCGCATTTGCTTCTTCGCGAGCTCCGCCTGGGGATGCGTCGCGAGCCCTGGGTAATGTACGCGCGCAACCGCGGGGTGCGCGGCGAGATGTTCCGCGATGCGCTGCGCGCTCTGCGTCTGCGCCGTGTATCGCACGAAGTACGTCTTGAGTCCCCGCTGGATGAGGAACGCCGCGTGCGGATCCAGCAGCGCGCCGAGCACGGAGAAATCGGGTCGCATCCCTTCGATGAGCTCCGCGCGCGCGATGACCGCGCCGCCCATCACGTCGCCCGTGCCCGAGGCATATTTCGTCAGGCTGTGCACGAACACGTCGATGTCGTATTCGCCGTGCTGGTGAAAGCCCGCGAACGTGTTGTCGATGACCGCGAGCGCGCCGTGCCGGTGAGCCAGCTCGACGATCCGCTCGATGTCGGCGACTTTCGTCACCGGGTTGGTCGGACTCTCGAAGAGCACCAGACGCGTCGGCCGGGAGGCAAGCACGTTCTCGATGCCCGGCAGGTCCTCGATCGACAACATCGTATGCTCGACGCCGAAGCGGCCAAGCAGCCGCCGGATGATGTTGCGCGTCGGGCCGTAGGTCTCGATGAAGAACAGGACGTGATCGCCCGCCTTCGTGAGCGAGATCAGCGTCTGCGCGATCGCGTTGACGCCCGAGGCGGTGGCGAGACAGTCGTCCCTGCCCTGCAGCCGCGCGAGCGTGAGCTCGAGCTGGCGCGTGGTGGGGTTGCTGGCACGCATGTAGAAGTAGCCCGGCGCGGCGCCGCGCAACATGCGCAGCGTGTCGTCCACCGTCTCGAATTCGTACTTGACGCTCTGGTAGATAGGCGCGATGACCGGTTCGTTGCCGGGCGGCGGCGCGACGTCCGGCGGATGATTGACGATTGTCGGTGGCTTCATGCGGGTCATTCCAGGGAAAAGGTATCCGCGTCGAGGTGCGCGGGAAACTTGTCGCGCCACTCGCGCAATGCGTCGACGTCGAGTGGCACGGTGATCGCGTTGGCGCCGTCCATCAGTTCGACCAGCGGCTGGCCCATGAAATCGAGCGCGACGCTGTCGCCGACGTAGGCATTGCCCGATCCGTCCGTGCCGATGCGATTCACGCCGACGCAGAACGCCTGGTTCTCGATGGCGCGTGCGCGCAGCAGCGCGGACCAGGCGGCGCGCCGCGGCGCCGGCCAGTTGGCCGAGTAGATCACGAGATCGTAGTCGAGCTCGGGCCGCCGCCGGCTCCACACCGGGAAACGCAGGTCGTAACACACGAGCGGACACAGGCGCAGGCCGCGCCAGTCGATGATGAGCGCATGCGTCCCGGCGCTGTATCTCCGATGTTCGCCGGCCATGCGGAACAGGTGCCGCTTGTCGTACCAGTAGGTAGGACCGCCCGGCATCGCGACCATGAAACGATTGTAGAAGCGGCCGTCATCGTTCACCGCGACACTGCCGCCCACGGCGGCGTCGAGTTTCGCCGCCTGCGCGAGCAGCCACTCGCGCGTCGGTCCGTCGGCGGGCTCGGCAAATTCCGCGGGCTTCATCGTGAAGCCGGTGGTGAACATCTCGGGCAGCACGACGAGGTCGGTCGTGCCGGCGAGCGGCGCGAGGAGTTGCTCGAAGTGCGCACGGTTGGCCTGCGGGTCGTGCCAGGCGAGCGACTGCTGGACGAGGGTGACGCGGAAACTCATGCGCGCGCCCAGGCCGTGATGCGTTCGCCCGCCTCGATGAGGGTCTCGTCGCGCTTGGCGACACACAGCCGCACGATGCGCATGTTGGCGGGCGGTTCGCGGTAGAAAGGCGACAGCGGGATCACGGCGACGCCGGCTTCATTGATCAGCCGCTCGGTGAATTCGACGTCGCTGCCGGCGTTCTTGCCCTCTGGCAGCCGCGCGAAGTCCGCGAGCTGGAAATAACTGCCCTCCGCGGGCGGCAGCGTGAGGCCACTGTCCGCGAGCCGGGCGCGCAACAAGTCGCGCTTGGCGCTGAAGAACGCCGCGATCTCGCGCCAGGCATCGGGATGACGTTCGAGATAGAGGCGGATCGCCGCCTGCAGCGGCGCCGCGATGCTGAACGCGTTGAACTGGTGGACCTTTCGCAATTCGGTGGTCAGGACCGGCGGCGCGACGCAGTAGCCGACGCGCCAGCCCGTTATGTGCAGAGTCTTGCCGAACGAATACACCGCGAAGCTGCGATGCCGCAGCTCCGGATGGTTGATGACCGAGCGATGCGTGCGCCCGTCGTACATCACGTGCTCGTAAACCTCGTCGGCGAGCACGAGCATGGGCCGATCGCGAACCAGGGCGGCAAGCGCGTCGAGGTCGTCGACGCTGGCCACGGTGCAGGCCGGGTTGTGCGGATTGTTGATGATGATGAGCCGGGTTCGCTCGCCGAGCGCGGCCCGGACGCGGTCCCAGTCGTACCGGAAACGGGGCGGCTCGAGCGGGATGTGGAT
>JAEYUC010000040.1 GCA_023433705.1 Pseudomonadota bacterium
TGCCGGCGCGCGGGCGCGGCCGTCGTCGAGCTGGTGAAGGCGGGCATCACGCCCTCGGACATCCTCACGAAGAAGGCCTTCGAGAATGCGATCACCGTGACCATCGCGCTCGGCGGCAGCACGAACGCGGTTCTGCATCTGCTCGCGATCGCTCACGCCGCGAAGGTCAGACTGGGACTACAGGATTTCACGCGAATCGGAAAACGTGTCCCGTTGCTTGCCGACGTTCGTCCGAGTGGCCGCTATTTAATGTCGGAGCTGATCGCCATCGGTGGAATTCAGCCCTTGATGAAACGGCTGCTCGATGCCGGATTGCTGCATGGAGAGTGTCTGACCGTCACGGGTCGCACGCTCGCGGAAAATCTTCGCGACGTTCCCGACTATCCACAAGGGCAGGACATCGTTCGGCCGCTCTCGGATCCGATCAAGAAGGACAGCCATCTCGTGGTGATGTACGGCAACCTCGCGCCCGAGGGCGCGGTCGCGAAGATCTCCGGCAAGGAGGGGTTGCGCTTCACGGGGACCGCACGCGTGTTCGATGGCGAGGAGCGCGCGACTGCCGCGATTCTCGGAGGCAAGGTGAAGCCCGGTGACGTGGTCGTTATCCGTTATGAAGGTCCGCGCGGCGGACCTGGCATGAGGGAAATGCTGAGTCCGACCGGCGCGATCATGGGACGCGGCCTCGGTGACAAGGTGGCCCTGATCACTGACGGAAGATTTTCCGGCGGGAGTCATGGTTTCGTGGTTGGACATATCTCTCCGGAGGCCGCGCTGGGCGGCCCCATCGGTCTTCTTAGGGACGGCGACCGCATCGCGATAGACGCGGTGAAGCGCACACTCGAGATCGATATCAGTGCATCCGAATTGCGTAGACGCCGTGCGAAATGGCGTGCGCCCAAGCCTTATGCAACGAAAGGCGTGCTCGCGAAGTACGCGCGCAGCGTTTCGAGCGCATCGCTCGGTGCGGTGACCGACTGAAAGGGAAAGCGGTTTTCACCATGCGTGTATTGCCAATGGGAGCGCTCACGGAGTTGTTGTCAGGTCCGTGGCAGGCGGTTACAGTTCGGCGGCTTTGGACCGGCGCCGAAGCTCAAAACGTTATTCTGAAATTGATGACAAGGCCATGCTCGCAACAAGGAGCAGGCCGGGGGACGGAACGAACGAACGGTTGCACTGGTCGGTAAGTATGGTTACTTTCCGCCACCCCGTTTTTACGTGCCGATAAAGTTTTTTCACTCGCGACCGGGATTACATGGCCGCTTACGCACAAGACTCTAGTTTCTTCACACGCCGCGGCATCATTGCCGTGATCATCATTGCTCTTCACATTCTCGCCGCGTGGGGCCTGGCATCCGGCCTGGCTCGCAAGGTCGTCGAGGTGTTGGCGCCACCGATCGAAGCCGACATCGTCGAAGAGCTGAAGCAGGAAGACGAACCGCCGCCGCCGCCGCCGCCAGAAATGGAGCGCCCGCCGGTCGAGGTTCCGCCGCCGGAGGTCACCATCGATCTGCCGATGGAAACCACCTCCACGGCCATCCAGGACGTGACCGACAAGCCGCCACCGCCGGCTCCGCCGCCGCCGCCGCGCGTTGCGGGCACGCCCGCGAGAATGACTCGTCCGGTGAACCCTGACGACTTTTACCCGCCGGGCTCGATCCGCCGCGAAGAGCAGGGATCGCCCGTGGTGCAAGCATGCGTGGGGCCGAATGGCCGCCTGTTGCGTGATCCCGTGATCACGGACACGTCGGGCTTCCCCGATCTGGATGCGGCTGCCATCAAGGTTGCGAAAGCAACACGCTATGCGGCGGGTACTGAAGGTGGCTCCGCGCTGCCCGAGTCCTGCATCAAGTTCAAGGTCAAGTTCGTTCTGAAGAACAACTAGTCATTTACGGTGAGGCGGTGCTTTGCAGGCACCGCTTCACTTTTTCGTCATCGAGGAAATCATGGAACCCACTGCTGCTGCTACTGCTCATTCTGCTGTTGTCGAAAATCCGTACGGCCTGCAAGCCCTCTGGCTCCAGGGTGATGCGGTCGCCCGCGGCACTTTGATCATTCTCGTGATCATGTCGGCCGTCTCCTGGTACATCATCTTCACGAAGCTCTGGGACCAGCGCCGTCTGCGCCAGGGTGCCAAGGTCGTCGAGAAGCAATTCTGGAGCTCGGGCTCCCTCAAGGAAGCGGTCGATCGTCTTCCGAAGGACAATGATTTCCGCGCCGTCGCCGAAGACGGTCTCCGCGCCTCGGCGCACCACGAAGGCCGCCTGACGGACCGCATCGACCTGCACGAGTGGGTGACGATGTCCCTGCAGCGTTCGGTCGACTCCGTGAACAGCAAGATGAGCAACGGCCTCGCGTTCCTCGCGACCGTGGGTTCCACCGCGCCGTTCGTCGGTCTGTTCGGTACGGTGTGGGGCATTCTGAACGCGCTCGTGTCCATCGGCGTGTCCGGCCAGGCGTCCATCGACAAAGTTGCCGGCCCCGTCGGTGAAGCGCTCATCATGACGGCCATCGGTCTGGCGGTCGCGGTGCCGGCGGTCATGGGTTACAACTGGCTGCTGCGTCGTAACAAGTCGATCAGCGAGAGCCTGCGCAATTTCGCCTCGGACCTGCACGCCTACCTCGTCGGTGGCGCGCGCGTGTCGCAGGGCGCTCCTGTTGCCGGCGTGAAGAAGTAAGCCCCGGAACCCCCGGGCTTACGTTTCAGCCAACAGAGGTATCGCGTCATGTCAATGAGTGTCGGTTCACCGGACGACGGTGAAGAAGCATCAGCGATTTCGGAGATCAACACGACGCCGCTCGTCGACATCATGTTGGTGCTGCTCATCATCTTCCTGATCACGGTCCCCGTGATCCAGAAGATGGCGAACGTCGAAATCCCGAAGGCCGTGAACATTCCGACCCAGACGAAGCCGGAAAACATCACGATCTCGGTCGACAGCCAGGGCAGGATCTATTGGAACGCCGGTCTGGTCGAAGACAAGGATCGCTTCTTCCAGCTCATCGTCGAACAGGCTCGCAAGACGCCTCAGCCCGAATTCCACATCCGCGGTGACAAGAACGCGCGCTGGGAAGGAGTTGGTCGGGTCATCTATAACCTGCAACGCGGTGGCATCGTGAAGGTCGGTTTCATCACCGAACCCGATCGCGGCAGCATTCGCGTCACGCGCTGACAGAGCAGAGGTAGCTATTCATGTCTATGAGTGTGGGCAGCGCCGAAGCAGGCGCGCCGATGATGGAGATCAACACGACTCCACTCATCGACGTCATGCTGGTGCTCATCATCGTGCTGATCATGTCGATCCCGGTCATGACGCATGCGACGAAACTGGATATGCCGCAGACTAACAATCCGCCGCCGCCGGTTCGTCCCGAGGTCATCCAGATCGACATCGACTTCGACGGCACGATCGTCTGGAACAACACCCCGGTGCAGGGGATCGATCAGCTGGAGACGTATTTCCGTTCAGCGCGGCAGTCGGCCGAAGCAGCGGGCCGACCGCAGCCGGAAATTCATCTGCGGCCCGATCGCCGTTCGCGTTACGAGACGACCGCGCTCGTCATGGCAGCCGCCCAGCGAAACCGCATGGAGAAGATGGGTTTCGTGAACACGGCGGAGTTTCGCGACTAGCGGGTTTGCAACGCCAAGCCTTTGAAGTCGCAAGCCTTTGAAGGCATAGAGGAAACTTTCCGCCTCGGCGGCCATCCAATTTCGCCAGGATGTCCGTCGGGTGGATCGCAAAACCAGAGCCGCGGTCTGCAAAGCCCGCGGCTCGTTTGTAAGGAGCTAAGTAAAGTGCGTAATCGGTTGACTCTCGGAATGGCCGCATTCGTCGCGTGCCTCGGCATGGCCTCCGCAGCGATTGCGCAAGACGACGGCTGCGGCGATCGCAAAGTCACCAAGAAGATCGGCAAGGAAATGGGCGCCGCGCAGGACGCCTACAACGCCAAGCAGTGGAACGACGTCCTCACCAAGGTCGCGGCCATCGAGGCGAACCCGATCGAGAAGTCCGCGATCGACAAGTTCTGGCTGAACGAATTCGCGGGCATCGCGAACGTCAACCTGAAGAATTATCCGAAAGCCCTCGAGCAGCTCGAGCTGGCCTACAACTCGCCATGCATGGACGAGGCTAACAAGATTCACCGCGCCAAGGTCCTCATGCAGCTCGCGTATTCGCAGAAGGACTATCCGAAGGCGATCCAGTACGGCAACAAGGTCCTCGAGACCAACTGGGAAGCGGAGACGGCCATCTACGTCGGCAATGCGTACTACATCGGCAACGATTACGAGAACACCCGCAAGGTGCTGACGGATGTCGTCGCGAAGCAGGAAGCCGCCGGCGGCACGCCCGACGAACAGACGTACCGCATCCTGCAGGGCGCCTGCGTCAATCTGAAAGACGACGCGTGCGTCACCGAGCAGTTCGAGAAGCTCGTCAAGCACTACCCGAAACCGATGTACTGGAAGGATCTCACCAACACGCTGTTGCGCGAGGCTTCCGGCGACAAACAACTCCTGAACGTGCTCCGTCTCGCGGACAGCGTGGAGATACTCGAGAATCCGGGCCAGTATTTCGAGGTCGCACAGCTGGCAATCGCGCAGGGTCTTCCGGGCGAGGCCCAGTCGGCCATCGAGAAGGGCTTCAAGAAGGAAGTCTTCAAGGCGCCCCAGGAAAAGGAACGCGCCAATCGACTTCTGGCCGAATCCAAGCAGGCCGCGACGCTCGACAAGTCCACGCTCGCCAAACAAGACGATTCGGCGCGCGCCAAGACGACCGGCGATGCCGACGTCAAACTGGGTGCGGCATACCTGAGCTACGGCGAAACCGACAAGGCCATCGAAGCACTGAAGCGGGGCATCGGAAAGGGCGGGGTCAAGAATCCCGACGAAGCCGGTTTGTTGCTCGGCATCGCGTACCTGCGTGCCAACAACAAGGACGAAGCCGCCAAGGCGTTCGAGAGCGTGAAGCAGGATCCCACGATGGCGCGTATCGCGAAGTTGTGGCTGCTCAGTACCTGAACCTGACCTGAATGTGTTGCCGGCCTCGACTTCCGGCTGTTGAGTCGTTTGGCGCCTTGCAAACGATGCTGACCCCAGTGAGCATCGGCGAACGAAGCATCGATCAACCTAGAGACCTAGGAGCGTGTAAGTGCATATGAGAAGTGGGCTGTTAGTCGCGGTAGCGGCGATTGGAATCATCGGCGCTGGTTGGGCGACCCCGGCGGCGGCGCAGGGCGCATGCACTGGCGGCGGCAAGATCAGCAAGCAGATCGCCAAACCCATGGCTGCCGCGCAGGAAGCCCAGAAGGCCCGCCGCTGGCAGGACATGCTCGCGAAGGTTCGCGAGGCCGAGCAGACGCCCGGCGCGAAGACCCAGACCGACCTTTATTACATGGCCGAATTCCGCGGCTATGCCTACCACCAGCTCCGGCAGTACGCCGACGCGGCGCGCGAGCTCGAGACCGGACTCAACTCGCCCTGCATGCCCGAGTCGCAGCGCCTCGATCGCTACAAGAGCCTCGTGGGCCTCTACACGAACCTGCGCAACTACCAGAAGGCCATCGACTTCGGTAACCGCGCTCTCAAGATCGGCCGCGATCCGGAAATCCAGGTGGCGGTTGCCCAGGCTTACTACCAGTCGGGTGACAACAAGAGCGCCATCCGTGTGATGAACGAGCTGATCGATTCCAGCGGCAAGCCCAAGGAACAGCAGCTCCTGCTCGTCCTGTCCGCCTGCCAGAAGGCCGGGGACAACGCCTGCGTCGCCAAGGTCTACGAAAAGCTGGTGCTCAACTATCCGAAGGCCGAGTACTGGTCCAACCTGATGGACGCGCTGCGCAAGAGCGACCTCGACGACCTGCAGCGGATCAATGTCATGCGCCTGGCGCTGCACGTGAACGTGTTGAAGCGGCCCGACGAGTTCAAGGAATTCGCTCAGCTCGCCCTCGAGGAGAAGCTGGCCGCGGATGCGAAGACCGTCCTCGACCAGGGCTTCACCAAGAAGGTGTTCGTCGAGCAGCGCGACATCGACGTGAACAAGCGCCTGCTCAAGGTCGCCGAGACCCAGGCCGCGCAGGAAAAGGCCGAGCTCGCCAAGCATGAAGCTGCCGCCAAGACCGCCGCCACGGGCGACGCGCTCGTGAAGGTCGGCGCGCAGCATCTGGCTTTCGGCGACAACGCGAAGGCCGCGTCGCTCCTCTCGGCGGGCATCGCGAAGGGTGGCCTCGCCAAGGGCGATCCGAAAGAGAAGGCGCGCATCGACGAAGCGTCGTTGTTGCTCGGCATCGCGCACCTGCGCAACGGCAACAAGCCCGAAGCCGCCAAGGCGTTCCGCGCCGTGAAGAACGATCCGACCATGGTGCGCATCGCGAAACTCTGGTTGCTCAATACCTGAGCGCGGGACGGGATCGATTACACGAAAAGGCCGGGCGCGAGTCCGGCCTTTTTCGTTTGTTCAGATGATTCCGCTGGCCCGGTGAGCCGCCAGTAGTTCGTCGTCGTAACCGAGCAGTCCGCGATAGATTTCGTCGTTGTGCTGACCGAGCTCGGGCGCCGGTGCGCGGATGGATCCGGGCGTTTCCGAGAAACGCGGCGCGACGTTCTGCATGCGCAACGTGCCGAATGTCGGGTGAGGTGTACCGACGATCGCCTTGCGGGCCAGGAAGTGCGGATCTTCGAGCATGTCGGCCGTGCGGTAGATGAGGCCGGAAGGCACGCCGTGTTTCTCGAGCGTCGCGAGCAGGTCGCGGGTCGACAGCGTCGAAGTCCACTTCGCGATCAGTTCGTCGAGCTCGCGCTGATGCGCGCCGCGCGCCTGGTGGTCGCGATACCGTTCGTCGGTCGCGAGCGCGGGCGACTGCATCGCTTCGCACAGTCGTGTGAAGACCGTGTCCTGGTTCGCGCCGATCATCACGATCCCGTCGCGCGTCGGGTAGACGTTCGACGGCGCGATTCGCGGCAGGATGGCGCCGCTGCGTTCGCGCACGTGCCCGAGCTGGTCGTACTCGGTCACGAGCGACTCCATCATGTTGAGCACCGACTCGTAGATCGCCGCGTCGACGACCTGTCCACGCCCGGTGCGCTCCCGGTGGTGAAGTGCGGCCAGCGCTCCCATGCAGGCGTGTACGGCCGCGAGGGAATCACCGATGCTGATCCCGACGCGAGCGGGCGGCCGATCGGGCTCCCCCACGATGTAGCGCAGGCCACCCATGGCTTCGCCGATGCCGCCGTAACCCGCGCGCTGGGAATACGGGCCGGTCTGGCCGTAACCGGAGACCCGGACGAGCACCAGGCGCGGATTCACCGCGGAGAGCTCTTCCCAGCCGCAATTCCATTTCTCGAGCGTCCCGGGTCGAAAATTCTCGATGACGACATCAGCTTTGGCGCATAAGTCCTTGAAAATACGCTGGCCAGCTTCGCGGCGCAGGTCGAGCGTAATGGCCTTCTTGTTGCGCGCGATGACCGGCCACCAGACGGACGGCTGGTCGCGCGACTGGGGGCCCCAATGCCGCATGGGATCGCCCTGGCCGGGCGCTTCGACCTTGATGACCTCGGCACCCATGTCGCCCAGCAACTGCCCGCAGAAGGGCCCAGCGATCAACGTGCCGAGTTCCAGTACGCGGAGGTCTGAGAGGGGTCCGGTGTTCGCGGGCTGCTCGGTGCTCATGGCGCAGCGGTTTCTACCGACGGCGGATCGGGGGGTCAACTAAGATTCACGCCCCATGAGCTTGCAACGGATCGAGATCGTCGAAGTCGGCCCCCGTGACGGGCTGCAGAGCGAGTCGCAGGTACTCCCCACCGCGACCAAGGTCGAGTTCGTCCGCCGGCTTCGGGCGAGCGGGCTCGAGCGCATCGAGGTCGCGAGTTTCGTGAATCCCAAACGCGTGCCCCAGATGGCCGATGCCGAAGAGATGCTGTCGACGCTCGCACGCGAAGTGCCCGGAGATGGCTACATCGGACTCATCCTCAACCAGAAGGGGTTCGAGCGGGCGCGCGCGGCCGGATGCGGTGAGGTTGGCATGGCGATCGCCTCGACCGAGAGCTTCAGCCAGCGCAATCAGGGCTGCAGCGTCGACGAAGGTATCGATGCCTGGCTCGCCATTTCGAAGCTCGCGCGCGAAGCCGGTATCCGCGCGCAGATCACCATTTCCACCGCGTTCGGATGTCCGTTTGAGGGCGAAGTGCCGACCGCGCGAGTGCTCGAGCTCGCCCGGCGGATCGCGGAGGGGCAACCCGACGAGATCGCCGTGGCCGATACCATCGGAGTCGCCGTGCCGACGCAGGTGACGACGCTGATCGGCGCGCTGAGCCGGGAATTGCCGCAGGTCCAGCTGCGCGCGCATTTCCACAACACGCGCAACACCGGACTCGCGAACGCTTACGCCGCCGTCGAGGCGGGCGTGCGCACGCTCGACGCCAGTTGTGGCGGCATCGGTGGTTGTCCGTTCGCGCCCGCGGCGACCGGCAACATTCCCACCGAGGATCTGATCTACATGCTGCAACGGATGGGCTGCGATACCGGCGTCGACCTGCCCGCGTTGATCGAAACCAGTCGGTGGCTGCAGGGCACGCTGCAGCACCCGGTGCCGGGCATGCTGGTCAAGGCGGGCGTATTCCCGGCTCATCGTTCATAACAAACAAAACAGTCATGGAGAACTCGTGAATTCATTCTGGCTGCGCGCGGGTTGCGCCTTGTCGCTGGCGTTGCTGTCGGCCTGCGGCAAGGCGCCCATCGAAGAGGCCGTCCAAAAGAACGATCGCGGCGCTGTCAGCGAGGCGATCAAGAAAGGCGCCGACGTAAATGCGCGGGTTTCGACCGGCGAAACCCCGTTGCTGCTGGCGGTAAAGTCCACACAGAGCAGTTCGGCGCAGGCGCTGATCGAAGGCGGCGCGGACGTGACCGTCCGCGATTCCGACGGGAACAGCGTCCTGCATCACGCGGCGGCGAACGGAATGACCGGCATCTGCGGACTGCTGGTCGATCGCGGCATCGCCATCGACGTGCAGGGGAAGGGCGGTTTGACGCCGCTGCACCTTGCGGTCGCGAACGGCCGGCAGGAGACCGCCAAGTACCTCGTGCGGCGTGGCGCGAATCTCGCGGCCAAGGACGAAGGTGGCCGCACACCGCTCGACGTCGTCATGAAATCCGGCGACGTCCGCTTCACCAAGGATCTCGAACTGGCCGCGGCGACGCGCCAGAAATGACCACTGAGGAGAAACTGCAATGGCGATAAAGGCTGGCGACAAGATGCCCGCGGGCACGTTCAAGACCTGGGGCAAGGATGGTCCGCAGGATCTGACAACCGACGAATTGTTCAAGGGCAAGACCGTCGTGCTCTTCTCCGTGCCGGGCGCATTCACGCCGACCTGCGATGCCAAGCATCTGCCGGGTTTCGTGCAGAACGCGGCCGCGCTCAAGGCGAAGGGCGTCGACACGATCGCCTGCATGGCGGTGAACGACGTGTTCGTGATGAATGCCTGGGGCAAACACTCGAACGTCGGCGACAACGTGTTGATGCTGGCCGACGGCAACGGCGATTACGCCAAGGCGCTCGGTCTCGAGATGGACGGACGCGGCTTCGGCATGGGCACGCGCGGGCAGCGTTTCGCGATCGTCGTGAAGGACGGCGTTGCGGCCGACGTGCAGATCGAGGCGCCGAAGGAGTTCAAGGTCTCCACCGCCGAGCACATTCTCTCGCGGCTATGAACCGGATGACGCCAGCCGCTACTTGCGGCTGGCGTCGATCAGCTTCTCGAGTTCCGGAACGATCGTGAACAGGTCGCCGGCGATGCCGATGTCGGCGATTTCGAAGATAGGCGCTTCCGGGTCCTTGTTGATCGCGACGATCGTGCGTGCGTCCTTGATGCCAGTCAGGTGCTGGATCGCGCCGGAAATGCCGATCGCGATGTACAGCTCGGGCGCGATGATCTTGCCCGTCTGACCTACCTGCATGTCGTTGGGCACGTAGCCCGCGTCGACCGCGGCGCGCGAGGCGCCGACCGCCGCGCCGATCTTGTCGGCGAGCGAATAAATGATCTTGAACGCGTCGCTGCTCGCGAGCGCCCGGCCGCCGGAGACCACCTTCGCGGCGCTCTGCAGGTCGGGGCGATCTCCGCCCGCGGCCGCGAGCCCGACGAAACGCGTGTGCCCGGGGAGCTCCGCCTTCGACTCCACGGTCTCGACCTTCGCGTTGCCGCCGGTCGCCGCCGCTTCGAACGAAGCCGTGCGGACGGTGCCGACGATCTTGACGCCGGCATCGACGTCGACCGTCGTGATCGCATTACCTGCGTATATCGGTCTCTTGAACCGCGTCGCGCTTTCGATGGCCATGATGTCCGACACCTGCGGGGCGTCGAGCAGCGCCGCGACGCGGGGCATCAGGTCCTTGCCGAAGGTGGTCGACGGACCGAACACGTGCGAGAAGGGCGCCGCGACTTCGGCGACCTGCGGCGCGAGCGTGGCCGCGAGCGCGTGTTCGTTCGCGGCGTGCGTCACTTCGAGCACGCGCGTCACGCCGGCGAGTTGCGCCGCCTGGGCGGCGATGCCGGCTCCGGGCGCACTGAATACGGCCACGCAGATTTCCGCTCCGGGCAGCGTCGATGCGGCTTTCACGCATTTCGCAGTGGAGGGGTTGAGCTTGCCGCCCGCGTGTTCGGCGACGATCAATACGGCGCTCATACCAGCCCCCGCTTGTGCAGCTCGGCGAACAGTTCGCCGGCGTCCTTGACCATGATTCCGCGCTGGCGCCCGGGTGGTGGCTCGGTGCGCGTGACCTTGACGCGCGAGGCTCCCGCGGTCTCGGCGAGTCCCAGATCGGCCAGCGACAGTGTCGCGAGCGGCTTGGACTTGGCCTTCATGATTTCCGGAAGTTTGACGAACCGCGGCTCGTTGAGCCTCAGATCCGTGGTGACGACGGCGGGTAGGTCGACCTCCAGGGTTTCGAGGCCCGCATCGACTTCGCGCGTGACCCGCGCGACCTTGTCCGTGATCTCGAGCTTCGATGCGAAGGTGGCCTGCGGCCGGTTCCACAGCGCCGCGAGCATCTGCCCGGTCTGGTTGTTGTCTTCGTCGATCGCCTGTTTGCCGAGGATTACAAGGAATGGCTGTTCGCGCTCGACGAGCTTCAGGAGGATTCGGGCGTTGGCGAGCGGTTCGAGCGGCTTGTCGGACACGACGTGCAGCGCGCGCTGCGTGCCCATCGCGAGCGCATTGCGCAGCGTCGCCTGGCAGTCGGTCGGACCGATGGTCGCGATCACGACTTCGTCGGCCAGCCCGCGCTCCTTGACGCGCAGCGCCTCCTCGATGGCGATCGCATCGAAAGGATTGATGCTGAGCTTGACGCCGTCGAGCATGACGCCCGAGCCGTCCGGCTTCACGCGCACGCGCACGTTGTAGTCGACGACGCGTTTGATTGCGACGAGAATCCTGCGGGAGTTTGCGGTTGGTTCCATCCGCGGAGTTTAGCCGGAGTCGTGTTCGTGTTCGAGAATCGGGTGTGCTGAATTACGCGCTGCGGCGGATCGTCGGACTGGTACCGACATTGTTCGTGCTGGTCACGCTGTCTTTCTTCATCATCCGGCTCGCGCCGGGCAGCCCGTTCCTCGGCGAACAGGCGGCGCCGCCCGCGATCCGCGCGAATCTCGACGCGGCCTACGGGCTCGACCAGCCGCTATATGTGCAGTACGGGCGCTACCTGGCCGGGCTCGCGGCCGGGGACCTCGGTCCTTCGTTCCGCCATCGCGATTTTCGCGTCGGCGAACTCATCGCCGCGGGCTTGCCGCTCAGTCTAACTATCGGCGTGGCGGCGGCGCTGCTGGCGCTGATCGTCGGCGTGCCGCTCGGAGTGTACGCCGCGGCCCGGGCACGTTCGTTCGGCGCCCAGTTCCTGCTCGGTTTCTCGATGCTCGGCGTCGTGCTGCCCGCGTTCGTGGTCGGTCCGCTGCTCGCGCTGATGTTCGGGATCTACTGGCCGATTTTCCGCATCGCGGGTTACGAGCCGGGGAACCCGAGTTTCCTGGTCCTGCCGGTGGTGACGCTCGCGTTGCCCGTCATGGCCTACATCGCGCGCCTCACGTACACCAGCATGCAGGAAGTACTGGCGTCGAACTTCGTGCGCACGGCGCGCGCGAAGGGACTGCCCGAGCGCATCGTGCTCGTGCGTCACGCGCTGCGCCCGGCGCTGATTCCGGTAGTGAGTTATCTCGGGCCGGCCGTCGCATTCATCATCACCGGTTCGCTGGTCGTGGAAACCGTGTTCGGATTGCCGGGTTCGGGTCGTTATCTCGTGCAGGGCGCGATCGATCGCGACTATCCACTCGTCATGGGCATGATCCTCGTGTACGGCGTCGTGACACTCGTGTGCAACCTGGTGGCGGACCTGTTGTACGGCTGGCTCGATCCGCGCGTGCGGCCCGCATGACGCGTCGCATTCGCATATCCGCCGCCGTGCTGGTCGCGCTTGCGCTGGCGGCGTTGCTCGCGCCGTTGCTCACGCCGTGGAGTCACGACGCGCTCGACTGGGAGCATCTCGCGGTCCCACCGCAGTTCGATGCCGCGCACTGGCTCGGCACCGATCGGCTGGGCCGCGACCTGTTCTCGCGCAGCATGCAGGCGATGCGCGTCTCGCTGCTGATCGGCGTGCTGGCCGCGCTGGTCAGCGTGTGCATCGGCGTTGCCTGGGGCGCGATCGCCGGTTATGTCGGTGGGCGCCTCGATGCCGCGATGATGCGTTTCGTCGACATCGTGTATGCGCTGCCGTACGTGTTCATCGTCATCATCCTCTCGACGATGTTCCCGCGCGGCAGCATCGCGGCCCTGTTCATCGCGATCGGCGCGGTGGGCTGGCTCACGATGGCGCGCATCGTGCGCGGGCAGACCCTGGCGCTGCGACGACGCGAGTTCGTGGAAGCTGCGATCGCGAGCGGCGTGAGTTCGCGCGGGATCCTGTGGCGGCACATCGTGCCCAACGTGGCCGGTCCCGTGATCGCGTACGCAACGCTCGCGATCCCGCAACTCATCCTGTTCGAGAGCTTCCTGAGCTTCCTCGGGCTCGGCGTGCAGGAGCCGTTCGCGAGCCTCGGCACTCTCATCAACGAGGGCGCGCAGGAAATGGAATCCTCGCCGTGGATGCTGCTCGTGCCGGCGACGCTGCTCACGGCGCTGCTGCTCGCGTTCAACCTGCTCGGCGACGGCTTGCGCGCCATGCTCGAGTCGCGCGATGAGTGAAGGCGCGCTGCTCGAAGTCGAGAATCTCGGCGTCGCGTACGACGGCCGCGCCGCCGTGGCGGGAGTCAGCTTCTCGCTCGGTCGTGGCCGTTGCCTCGGCGTGATCGGCGAATCGGGCGCAGGCAAGTCGCAATCGTTCTTGGCTCTGATGGGATTACTGCCGCGCACCGCGCGGGTATCCGGCCAGGCGCGGCTCGCTGGCGCGCCGCTGCTGTCGGCTACGGGCGCGGCGCTGCGCGGCCGCGACGTCGCGATGATTTTCCAGGACCCGATGACTTCGCTGACGCCGCACCTGACGATCGGCGACCAGGTCGCCGAGCCGCTCGTGCATCACCGCGGCATGAGCTGGGACGAGGCGCGCGCCCGCGCGGCACGGCTGCTCGACGAAGTCCGCATGACGGATGCGCCGCGGCGGTTGAACCAGTACCCGCATGAGCTCTCGGGCGGCATGCGTCAGCGCGCGACCATCGCGATGGCTCTCGCGTGCGACCCGGCATTCCTGATCGCCGACGAGCCGACGACCGCGCTCGACGTGTCGGTGCAGGCGCAGATCCTCGCGCTGCTGCGTTCGATCGTCGATGAGCGCGGCACCGCGCTGGCCGTGATCACTCACGACATGGGCGTCATCGCCGCGCTGGCGGACGACGTGATGGTCATGCGCGACGGGAACATCGTCGAGCGCGGAAGCGTCGCGCATGTCCTGCGGGATCCTGGACACGAATACACGAGGGCCTTGCTCGCCGCCACGCCGCGCATCGATGCGCCGGGCGCGAGTGTGTCGACCCGACATGCGGCAAACCCGAGTCCGCTCGTCGTGCGCGACGTACACGTGCATCACACCGTGCGCGCGGGCGGCTGGCTCCGCAAACGCGGCACGCTCGCGGCCGTCGACGGCGTGGGGTTCGAGGTGGCCGCCGGCGAAGCGCTTGGCATCGTCGGCGAATCCGGCAGCGGCAAGTCGACGCTGACGCGGGCGCTCTTGCGCCTGATGCCGGTCGCGCGCGGCGAGATCGTGTGGCTCGGTCGCCCGATCCAGGATCTCGCCGGCGAGGAATTGCGCCAGGTGCGCGCCGGTCTGCAGATCGTGTTCCAGGACCCGTTCGCGAGTCTCGATCCGCGCATGAGCGTCGCGAACATCGTCGCCGAGCCGCTGGTCGCCCTGCGGCCGGAGATGTCCGCCGCGGAACGCGCCGACCGGGTCGCCGCCATGCTCGCGCGCGTCGGGCTCGGCGCCGAATATTCCGGCCGGCGCAGCCGGGAGCTGTCCGGCGGCCAGTGTCAGCGCGTCGCGATCGCGCGCGCGATGGTCCTCGAGCCCAAACTACTCGTGTGCGACGAAGCCGTGAGCGCGCTCGACGTTTCCGTGCAGGCGCAAATCCTGGAACTGCTGGAGGCGATCAAGCGGGAGCAGGGCACGAGCATCGTCTTCGTGAGCCACAATCTCGCCGTCGTGCGGCGGCTCTGCGAGCGGATCCTCGTGATGTATCTCGGCCGCGAAGTCGAGTCCGGCCCGACCGATGCCGTGTTCCGGGACCCGCGCCACCCGTACACGCGCCTGTTGCTGGATTCCGTGCCGTCGATCGACCCGGCCGTGGGGCGCGCCCGCCTGGCGACCATCGAGTCGCGCGACGAGATGCCGTCCGCCTTCCAGCGTCCCGGAGGATGCGCCTTCCGGACGCGCTGCCCGGCCGCTCTAGCCACATGCGCCGCGCGCAGTCCAGAGCCGGAGGATGCGGGTGAGGCACGCCGGGTGGCCTGCCTGCGCTGGCGCGAACTCGTGAACCAGCCCTGAAATCGCGGCCCCGAACGCGTTATCCTCCGTCGCAACCGTTTGATCCGGAAGCCGCATGACACAGGAATCCCAGATTCGCCCGAGTGAGGGGCTGCGCCACGTCAAGTACGAGATCCGTGGCCGGCTGGCTCGTCGCGCACAGGAACTCGAGCGCCAGGGCTACGAGATCGTTCCGCTGAACATCGGCAACCCGGGCGCTTTCGGTTTCCGCACCCCCGAGACCATGCGGCTCGCCATGATCGAGAACATGCCGGTGGCGGAAGGGTATTGCCACCAGAAGGGCATCTTCCCCGCGCGCGAAGCGGTCGTGATGCAGCAGCAGATGCGCGGCGTGACCGGCATGAGCGCCGAAGAGGTGTTCATCGGCAACGGCGTGAGCGAGCTCATCGACCTCTGCCTGCGCGCACTGCTCAACGACGGCGACGAGGTGCTGATCCCGAGCCCTGACTACCCGCTGTGGTCGGCCGCGGTCACGCTGAACGGCGGCAAGGCGGTCTATTACCCGTGCCGGCCGGAGAACGATTTCGTGCCGGATCCGGAGGAGATCGCCTCGCTGATCACGCGCAAGACCCGTGCGATCGTCGTGATCAATCCCAACAACCCCACGGGCGCGGTGTATCCACGCGAAATCTGCGAGCGCATCGCGCGCCTGGCGGAGTCGAAGAAGCTCATCGTCTTCTGCGACGAGATCTACGACCAGATGACCTACGACGGCATCGAACACGTGCCGATGGCGACGCTGGTCAGGGACACCGTGTGCTGCACGATGTCCGGACTTTCGAAGATCTATCGGGCCTGCGGATACCGCGTGGGGTGGGCCGCGTTCTCCGGCAACCTGCGCGGCGCGGGCGACTATCTATCGGGCCTCGAGCTGCTGTCCTCGCTGCGCCTGTGTTCCAACGTGCCGGCGCAATGGGCCGTGCAGACCGCGCTCGGCGGGTACCAGAGCATCAAGGAACTGCTCGCGCCCGGCGGGCGGCTGTACGAATCGCGTCGCGCCATCGTCGACGCGACGCGCGCGAGTCGTTACCTGCACCTGAAGGCGCCCAAGGGCTCGATGTACGCGTTCGTGCGCGTGAAGACCGAGGAATTTCCGGACTTCGACGACCAGACCTTCGCGCTCGACCTGCTCGAACAGAAACACGTGTTGCTCGCGCCGGGCGCGAGTTTCAACGTGCCGTACCGCGATCATTTCCGCACCACGTTGTTGCCGGAAGCGGCGCTGCTCAAGAAAGTGTTCGTGCGCATCGACGAGTTGCTCGCCTCCTATGCGACACGCGCGGCCGAGGGGAAGGCGCGGGTCGTGCACGCGGAAGGGCGCTTCAAGTAGCCAGCCTTTCAATTGGCCGTAATGGCCTTTGCAAGCTATTGAATATAAAGAGACTTCCTGAACCCGTTCTCGAGGGCCTCGAAGCCGGCGCGACGCTGATCGTTCCCAGCGCGCAGCGCCAGGCGGCCGTTCGAGGTGCGTGGGCCGCAATCCAGCGCGAGGCCGGGCGCACGTTGTGGCACACGCCCCGAGTCCTGACGTTCCCGCAATTCGCCGAAGAGTTGTTAGGTGACGTCTGGGCGGAAGCCGGCGCGCCCGACCAACTACTGCCCGCCGGCGCCGAATGGGCCTGCGTTCGCGACCTGCAGCGCGATGGCGGTGGCCAGGCCCAGGCGCGAGCGTTGTTGACGTCCGTGCGCACCCTGCACGACTGGCAGATCCGCGTATCGCCGCAGAGCCTCGCCGGTTCGCCGGAGGGCGAGTTGCTGGCTTCGGTGTTGCGCGCACTCGAAGAATTGGCCCGCACGCAGCACCGCAAACCGTTGCGTGCCTGGCTCGATGCGCTGACCCCGTCGCCGGGGCGGTTGCTCGTGGCGGGCGCGGACGATTTGCCTCTCGCGCAGCGCAGGTGTCTGCAACGACTCGGCGCCGAATTCGTCGGACACGTTGCGAACACCCATCCGGTCGAGATCGCAATCGCGGAAGACGACGAACACGAGCTCGACCTCATCGCCACGTGGTGTCGCACGCAGCTCGAACTCGATCCGGGCCGACGTCTGCTGGTGGTCGACGCGAAACTTCGCCAGCGCCGCGAGCCGTACGAGCGACTGCTTTCCCAGGCGCTGACGCCGTCGGAGTGGTTCGGGACGAGTGCGCGCTCCATTTCCAGCGCGTTCTCGATCGAAGGTGGCCGCACGTTCTCAGAATTCCCGCTGATCGCGCACGTGTTGCTGACGCTGCGATTGCTGGCCGGACGCCTCAGATTCGACGAAGTGGTTCGGTGGCTGCGACAGCCGTTCCTCGATGGCAAGGACGTGTTGGGGAACGTGGCGATCGAGGACGCACTGCGCCTCGGTCGAAAGCTCGAGTTCGGCGCGACCGAGCTCGTCGTGTTCCTCGAGCGCGAATCCGCCGGCGCCCCGGCCGCCGCGCTTGCGGCGAGGCTGCGCCGCGCGGCCGCGCAACTGTCCGGCGAGCGGATGACGCCGGCCGAGTGGGCGCCGCGTATCGCGAGCGCGCTACGCCAGGCCGGCTGGCCCGGCGCCCGCGCGTTGCGCAGCGACGAACAGCAGACCTTGAACCGCTGGCATGCGCTGCTCGACGAATTCGCATCGCTCAGCGCGTGGTTGCCGCGCATGAACGGCGCGGAGGCCGTGGCGATCCTGACCGAGCTCGCGGCCGAACGGCGCTTCGATCCGGCGAGCACCGAGGCGCCGGTGACGATCACCGAATCGCATGACGATCCGGTCGCGCGCTACGACGGCATCTGGATCGCCGGCCTGGATTCCGGGCAATGGCCGTCCGCGCCGCGCCCGGACGTCTTCATTCCACTCGGGTTGCAGCGCGCCGCAGGGATCCCGTGGGCCAGCGCGGCGGGCCAGACGAACGCGGCGCGCGCGTCGCTCGCGGCGTGGCGAGCCGCCACCGACCGTCTCGTGTGCTCGTGGGCACGCCTGGACGGCGACGCACATCGAACCGCGAGTCCGCTGCTGACCCGCCTGCGCGATGCGATCCCCTATCGGGCGTCGGCGCCCGTTCAACCACTCGCGAAATCGGTGCGCAGGCCGCAGGACGAAACGCTCGAAGACACACAGGGGGCGGGCGTCGACACGACACGGCCCGTTGCGGGTGGTGTCAAACCACTCACGCTGCAGGCGGAGTGCGGATTCCATGCCTATGCGGAGATGCGCTTGCGCGCGGAGCGGCTCGAGGAGCCGGCGCCCGGTCTCGACCCGCGTCAGCGCGGAATGCTGCTGCACAAGGCGCTCGAGCTGGTATGGATCAAGCTCGATGGCCACTACAAGATCAAGGACACCGAGACCACGCTGCTGCGTCCGCTCATCGGCGACTCTGTCGAAGCGGCCGTCGTCGCGGTGTTTCGCGGCTTTGTGCCCGAAGAACTGCGGCCGTCGGTCGATCGGGAAAAACTGCGGCTCGAACGACTCATCGCCGACCTGATCGACGAAGAGCGCAGGCGACCGAATTTCGTCGTCGAGATGCTCGAGGCGCGCCGCGAGCTGACGCTCGCCGGCGGCACGTTCGACCTGCGCATCGACCGGATCGATTCCATCGAGGGCGGCGGTTACGCGATCCTCGACTACAAGTCCGGGGATGCGCGCACGCCCGACTGGGACGACGCGAAGATCCGCGATCCGCAGCTCGTCGCCTATGTACTGGCGACGCCCGAGCTCGACGTGCAGGCGCTCGCGAACGTCTCGCTGACTCTCGGGCGCGCGAAGTTCGCGGGGAGGGCGTCGCGCAAGGGACTGCTTCCCGGCGTGAACGGATTGCCCGGCATGCCGGCCAACAAGGTGCCCGCGGAGGAGATCGACGCGGCGTGGCTCAAGGAGCTCTCGCGATGGAGCCAGTCCGTCGAAACGCTGGCCGCGGATTACCTCGCGGGTCGCGCTCCCGTGGAGCCGGCGGCCGATGTCTGCCGTCATTGCCACCTCACGGTCCTGTGCCGTCGCGTCGAGCTCGCGTCGCAGGATGCGCCGGAAGAGGAAGATCATGACTTCGGCTGACGACAGCGACGCGCTGGCACGCACTCGGGCGCTCGATCCCGGGACGTCGTTCATCGTCCAGGCGCCTGCGGGGTCGGGCAAGACGACGGTGCTCACGCAGCGTTACCTGCGATTGCTGACGACGGTGGACGACCCCGAGCAGGTGCTCGCGATCACCTTCACGCGCAAGGCCGCGGGTGAAATGCGCGAGCGCGTGCGCACGGCGCTCGAAGGAAACTTCGAAGTGCGCTCTCCCGCGGACGAGGTCACGCGCGACCTGGCCGCGGCGGTGCGCGTGCACGCCGCGCAACGCAACTGGGGAATCGAGGAGAGCGCCGCGCGCCTGCGCATCCAGACCATCGACGCGTTCAACGGCTACCTCGCGAACTCGCTGCCGATTACCTCGCAGAGCCCGCTGGGCCGCGGCATCGCGGATTCACCCGACGACCTGTATGCGATCGCCACGCGCGAGGCCATGCGCCACGCGGAAACCGACCCGGAGTATCGCCCGCATTTCGAGCGCATCCTGCGCCGGCTCGACGATAGCTGGTCGCGTCTCGAGAGACTCATCGAAAGCATGTTGCCGCGCCGTTCCGAATGGTTGCCCAACCTGCCGCAACTTTCCGGCGAGGCCCTCGTTCCGAAGATCGAGGCCAGCCTGCAGGCCATCGTCGCCGATGAGCTGATCAAGGCGGTCGCGGCGCTGCCGGGCAGTTTCGTCGAACAGGCCAGCGCGCTCGCGCGTTTCGCGGCTCAACATGTGGAGGTCGAAAAGCATCCCGACCTGTTCCACTGGCGCCACGTGTCGGGCGCACTACGAAACGTGCTGGAGGACCTGGCGCGCTGGCGCGGCATCGCGCGACTGACGCTGACGAAGGATGGCACGGCGCGCAAGACGCTGACGAAGAACGAAGGCATTCCGTCCGACAACCCTCACGCGAAAGCGCTGCGCGACGACTGGCTCGAGCGTCTGCGCGTGATCGACGAGTCGATTCTCGATGCCCTGCGCAGCATCTCGATGCTGCCCGATCCGCGTGTCCCCGCGGCGGATCGCGAGGCGCTCGATTCGCTCGCCCAATTGCTGTTGCTCGCCGCGGCCGAATTGAGACACCAGTTCGACCTGCACGGGGAGTGCGATCACACCGAGATCGCCGGCGCCGCGCGCCGCGCGTTGTCCGAGAACGGGAGTCCGACGCCGCTCGCCGAACGACTCGGCACGCGCCTCATGCACATCCTCGTCGACGAATTCCAGGATACGTCGCGCGATCAGTACGACCTGCTGCGCTCGCTCACCTTCGACTGGTCGACCGGCGACGGACGCACGCTGTTCCTCGTGGGCGACCCGATGCAGTCCATCTACGGATTCCGCAACGCGGAAGTGGGGCGGTTCTCGACGGTGCGCGACGGTGGCCTGGCGGGCGTACGTCTCGAGCCGCTCGAGCTGCGACGCAATTTCCGCTCCGCGCCGGCGCTCGTGCACTGGTGCAACGACGTGTTCGTGCGCGTGTTCCCGCGCAAGGACGACGTGCGGCGCAGCGCCGTGCGCCATCTTGCGAGCGTCGCGGCGCGCACGCAGCTGGAGGGCGAACCTCGGCTGTACCGGGTGGAAGGAAAGTGCGGTACGAGTTCGGAGGCGCAATCCGTCGCCGACACGATCGCCAGATTGCGCGAGGCCCGACCCGACGATTCGATCGCGGTGCTGGCCGGCGCGCGCCCCCATCTGCGCGCCGTGCGCGCGGAGCTCGCCGCGCGCGGCCTGCCGTTCATCGGCGTCAATCTCGAACCGCTGGCGGACGTGCCGGTCGTGCGCGACCTCGAGGCGCTGGCCCGCGCGCTGGATTCGCCGCTGGATCGCGTGGCGTGGCTCGCGGTGCTGCGCGCGCCTTTCGTCGGGCTTTCGTTGCCGGACCTGACGGCGGTCAGCGAGGCCGCGGGCAGTGGAACTATCTACTCGGCTTTGCTGGATCAGATCCCCGGATTGTCGATCGACGGCGCCGAGCGGCTGTTGCGGGCGAAGGGCGTGTTGTTGCCCGCGTGGGAGGAGCGCGAACGCGAGCCGCGGGCCCATCTCATCGAACGCGTCTGGCTCACGCTGGGTGGGCCCTCGGCATGTACGCACGACGCCGATCTGGCGCACGCGCGCCGGTTCCTGACGGCACTCGCGGAGGAAGACCGCAAGCGCCTGCGAGGTCGGCCGCTCGATCTCGAACGCTTGCTGGATCGGTTGCGCGCGCAGGATCCCGCGCAGCCCGGCGCCGTATCGCTCATGACGATCCACGGCGCGAAAGGCCTCGAGTTCGATCACGTCTTCGTCGTGGGTGTGGGTCGGCGCGGCCGTCCGGACGATCCGCGACTGCTGAACTGGCTCGAGGTACCACGCGAGCAGGGCGATGACCATCTCATCATGGCGCCGATCCGCGTGCGCGGCGAAGGCGACGAAGCCGACGATGCCATCAACAACTACCTGCGCCTGCTGCACAAGGAACGCGCCCGCGCCGAGCGAGCGCGGCAGGCGTATGTCGCGCTGACCCGCGCCAAGCGATCGCTGCATCTCTACGTTCATCCGCGCGCGAAGGAGTCCGGCGGCGAGATCGCGTTCGACGCGGATCCCAACTCGATGTTGCGGACGCTGTGGCCGGCGATTGGCGGCGACATCGCGACGTTCGAGGCGATCGGCGATCCGGCCGACAATGTCGACGTGTTGCCGGCCGTGAGCCAGGTGCGCAGGCGGCTGCCGCGGCGACCGGCCGCGATCGACATCCCGCCCGACGTGCTCGCGCGCGGCGAGATCGTCCCGCTCGGCGCGGACGAGGAAGAAATCGAATTCAGCTGGGTGCGTCAGACGGCGCGGCGCGTCGGCACGGTGGTGCACGAGGCGCTGGAGCGTTTCGGCCACGCCGTTCCGCGCGTGGAAGATCTGCCGCGCCTGCGTGCGCGACTCGAATCGCGCCTGCAGGCGCTGGGTGTCGAGGCGCCCGCCGCGTCCGCCGGAGCCGAACGCGCGCTCGCGGCGCTCGAAGCGACGCTGCGCGATCCGCGCGGGCGGTGGTTGTTCGATGTCGCGCACTCCGAAGCGCAATCCGAACTCGCGCTCACCGGTGTACGGGGCGCCGACATCGTGAACGCGGTGATCGACCGCACCTTCGTCGCCGACGGCGTGCGGTGGGTGGTCGATTTCAAGACCAGCCCGCACGAAGGTGGCGATCGCGAGGCGTTCCTCGATTCAGAAGTGGTGCGTTACACCGCGCAGCTCGCGCGTTACGCGCACCTGGCGCGGCAACTCGGGCCGCAGCCCGTGCGGGCGGGACTGTATTTTCCGCTGCTCGGCGCGTGGCGCGAGGTTCCCCTGGACTGACTACCAGGATCCTTCGAACGAGAATGCGCTGCGCCCGGCGGCATCGGGCGGCGCGCCGAGCGTGATTTCGCGCACCAGGCGTTCGGCGTCCGCGCTGCGACCCTGGATGAAACCCTGTACCAGGTACGCGCGCCCGGGGTTGAGTGTCACCGTGCCGTCGACACCGAACGGGCCGCCGAGATCGCGCACCTTCCCGATCATCGGTCCGCCGGCGGGCGCGTTGCCGTCGAAAGTCACCTGGTAGGAACCGAGCTCGAGCGGCCGCACGCCGAGTTGCCGGAGGTTGCGCAATTGGATGTTGCCCGCGATCGCCGTGGGCGCTCCGTCGGACACCGCGAGCCGCGACAGATCGACCGTCACCGAGCCGCTCTTGTCCTGCGGCAATTGCGGGATCAGGCGCGGATCCAGCGTGAGATTGCCGCGCACATTGCGCAGCTCGCCGTTGCCGCCGAACGAGGAGTCCACGTCCGCGCGCACGTTGAGCGCGTTGCCGCGAATGTCGATATCACCCACGAGCCGTCCGGTGAACGCGCGGCCCGTGGCGAGATTCCACGTCGCGTCGCCGAGCGCGAGATCGCCGTACTCCAGCCCGAGGCATTCGCCATGCCAGACCGAACCGCCGAGCTCGCGGCAATTCACGCCGGCGGGCAGGGCGCGCGCGAGCCACGAGGCGGGTAGATAGAGTACGAGGATGACGAGGAATACCGCGACGCCCGCGGCGATGGTGAGGCCGAGCGATCGCCGGCGCATCAGCCCGCCTTCAGGACGAGGCCCGCGTTGACCAGGCCGGGCTCGCCGGCGGCTTCGATTTCCGCGGATTCGACGCGCACGCCGTGACTCTGGGACAGCCGCGCGAGCCAGGCGACCATGCCGTCGAACGGCACGCGTTCGAGCCGGACGCGCAGGCCCCGGTCGGGAGTCGGCTGGCTGCTCGCCAACGACTTGCCCAGACCGCTTTCGCGCGCCGAGCTGTCGACGAGGCCGATCAGCGTATCTTCGGTGGCCCTCGCGCCGGATGTCGTGCTCGATGCACCGAGCTCCGGCATGGCACTCCGTATGAACGCGAGATCCGTCTGCTTCGTCGCGACCCGCTGGCGCGCCTCCGTGATGCTGCGATTGAGCGGCAGGACGATTCCGAGCAGCAGCAGTACCAGGGCCACCACGGCTCCGATGGAGACGACGCGGCGCTCGCGCTCGGCGAGATTGGCATACCAGGCGCGTAGTGCGTTCATGAGCCTGCCTTGCTGATCTGCAGGCGACCGCTGTACGAATCGCCGTTGTTGCTACCGCCTTCGTTCTTCGCCTGCCAGTTGGCGGCGCGAAGTTGCTGACCGATGGCATCGACGCTGGAAGCGTCCGGTGCGCGAATGCGCAGGTCCAGCTTGCCGTCGCGGAACGTCAGGCCCTCGACCACGGCGCTGGGCGCGGCGCTGCGCGCATTGGCGACGGCGGCCAGCGCCGGCAGCAGGTTGCCCGATCCGCCGCCGCCGCGAACTTCGGCCAGCCGGGTCTCGACGCGCCGGCGCGCGTTGGTGGCGTTCATCTGTCCCGGCATCGCCTGGCGGAACGAGTCCTCGATGTTCGCATCGAGAGTCGCCTCGCTTTTCCGGATCTGCGTGAGCTCGAAGTAGCGGGCGCCGACGTGCACGAACAGCAACGTGCCGGCCAGGATCGCCGCGATGCGCCAGGCCTTCCAGGACATCTCGAGGGGCGAAGCGACCGCGAGCGGTCCCTGCAACAGGTTGATGGCGTCGTTGGCCGCCGCCGCCGGCGCGAGCAGACCCAGCGATCCGTGCGGCAGCATCTGGACCTTGACGCCGGTGAACCGGTCTCGCAGGGCGTCGACCTCGTGCTGGTGCGCGTTCCATTCGTCCTGTCCCGCGTACAACAGCAGGCCCGGTGTGGCGGGCTCGAGACCCGCGACGGGCGAGGACAGCTGGCTCAGAGCCATTTCGATCGCATCGGCGATCGAGCCCGACGGAAAGACCAGGGGCGGTCCGTCCGGGCCGCGCAACGTGATCGAATCGTCCTCGAGCAACCCGATGAGTTGTCCCGGCATCGCCGGCAACAACGTCGCGGCCGAGTAGATAGCCTGTGGCTGCAGGCCCGCCGCCCGCAGCTCCGCGAGCCATGCATCGATGCGTTTGCGTTCGACCACGACCACGGAAACACGGCCGGTCTCGGCCGAACGCTCGCCGAGCGCGAAGTGGAGATTCTCGATTTCGTCTGCGACCCGTTCCTCGAGCGCGAACGGCACGACCTGCGCGAGCTTCGCGGATCCCTTGGCGGGCGCTTCGCAGTCGGTCGCGAGCGCATCGACCGACGGAACGATGACGGCGACGCGCCGCCCGACGGCAAGTTGCGCGGCCTGGTCGAGCGTGCCGGATACCCGGTTGACGACCACCTGGCCGTCGGACGTGCACACCAGCCACTGGGGCGTGGCGCCATCGCGCAGTTGAATGACTAACGACTCGCTCATGCGATCTGGCTCAAAGGATGGGGGTTACTCGCTACCGAAACTGCGCTGCACGGTGCGCACCCGATTGTCGCTCTCTCGAAAGAGAACACTGTACAAAACGAACTCCGCAGTGCCAACCCGGATGTGAGTCCGCAGGCGGAACCATGAGGATTTTTCCGCCACCCGATCGGTGACAATCGTCCTGAGATTGGCGTCGCCGATGCCCGCGAGGTAGGCCTGGAGCATCGGAAAGCAATCGTTTTCACGCGGGACCTTGAGATCCTGCTGCGAGAACTCGGTCCTGCTCGCAGGATCGTTTCTGGTCGCATCGAGAACCAGGCCGCTTGCCGTACAGACATTGACCGGCACGTCGTTCGGCAGGGCGGTGACGAAGGGCGCGATTTTGGCGAAGTTCTCTGCGCCGAAACCCGGCAGCGCCAGCAGTTCCGACGTGTGCGTTATGAAAGTGTTAGGCGGCCGGTAAGGTGGATTCTGCGAAAGATAGAAGGTGTCTTCGCCTCCCTGCGGAAGGGGCGCGATGTCCGGATCTATCCAGTCGGTCAGCAGGTCGGCGTAGCGCTGGTCGATGTTGTGTTCTTCGAGCAGCCTCTGGAAGACCTCGACCTGGTGCTGGTCGACGGCGAAGTCGTTGAGCTGCGGGTTCCACGACACCAGGCTGTTCAGGTTGAACCGGCCCTGCAGGTCTTCGAGCTGGGCCTGGATCCACACGCCGGTGCCTTCGATCTCGAGCGGACCGACGGGCTGCGCCCAATCCTGGTTGGTCTGCGTGCGCTGCGCGCTCGCGTTGTTCTCGAGCACGATGCCGGCGAGCGCTTCGGCGGCCATGCCGGCCTGCAAGGCCTGTTCGAGCGTCAACGTCGCCGCTGCACGCCGCGCCGCCATGGCCTTGTTGTAGGTGACCGCGGCCGCCACCGTGGTCGCGATCGCGAACATCACGATCGCGACGAGCAGCGCGATGCCTCGTTGCTTCGAGTGTTTCACGTCGGTATCTCGAAGACCCGCTGTACGCGCCCCCAGTCCTCGAAGACGACCGTGAATTCGATGGCGAGCGGTCGCGTCAGCAAGAGCTGGCTGACATTGATCGAGCTCACCGGTCCACTGGCGGTGATGGCGGGCCAGTCGTTGCGCCAGCTGCGCGACACCGGGTCGAGGAAGCGCACTTCCACCGCGGTGATCCCCGTGAACACGATCCGTTGTTGCGGCTCGGAGTTGAGGGCGGGATCCACCGCGAGCCAGTGCTCGCGCACCAGCGAACCTTCGAAGTAGCGATAACGCACGCGCTGCTCGGCGGGACGCTGGATCCCGGCCGGATTGCTCCAGCCGGCGCGAGTGAAGGTGAGTACGATGTTGTCCGAGCCGGTGGCGAATATCGCGGGCATCAATTGCCCATTGCCCGCCGTGTCGCGCGCCGCCCGCGCGACGATCTGCGAAAAGTCCTGCGCGACGATGCGCATGCCGCGCTGAATCTCGTTGACGCGGTCCTGCGAGGCCGTGAGCTGATCGCGGTTCTCGAGCGCCTGGTTTATCGCGTTGTAACCGATTGCGAACATGATCGCGGAGATGAATATCGCGATCACCACTTCGATGATCGTGAAGCCGCGATTCTTCGTTCCGTTACACATCAGCGATCCGCCGCTCCGGCACCGGGGCCGGGTGAGGGCGCGGTTCCCGGCTCGCCCGTCGGCGGCGCGGGAGATCCGGGCGGGTTGCCCGGTCCGCCTTGCTGCGCAGTGGGACCCGCGCCGCTCAGTGGCGCGGCGATCGGAGTACGCACACTCGAGGTCGACGAGCCGATGACTCCCGAGACGCTGCTCGTCCAGTTCAGCTTGTCGAGTTCGGAGCCCGCCGCCTTGCCTTCGTCGAAATCCTGACGGGTCGTCGCGCTGCCGGTGGAGCGCGGTCGGGTGTCGTCGACCTTTTCGCCCGTGGGGCGCGTACGGATGTCGATGCGATACATGCCTTTCACCGGCAGCTCGGTGACTTCTTCTTCCCACTGCCAGCGCATGCCACCCATTTCGGTGTTGCCGGTGCGGCGTCCCGTGCCGGGTTTCTGCTGGCTGATCCGGATTTCGGTCAGCCGGTTGAGGGCCACCCAGTCGGCCAGAGTCTTGTCCCGCAGATAGATGACGTTGCTCGCCGAGGAAGAGATGGTTCCGAGCAGTGCGCCGACCGAGACGGCGACGATCGCGAGCGCGATCAGCACTTCAAGCAACGTGAAGCCGCGCGCGGCGCGGTGCCGGGTCGTTGTCAATCGTGCGTTCATCGGCTTTTCGCCATCCGGGGTGCGGGCCGCACGGGCTCGGTTTCGCCGGGCATGACCAGCAGGATGTTGGTCTGCTCGTCGGTGAAGATGCGGGCGCGATCCTTGCCGCCTTCGCGCTCCAGAGTCACTTCGAACGAGGACAGGTCGCCATTGGCGAAGATCATCACCTGAGGCTTGAAGTCCTCGACGTCCTTCTTCTTCGTGTCGAGCACGATGCGACGGCCTTCGACCACCATCGCAGGACGAATGCCACGCGGAAGATTGCGCTCTCTGAGGGCGTCATCTTCCTCGGCCGGGCGCCATTCGTTCGCGAGGATGTCGAACACGACGAACGAGTAGCTGGTCATGTTCGCGCGGAAACCGTAGTCGCGGGTCTGGAGTTCCGCCTGTTCGCGCACGTAGTTGAGGAGGGCGTCGAGGCGTTGCGCTTCCTTTTCCAGCTCGGTGTCGCGGCGATCGCCGCCAAACATCACAACCGCACCGGCCGCGACCAGGCCGATGATGAACACCACGACGATGAGTTCGATCAGCGTGAAGCCGCGCGCGAACGCGCGTTTCGCGCGAGACATGTCGCTACTCGATATTCCAGTTGCCAATGTCAGCGGCTTCTCCTTCGCCACCTTCCTGGCCGTCGGCTCCGAGGGAGTAGAGGTCGTACGCCTGGCCGCGCGTGCCGGGGTACACGTACTGGTACGGATTTCCCCACGGATCCTTGCTGATCCGCTTGAGGTAGCCGCCTTCCTTCCAGTTGCGAATGGCCGGATCGTTCGGTTTCTGGACGAGCGAGGTCAGACCCAGGTCGGTGCTGGGGTACACGTAATTGTCGAGCTTGAACATCGTCAGGGCGGTTTCGATGCCCTGGATGTCGGACTTCGCTTTGGCGACGCGAGCTTCCTCGACGCGGCCAAAGACATTCGGCAGGATCAGCACCGCCAGCAAGCCGATGATCACGACGACCACCATGATCTCGATGAGCGTGAAGCCGCGGGCGAGGCGAAGTGAACGAAATTTCATGAATTCCCCGTGGGGCAAATCGGTGGCGGATGATAGCAAATGAACGCTGAAACCCCCGCTACAGGGTCAGCCGGCGGGGTCCTCAGGTCGCTCAACTGCGACCGGGCCTACGGGCTTGCCCTGCTGCTGGTCTGCGCGGGACTCGGATTGCTCGAACTGGGCGGTGAGACCGTCCGCCAGGCCTTGAGTTTCGACCGCGCCGCCATCGGCGGCGGCGAATGGTGGCGGCTGTTGAGCGCCCATTTCGTCCACCTGGACGCGGAACATACCGTGCTCAACGTGCTCGGCGTGGTCCTCATGTGGGCCCTGTTCGCGCGCGACTACACCCCGTTGCGCTGGCTGGCTATCTATCTGTTCGCCTCGATCAGTGTGAGCGCGGGACTATGGTTCCTCAGTCCCGAGGTCGAGTGGTACGTGGGCTCTTCGGGCGCGCTGCATGGTGTCATGACGGCCGGTACGCTGGCGCATCTCGTGCGCCGCGATCTCGACGGCTGGATTCTCGCGGCGTTCATCGTGGGGAAACTTTCCTACGAGCAGATTGCCGGCCAGATGCCATTCGCGGGAGGTGCGAACACCATCGTCGATGCGCATCTTTACGGCGCGATCGGTGGACTGGTTTGCGCACTGTTCCTCGTGTTCGTCCTGAAGCGGCGCCCGCAATCGCTATAATCCGCGCCCCATGACAAACAACCACCTTGCTTTCGTCTTTCCCGGCCAGGGATCGCAATCGGTAGGCATGCTCGCGAAGCTCGCCGACGAATCGCCGGTCGTGCGAGCAACGTTCGCGGAAGCGTCCGACGTGCTCGGTTACGACCTGTGGCAACTGTGCAGCGCCGGTCCCGTCGAGGAACTGAATTCCACCGAACGCACGCAGCCCGCGATGCTTGCCGCGGGTATCGCCACCTGGCGCCTGTGGCAGGAACGGATGGCCCCGCGGCCCGCCGTCGTCACGGGACACAGTCTCGGAGAATTCACGGCGCTGGTCGCCGCCGGCGTGCTCGATTTCAAGACGTGCGTCGATCTCGTCCGCTTTCGCGGGCAGGTCATGCAGGCGGCCGTGCCCGCTGGTACGGGCGCGATGGCAGCCTTGTTAGGCCTCGAGGACCCCGACGTCGAAGCGGCGTGCCGCGAGGCGAGCGCGCAGGGCGGCGTCGTCGAAGCGGTGAACTTCAACTCTCCCGGCCAGGTGGTGATCGCGGGTGAACGCGCGGCCGTGCTGCGCGCGATCGACACGGCGAAGGCGCGCGGCGCGAAGCGCGCGCTCGAACTACCCGTGAGCGTGCCGTCGCACAGCAGCCTCATGAAGCCGGCCGGCGAGCGTCTCGGCGAGAAGCTCGCGTCGACGGCTTTCGACAAGCCTTCCATCCGCTACGTGAGCGCGGTCGACGCGCAGGAGCATTCGGACCCCGACGACATTCGCGCGTTGCTCGTGCGCCAGCTCTCGAGTCCCGTGCGCTGGACTTCGACCGTCGCGGCGCTGACCGCGAGCGGCATCCGCCAGGTTGTCGAGTGCGGCCCCGGACAGGTGCTCGCCGGTCTCGTCAAACGCATCGAACGCGGACGCGATACACAGACCTTCGTGTTGGAGACGCCCGAAAACTTCGCCGCTGCCGCCACCGCGGTCGCGGCCTGAACGGAAACAGGAACGCATGCTGCAAACGAATCTTCAGAATGAAGTCGCGCTCGTCACGGGCGCCTCCCGCGGAATCGGCCAGGCGATCGCCAAGATGCTGGCCGGCGCCGGAGCCAAGGTCATCGGCACCGCCACTTCGGAAGCCGGCGCCGCTAACATCAATTCGTGGCTTGGAAGCAACGGCCGGGGAGCGGTCCTGGACGTCGGTAGCGCCGCGTCCATCGACGCGCTGCTGGCCGATCTCGATTCGAAAGGCGAGATGCCGACGATCCTCGTCAACAACGCGGCGATCACTCGCGACATGCTGCTGCTGCGAATGAAACCCGAGGACTGGGACGCGGTGATCGCGACCAATCTGACGAGCGTCTTCCGTCTCTCGAAGGGTTGTTTGAAGCGGATGATGAAGGAGCGGCGCGGCCGGATCGTTTCGCTGACTTCCATCGTCGGCCTCACCGGCAATCCCGGACAGGCCAACTACGCGGCCGCCAAGGCCGGAATCCTCGGTTTCACGAAATCCCTGGCGAAGGAAATCGCCTCGCGTGGCGTCACGGTGAACGCCGTCGCGCCGGGATTCATCGATACGGACATGACCCGCGCCCTCAACGAGGAGCAGCGGACGGCGCTCACCGCGCAGGTTCCGATGGCGCGCCTCGGCAGCGTGGACGACATCGCCGCGGCGGTGCTTTTCCTGTGTTCACCCGCCGCGAGCTACATCACGGGCGAAACGCTGCACGTGAACGGCGGGATGTACATGGCCTGAGGGTGTCCCGGAAAAGCTAGTGTCGACCCAGAAGTCGGCCCAGAAACGTTGGGTCTTTGCAACAGGCAAATCCTCGAAATACAAACAAAAACAAGCACTCACAATTTGACAGCATGGCAGCGGGCAAAGTGTTGCCCTAGAATACGCGCCCGCTGCGCGCTCCCTCCGGGGAGGGCCGCAGTCAAAAAACTTTCCTATTGAGGGCGAATCAGAAATGAGCACGGTGGAACAACAGGTCAAGGCGATCGTCGCCGAACAGTTGGGCGTCAAGGCTGAGCAGGTAGTGAATGACGCTTCGTTCGTCGATGACCTTGGGGCCGATTCGCTCGATACGGTCGAGTTGGTGATGGCGCTCGAGGAAGAATTCGAAATCGAAATTCCGGACGAAGATGCCGAGAAGATCACGACCGTCAGCCAGGCGATCACCTACATCTCCGATCGTCGCAAGTCCTGAGTTTCATTCCGCGGAGGCGCGCCCAGGAATGGTCCCGCGCCCCTTCCCATCGCCCTCATCACTAAGAGGATAGTGTGTCCAAGCGACGCGTCGTCGTTACCGGGCTCGGTATCGTTTCGCCGGTAGGCAGCGACATTGCCACGGCATGGGCCGCGATCCTCGCGGGCAAGAGCGGCATCAAGCCGATCACACGCATCGATGCGACTCCGTTCGCGACCCGGTTCGCGGGCGAGGTCGAAGGCTTCGATGTGGCCAGCTATATCGCACCCAAGGAAGCCCGTCGCATGGACCCGTTCATGCATTACGGCATGGGCGCGGGTATCCAGGCGGTGACGGATTCGGGCCTCGACTTCTCGAAGGAGGACGGCGATCGCTGCGGAGCCATCATGGGCTCAGGGATAGGCGGACTCGCTGGCATCGAGGAAGAAGCGATCAACTGGGAACGGACGCACAACCCGAAGAAAACGTCTCCGTTCTACATCCCGAGCACCATCGGCAACATGGTCGCGGGCCACTTGAGCATCAAGTTCGGGCTGAGAGGTCCGAACCTGGGCGTGGTGAGCGCGTGCACGACTTCGACGCATGCGATCGGCTTCGCGATGCGCTGCATCCAGTACGGCGACGCGGACATCGTGATCGCCGGCGGCTCCGAGTGCGCGACGACGCCGACCGCGCTGGCGGGATTCAGCCAGGCGCGGGCGCTGTCCGAGCGCAACGACGATCCGCAGGGCGCGAGCCGTCCCTGGGACAAGGATCGCGACGGCTTCGTCATGGGTGACGGCGGCGGCGCGATGATCCTCGAGGAGCTAGAACACGCGAAGGCGCGCGGCGCGAAGATCTATGCCGAGATCATCGGCTTCGGCATGAGCGGCGATGCGTACCACATCACCGCGCCGCCGGAAGATGGCGCGGGCGCGCGGCTCGCGATGACGAACGCGCTGCGCGACGCACAGCTGAATCCGACCGACATCCATTACCTCAACGCGCATGCGACCTCGACACCGCTCGGCGACAAGGCCGAGACGATCGCGATCAAGAATGCGTTCGGCGACTACGCGTACAAGTTGCCCGTGAGCTCGACGAAGTCGATGACGGGTCATCTGCTCGGCGCCGCCGGTGTGGCGGAGGCGATCTTCTCGGTGCTCGCGATCCGCGACAATGTGGCGCCGCCAACGATCAACCTGCACACGCCGGATCCGGAATGCGACCTCGACTACGTGCCCAACACGGCGCGCCAGGTCGCGATCGACGCCGCGCTGTCGAACTCGTTCGGGTTCGGCGGCACCAACGGCTCGCTGATCTTCCGCCGTTTCAAGGGCTGATCCGGCCCCGGGGCCGCCGCCCTTGATAATGCGCGGGCATGATCGGGCAATGAACGCGCCTCACGTCGTAAAGGTCGACGCTCCCGGCAGCGCCTTGCGCGCGCTGGCGGCCGCCGACCCTGAGCGATATCCCGTCCTGTTCGAGAGCGCCGCGGAAGGTCCGCTCGCGCGCTTCAGCATCCTCGCGGCCGCGCCGCGCGCCGGGTTGTGGCGCGATCCAGCGGGCGTGCTCGGCGCGAGTGGTTTGACTCTTTCGCCGGGCGGATTCCTCGACAATCTCGAACGCTGGTATCGCGCCGAGTCGCGTGCGCTGGCCCGGCCCGCAAACCTGCCGTTCGTGGGCGGCTGGATCGTGTACGCGGGATACGAACTGGCCGCGGAGATCGAGCGCAGCCTGCAGCTGCCGCGAGCACGCGCGCCGCTGAGCGCTTTCGCGTTGCGGATCGCGACGGTCGCCGTGCACGATTTGAAGAGCGGCGAAGTCTTCGCGGTGGACGAGGAGGGCGCCAGCGAGGCGCAGGCACGTCTGGTCGCCGACCTCGAAGCGGCCGCCGCGCGCGCCGTGGACGGCGCCGGGGCGCCGCTGCCGCTCGCGACGCTGCGCGAGGAACTACCCGAGAAGTACCTCGAGCGCGTACGCGCGGCGCAGCGGCACATTGCCGCTGGAGACGTCTACCAGGCAAACCTGTCGCGGCCCTGGCGGCTGACATTGAATGAGCCTGCCGATCCCGCGCGGGTTTACGCCGCCCTGCGCACCGCCAATCCCGCACCGTTCGCCGCGAGCGCTCGTTTCTCCGGCATGACCATCCTTTCGTCGTCGCCCGAGCGGCTGCTGAGCATTTCGGGCCGCGAGATCGCGACGCGACCGATCGCGGGAACGCGGCCGAGACTGGGCTCGCCCGACGCGGACCGCCGCGCGATCGCGGAGCTCGTCGCGCATCCCAAGGAGCGCGCCGAACACGTGATGCTGATCGATCTCGAGCGCAACGATCTCGGCCGTGTCTGCGAGGCGGGCAGCGTGCGCGTCGACGAATACATGGTCACCGAGACCTACGCGCACGTGCATCACATCGTGTCGAACGTGCGCGGCATCCTGCGCGCCGATCGCTCGCCCGTCGATGCGTTGCGCGCCTTGTTTCCGGGCGGCACGATCACGGGATGTCCGAAGGTGCGTTGCATGCAGATCATCGCCGCGCTCGAAGGTGAGGGACGCGGTCCCTACACCGGGTCGCTCGGGTGGATAGGCGTGGACGGCGACGCGGACTTCAACATCCTGATCCGCACGCTTTCGATGGATGGGCCGCAGGTCGAGCTGCGCGCGGGCGCCGGCATCGTCGCGGATTCGGATCCGGAGCGCGAGCTCGAGGAAACGCGCGCGAAGGCGCGCGGCATGTTGCGCGCGTTCGAGTGGATGACGTGAGCGGGGCGCTCGGCATCTGGATAGACGGAGTGCGCGGCGATGCGGTGCCCGCCGACGATCGCGGCCTGCAGTACGGCGATGGATTGTTCGAGACGATCCTGGTCCGCGTGAACCGGCCGCGATTTCTCGAAGCGCACATGGCGCGTCTGTCACAGGGGCTCGCGCGGCTCGGAATTCCCTTCGAAGAGTTCGCTGCGCTGCGCGCGGAGATTTCGACGGCCGCCGCGCGGGCGCCCGCGCTCGCCGTGATCAAGATCATCGTCACGCGCGGCAGTGCGCGGCGACGAGGTTATGCTCCGACCGGCGAACGGCCGCGTCGCATCGTGTCGTTATGGCCTGCCGCGGAAGTCGCAAACCTCGAGGCAGGCGTCGCTCTCCGGATCGCCCAATTGCGCGTCGCGGACTATTCACCGCTCGCGGGACTCAAACATCTCAACCGGCTCGAGAACGTGCTGGCCGCGGCGGAAGAGAGCGGCGGGTCATTCGAGTCACTGTTGCTCGATACGCACGGCAATGTCGTATCCGGCGTGATGAGCAATTTCTTCGTCGTCAAAGCCGGAAAACTCGCGACGCCGCCAGTGGATCGCGTGGGTGTCGCGGGCGTCATGCGTGGAATCGTGTTACGCGAGGCGCCGCGGCTGCGCATCCAGGCGGACGTACGCCCGCTTTCGCTGGCCGACATCCAGGAGGCGGACGAGGCCTTCATCACGAATGCGCGCCTCGGAGTTGTGCCCGTGCGCAGCGTCGGCGAGCATGGCTTCGGCATGAATCCGCTTTCACTCAAGATTCGTGGACACCTCGAGGCGCTCGATGCGTAAGGTGCTGTTGGCTGTCGGCCTGCTCGTACTGATCGCCGCGGCGGGCGGCGCGTTCTACTGGCAGCGCATGAACGCCGCGATGAACGGCGCCGGACCGCACACCGCGGCCGTGCCGCTCGAGGTGAAGCCGGGCGCGACGGTTCGCTCGGTGCTCGCCGAGCTCGAAACGCGCGGTGCGCTCGCCGATCGGCGCGCGGTCGAACTGCTGCTGAGGATCCGCGGCTGGCCGCAGGTGAAGTCGGGGCGCTATGAAATTCCGGCGCAGGCGAGTCCGGCGGAGATCCTGCGCCAGCTCGAGGAAGGGCGCGTCGTGTTCGAAGCGCTGACCATCGTCGAAGGTTGGACCTTCGCGGACATGCGGCGCGCGATCGAGGCGCACCCGGAAATCCGCGCGACGCTGCGCGGCAAGGACGTCTCCGAGATCATGGCGGCCATCGGCCACCCTGGCGAACATCCCGAGGGACGCTTCTTCCCCGACACGTATCGATTCGCGGCCGACACCACCGATCGAGATCTGTACGCGGCCGCGTATCGCAAGATGGCGCAGGCGATCGAGACCGCCTGGAACTCGCGCGCGGACGGCCTGCCGCTCGCGAACGCATACGAGGCGTTGATCCTGGCCTCCATCGTCGAGAAGGAGACAGGCCTCGCGAGCGAGCGACCGCGCATCGCCGGCGTGTTCGTCACGCGGCTGCGCAAGGGCATGCGGCTCGAGACCGATCCCACGGTGATATACGGCCTGGGCGAGGCATTCGACGGCAACATCCGCACGCGCGACCTGCGAACCGACACCCCGTACAACACGCGCACCCGAAAGGGCTTGCCACCCACACCCATCGCGCTGCCGTCGCGCGACGCGCTCGAGGCCGTGGCGCATCCGCTCGAAACGGGCGACATCTTCTTCGTCGCGACCGGTGCAGGTGACGGGTCGCACTTTTTTTCCAAGACGTATGAGGAGCACACTGAGGCCGTGAAACGTTATCTCGCTCGCCTGAGGGAAAATCGCCGATGAGGCCGGCTCGATTCATCACGCTCGAAGGTATCGAAGGCGCGGGAAAGACCACGGTCGCCCAGCGCATCACGCAGGCCCTGCAGGCGCGCGGCATCACCGTGCACGCGACGCGCGAGCCCGGCGGCACGAAAGTCGCCGAGGGAATCCGCTCGCTCGTGCTCAATCGCGGTGAGGAACACATCAGCGCCACGGCCGAGACTCTGCTCATGTTCGGCGCGCGTCAGGTGCACGTCGACAACCTGATCCGTCCGGCGCTCACGCGCGGCGAGTGGGTGCTGTGCGATCGCTTCACCGACGCGACGCATGCGTACCAGGGTGGCGGACGCGGCGTCGACCGGCGGCTCATCGAGCAACTCGCTCACGTAGTGCACGGCGACCTGATGCCCGATTGCACGATCCTGCTCGACGTTCCCGTGCGCGTCGGTCTCGAGCGCATGCAGGCGCGGCGCGGCGCGGTCGACCGCTTCGAGGTCGAATCCGCGCAGTTCTTCGAGCGCGTGCGTAATCGTTATCTCGAACTCGCGGGCGCATCGCCGGCTCGATTCCGCGTCGTCGACGCGACCGCGAAACTCGACGAGGTGTGCGAAAAGGTCGTCGCGGCGCTCGAGGATTTCTTCAAGCTCGATCCGGTTCCCACGACGTGAGTGGAGTGCGACTACCGTCCTGGTTCGCGCCGGCCTGCGAAGAAGTCCGCGCCGCGTTCGCGGCGGACCGGCTGGCGCATGGACTGCTGATCCACGAAGACCCCGGCGCCGGCGGCCTCGAGCTCGCCCGCTGGATCACGCAACTCGTCAATTGCCGCGCGCCCGCGGCGCCCTGCGGCGAGTGCCAGGATTGCAAGTGGATAGCCGCCGACCAGCATCCCGATGTCGCGATCCTCAAGCCCGAAGGCGATTCGTCGCAGATCGTCATCGGCGCCGTGCGCGACCTCGCGGCGGAACTCGCGCTCACCGCGCACGGCCGCGGGTACAAGGTCGCGATCGTCATCCCGGCGGAGGCGATGAACAACTTTGCCGCGAATGCCTTACTCAAGACCCTGGAAGAACCGCCGCCGCGCACGTTGCTGCTGCTCGTGACGAGTTCACCGTCGCGCCTGTTGCCCACGCTGCGCAGCCGCTGCTCGAAGCTGCGCTTGGTCGCGCCGACGCGGGATGATGCCGCCGACTTCCTGGAATCCGCCCGCGGCCCGGGCCCCTGGCGCGAAGCGCTGGCGGCTACCGGGGCAGGGCCGTTCGCGTTGCTGGAGGCCGATCCGGCCGCGCTCGCGCAGCTGCGCAACGACACTCTCCAGGCCCTGAAGGACATCGGCAGCGGCAATCTTCAGCCGCCTGCCGTCGCGGAAAAATGGGCCCGTGGCGACCTCGCGACGCGCCTGGCATGCCTTGAGAGCTGGGTCACAGATCGGATCCTGGAAAACGGCGCAATCCGCGACGTAACTCACTTGTCAGGTTCGGTGGGGCAGCCGAACATATGTCGCCTATTCGAGTTCTCGGACGCCATTCGCGACATGCGCAAGCTTTCCCACACGTCGATCAACAAGACCATGGCCGTAGAGGCCCTGCTGTGGCGGTGGAGCCGGCAATGAGCGAAGGACGTACCGGACGCACGGGCAGCAACAAGCCCGGCCTGCTCACGCTCACCATCAAGGACAAGAGCGCGCTGTACCTGGCCTACATGCCGTTCGTGAAGAACGGCGGCCTCTTCATCCCGACCAACAGCAACTACCGCCTCGGCGACGAGGTGTTCATGCTGCTGAACCTCATGGGCGAGGACGAGAAGCTGCCGGTCGCGGGCCGCGTGATCTGGCTGACGCCGAAGGGCGCGCAGGGCAAGCGCACCGCCGGCATCGGCGTGCAGTTCTCCGACCAGGATCGCGGGCAGACGCAGAAGAAGATAGAGACCTATCTGGCCGGCGCGCTCGCCGGCGACAAGGCCACGCACACGATGTAAGCCGGGCCTCGGTCCGGTTCGTCATTCCGGCTCGGCGATTTCGTATCCCCGGTCGCGCAGTCCGGCCAGGTATCCGTCGGCCGCGAAAATCTCGGACATCAGCACCACGGCGATCGTGCTCCGGTTCCTGCGCAAGGCGCGTTCGGCACGGTCGAGCCATGCTTGCGTACGCCGTTGGTTGTACTCGCGCAATTGCTGTTCACCGCCGCGCATCGCGGCGGCGCATTCTTCGGTACGAAATCCGTCCCGCGAAAACGAGTACGCCGGCACGAGGCGCCGAAGCGCCTCGATATCTCCGACCGACCAGGCGTTCGCGAGACGTTTCACGCCTCTGCCGCCGTCCTCGATCGCCTCGACGAGTCCCTCCAGGCAGGTCGCGTTCGAAGCGTGTTGCCAGTTGTTCAGGCGTATCGCGAATGGCGGCTCCGGCGCCGCGAAATGCGTGACCACCACGTGACGCCTCCGCCCGAGCGCATCGGCCGAGAACCGGGCGCTGAAGCCGACCATGTCCAGCTTGTCCATGGCGCTGGATACCAGGCGATTCGTGACTGAAAACGGATACAACTCGTCGAGGTCCGACGCGCCATAAATGGTGGCGGTGGCTTCGACACGCGCCAGGAGATCCGGCGATATGACGTCCTTGAGCGTCGTTCCCTCCGGAAGCCTCGACGCCCTCGCGTATGCGAGGTTCTCGGCGAGATCCATTTTCCAGTAGCCGGAGAAGTCGATGATCAATTCCTGCGAGTCCCGGAGCAGGGCGTCGAATTTTCTCGACTTCCACTTCACGCTGCGCGGATAGGGCGAGATCTCGCCCAGGATCCACATCACGTGGCCGCCTGAAGACACCTTCCAGAGTCCCGGGCCCGGCTGCTCACCCGTCACGACGATGACTTCCATAGCGGGCTCGTCGCGCGGAGATGAATCGACGCTCGCTGCCGGCTCCTCCGTCCACGCGGGAACCGCAACGAACGCCAATGTCACCATTTTCGAAAACCAGGATCCGCGCATGGCCAACACGTCCTCTGTGTGGCGCGGCGAAACTACCCTCTAACCAGGTCGCCGCATCGGCAGTGTCGATGTCGTGATGCCGCCCTTCAATACGTACGCATCGAAGCCGCGCTCGGAAAGGATGAAGGCGGCGGCCGACGAGCGGCGGCCCGTGTCGCACACCACCACGTACGGGGTCTTGCGGTCGAGCGCGTTCAACTTGAGGCGCACGAAATAGAGCGGGATGTTGATCGAGCCTTCGATCGCGAGATTCTGGTACTCGGACGGCAGGCGCACGTCGAGCCACTGGCCGCGATTCTGGATGATCTTGAGCGCCTGGCCTTCGTCCACCCAGCGCAGCAGCGGCTCGTGCATGAGGTCGCGGAAGTCCTGCTTGTTGAGCCGCATCAGGACGCCGTCGGAAAGCATCGTCACGGTCGCGTTGCGCTTCGCCTCGGCGATCAATGCTTCTTCGCCGAAGGTCTCACCCACGCCGAGCTCGGCGAGCTTGATGCCTTTCTGGTTGAGCGGCGATTCGCGCGTCACGAGGCACTTGCCCTGGACGATCGCGTAGAAGTAATCGCCTTCGTCACCCTGCTTGATCACGACTTCGCCGGCGCGGTACTGCTGCCGGTTCATGCGCATGAAGATGGCCTGCAGGTTCGCGGGCGGAATGCGATGGAAGGCCTTGGTCTGCAGCAGCGTGGTCATCCAGTCGCTGTCGTCGGTCGCGCCGCCGAACTGCGCCTGCAGCTCGCCGACTTCGTAGTTGCCCGTCTGATCCCAGGTGATCATGACGTCGAGCAGCTCGGAGTCGATCGCGAGGTAATCGACGTCTTCGACCGCGCGGGCCGTCGTCTTGCGCGGCACGCCGGGAGCAAGCGGCGCGCGTGCGTCGGCCGAGCCGCCCTCGACCATGCCGATGGTGCGGCCGTTTTCGCTGAGCTCGACCATTCCGCGCACGACCCAGATCGTGCGCTTGTCGCCGTCGCCTTCCTTGAACAGCGTGCGGCCCGAGTTGATCTGCTTGACCGATACCTTCTTCGCGAGGGCGTGCAGGTTTTCCCGCTTCATTCCTTCGAGCGGGGTCAGGGAACGTAGCAGCTCGACGCTGACTTCACGGGAATCGGTGGACATGCGGAAATGCTAACACGCCCAGCCGGGCGCTTAGTTCTCCTGGCGCAGCTTCGACCATCCGCTGTCGGGAGTAAATCGCGCACCGTGCGCGCGTGCGAGCTCGGTGAGCCGCGCGATGACCGCGTCGATGCCGCGACGCCGTGCGTACGTAAGGGGGCCGCCGCGAAACGGAGCGAAACCGGTGCCGAAGATGACCCCGGCATCGATGAGCTCGGCGTCTTCGACCAGTCCTTCGCGCAGCACCGCGACCGACTCGTTGACGAGCGCCAGAATGAGTCGATCCGCGAGATCCTCGGGCGGCGCGGGGCGCGGACCTTGGGTCTTCACCGCCTTGCCGTCGCGCCAGGTGTAGAAACCCTGGCCGCTCTTGCGGCCGAGCTTCTTCGCGGCGATCAGCGCGTCGATGCGCGTGCTGTCCGGCTTCTGCTTGTTCAATGCCGCGGAGACGATCTCGCCGACGTGTTTGCACACATCGAGCCCGACGACGTCCGCGAGTTCGATCGGTCCGACCGGCATGCCGAACTCGAGCGCCGCATCATCGATGACCTCGATCGGAATGCCGTCCTGCAGCGCGAACATCGCCTCGTACAGGTAGGGCACGAGCACGCGATTGACGAGGAATCCCGGCGCGCTCCTGCAGGGCAGCGGTAGCTTGTCGATCTTGCGCGTGAACGCGATGGCCTTCTGGATGCTTTCTTCGCTCGTGTTCTCGCCGCGTACGATCTCGACCAGCGGCAGTTGCGCGACCGGGTTGAAGAAATGCACGCCGACGAGCCGCTTCGGATCCGGCAGCTTGTCGTCGAGCTGCTCGAGCATGATCGACGACGTGTTGGTCGCGAGGATGGCGCTCGACTTCATGCGCGGCTCGACGCGCGCGAACAACTCATGCTTCGCATCGGCGTTCTCGAAGATCGCCTCGATGATGACGTCCGCATTCGGGACACCATCCCCGGCCACGTCGGGAGTCAGCCGAGTCATGAGCACCGCGGCCTTGGCCGGATCCCGCAAACGCTTCTCGAAGCCCTCGCGCGCCCGCTGCAACGCGGCCGTGATGTACTGCAGCTCGCGATCCTGCAACGTGACGTTGAGACCGCGCTGGGCGCACCATGCCGCGATGTCGCCGCCCATGACTCCCGCACCGACGACGTGCACGCGTTCGATGGGCACCTTCGTCTTGCCGCCGAGGCCCTTGAGTCGTTCCTGAAGCAGGAACACGCGCACGAGGTTGCGCGAGGTCTCGGTGAGGAAGAGCTGCGAGATGGAGCGCGCCTCGGCTTCGTATGCGGCTTCGCCGCGTCCGCCATGGCGCGCCCACAGATCGACGATGGCGTAGGGCGCCGGGTAGTGATCGAGCCGGGCCTTCGCGGCGACCTGCGCGAGCAGCTGCTTCTTCACGAGCGGACGGATCGGCGCCCACGACAGCGCGCGGTCCAGAAGGCCCGGGCGGCGCTGCTTCGGCTGACGCGTGATGAACTCGCGCGCCGTCGCTTCCGCATCGGCCGGAAACACCAGCCGGTCGACGAAGCCCGCACGTCGCGCCTTGTCGGCGCGCAGCGTCTTGCCGGTCAGCATCATTTCCATGGCGGTGCGAACACCGGCGCGCTGCACGGCGCGCACGGTACCGCCGAAACCCGGATGGATGCCGAGCATCACTTCGGGCAGGCCGATCGAAAACTTGTCGCTCCTGATGCCGATCCGGTAGCGGCAGGCCAGTGCCAGTTCGAAGCCGCCACCCAGGGCGAAACCGTTGATGATCGCGACCGTCGGGCAGGGCAGGGATTCGATCGAATCGAAGAGCTTCTGCGCGGCGCGCACGAGCTCGTATGCCTGCGCGGTGCTCGCGAGCTGCGTGAACTCGCGAATGTCCGCGCCCGCGATGAAGCCGTTCGATTTTCCCGAGCGGATCACGACGCCGCGCGGCGCCGATGCAGCGAGTCGTTCGATGTGAGTGCCGAGCTCGACCAGCGCGTCGCGCGAGAGCGTGTTTGCCGACGCATCCGGCTTGTCGAACGTCAGCCAGACGATGCCAGTGGAATCGGTCTCGGACGACCAGGCGGCCGCTGCGGGAGTGCTCATGGCGGCGGACCTCAAGCGACGGCCGGCTGCGACGCCACCGTGCGGCGGACATTGAAGTCGCAGAGGATGGGTCGGTGATCCGAGAAACGCACGTCGGGCACTTCGAAATGCGTGACCTCGATTTCCTCGCTGACCAGCACGAAATCGAGCTCGATTCGCGGCACGCGCGCCGGAAACGAGGGCAGGTTCTTTTCGTTCGCGCTGCGCAGCCCCGCGGCGCGCATGAACAGGTAGATCTCGTGGGTTCCCCAGAACGTGTTGAAGTCGCCCGTGACGATCACCGGCTTGTGCGACTTGGCGATGAGATCGTGCAGGTACCGCAGCTGATACTGGCGCTGGCGATACTTGAGCGCGAGGTGCACGAGGAATATGCAGACGTCGTCGAGCTCGAGCTCGATGATCAGGCGCTTGATTCCGGTATCGAAGTAATGGAATCGCTCGCCCTCGACCCGCGGCGCGGCGAGGAACGCGTTGCCCTGTTTGCGCACGATCGGCATGAGATTGTTGATCGAGCTCTTGCCGTACTTGCACTCGTACGTGGTGTAGTGGCCCAGCGCATCGGCGATGTGTTCGGCCTGGTTCACCATGCCACTGCGGATCGAGCCGATGTCGACTTCGATCAGGCCGACGATGTCCGGATCCTGCGCCTTGACGAAACCGGTGATTCCCTCGAGCACGCGGCGGCTCGAACGCAAATAGCCCGCGCCGGGCAATGGCAGATGGAAGGCTGGCCCGGTGCCCGTGGCATAACGAATGTTGTATACGAGCAGGCGCAAGCGACTTCGATGCTAACGGTGCGACGCACAAAATGGGAGTAGGCGCGCAACCGCGACCACTAAACTACACTTAGCCATCGTTTCGGGCCGATCCATATGTCACAAAACGATCCTATTCGAGTATTCGTCACGCACGGGTGGGAAGCATCCGACGACTATCTGCGTATTTTCGAGTACCTCGAAAGCTCGCGGAACTTCTTCTACAAGAATCTTTCCGCGCCCGACAAGGCGCCGGCGGGGGGCGGAAAGGAAGCAGACCGCGAGGAGCTGCGTCGGCAGATGGCCCAGGCCGAAGCCATCATTGCCCTTCCGAGCCTGTATCGCCAGAACAGCGAGCTGATGCTGTTCCAGCTCACCTTCGCCAAGGCATCGGACAAGCCCGTGATCCTGATGCGGCCTTTCGGCGCCAACCAGGTGCTACCCAAGCAGCTCACCGAGCTGACGGATCAGGTGGTCGACTGGGACGGTCGCGCGCTCGTCGACGCCATCAAGGCGCAGGCGCGCCACGAGGAATCCAATCGCTGGGACACGATCGAGTTCAAGCTCGATTAGTTAGGCTTCGGCCGCGAACAGCTGCACGACCTCGGCGCCGTTCGACGACGGCAGCGGCAGCTCGAGCTCCTGCTGGCGCGTCACGCGGCAGAACATGCGCACGATGTTCGTGGCGTGTCCTTCGGCTTCCTCGTTCGACATCTTGCGGATCGTCGCCCGCACGGCGTCTTCGCCGCGCAGCGGGCGTTCGCGCTGGATCGCGGTCGAAAGCTCGCGGAACTGGGAACGCACCTCGCGGGGGACGTCTTCGGTTTCGATGTTTGCCAGGAATTGGCGCCAGGCTTTATCCAGCCTTTCCTTGATGGTGCCCCCGCGGGCAAGCAGAAGCGTGGCGGATTCCAGCCGATCGTAGACGCGCGACATGTGCTGCTCTCGTTAGGTCGCGGTTCGCGGTTGGATCCCTCTCTAGGCCGCAAACCTGACGTAACGCCTTTAGTTGTTGTTGTAACGGAGACCCTGATCCGTCAATGGCGTACGGCCCAAATATAGCGCGGCACATGTCAAATGCAACGAGAAAAACGGGCGCGGCGCGCTCTCGTAATCCTTGCTGCAAGCATGACGCCTAGCAAAGTCAGCAGGGCGAGCTCGATCGATCCACCCCCACCACCGCGAGACCCCGACGATGGCGGAGTGATGGGAGGGGTGTTGGCCGGTGGAGGAGGCGTCTGGACCGGGCCGCCCGGGGTCACGCCGGAGACGACGGGCGTCGCGCAGGGCGTGGTGCCCGCGTTGCGCGGAGCGTCCGATTGCGCGGCATTCGGTCCGATCGTGATCTCGGCCGAATCCGCGCGGTCCTGATCGTCGGTCACCGTGAGCCGGACCACGACCGAGCCGGTCGCCGGCGCGAGTATCGAGGCATTCGCCGAGGCCGCGTTGACGATGGGCGGTGGGTTGTCCATGGGCTCCGTCACCACCCAGGAATACGTGGTGATCGTGCGGCCGCAGGCCGCGGCACTGCCGGTCGCGTTCAGCGTGACTGCCTGGCCAGCCGAGACGGTGCCGGTGCCGCCGATCGCCGCGATCGGTCGTGCGGCGGCCTCGACCGACAGGAACGCGTCGGCCATGCCGGCCCCGCACGTACTGGTCGTACACAGGCATTGCGCGAGCTGGAAGTCCTCCGAATCGGCCGGCACGTGGCAGGCCGTGACCGTGGGATCGTCCGCCACCGAGGCCGGAAAAGGCCGGGTGCCTTCGCGCAGCCGGTCGAGCAACTGTTGCGTCGACAGGTTCGCGTTACGGGAAAGCATCAGCGCGGCGACGCCGGAGACGATGGGCGCCGAGAAACTCGTGCCGAGGTTGGCGTCTATCTGGTTCGTGAACGTGTGGGCGGCGGGCACGGTGGTGCCGGCGTTCGACGTGGTGTCGAGGGAGAAGAGGCACGGTCCACCGTTGATGTTCACGCAATTGCCGCCGGGCGCGCCGAGGGTCACCTCCGGCCCGAGGTTGCTGAACCCCACTTTGCTCCCGGCGTGCCGGAGGGCCGCCACCGCTACGACTCCGGGACAGTTGGCCGGCGAGGAAACCACGGTGCCTTCATTGCCCGCGGAGATGACCACGAGCACCTTGCGCTGGGCCAGCTCTTCGATGACCGCCCGGTAGCTTTGCTGGCAGGCGCTTTCCGCGCCCAGGCTCATGTTGAGGATGCGCGCCGGCGTCGGGTTGGTCGGTGTTCCGGGGACCGAGAGGCCGGCCGCCCAGCGCATGCCGGCGAGGATGTCGCTATCCGAACCTCCACATTTGCCGAGCACACGCACGGGAAGGATGTACGAGTTCCAGCTCAGACCGGCAATGCCCGACCCGTTGTTCGAGAGCGCGCCGATCATGCCGGCGACCCGTGTGCCGTGCCACGAACTGCCCGTCAGCTCGCAGTCCGCCATCGTGGCGTCGGTCTTGTCGGCGTCGTTGATCCAGTCGCCCGGGTCGGAAGGATCCGCGTCGCGACCGCCGCCATCGTTGGCGCGCGCGTCGCCGGCGACGAAATCGTGGCCGGGGAGGAGTTTGCCTCCGAGGTCGCCGCGGCCGAGATCGGGATGGTCATAGAGCACTCCCGTGTCGAGTACGGCAACCACGATGCCGGCCGAACCTCGCTCGAGGTCCCAGGCATCGACCGCGTTGACGGCCGAGATCTCCGTCTTCCGCAGGTACCACTGGTTGGCGAACAAGGCATCGTTCGGAGTCGTCGCGTGTGCGTATCGGCGCTGATCGATCGAAACGAATTCCACGCCGGGGTCGCGCCGCAGTCGCTCGAGCGTCGCGTCCGCGTCCATGCCGTCGAGTTCGATTCGTGTCGCGATCATCGCGTCCGAGATGTCGCGCTTGTGACCGAGATTGATGCCCGTGCGCTTCGCGAGCTCGGCGGTACGTTCCAGACCGGTTGTGAGCTTCTGACGCGCGATCGCGTCGGAGGTCCGCAGCTTCACGATGACGGCCAGTTCCGTGCTCGCGCCAGCCGTGCGTGGCTCACGCGCAACCGGGTTGTGTTCGCCCTCGGCGCCGGACGTCTGAGACGCGGCCGCGGCCAGCAGTACGAGTGCGAAGAGTTGCTTGTGCATCGCCGGTCCTCTGAGTCGTACGCCGAAAGCGGGGCGTCGCGAGTCTGTGGTCTTTCCTCCGCCACAGGTTCCGCTTTGGCAACACGCAAACTAGCCGATCTGGAGCGCCGGCACTGTGAGCAAAGACATAAAGCCCGAGTGCTGTCGGAGACTGGCGACTCTTGCTCAAGCCTTTTCGGACCGCGCGCCCGTGGAAGGCGGTGCCCACGAGTCCGCTTGTCTGGCTGCGTGATCGGCCGCGGGTCGGCAACGTCTCACTACCCGCTCTCGCAAGGATGGAAGCTCCATGAAAATCGCGCAGATAGCGCCACTCGCCGAAAGCGTTCCGCCCAGGCTCTACGGCGGGACGGAACGTATCGTCTCGTACCTGACCGAGGAGCTGGTTCGCCAGGGCCACGAAGTGACCCTGTTCGCCAGCGGAGACTCGAAGACCGCGGCCGAATTGCACGCCGTGGTTCCGCAGGCCTTGCGGCTGGGGCCGGCCATACGGGACGGGAGTGCGTACTGCGCGCTGCAGCTGGAGGCCGTGCGGCAGCGGGGCGAGGAGTTCGATGTCATTCACTTTCACACGGACTGCCTGCACCAGCCGCTGGTCCGCGCGATGGGACTGCGCAACGTGCTCACCACTACACACGGGCGAATGGACCTGCCGGAATACGCGAAGACGTTCGAGGAGTTCGCGGACGCGCCGCTGGTCTCGATCTCCGATCGGCAACGCCTCCCGCTGCCGCGATGCAACTGGGTAGGCACCGTGCCGCACGGATTGCCGTCGAGCGTATGTCGGTTCAACCCGGAGCCGCGCGGCGACTATCTCGCGTTCGTCGGACGTTTTTCGCCTGAAAAGCGGCCGGACCGCGCGATCGAGATCGCGCGCCGCGCGGGCATGAAGCTGCGCATCGCGGCGAAAGTCGACGACGCGGATCGCTGCTACTTCGAGGAACACATCGAGCCGCTGCTGGCGCAGCCTCACGTCGAATATGTAGGAGAAATCTGCGAGCGCGAGAAGTGGGATTTCCTCGGCAACGCCCGCGCACTACTGTTCCCGATCGACTGGCCGGAACCGTTCGGGCTGGTCCTGATCGAAGCGATGTCATCAGGCACGCCCAGCATCGCGTGGCGCGAGGGAGCGGTTCCGGAAATCGTCCAGGAGGGCGCCAATGGATTCATCGTCGATTCGCTCGAAGCCGCGACGGAAGCAGTGCACCGCGCCGTGCAGCTCGACCGTCGCATCGTGCGTCAGCAATTCGAGCGACGATTTACGGTGGAGCGCATGACCCGCGATTACCTGGACCTCTATCGGCGAATCGCGGTCACGCACCGGACCGGCCGCGTCGCGGCCTGAACTGATGTCCGCCGATCCAGAACGCCTCGAGCCGGAGGAGGGGGCGCCGCCGTTCTACATCGCGGCGCACGACTCGCTGGTCGACGAACCACCGCGCACGCTCAAACACGGCGACACGTTCGCGCTGTTCGATCACTACGGCGATCTCGCGAGCCGGCGCGGCAATACGCTCGGGCTGTATCATTTCGACACGCGTTTCCTCTCGCGACTCAAGCTCACCATCGAGCAACGCAGTCCGCTGTTGCTGAGCTCTACGGTCCGGACCAACAACGCCGCGCTCGATGTCGACCTGACGAATCCCGACGTCCAGCGTGGCGACCGGCTGGTGCTCGCGAAGGACACCATTCACCTGACGCGCATGAAGTTCCTTTGGAACGCCGCGTGTTACGAACTGCTCGTCATGCGGAATTTCGGCGAAGAACCGCTGCGACTGCGCATCGATTTCGATTTCGACGCCGACTTCGCCGACCTGTTCGAAGTGCGCGGCTACAAGCGCTCCTCGCGCGGCAAGGTGACGGCGAGCGTGCGCGCGCCCGATACGGTGAGCTTCACGTATGCGTCCCAGGACGGAGTGCCGCGCGCGACGGAAATCTATTTCGATCCCGCGCCCACCGAATTGAAGCCACGCCATGCGCGGCTGGAAATCGAACTCGCGCCCAAGCAGCGGCGCACGATCGCCATGTGCGCGCATTGCCGGGTCGGCGACGCGAAGGCCGAACG
>JAEYUC010000107.1 GCA_023433705.1 Pseudomonadota bacterium
AAAGGATCCGCGCCGAGTCGAGGCCGAGCATGCGGCCGAGGACGATCTCGAACGCAAGCGTCAGGACCACCCACAGGACGCCCGTGCGCCACTGCGCCTGCCGGGTCCGCGCGCCCATCCAGCGCGCGGTCAGCCACGCGATCGCGAAGACGATGCCGCAGCCAACGAAGACCCCGAGCTGTCGCGCCGGCAGGGCGCCGATGACGGGCGCGATGAAGACCTCGCGGATGGCGCCGTGCCCGCTCTCCGCCAGCATGATCAGCATCCAGACGACGATGGCGCGATACCAGGGCACGCGTTTCCCCGAGCTATTTCGATGCCTCGTGATCCAGCGCCCACTGCAGGGCGTCGGCGGCGGCGGCATCGCCAGGGCGCCCGCGCTTGCGCAGCTCCGCGATGACCTTCTCGCGCCGCGGGCGGTCGCGGTTCTGCGCGAGTTTCCATTTCACCTTGCGCGCACGCACGCCCAGCGTGAGCGCCGCGATCGTGCCGAGAGGTCCGCGGTACATCGCTTCCGCCGATTCGACTTCGCGATAGCCACCCTCGGGCTGGTACTGCTGCATGAGTCGCCGCTGCTGCGCTGCCAGTACGTCGAGATCCTCCGAGATGTCCGCGTCGCATTCGAAGATCACGACACGATGGAAAGCCGTCGCGAACATCGCGCTCGTCGCGTGCACCCAATGCGACGGGATCGTCGCGTGGATCTCGTCCACCTCGAACGCGCATTTCGGGTTCGCGCGCAGATCCGCGAGTTGCTCGTCGTTGCGATGCAGGTGCATCTCGATGGCTTCGCCCGAGAACACGAATGGATAGAGGCCGATGTGCGGCTGGCCGTCGGCGCCGACGGTCACGAGGCGGCCCAGCTCCTGGCGCCTGACGAAATCGTCCTGGACCTGCTCGGGGACGTCCGCGTAGTAGTCGTAGAACATCATGGTGCCGCCACCATAAGCGAAATGCCGTCCGGTATCGCCGTACACCCGACCGGAAATCTTCAGACAGTGGATCGTGCGACTCGAACCAACCGCGGGGCGACGCTAGCGGTTCGCACGATACGCACCCCATGCCAATGACGACCAGCCCGCCAGGAACGCCAGGCCACCGAGCGGCGTCACCGCACCTAACCACCGCTGGCCCGTCATCGCGAGCAGATACAGGCTGCCGGAAAAAACGACGATCCCGACGATGAACGCCCAGCCCGCAACGGCGAATCCGCGCCCCGACCAGCGCGACCAGCCCCACGCGGCCGCGCACAACGCCAGCGCGTGATACAGGTGATAACGCACGCCGGTCTCGAATGCGGCGAGCAGGTCGGGCTCGAGCCGCGCCTCGAGCGCATGCGCGCCGAAGGCGCCGAGCCCCACACCCAGGAAGCCGGCGATACCGGCGCAAATATAGAAGAGGCGATCCAACTACACCGACCGCCCGTCGTAGTTCTGGACCGGGATCTTCGACAGGTCGAGCCCGTCGATGCAGCGGATGTTGACCGCGGCCACCCGGTTGCCCTTCGGGTCGACGCCCTCGCCGAAAGGCTGCACGCCGCAAACCTTGCAGAAGCGATGCTTGATGACGTGTTTGTTGAACGTGTACGTCGTGAAGTCGTCGTCCGAGCCCTGCACTGTCGCCTGGTCGCGCGGCACGAACCACAACAGCGATCCCTTGCGCTGGCAGATGGAGCAGTTGCAGGACAACGCGTTGGTGATCTCGCCTTCGAATTCGATCGCAACCTTGCCGCAGTGACAGCTCGCCTTGTGTTTCATCCGGTTCTCCCTCGTCTATTCAGGTTCTTGTTTCAGGCCTTGATGGGCATCAGCAGATTGGCATCGCGCGCCAGCAGCCAGCGGCCATTCTCGCGTCGCAGCACCGTCAGGGTATGACCAGCGCGTTTCATCGATTCGCCGCTGCCGGTCGGCGTGATTTCCACGGTGAGTTTCGTCCGTAGATAGGCGAAGTCACCGGACACCACGATTTCCAGGATGTCGCTGCGGCCGTCGATCTGCGGGCGCGACTCTCCCTCGACCGGCGGTCGCATGGCGGCCGCGAACTCGCGTTTCCCGAATGGCTGCTGGCCCGCGACGAGGAATACCGCGTCATCCGTCATGAGGTTGAGCACCGCGGCGACGTCGCCCTGGCGCGTGGCCGACATCCAGGTCTGCACGAGCTCGCGAATCTGCTGTTCGTCGGATACGGACACGGACATGGCTCAGTTCTTCTTTTCGGGCTCCGGCGTGGGCGGGGGCGCTGCGCTTACCGCGACTCCCACCGCGGCGGGCGCCGCGTAAACCACGTTGCCGCGCGGACCGGCGCCGGGCAGAGGCATCATCCGGCGCGACACCGCGAACTGCTCGCGCATCTCCTTTTGCCACTGCTGGTAATCGGAATAGGCGTTGTATTGCTCGTTGTCGAGGATGGCGCGAGCCTGCGCGTTCACGCGTTGCTCGTAGTCGGACTGCCATTCATTGGCGAGTTTCGCGTATGCCTCGGGATCGGTATTGCTGTCGTATTGGGGCATGGGTACGCGCCCGCGCTCATCGGCAATCAAGGCAATGAGTTGTTTGCGTTGATCGTCCTTCAGCGGCGCGTCGGAACCCTCGAGCTGGCGCGCGATCATCTCGACCTCGCCGCGTGCGGGCATCGTCTCCTGGTACTTGCGGAACTCCTCGGCCTTGGCGGGACCGATCAGGTCGACGATCTGCTTCTGTTGCTCGCGCTGCAGCTGCTCCCATCGCTCCCGCATGTCCGTGGCATTCGTCGGCAGCATCTGGGCGGATCGCGTGCTCATCGCCAGCTGCTGGTCGCTGATCAGATCGATCAAACGATTGGCGTCTTCCTCGCTGAGCCCCAGATAGGCGCCGAGCTCCGCGTGGGTGCGGCGATTGTTGGCGCGAAACTGCGCGCGCATCATTTTCTGATAACTCGGGCTGAGCTCGGGACGCGGCATCTGAAAGCCCGCCTGCGCGACCGGGGCCTGATCGGTGGAGGCCGCCGATCGCGGAACCGCGCCCGGGTCCGCAGCGGCGGAAGGCACGGCGTTCATGCCGTTCTCGTGCGCGAGTCGCATTTGCGCGACGTGTTCGCGCGCCTGCTCGAGTTCCGCGATGCGCGAGTTGAGCCGATGGGTGAGCTCCGTGACTTCTTCGGCGCGCGCGCGTTGTTCCGCGAGCTGATTCCACAGGTAGATGGAACTGCCCGCGAAAGCGAGCGTGGAAATTGCGAGACCCAGCGTCGGCGACTTCATCGATTGCTCCCGTGGCCAGTCCAGGAAGGGACCGTTCACACGCGTACCTGTTCCCAGGCAGCGACATCGGGGCATTGTCCGCCGATCCGGCGGGAAAAGACTAGGCCCGCGGCAGGGCCAGCATCAGGTCGAGGTACGCGCCTTCGATGAGCTGTTCGGGGCGAATTCCGAGTTTATCCATGAGTTCACTCGCTTCACGAATGCCCTGCTCGGTTGATTCGTCGCCCACCAGCATGACCTCGAGCTCGAGAAAGTGGCCAAGGCCTTCGACGCGGTCCAGGTGAACGCGGGTACGTCCGACCAGGAAGAGAGTGCGGTACTTGCGGATGCGACCGATTTGTCCGTAGGCCAGCGAAAGCGATTCACGAAGTGTCTCGGGTGATGAAGTTGGTGATCGTATGTAGAACGACTCCTTCGGCCCGGCTTGGTTCACTCGTTGATAAAAAATCAGCTCGCCCGAATCGTTCGCGAACGCGCGCAACTTGAGTCGGCCCGTATCGCACGCGAAAAAAGTGTCGTCCTGCGCGATTTCGATCGGTCCTTCCGTTGCCAACGAGGCAACGATCGGTGTCAGCGCGGCAACGTTTTCGATGCGGGCCTTTATTTCGATGTTGCGGGCCATGCCTATTTCATCAGGCGTACGCCGCCCGTGGTACGTGGGGCTTCATTGGCGCCGATCGCTGCGTCGATGGAGTAGCGGCCCGCCCCATGTGTCGCCAGGTACAGACCGATCACGACCAGGCATCCCGAGGGGAAGATGCCGCGCATGCCGCCGAGGTAATCGACCATCACGATCGCGACGACGAAGTTGATGACGCAGAGGACCGCGGCCCAGCGTGTGAGGAGGCCGAGAACGAACGCAACGCCGATGGCGAACTGCGCATAAACCGAGAGCGGCGCGAGGATGCGCGGACTCGGGAAGCCGTGTTTATCGAGGAATCCGACGAATTCCTGCATGCGCTCCGGGCTCGTGATGTTGTCCCACACGCCCCAGATCAGGAACAGCCCTACGAACAAGCGCAATAACAGCAGCGCGAGATCGGAGAAGCGCTGCGACTGGCTCAACGAAAGGATTTTGCGCATGTGAGTCCTCGGGGCCCCGAACATCGAAAGGGACCCGCAAGACTAGCCGCGTTCGGCGATATGCGACAACGAAAAGTGTTTCCCGGCGTCAGCCGGCGCTCACGTCGCGATGTGGCGACGAGCCGCGTTAGTCCTCGCCGGCGGAGAAACGGTAGCTGCGCTCGACCCGGGAGATGCGGGTTTCATAGTGCGAATACCACTTCTTCCTGCCCGTGGCCTGCGCCACGCGATGCTGGGCATCGTTGCGCCAGTTCGAGATGGCCTCGAGCGTGGTCCAGTACGAGACCGTTATGCCCTGGCCCGTCGCATCGCGCGCGCTCTCGACTCCGAGAAACCCCGGCTGGCGCGCCGCGAGCTCGATCATCTTCACGGACATGTCCTCGTACCCGTCTTCCACGGACGTGCGCTGCGACGTGAATATGACGGCGTAATAAGGCGGCTCGATCATTCCGGCCTCGCGAGCAGGGTCACGTGATTCGGCTGGGCCGCGACGCGGGCTAACCACTCTCGCACTTTCGGATACGGCGCGAGGACGTGGCCGCCGTCTTCGGCGACGTGGGTGTATGCATACAACGCGATGTCCGCGATGCTGTAACGGCCGTTGACGAAGAACTCGTTGGTCGCGAGGTGCGATTCCATGACCGCAAGCGCGGCGCGCCCCTTCGCGAGCCGATCGGGAAGCTCGGCACGCCGCGGATGATCGGCGGGGAGATGTCTCACGATGTAGCGCGGCGTCGCGACGTACGGCTCGTGGCTGTATTGCTCGAAGAACATCCACTGCAGGACCTGCGCGCGGCCCAACTGCGTCGCCGGCACGAAGCGCGAACCTTCCGCGAGGTACCACATGATCGCGTTGGACTCGAACAGGTAAGTCCCGTCGTCGAGCTCCATGGTCGGGATGCGTCCGTTCGGGTTGCGCTTGAGGAACTCCGGGGTGCGCGTCTCTCCCTTGTCGATGTCGACCTCGGTCCACCGATATTTCTGGCCGAGTTGCGCCAGCAGCAGTCTGACCTTGTAGCCGTTGCCGGAGTCGAGATAGTCGAACAGGCGCATCGTGATTTCCTTCGGGTTCGTTTGCCGGGAAGTATCCGTCGCGGGAGTCCGTGGCGCGACAACCAAGGCTTTTCGCTGAGGCTAAGTTATTCTTGTCCTGGCCATGAGACGACTCCCTCCCCTGAATGCACTGCGGGCGTTCGAAGCTTCGGCCCGGCTCGGCAGCTTCGTCTCGGCCGCGGCGGAACTGCGCGTGTCGCCGGCCGCGGTGAGTCAGCAGGTGCGGCGGCTCGAGGAATATCTGGACACGCGGCTCTTCGAGCGCCTCGCGCGCGGCCTCGCGCTCACGGACCAGGGGCGCGACTATCTACCGGAGCTCTCGGCCGGCTTCGATCTGCTGGGTGAATCGACGGCGCGCGTGCGCGCCAAGCGTGCGGACGGCGTATTGACGATCACGACCCTGGCCGCGTTCGCCAACGGGTGGCTGCTGCCGCGCCTGCACCGTTTTCGCGAGCGCGCGCCGCGCATCGACGTCGTGATGCGCACTTCCAGGCGTGTCATGGATTTCCGGCGTGACGCCATCGATCTCGCGATCCGCTTCGCACCCTCGCCGGGCCGCGGCCTGCAGGGTGAACTGTTGTGCCGCGAGGAACTGTTCCCGGTCGCGAGCCCGCAGCTCTTTCGCGGCGGACGCATGCCCGACACGCTGGCGGCGCTCGCGGACTATCCACTGCTGCACGACATCGACGCGAATCCCGAGCAGCCCTGGCTGGGATGGCGCGGCTGGTTCGAGCGCGCGGGGCTATCCGCCGCGGGTGTCGGGCGCGGCCCGCAGTTCAGCGATTCCATCGTGCTGATCGGCGCCGCCGTCGCCGGACTCGGCATCGCGATCGGACGCGCGCCGCACGTCGCGCCGCTGCTGGCGCGCGGCCAGCTCGTGCGCGTGACCCAGGAGTCCTGGCTCGCGCCCTGGAGCTACTTTCTCATGGCGCCGCCCGCGCATTTCCGGCGACCCGTGGTGCGCACCTTCGTCGACTGGGCGCTCGAGGAGGCGCGCGCCGCGCCCTGAAGGCTTCGGTCAGAGACAAAGCGGCGTTTCGAGATGTTTCGCGTACATCATGTCGCGGTGCTCGAGCAGCACCGGATCGAGCGCCGCGCGGGTCTCGTCGTCCAGGGTTTCGAGCGCGGCGCGGATGGACGGGTCGATTCGGCACAGCGTCTCGGGCAACGGCTGGAAGAGTCCCATGAAGGTCGCGCTGTAGACGTCCAGCGCGGTGAGGCGGTCGCCGAGGTAATACGGGCCGCGCGACGCCCGCAACTCGCCCGCGAAGCGGCCCAACAACTCGCGCACGCGCGCGCCGGCCGCTGCGCCGGTCGCCGGTGTGTATCCATATTTCTTTCCGAGGTAGCCGGCGATCCGCGGGGGGAATCCGCCCTCTCCATTGAGGCCCGCGTGGACCGTCTGCAGGCGCCGCACCCAGCCGAGGCCGTTCTGATTGCAGAAGAGATCGCACGACGTGACGATGCGCGACAGCTCAAGCGGATCCGCAGGCAGCAACGCGGGCTCGGGCGCGAGGCGCTCCGCGAGCATGAGGATCTCGGCCCAGCCGATGCGCGGATGCTCCTTCTCGTAGAAGACGACCGGACCGCTGAGTTCGCCGCCCGTCCACTTCTTGAGCGCGTCGTTGTCGTACACGAGACGCACTCCCACCCATTCAAGGCTCTTCAGATGGAAGATGCCCTTGACTGCTTCGCCCCACGGGCTCGGCACATTGCCGACGACGACCATGCGAAGGCCATCGCGTGTCATCGCTTCCTCGACGCTCACGTACTGGATGGGCATGGATGTCCCGTCTAACTAGCTTCCGCGACGCCGGGGAGCATCTTCATTTCGGCTTGCGAGCACAAGGGTTTTTCGCCGAACTCAGTGTCCGGCTTTTCCGCACAATCGCTCGTAGTGCGCGAGATCGGAGGCCGAGAAGCAGCAGAACGTGATCTCGCGGATCGTGCCGAATTCGCGTTCGAGCGCGTCGGTCGTCCCGAGGGCCGTTTCGATGGCGATGGGCGCGGCGAGCTCGATCGGATAGCCGTATATGCCGGTGCTGATGCTCGGAAACGCGATCGTCTCGATGCCGCGCGAGACCGCGATTTCGAGCGAGCGGCGATAACAGGATGCGAGCAGCTCCGCCTCACCGGCACGTCCGCCGTTCCACACCGGACCCACGGTGTGAATGACGTAGCGTGCCGGCAGCCGATAACCCTTCGTGAGTTTCGCGTCACCGGTCTTGCAGCCACCGAGCAGCCTGCACTCGTGCAGCAGCTCGGGGCCCGCGGCGCGATGGATCGCGCCGTCGACTCCGCCGCCGCCTAACAAGGAGGAATTCGCGGCGTTCACGATCGCGTCCACGCGAAGCGTCGTTATGTCGGCCTGGATCGTGCGAATCGTCGTCGTCATGGGCCGTGTCAGTCGCGGTAGAAGTAGAAGCGATTACCGTCGAGGTCCTCGACCGTGAACTGCGTGAGACCCCAAGGCTTCTTCTCGAGCGGCTCGACGATGTTCGCGCCCGATGTCTTCAATTCCGCGTAGGTGGCGTCGACATCCTGCGCGAAGATCCAGTGCACGGCGGGCTCGAAGGGTCCGCTGCGCCTGCGGAAGAAGATCACCGCGGGCGCACGATGCACCGAGCCGATTTCGCCGCCCGGGTACGTCCAGCCGATTTCGAATCCCAGCGCGTCCCGGTAGTGGTCCTGTGCGCGAGCGACGTCGTGCACTGGCAATTCCGCAACAGGTGGCCCGATCGGAGTTAGTGAAGCTTTTGCCTGCACAAGAATTCCTTGGTCAATGCGAGCGACGCACGATGATGCGGTTGCCTACAATGGGTGGATGTCGAAGCGCGGCTGGATCCTGTTCATTTCGCTGGGCCTCCTGTGGGGAATGCCCTACCTGCTCATCCGCATCGCGGTCGTCGAACTCGATCCGCTCATCGTCGCGGTCGGGCGCACGTTCATCGGCGCGCTGCTGCTGCTGCCGCTCGCCCTGCATCGTAACGCCCTCGCCCCCGCGTTTCGCAAGTGGAAGTGGTTACTGGCGTTCACGCTGATCGAGATCAGCATTCCGTGGGTACTGCTCGGGCACGCCGAGACGAGGATCAACAGCTCGACGGCGGGTCTGCTGATCGCCGTGGTCCCGCTGTTCGCGGCCATCATCGTCACACGACTCGGCCACGAACGTCTCGAGGCGCGCCGCATACTGGGTCTCGTCATCGGCTTCGCGGGCGTCGCGCTGCTCGTCGGGCTCGACATCCATTTCTCCGACTTCCTGGCCGTCGGGGCGACCATCGTCGTTTCGCTGTGTTACGCGATCGGGCCGATCATCATCGATCGCAAGCTCGGCGACGTGCCGGCGATGGGCGTGATCACGGCCTCGCTGATCGTGGCCACGCTCATATATGCGCCGCTCGTGCCGTTCCTGTGGCCGCAGGAAGTGTCGCTTCAGTCCGCCGGTTCGGTGGTCGGGCTCGGCGTGTTGTGTACCGCGATCGCGTTCATCGTCTTCTTCGCGCTCATCGCGGAGGTCGGGCCGGCGCGCGCGACCGTGATCACCTACGTCAATCCCGCCGTGGCCATCGTGCTCGGCGCGCTGGTGTTGCAGGAACCGCTGACGCTCGGCATGGCCATCGGGTTTCCGCTCGTGATCATCGGGTCGATTCTCGGTACATCGCGCGCCGCCGCGGCACATCATCCCGTCGAAGCCAGCTCGGAACGGGCCTGACGTCAGCCGCGGAATACCGCTTCGATGTTGTGGCCGTCCGGATCGAGTATGTAGGCGGCGTAGTAGTCGGGCTCGTAACGCGGGCGTAATGCCGGCGGGCCGTTGTCGGCTCCTTCCGCGGCCAGCCCCGCGGCGTGGAACGCATCGACCGCCGCCCGAGACGGCGCGACGAATGCCACGTGCTGACGGTCGGTGAACGGCACGCCCGAACGGATCCAGAACGAAGGATCGGGCGCGGTGCCGAAGCCGGCGAGATAGCGCCCACCCCCGTGATCGAATTCCAGGACGAGCTCGAGATCGAGCGGGGCGAGGAGCGCCCGGTAGAAAGCCCGGCTTCGGGCAAAATCGCTCACCGGCAGGTCGACGTGGTGGATCACCCGACTCGGCATGATCACTTGCCCGCGTCGCGGACCTTGAACAGCACGGCCGCGACCGACTTCGCGCCGAACACCAGCGTGAGCCCGATCGCGAGCTCGAACACCGTGGCCAGCGCGTTGGCCTTCTGGTCCGCGTCGAGATCGAAGAAGCTCAGGTTGTATCCCGTTGCCATCGCGGCATAGGTCACCCAGTAGATCGAGTCGGGAATGGCGCGCGCCAGAGCGAGCAGGCCCACGAAGATGACGCCGAGCACCTGCCAGTCGGCGATCGACCGGGTGGGTGCGGGCGTTTCGGCGCCGGGCGCGGAGCGCAGCAGGTTGGCGGCGATCGTCGACGGAAAGAACCACAACACCAGGCACACGATCACCTGGAACGCGGCCGAAAACATCACGATGGGCCGGCTCACCAGAGCTTCCGGATCTGCGCGGATCACGGCGAACAATCCGAAGACGTGCGTGAGCGTGTAGAGAAGCCAGATCAGCGCGATCAGCCGCAGCACGACGACGACTATCTGGTGTGGAGTCATGTCCGAACGCTATCACGCCGCCGTCCGAATGACCGCCGCCCTTCAATCGCGTACATTCAGTCTGCCGCGTCCCAGGAGCCCGCAGCGTGGAGTTCTATACCAAGGCCTTTTTCGTCGCGCTTGCCGCGCTGATGGGCTATCTGCTGTTGTTGGTCCTCCAGCCCTTCGCGGGTTCGATGGCCTGGGCGATCTTCCTCGCGTTCATCCTCTATCCGCTGCACACATGGCTGACCCGCAAGCTCAAGGGACGGAACGGTGTATCCGCCGGCCTCCTCACGGCCCTCACTCCCTTCGTACTCCTGGTGCCGCTGAGTTTTCTAGGCATCACGTTCGTGAACCAGGCGCGTGGGCTGGTCGACTACATCCAGGAGCGCGATGTGAAGCTCGACGGCAGCCTGTTCCTGAACCTCGAGCGATATCCGGTGATCGGCCCGGTTGCGCGAGTCGCGCGCGAACAGCTCCAGGTGAGCGGAGCGGACATCCAGAACTGGATCACGAACTCGGCGCAGGGACTGCTCAAGAACGTCGCGACCGTGGGCGGCGGCTTCGTGCTGTCGGCGATCGGCACGCTCGTCGGCTTCTTCTTCATGTTGTTCATCCTGTTCTTCATGCTTCGCGATGGCGCGGCGATGTTCAACCGGCTGCAGCGGTTGATCCCGGTGCCGGAGGAACATCGCGAACAATTGTTCAACCATCTCTCGAGTGTCACGCGTGGCGTGTTCTACGGCACCGGACTCACGGCCATCCTGCAGGGCGCGATGGTGGGGATCGGATTCGCGATCGCGGGTCTGCCTTCGCCGGTGGTTTTCGGAGTGCTCGCGACCGTGCTCGCGCTGCTGCCGGCCGGCGGCGCGGCGCTGGTGTGGATTCCCGCGGTGTTGTATCTCGCCTACTCGGGGCGCTGGGGAATGGCGGTGTTCATGCTGGTCTACGGCGGCATCATTTCCACGTCGGACAACATCATGCGGCCGATACTCGTGGCGCGATACGCGCCGGTTTCGGCGTTCACGGTGTTCGTCGGTGTCGTCGGCGGCATCGCCGCGTTCGGCGCGATCGGTGTCGTCGTGGGCCCGGTGTTCCTCGCGCTCGCCGCCGCGATCGTCAATTACTTCGACGAGAAGGTCATTACGCCGAACAAGCCCGAGCTGGACGCCCAGGCGAACGAGAATCCCCAGGGCTGACGCCGACGACGGAAAACGCCGGCCGAAACGGTGGCGTCCGCAAGGAAATTTGAACTGCACTCGCGTTCCGGGCACCGGTATTATTCGCGCCCCGATGAACGACACCTCCCCCATTCTCCAGGGCCTGAACGACGCGCAACGCGCCGCCGTTTCCGCGCCGGTCGGTCCCGTGCTCGTGCTCGCCGGCGCGGGCTCCGGCAAGACACGCGTGCTCACGCATCGCATCGCGTGGGTCATCCAGAACGAAGGCGCTTCGCCGCATTCGATCCTGGCGGTCACCTTCACGAACAAGGCCGCGGCCGAGATGCGCGCGCGCATCGAAAGGTTGTTAGGCATTCCCGGCAGCGCGATGTGGGTGGGCACGTTCCACGGCATCGCGCACCGCCTGTTGCGCCTGCACTGGCGCGACGCGAACCTGCCCCAGAGTTTCCAGATCCTCGACGGCGAGGATCAGCTGCGCCTGATCAAGAAAATCGTCAGGGCGATGGAGCTCGACGAGGCACGCTGGGTACCGCGCGAGATCCAGTGGTTCATCAATCACAACAAGGATGAAGGGCTGCGCCCGGGCGTGCTCAAGGACGCGGGCGATCCCACGCGCCGGCAGCTCATCCGCATCTACAGCGAATACGAGACGCAGTGCCAGCGCACCGGCGTCGTGGACTTCGCCGAGCTGCTGCTGCGCGCGTACGAGTTGTGGCGCGACCGGCCGGAGATCCTGAATCACTATCGTCGGCGCTTCCAGCACGTGCTGATCGACGAGTTCCAGGATACGAACGCCATTCAATACGCCTGGGCGCTGCAGATCGCGGGCCTCGACGGCGCGCCGTTCGTGGTGGGCGACGACGACCAGTCCATCTACCGCTGGCGCGGCGCGCGCGTGGAGAATCTCACGCGTTTCACCAAGGATTTTCCCGCGGCGAAGATGTTCCGTCTCGAACAGAACTACCGCTCGACCGGCAACATCCTCAAGGCCGCGAACGCGTTGATCGCGAACAACACGGGCCGGCTCGGCAAGAATCTCTGGACCTCGGGCGCCGAGGGCGAGCGCATCCGGCTCTACGCCGCGTTCAACGAACGCGACGAGGCCGAATTCGTCATGAACCGCATCCGCGACTGGATGAACCAGGGCGGCGCGCGGCGCGACGTGGCCATTCTTTATAGAAGCAACGCCCAGTCGCGCGTGTTCGAAGAAGTGTTCCTCTCGGCGCGCATTCCGTACAAGGTCTACGGCGGCCTGCGGTTCTTCGAGCGCGCGGAGATCAAGGACGCGCTCGCGTACCTGCGCGTCATCACGAATCATGCCGACGATGCGTCGTTCGAGCGCGTGGTGAACCTGCCGGTGCGCGGAATCGGCGCGAAGTCGCTCGACGTGATCCGCGAGCAGGCAAAGGCCGCGGGCACGCACCTGTGGACCGCGGCCGCGCACTGCGTCGCGCATGGCACGCTCGGACCGAAGGCGGAGGCCGCGGTCAACGGATTCCTGAAACTCATCGAGCAGCTCGGCGCGGACATCCAGGGCCTCGAGCTGCACGAGCAGGTCGATCACGTCATCAGCAACTCCGGACTGGTCGAGCACTACAAGAAAGAGAAGGCGAGCGATCGCGGCGAGGCGCGCGTCGAGAACTTGAACGAATTGGTCTCCGCCGCGCGCGGGTTCTCGCCCGACGTCGCGAACACCGAAACCGAACAACTGCCGCCGCTCGAGGCATTCCTCGCGCACGCGGTGCTGGAGTCGGGCGAAGGCCAGGCGGAGGCCTGGGAAGACTGCGTGCAGATGATGACGCTGCACACGGCGAAGGGGCTCGAGTTCCCGATCGTGTTCCTCGCGGGCATGGAAGACGGGTTGTTCCCGCACCAGCGCTCGCTCAACGATCCGGAAGGTCTGGAAGAAGAGCGGCGGCTTTGTTACGTGGGCACTACGCGCGCGATGAAGCAGTTGTACATCACCTATGCCGAGCAGCGGCGCTTGCACGGCATGGACAGCTTCGGCACGCCGTCGCGGTTCATCTCGGAGATCCCGGACGAACTCGTGGAAGAGGTGCGGCCGCGCATCCAGATCTCGCGCCCCGTGGCCGCGGGGCGGTTCCGCGCGCCGGTCGAGGAGCTCGCGCCCGGCGTCAAACTCGGCGCGCGCGTGCGGCACAAGAAATTCGGCGAAGGCGTGATCCTGAAAGTGGAAGGCCAGGGCCCGCAGGCGAACATCGAGGTGAACTTCGAGTCGCTCGGGCGCAAGATCATGATGCTGGAGTATCTCGAGGTAGTTAGATAATGGCGGCTCGATCGTTCGGCGAGAAACTCGCCGCGGCCTGGAAGGCGACGAATTCCCTGGTCTGCGTCGGACTCGATCCCGAGCCGAAGAAGTTTCCCGACCGGTTCCGCGAAGCGCCCGGCGGCATTTTCGAGTTCAACAAGGCCATCATCGACGCGACGCGCGATCTCGTCTGCGCGTACAAGCCGCAGTTCGCGCACTACGCGGCGCATGCGGCGGAAAATCAGCTCGAACACACCATCGATTACATCAAGGCGACGGCGCCCAACGCGATCGTGATCCTCGATTCGAAGCGCGGCGACATCGGCAGCACGGCCGAACAATATGCTCACGAAGCGTTCGAGCGTTACGGCGCGGACGCGGTCACGGTGAATCCGTATCTCGGGCGCGATTCGGTCGAGCCGTTCCTCAAACACGAGGACAAGGGGGTCATCATCCTCTGCCGCACCAGCAATCCCGGCGCGAAGGACTTCCAGGATCTCGACGTCGGCGGCAGGAAGCTGTTCCAGGTCGTGGCCGAACGCGTATCGAAGGAATGGAACACCGCGGGCAACTGCATGCTGGTTGTCGGTGCGACCTATCCCGAGGAACTCGCGGACATCCGATCGCGCGTTGGCGATCTACCCTTTCTCGTGCCCGGCGTGGGCGCGCAGGGTGGCGACGTCGCGAAGGTGATGGCGAAGGGCAAGACCTCCGCCGGCACTGGACTCGTGATCAGTTCGTCGCGCGCGATTCTCTACGCGAGCTCGGGCGCGGATTTCGCCGAAGCCGCTCGCAAGGCCGCAACCGACCTCCGCGACACCATCAACCTCCACCGCTAGACGGGTTGGTGCCGGGTGAGAAAAAGCGGAGTTAGCTCCCCCTTGCCCCCGCGCCCGCCCCGCGGAAGCTAACTCCGCTTTTTCTCACCCCGCACCAACGGTCC
>JAEYUC010000029.1 GCA_023433705.1 Pseudomonadota bacterium
AACGTGTCCCGTTTCGCGTTCGATGCTCTAACACGTCGCAATACGGGTGTAACCCGTGGATTTCGTACGTCCGCCGGGCGCGAATACCCTCGGGGTTTCCATGTTGGCGGGCACGCAACGGCCCGCGGGACGTCAGGCGATGACGGGAGTGGCTGAACGCACGTCGGCGTTCTGACCCCGGTGCCGCAGGCAGTGATCCATGAGCACGATGGCGAGCATCGCTTCGCAGATCGGCGTCGCGCGCAGGCCGACGCAGGGGTCGTGACGACCGGTGGTGACGACTTCGACCGGATTGCCGTTCAGGTCGATGGTCTTGCCCGGCACCTGGATGCTCGAAGTCGGCTTGAGCGTGACGTGTACGACGACGTCCTGCCCCGACGAAATGCCGCCGAGAATGCCGCCCGCGTTGTTGCTGAGGAATCCCTGCGGCGTGAGTTCGTCGCGATGCTCGCTGCCGCGCTGCGCGGCCGCAGCGACTCCCGCGCCGATCTCGACCGCCTTCACCGCGTTGATGCTCATCATCGCGTGCGCGAGGTCGGCGTCGAGCCGGTCGAACACGGGTTCGCCCAAGCCGGGCGGCACACCCTTCGCGACGACCGTCACCTTGGCGCCGAGTGAATCGCCCTCGCCGCGGATCTTCCACATCAGGTCTTCGAGCTCCTGCACCCGCGACGGATCGGGACAGAAGAATGGATTCTCGTACGCCGCCTCCGGCTTCACCGGATCGATGGTCAGCGAGCCGATCTGCGATAGATAGCCGCTGATGGCGACGCCCATCTTCTCGCGCAGGTATTTGCGCGCGATCGCGCCCGCGGCCACGCGCATCACCGTTTCGCGCGCCGAGGAACGGCCGCCGCCGCGATAATCGCGAAAGCCGTATTTCTGCTGGTACGTATAGTCGGCGTGACCGGGGCGGAAGCGATCCTTGATCTTCTCGTAGTCGCGCGAGCGCGCGTCGGTGTTCTCGATGAGGATGCCGATCGAGGTGCCGGTGGTTCGACCATCGAAGACGCCCGACAGGATCTTCACGACGTCGCCTTCGCGACGCTGGCTCACGAACTGCGAGGTGCCCGTGCGGCGCCGGTCGACGTCGCCCTGCAGATCCGCCTCGGTGAGCGGCAGTCCCGGCGGACAACCATCGACGATGCATCCGAGCGCCGGCCCGTGGCTTTCACCGAAAGTCGTGACCGTGAACAACCTGCCAATCGAATTACCGGACATGTGAGTGCGCCTTTGCCAACTGCTCGCGCGTGAGCAGGAAAACTCCGCCCCCGCCGTGTTCGAAATCCAGCCACGTGAACGGCACTCGCGGATACGCGCGCGCCAGCGCACGCTCGGTGTTGCCGACTTCGACCACGAGCAGGCCGAGCGGCCGCAGGTGCCGATGCGCTTCGCGCAGGATGACCGCAACCGAATCGAGACCCTCGCGACCGGATGCGAGCGCATGGTGAGGCTCGTGCCGGTACTCGCGCGGCAAACCGCGCATTTCGCGTGCGCCCACGTAGGGTGGATTGCTCACGATGATATCGTACGAACGGCCCGAAAGCGCCGCGAAGTGGTCGGATTCGATGAGCCGTACGCGACGTGTTAGGCGCAGCCGCCGCCGGTTGATGCCGGCGACCGCGAGCGCGCCGGGGTCGATATCGGTCGCATCGACGCGCGCGCGGCGGAATGCCTGGGCACAGGCCAGCGCGATACATCCCGAACCCGTGCCCATGTCGAGCACGTCGCGCACGCGCCGCGCGTCGATCCAGGGTGAGAAGCGGTTGAGGATGAGCTCGGCGATGGCCGAACGCGGGATCAGCACGCGCTCGTCGACGTAGTAAGGCGAACCTGCGAACCACGCTTCGTGTGTCAGGTAGGGCAGCGGCACGCGCTCGCGGACGCGCCGCTCCAGCAGTTCGTCGACCCGGGCTCTCTGCGCATCGTTGACCCGACGGGCCAGCGCCCGTGGAGGCGAGTCGTGCGGCAGCTTCATGACGTGGAAAACCAGCGCGAAGGCTTCATCGCGTGCGTTGTCGGTGCCGTGTCCGAAGAAAACCCGCGCGCGCGTCAGCCGCCGCGTGACGCTCGCGATCAGGTCGCCGACCGTGGGTGTGTGGGATAATCGCGGCATGAACAAACGTCAATTCTGGAGCTGGGCGGCCATCGCGCTGGCCGCGGCCATCGCCGGTGTGTATGTCGGGCAGAACGTGGGTCGCACGGTGGCGCCGCCACCGCCGGCGCTCGACAGCGGCACGGCGTTTCCGACGCCGCGTGCGCTCGCGGATTTCTCGCTGGTCGACAACCACGGCGCGCCCGCCTCGCCCGCATCGCTGCGTGGCCACCCGACGCTCGTGTTCTTCGGCTTCACGAACTGCCCGGACATCTGCCCGACGACGCTCGCGTTGCTCGCGAGCGCGCAGAAGAAGGCGGCCGTGCCGGGACTCAAGGTAGCGCTCATCAGTGTCGACCCGGAGCGCGACACGCCCGAACAGCTCGGCAGGTACGTGAATTCATTCGGCAGCGAGTTTATCGGCCTGACCGGCGATGCGCCCGGGATTGTGAAGGTCACGCGCGCGTTCGGCGTGGCGTCGGCCCGCGTGGATCTGCCCGGAGGCGGCTACACGATGGACCACTCCGCGACCGTATTCGCGCTCGATTCGCAGGCGCGCATCGTGGCGGTCTTCACGCCGCCGCTGCGCGTCGATGCGCTGGCGCGCGACCTCGAGACGCTCAAGCCCATCCTGCTCGCCCCTGCCACATGATGGACGAATCTCCCGGCGCGGCGGGCCGCGTTTTCGTCGCGCTTCAGCACCTGCTGCCACAACACGGGATTTCGCGCCTGGTGCTCGCCGCCACGCGATCGCGCGCCACCGTATTCAAGAACGCGCTCATCCGCCTGTTCGTGCGCGGTTTCAAACCCGACATGAGCGACGCGGTCGAGCGCGAGCCCACCGCCTACGCGAGCTTCAACGAATTCTTCACGCGCGCGCTGCGACCCGAGACGCGGCCGATCGACCCGGATTCGCGCGCGATCGTCTCCCCCGTGGACGGCACGGTGAGCGAAGCCGGCAGGCTCAGCGAGGACCGCCTGCTGCAAGCCAAAGGACACGAATACACGTTGCGCGCGCTGCTCGCGGGAAACCGCGCCTGGGAACGGACCTTCGCCGGCGGCAGCTTCGCGACTATCTACCTCGCGCCGTACAACTATCATCGCATCCACATGGCGCTGCCGGGGGAGCTGCGCGAGAGCTTCTACGTGCCCGGCAAACTGTTCAGCGTGAACCGCACCACCGCACAGCTCGTGCCCGGGCTGTTCGCGCGCAACGAACGCGTGTTCTGCGGCTTCGACTCCGCCGGCGTACCCTGGGGCATCGTCCTGGTCGGCGCGCTCAACGTCGGCAGCATGGCCACGGTCTGGCATGGAGACGTCACGCCACGCAAGTATCGCGACGAAGTGACCCCGTTGCCGGTGCACGGCGTGCTGGCCCCGACCGAACTACCGAAGGGCGCGGAAATGGCGCGCTTCAACATGGGGTCGACCATCATCCTGCTGTTGCCGCCCGGAACTTCGACCTGGGCGTCGACACTGACTGCCGGCCGCACCGTGCGCATGGGCGAACGCATCGGCACGCTGGAACCCTGGGCGGCGCGATGAACGATCCGGTCGCGTGGCGTCCCACGGCATCGCTCGAGATGCTGCGGCGCCGGGCCGAGGCGTTGCATGTGGCCCGCGAGTTCTTTCGCGCGCGCAACGTGCTCGAGGTGGAAACGCCGGCGCTCGTGAATGCGCCCGTATCCGACGTGAACCTCGCGAGCGCCCGTGTCGCGCTCGCCGGTCTCGAGACGCCTCTCTATCTGCACACCTCGCCCGAATACGCGATGAAGCGCCTGCTCGCCTCCGGCAGCGGCGACATCTACCAGATCTGCCACGTGTACCGGGCCGCCGAACGCGGGCGGCAGCACAATCCCGAGTTCACGATGATCGAGTGGTACCGGCTCGGGTTCACGTTCGAGCAACTCATGCGGGAAGTCGCGGATCTCGTGCGCGGGTTGCTGGGCCGCGGCGAGTCCGAACTACCCACGGAGTTCCTGGAATATCGTGAAGCCGTGCGGCGATTCGCGGGCATCGACCCGTTGACGGACCGCATCGAAGCCCTGCGCGGCGCGGCGCGCGAACTCGGCCTCTCAGACGACCATGCCGCCACGGCCGGACGCGACGAACTGCTCGATCTCATCGTCGGCGCACGAGTCGGACCGCAACTGGGGACGAGCGCACTCACGTTCGTGCATCGCTATCCCGCCTCGCAGGCCGCGCTCGCGCGGCTCGATGACGCGGATCCGCGGGTCGCGCTGCGATTCGAGCTGTACCATCGCGGCATCGAGCTCGCGAACGGGTATCACGAGCTGGCAAGCAGCGACGAACAGCGCCATCGCTTCGCGGTGGACCAGGCGGCGCGCCGGTCGCGCGGCCTGCCCGAGACGGCCCTCGACGAACGCCTGCTCGCCGCGCTCGACGCGGGACTGCCCGATTGCGCGGGGGTCGCGCTCGGTTTCGATCGCGTGTTGATGCTCGCCGCCGGCGCGGCGCGCATCGATGAAGTGCTGGCATTTCCGCTGGAGCGCGCCTGAATGAGCCACGTCTCGAAAGCCTACGATTTCAGCGACACCGGGTCGGCCTACCGCGATCTCGCACGCGACCTCACCGCCCTGCTCGCCGGCGAACGCGACTTCATCGCCAACGCCGCGAACACCTCCGCGCTGATCTACGACGCGCTGCCCGATCTCAACTGGGCGGGGTTCTACCTATATAAGGAAGGCGAACTCGTGCTGGGTCCGTTCCAGGGCAAGCCCGCGTGCGTACGCATCGCGATCGGCAAGGGCGTGTGTGGCACGGCGGCCGAACGGCGCGCGACGGTGCTGGTCGAGGACGTACATGCATTTCCGGGACACATCGCCTGCGATTCCGCGTCGAATTCGGAGATCGTGATACCGCTGCTGCGCGGGACCGAACTACTCGGCGTGCTCGACATCGACAGTCCGAAGCTGCGGCGTTTCGAAGAGGCCGATCAGCGCGGCCTCGAAGCGCTCGCGCGGATATTCATCGAATCGTCGGGATGAAAAAGGGGACAGATTTATTTGTGCCAGATAACCGTGATCTGGCACAAATAAATCTGTCCCCGATTTTTCTTACTCGCCCTTGCCGCGCGAGATGTACTCGCCGGTGCGCGTATCGATGCGCAGCACTTCGCCTTCGTTGATGAACAGCGGCACGCGCACGACGGCGCCGGTCTCCATCTTCGCCGGCTTGCTGCCACCGGTCGCGGTGTCGCCGCGCACGCCCGGATCGGTCTCGATGACCTTCAGCTCGATGTGGGGCAGCGGGGTCACCACGAGCGGCACGCCGTTCCACAACGTGATGATGCAGACCGTGCCGTCCTTAAGCCACTGGGCTGCTTCGCCGACGGCCGACGCGCCCGCCTGCAGCTGCTCGTAGTTCTCGGGATTCATGAAGGTCCAGAAATCGCCGTCCTTGTAGAGATACTGCATCTCCGTATCCACGACGTCGGCGGCCTCGATGGACTCGCCGGAGCGGTAGCTCTTCTCGACGGTGCGGCCCGTGCGCAGGTTGCGCACGCGAATGCGGTTGAAGGCCTGGCCCTTGCCGGGCTTCACGTATTCGTTGTCGATGACGGCATAAGGATCGCCGTCGATCAGGAGCTTCATTCCGCCGCGAATTTCGTTGGTTGTGTAACTGGACATGGCAATTCCGGGTTTGCCCGAGTCTGGCGGGCCTGAAAAAAAGACCGCGCATGATACCCACCCGGCCTCCACCCCGCCATAAGCGTGAAGGACGCGAGCGTCGCGCCGCGGACTTTCCGGTTTCCCGGGCGGCCGGCCTGGGGACCCGGTGCTAAACTCGCCACGCTTGTTTGGGGACCGCTTTCGCGGCCGCCGACTTCGGGGAGTTCAATTGACGGACAATTCTGCCGTTCCGCTCATCGTCTTTTCGCCGCAGCGCGAGCCGTCCGAGTTCATCAACAGCCTGATGCGCAAGGCCGGAGAACCGGTGCACTGCACCTGGATTCCGGCCGTTCGCGATCTCGGTGAAGCGCTGGAGCAGCTCAACCCGGAGCTGCTGATCTGCGCCTACAACTCCGAAGCCGATACGCGACAGGCCATCACGGTGCGCGACCAGGTCGCCCCGCAGGTGCCGGTCATCCTGGTGCGCCCGCAGACTTCCGAATACGACATCGCGGCCGGCATGCGGCTCGGTGCCCGCGACGTCGTGTCGCTCTCGGCGTCGGAACGGGTGCAGTCCGTGATCGCGCGCGAGCTGCGTTCCTTCCGCCTCGAGCGCGCGCTCAACACGACCCTGCAGTCCGCCAGCGACTATCGCCGCCAGCTGCAATCGGTCCTGCAACGCTCGAACGACGCGATCCTGCAGGTGCAGGAAGGCATCGTGGTCGACGCCAACCGCACCTGGCTCGAGTTGTTCGGTTACGCGGAAGCCGGCGCGGTCGTCGATCAACCGCTGATGGATCTGTTCGACGAACGCTCGCACGCGGCGCTCAAGGGCGCACTCGTCGCCTGCGCGCAGGGCAAGTGGTCGGATCACCCGCTCAAGGTCACCGCGTTGCTGAGCGACGGCACGCAACTGCAGCTCGACCTCGTACTGACGCCGGGCGAATTCGAGAACGAGCCCTGCGTGCGCATCATGGTGCCGGCGAAGAAGCGCGACGAACGGCAGCTCACGACCGACCTCACCGATGCGGTCAGGCGCGACTCCACCACCGGCTTACTACTGCGCCGGCCGCTGCTCGATGCGATCGAGACACGCATCGGCGCCCCGCCCGCCGGCGGCGTGCGTTTCATGGCGCTCGTGCGTCCCGACAAGTTCGCGGTGATCGAGAAGGACGTCGGCGCGCGCAATTCCGACCAGCTCGTCGCCGAATACGCGACGACGCTCAAGTCCTATCTCGGGCCCAACGACATCGCGGGCCGATTCGCCGGCGTCGCGTTTCTCGCATTGCTGGAGCGCGGCAATCCGCACGACGTGGAAGCCTGGGCCGAAGCGGTGCTCGCGCGTTTCTCGGAAACCACTTCGACCGTGGGACAACGCACCGTCCACACGACCTGCACGATCGGCCTCACGGCCGTGCCCACGGCCGGTGGCAACTTCGACGCGGTGGTCGCGGACGTGATCGAGGCCGTGCGCCTGGGCCGTTCGCAGGGCGGCAACCAGATCTATCACCTCGATCGCGCGGACACCGACACGCGAGTGCAGGCCTACGACCGCATCTGGGTGAAACACATCAAGTCGGCGCTCATGGAGAACCGCTTCCGGCTCGTGCAGCAGCCGGTGGCGAGCCTGCAGGGCGAAGACCCGAACATGTTCGATGTGCTGGTCCGCATGCTCGATCAGCAGGGCAAGGAAGTGTTGCCGGCCGAGTTCATGGCCGCCGCCGAGCGCAACGACCTGCTCAAGAACATCGACCGCTGGGTCGTCGGCGCGTCGCTGTCGTTCGCGGCGCAGCGCAAGCCCGGCTGCCTGTTCGTGCGCCTGTCGAAGGACAGCGTGGTCGACCCGGGTTTTCTCGAATGGCTGAAAACCCAGGTCGCCACCGGAACGCACGAGCCGGGTCGCATCTGCTTCCAGATCACCGAGAGCATCGCGGAGCAGTACATGAACGCTGCGACCAGCCAGCTCGGCGCGCTCAAGAAGCTCGGGTTCCGGATCGCGATCGAACGATTCGGAACCGGCCGCGACCCGGCCAAACTACTCACCGCGCTGCCGCTCGATTTCATCAAGATCGACGGCGCGCTGGTGCAGGACCTCGCCTCGAATTTCGAGACGCAGGGCATGGTGAAGAAGCTCGTCGAGCAGGCCAACAAATCGAAGATCGAGACGATCGCCGAACGCGTCGAGGATGCGAACACCATGGCGGTGCTGTGGCAGCTCGGCGTGCAGTTCATCCAGGGTTATTTCATCAACGCGCCCGAGGAAGTGGTCATGGCCGAAGGCCAGGGACGCCGTTGATGCGAATGCGCGTGGGCATGTTCGCGCTGCTCGTCGCGCTCTCCGTACCTGCCCTCTCCGCGCCGAAGCCGGCGACAACGCCAGTCGTCGAGCGCAACGTCGTGTACGGGATGGTGTCCGGCGCCGCGCTGCTGCTCGACGTGCATCGGCCCGCGAAGCCGAACGGGCTCGGGGTCATCTTCATCTCCGGCAGCGGCTGGCAGGCCTCGACCGCGTACGGCGCCGCGCCGCTCAAGGAACAGCAGATAGGCGTCTGGGGTCCGCCGCTCACGGCGGCGGGTTACACGGTGTTCGCGCTGAATCACCGCGGAGCGCCGCAGTTTCACTATCCAGCGGCGATCCATGACGTCCAGCGCGCAATCCGCTTCGTGCGTTACAACGCCGGACAGTACGGCATCGACGCGAAGCGCCTCGGCGGCGTCGCGGGTTCGTCGGGTGGACATCTCGTCGCGCTGGCGGCGATGCTCGCCGAGCCGGGCACTACGAACGATCCGGATCCGGTGAATCGCGAATCCGCGGCGCTGCAGACCGTGGTGCTGCGTGCGCCCGTGCTGGACCTGCGCAACGTCGATACCGTCGAGGGCATGGCCTACGTCGTGTCGTTCATGGAAGCGCCGCCGTCGCAGGACTCGACGCGAGCCGCCTACGATGCCGGCTCGCCGATCACACACGTGAAGCCAGGCTCGCCGCCAGTCATGCTGGTGCACGGCGACGCCGACAAGATCGTGCCCTACGCACAGTCAATGGCCATGAAGGCGGCGCTCGAAAAGGCGAACGTACCCGTCGAGCTGATCACGATTCCCGGCGGGGAGCACGGCGTCGATTTCGGTTCGGCCCGACCCCGGCCCGACTGGCCGAACTACTTCGACGCGATGATTTCCTGGCTCGACCGCCACCTGAATTCCGCTGCACAATAGCCGTCCCCTTCGCGGACGGATTTCCCGATGACTCTTTACGGTCTGTTGACCTTCTGCGCGGTCTACGCGCTCACCGTCGCCACTCCCGGCCCCGGCATCGCCGCGGTCGTCGCGCGCGCGCTGGCGCACGGATTCAGGGGCGCACCCGCATTCGTCGGGGGCTTCCTCGTCGGCGACCTCGTGTGGTTCACCATCGCGGCCACCGGCCTCGCCGCCATCGCGAAAACCGCCGCGACCGTGTTCGTCGCCATCAAGTGGGCCGGCGTCGCCTATCTACTCTACCTGGCGTGGAAACTCTGGACGGCGCCCGCCGAGCGCGTCGCGGTCCCGGCCGACGACGACGGCCGGCAGCACGGCTGGCGCGCGTTCGCCGCGAGTTTCATGCTGACGCTCGGCAATCCGAAGGCGATCCTGTTCTTCCTCGCGCTCCTGCCCACGGTGGTCGACCTGGCTTCGATGAACGCCCTGCGCTTCCTCGAGATCTCGCTGGCCATCGTCATCATCCAGCCGGCAGTGTTGTTCTCGTACGTGTTCCTCGCGGCGCGTGCGCGCGAGATGTTCACGACCCCGAAGGCGGTGCGCCGATTGAACAGAAGTTCCGGCGCCGCCATGGCCGGCGCGGCCGCTGTCATCGCCGCCCGCTGAAAATGGGGACATTCCCCGTTTCCTGGAAACGGTGACACATCTCAAGTATTCAGCGGGCCGAAACTCGAAGTGACTACTTCTCGGTCCCGGGCACGTCCACATTGCGCCAGCGGCGCGGGAGCGCCGTGCCTTTTGTAAAGTACTATTCGCACCTTTTCGAACTGGATCAGCTTCATGACCTATCTCGCCGAGCCTGCCTGGGACGACCCCGTCGACATCGACTTCAACGATGACAACAAGCGGGGGAGAAAGCACATCGGCAAGAGCCGGGGCGCTGAATGAGCGTCCCTCCAGTTCTGATTGCGGGCGCCGGCATCGGTGGTCTCAGCACCGCGCTCACCCTGCACCAGATCGGCGTGCCGTGCCGCATCTTCGAGAGCGTCGCCGACATCAAACCACTGGGAGTCGGCATCAATCTGCAACCCAATGCCGTGCGCGAGCTCTACGAGTTGGGCCTTGGCGCGGATTCGCTCGCGACGATCGGCATCGAGACCCAGGAATGGGCACTGGTCGGACTCAACGGCCACGATGTCTACAGCGAGCCGCGCGGTTTGCGTGCTGGCTACAACTGGCCGCAGTACTCCGTGCATCGCGGCAAGCTCCAGATGATGCTGTATCGCGCGGTGCTGGAGCGGCTCGGACCGCGTGCGATCAGCACCGGCATGAAGGTCACCGGTTATCGCAACCATGCTGATGGCAGCGGCGTCAGCGTCTTGCTGCAGGACCGCGCGGGCGCACGTTCGGAGGTGGCGGGAAGCTTGCTTGTCGCCGCCGACGGCCTGCATTCGGCCGTACGCCAGCAAATGCATCCCGCGCAGCCGTCGATTCAGTGGGGCGGCGCGATCATGTGGCGCGGCGTGGCCCGCGGCAGACCGATTCGTACAGGCGCCTCATTCGTGGGATTGGGGACGCATCGTCATCGCGTGGTGTTCTACC
>JAEYUC010000056.1 GCA_023433705.1 Pseudomonadota bacterium
AACCTAACCAGGCGGGAAGGAGGCGCTGGCGGTCGAGGCGGGCGGCGTCTCGGGCGCGGCCTGCCAGGGGAGTTCCTCGCGCGAGCACCGGCGTGCAACGGAATCGAGAAAAGTCTCGAGCGCGAGCGGATCGACGGGCTTGGTCATGTGCCGATCGAAACCGGCTTCGGCGGAGCGGCGCTGGTCGTGCTCCCGTCCCCAGCCGGTCACCGCGATCAGCACCAGCTTGCGACCCAGCGGAAGCGAGCGCAGCGCGCGCGCGACTTCGTATCCGTTCATCTGCGGCATGGCGATGTCGAGCAACACGACATCCGGCCGGAACGTCTCCACGAGTTCGAGCGCCTGGACACCGTTGTTCGCGACCCTGACTTCGTGGCCGAGGATTCTCATCAGTCGCGACATCGCCGTCGCGACGTCCTGGTTGTCGTCGACCATGAGCACGCGGCAGCCCTGGGACGGTACCGAGTCGTCGACGGGTTGAATCAACGTGCGCACGGCCTCGCCCGCCTTCGCCAGCGGCAGCCAGACGCTGAACTCGCTGCCGTGGCCGGGCCCATCGCTGAAAGCCTTGATCCTGCCGTCGTGTTTCGCGACCAGCGTGCGCGCCAGCGCGAGACCGATGCCGAGGCCCTTGTATCCGGATTCGAGCGAGCGATCGAGCTGGCCGAACATCTCGAACACCGACTCGAGTTTTTCCGCGGGGATGCCGATGCCGCTGTCCTTGACGCTTATGCGCAGCTCGTTGCACTCGCGCTGCACCGTGATCTCGATGCGCCCGCCAGGCGGCGAATACTTCACCGCGTTGTTCAACAGGTTGGTGAGCACCTGCACGAGCCGGGCCGGATCGGCGTCGAGCAGAATCGGCTCGACGGGCAGTCGCGTGAGCAGCGCATGACCGGCCTCGTCGATGAGCGGACGCACCTGCTCGAGCGCCATGCGCACGATCGTGCCGATCTCGACGCGGGTTTTCTCCAGCGGCAGGCCGCGCCGCGTGATGTCGGCGACGTCGAGCAGATCGTCGACCATGCGGGTGAGCTGGCGCAGCTGGCGTTCGACGATCGAACAATGTTCCGCCACCGCCGAGTCCGTGTGCGATTTGCGGATGACCGCAACGCCGGCACGCACCGCGGCCAGCGGATTGCGCAGCTCGTGCGCGAGTGTCGCGAGGAATTCGTCCTTGCGGCGATCCGCTTCGCGCGCCGTCTCGGCCATGCGCTTGAGTTCCGTGATGTCGGCACAAACGCCGACGATCCGCGCCGGCTGCCCGTTCTCGTCGACCATGAGGCGCCCGCGCGAGGCGAGCCAGCGCACGGCACCGTCGGTCCGCAACATCCGGAATTCCACCTCGTGATCGGCATCGCGCGATGGACTGCAGTTTCGCAGCAGGTCGGCGAATCTTTCCACGTCGAGCGGGTGCACCAGCTTCAGCACCATCTCGACGCTGCCGTCGAAAGAACCGGGCTCGAGGCCATGCATGCGCTCGAGTTCCTCCGACCAGAACGAACGGCCGTTGACGAGATCGTACTCCCACGTGCCCATCTGGCCCGCGGCCAGTGCGACGTGCAGGCGGCTTTCGCTCTGCTCGGCGTGACGCCGCAGATCGCGCTCGGAGGCGAGTTGTTCCCTGAGCGCGACCGCGAGCCGGTGATGTTCGATCGACATCACGACGTAGTCGGCGATCAGTTCCGCGGTCGCGATCTCCGCGCTCGAGAACCTGTGCGGTTCGCGGTAATAGAGCACGAACTTGCCGTGTAGTTTGGCGCCGAACTGCAGCGGCACGAATGCGAGCGCGCGGATCTCTTCACGTTCGAGCGTCGCGGCCAGCGACTCGAGCGACGGCTCTTTCCGGACATCGCCGATGAGCAGGGGCCGGGCGTTGATGTCGTCGGGCGTCCACGGCGAATGCCCGTCCACGGCCTGTCGATACTCGTCGCTCAGACCGGCCCACGCGACGAAGCGCATCGTGCCCGCGGCGTCGAACAACAGTATCGATGCCCGATCGACTCCAAGCTGGAACTGGACCCCCTGCAACGCCGCCTCGTACACCGCGTCGAGCGAGCCGGCATTGGCTGCATGGCCCATGAGCTCGCGCAACAGCGTTCGAGACGTCTTCATCCGGCACATTGTAAAGGTCGGTAAGGGCCGATAGTGACTCGGGATTTCAACCCACAGCGAACTTGGACTGAGACCAAAGTCCAATGTGCTGCATTGCGATTATTTGAGAGGGCACAGCGGGCGGCACCAGCGTTGTTTTGCCGAGCCCGGCTCGCGATCTATCTATTCGCGCCGCCATTCGTGTTCGCATACGGAGACACCCCTCAGGGTGGCTCGCGGCGATTGACCCTTCCTTCGAGAGCGACCGATTCCGATCGGTCATGCGTCGCGCCTGCCAGCGAGGCGTTCGATCTCCATTCGTGTCAGCCGGCGGTTCCGCTTCGTCGACGCCTCGCTCGCCATGGTCTCCTAACAACCTCTGGCGAATCGCGCGGCGCGAACGAGGAGGCCGGTAGGACGATGCTGAAACGCGATCCGCAACAACGCATTCGCGCAGTTGCAACGACGGCCGCGACCGCGCTTCCGACACGCCGTACTCCGGCTCGCAATAAGTGCTCGTGAAAATGTAACGCTTGCGGTTCACGCCGCCGCGCGCATGCGTGCGGCGGCGCGCATGGCGCGAACGAATCGATCCGGCATGGCACGCCGCTTGCTCTCTTCAATGGACCGAAGTGCAGGCATTCAAGACAGGAGGAATTCATGGCGAACAGGCAACAGGAGTATCGGAATCCCCAGGACCGGCAGCGACGCTCCTCCAACGAACGTTACTGGGAGAACGGCGACGACGAACGGCAGTGGGGCAGCGAGCGGGAACGTGACCGCGAGCGCGAGCGCGGATACGGCCAGTACTCCGGATCGGAGGACTACGACGAGGGCCGCGGGCAATTCGGCCGCCGCCGCGACACCAACGAAGAGAGCGGCTCGACGGGACGGACAGCCGGCTACGCCGGATACGGCGATTTCGGGCAGGGCGATTACGACCGCCCGGGTCGCCAGGCCAATACCGGCCAGGGACGTTACGGTCAGACCGGGTACGGGCAGGGTCGATACGATACGGGATACGGCGGCGGCAACTACGGCCAGCCTAACTACAGTCAGGGCCAGCCGAACTACGGAGCCGACAGCGACTACGGTTACGGTCGCAGCGGCCGTCGTGAAGGCGGGCGCGGCGACCGCCAGGAGGGTCGTTTTGGTTATGGCGGCTCGGGGCTGCGAGGCTCGGGCGCAGGTTATGGCAGCGGCCAGTGGTATGAGCCGTACGGCGAAGGACAGCAGTACGGCAGCGAACGATGGGGCGGCGAATCCGGCCGGCAGTTCGGCCGTGGCCAATATGGCGGCGGCCAGCAATACGGCTCAGGGTCCGGGCAATACGGCGCCGGACAGTATGGCGGCTCCCGTTATGGACTCGGCGAAGGACCTCACCGCGGCAAGGGGCCGAAGGGATATCAACGCAGCGACGAACGGATCAAGGAGATGATCTGCGAGAGGCTGCGCGAAGATCCCGACATCGACGCGAGCGAAGTCACGGTGACGGTCCAGGTCGGCAAGGTCACGCTCGAAGGCACGGTGGATCACCGCGATACCAAGAACGCGATCGAGGACGTGGCCGAGCAGTTGGGCGTGAGCGAGGTGCAGAACAACCTGCGCATCCAGCGCGCCGGGCAGCAAGGCATGGAGCAGTCGGGAAAAACCTCGATGGGCGCGTCTTCGAAAACGACGCTCGGCTCCGATGACGGCGAGACCTCGAAACAGAAGCGCAACTGAGAGCGGCGCAAAAAAAAGACCGGCGCGGGTCCCCGCGCCGGTCGTTCTTTCAAGGTAGCTAGAGAGGTCCGGGGCTCAGCGGCGCCGTGTCCGCGTGCCCATCGACTCGCCGCGCTCGCGCCGGGCGCCCGGTGAGGGCATCTCGCCCTGGGCTTCCAGCTCTTCCTTGCGCGCCGCGAGCTGCTCGCCGAGCTCGGCGAGATCCATGTCGGAGTCGCGCGCCTCGGAGAACATGCCGCCCGGCTTTTCCTCTTCCTTGACGTGATGCTTGATCATCTCCGACAGGACGGTGACCTTTGCATCGTAGTAATCGTCGTCCGGCCCCGACGCCTCGATCTCGGCGATCAGGCGTTTCGCGCCCTCGTGTTCGACTTCCGCCTCGTGGTGGATCTCCTTGTTCTCGGTCGCCTCGAAGAACGCCGGATAGAAGATCTCTTCCTCGATCATCGTGTGAATCTTGAGGGCGTTGCAGATCTTTCCCGCGAGCTCGAGCTTGCGGTCGTCGTTGCGTGCTTTCTCGAACTGTTCGAACCATTCCTCGACCTGGCGGTGGTCCGCCTTGAGCAGGGCGATCGCGTCGCTGCCGCGCTGGCTCTCGCGCTGCGCTCGTGTCGTCGGTTTTGATCGTGCCATGTGACCCTCCGGTGTATGAGGCCAAGCATGTTCGTCCTTCGCGAAGGTGGTCGAAAGAATCCGTCTCTTGCTCTTCGCGTCAGGCTCCTCTCACACCCGATGAGAGCGATTCACAACTAGGGCGAAACGATCGATGCCGATACCCTGCACGGCATGGAACAGCGAAACCCCGACCAGACCGACGAGCAGATCGGCGCGGAAGGCACCGAGGCCCCCGGCGAGCCGCGCCGCAGCGGCGAGCCGCGGCCGCGTGATGTGCAGGAGCGGCTCGACGCCGCTCTTGCGTGCACGTTCCCGGCCAGCGACCCGATCAGCTGCGTGTTCGCCGAAGGGCGCACTCACCGCCACCATTGAAAGAAGTGATCAGTAGTTTCGAATGAAGCGTGTGGCGTGCATGCGCCTGGTTCGTGTCGCCCTGTCTTGCCCTCAATTACGCGCGGAGCCGGGCTCGGCGGTCTTGCGATGCTGCTCGGCCAACATCGCGCTAGGCATGATGTTCGCGAGCGCCACGCGCAGTTTGTTCGAAAGTCCCGCGACGACGCCGGCGTCGCCAGCCTCCATCGCATCGAAGCCGGTACGGGCGACGTCCGCGGGATCCGCCTTGTGCTCCTCGGCCCCGAACTTGGTGTCGAGCATGTCTGCGCGCGCGAAGAAGTCCGTGTCGGTCACCCCCGGCATGAGGCAGGTCACGGTCACGCCGCTATCCTTCAATTCGTTGCGCAACGCGTAGGAAAATGAATCGAGGAATGCCTTCGAGCCGTTGTAGACGGCCTGGAAGGTGCCGGGCATGTAACCGGCAATCGATCCGGTGATCAGGATCTTCCCGCTCAGGCGGCGACGCATGTCGCGCGCAACGCGGTGGATGAGGTCGACTGTGCCGGTGATGTTCGTGTGGATGACGTGCTGGATCTGTTCGAATTCCTGGTCCAGGAATCCCTTGCCGAGGCCATGGCCCGCGTTGGCGAGCAACGCGTCGACGGGCCGGCCCTGCACGGCGTTCCACAACGCGTCGACGCCTTCGCGCGTCGCGAGGTCCGCCATGACGGCTTCGACCTGGGCGCCCTCGGCGCGCAGTTCCGCCACGACTTCTTCCATCGAACGATCGGCGGCGATGATGAGATCGTAGCCGCGCTCGGCCGCTACGCGCGCCAGCTCGAGGCCGATGCCGCTCGAGGCGCCGGTGACGATGGCCAATGGGCGTTTGCCGTCCGTGTATTCCTGCCGCGCCATGTGATGCTCCCGCGAGTGAGAAAGGGGGCGACAGGTTGCGCGCCACGCCCGCGCGGCAGCATCGGTGATGGACGGACATCCGCGTCGGCAGTCGGGCTACCGGAGTGATAGGGCCGCAAGGCGCCGGCGCACCGACAACGCCACGGCGCCTGCGCCTGCGCTCGCGTGTAGGATGCGCACGATCCGGGGAGTCTCACGATGCGCGCAACAAGAACTGGATTGGAGATGAAGGTCGCTCGGGCAGTGGTGCTCGCCACCATGGCCACGCTCGTGGCGTGCTCGCGCAACACCGAAACCGCGCAGCCCGTGCTCGACGCCGCGGCCGCGGCCAGGGAGATCGCGGCGCAGCTCGAGAAGGACTGTGCGGCGCTCGCCGGCGCGCAGGTCGCAAATGTCACGATCAAATCCGCGGCGCCGCACGATTCCGGCGCGACCGGACCCGGGGCCTGCCGCGTCGAAGGCATGATCGACGGATCGATCGGCTTCGAGCTGTTGCTGCCTCACCAGTGGAACGGAAAATTCCTGATGGGCGGCGGCGGTGGCTACATGGGCAACCTCGCCAACCTGGCGCAGATGCCGGAAATGACGATGGGCCGTCCCGCGCTCGAGCGTGGCTACGCGACCGCGAGCACGGATTCCGGTCACCAGGGCAACTTCGCGGATGCGGAGTGGGCGCTCGGCAATCCGCAGGCGCGCGAGAACTTCGCGCATCGCGCGGTGCACCGCACCGCGGAAGTCTCCAAGCAGATCATCGCGACCTACTACTCGAAGAAACTCGCGGGATCGTATTTCTTCGGCTGCTCGCGCGGCGGCGGGCATGGACTGATGCTCGCGCAGCGTTACCCGCAGGATTTCGACGGCATCGTCGCCGGCGCGCCCGCCTTCGACTGGACCGGCATGATGGTCGAGTTCCTGCAGAACCAGCAGGCGGTCTTTCCGGATCCCGCGGCCGTGAAGTCGCCGGTGATCACCGCCGACAACCGCAAACTACTCGCGGACGCGCTCCTCCAGAGCTGCGATGCGCAGGACGGCGCCACCGACGGGGTCATCGGAGATCCGCGCGAGTGCAAGTTCGACCCGGGTGCGCTGCCGCGTTGCTCGGAGACGATGACCACCGGCTGCGTCACGCGCCGGCAACTCGCGGCGATCCGGGCCGTGTACGCGGATGCCCTCATCGGTGAGGAGCGCATCTATCCGGGTCCTCCGTTCGGAGGTGAAAACGATGCGGGCGGATGGGATGTCTGGATGACCTCACCCGCGACGGGCCCGCTGCAGCCCACCGTGCCGAACCTGCATTTCGCGTTCGGCCTGCAGTTCGCGCGCAACATCGTGTTCGAGCATCCGAACTGGACCTACGCCGGTTACGACTTCGCGGACTGGCCCGAGCGCACCGCGGAACTATCCAAACTACTCGACGCCACCGATCCGGACCTGCGCAAGTTCCGCGATCGCGGCGGAAAGCTGATCCTGTGGCACGGCTGGTCGGACTCGGCGCTGCCCGCGACGCGCACGGTCGAGTACTACGAGGCGGCGGCGAAAGTGGATCCCGGCCTCGATTCGTACGCGCGGCTGTTCATGATGCCCGGGGTCGGTCACTGCGGCGGAGGGCCGGGACCGGACCGCGCGGACTGGATCGGAGTGCTCGAACAGTGGGTGGAGAAACGCGCGCCGCCCGACGAGGTGACGGCGCGTCGGCTCGATTCGGCGGGCGCGACTCTCGCCGAAGGGCGGCTATGCGCGTGGCCCCGGCGCGCGCAATTGTTGAGCGACGGCGACGCGAAAAGCGTGAGCGGCTGGCACTGCGCGGAGTGAGCGGCTACATCTGCCGGAACAGATGTAGATAGGTGCGGCTCACGGGCAGTTTTTCCTCTCGTCCCTTGAGGTGGATGTCCGCGGTTTCGTTCTCGCCACGGGTGACGTGACTCACCGCGCGGAGGTTCACGACCACGGAGCGGTGAACCTGCGCGAACTGTCCGGGATCGAGCTGTGTCACGAGTTCTCGTAGCGGAGTGCGGATCACCGCTTCGCGCGGCTCGCCTTCGTCGCGCCAGGCGACCTGCGTGTACTTTTCGTCGGAGCGCAGATAGTCGACGTCTTCGACGGCGATGAGCCGCACGGTCGGCCCGACCGATGCGCGCAGCCAGCGCAGTGTGCGAGTTGCGTTGTCGGGGCCCAGGCTCGCGGCGAACTGATCGAGCAACGCCTGGGTAAGAAGCGCGGGTTGCGCGGCGCGCAACCGCTCCTTCAGTCGTGCGACGGTGGCCGCGAGGCGGTCTGCCTGCACGGGTTTCACGAGGTAGTCGAGCACTCCTTCCGCGAAGGCCTGCACCGCGTATTCGTCGTACGCGGTCACGAACACCATGTGCGCGCGATGGCCGATGTGCCGCGCGGCTTCGATGCCCGACTTGCCGGGCATTTGAACGTCGAGGAAACAGACATCGGATCCGTGGGCATCGAACAGTTCGATGGCCTCGCGACCGTTGCGCGCCCGCGCGACGATCTCCAGCTCCGGCCATGTTCCTGCGAGCAGGCGTTCGAGCGCTTCGCGCAGCAACGGCTCGTCGTCCGCGATCAGCGCGGTCGGCCGGCGCGCATTCACGGCGCCACCGTTCGTGCGGGAAAACCAACCTCGGCGCATACGCCGTGCGGCTTCAACTCCGTGAGTTTGAATGACACGCCGCCTCCGAACGCCAGTTGCAGGCGCTCGCGCAGGTTCGCGAGTCCCGTGCCGAGTCCCTGGCTCTTCGAGTTCAATCCTGCGCCGGTGTCGGTCACTCGCATCAGGCAGCGCCCGTCGCGCAGCCGGATGTCCGCGTCGATCCGACCGCCGGTCTCGCTGGGATCGATGCCGTGCCGCACCGCGTTCTCGACCAGCGTGAGCAGCGTCATCGGCGGGCACTGCAGGCGCGCCGCCGCGGGATCGAGGCGCAGCGCGTACTGCAGTCGATCGGGCATGCGCATTTGCATGACCTCGAGATAGGCGCGCGCGAGATCGACTTCGCGGTCGAGCGTCGAGAATTGCGACTCCATGCGGGGGACGGCGGCGCGTAGATAGGCGACCAGGCTCGCCAGCACCTTCGACGCCTGCGGCGAACCGGATTCGACCAGCGCCTGGACGTTGGCGAGGGTGTTGAACAGGAAATGCGGCTCGACCTGGGCCTGCAACAGCCGCAGCCGCGCATCGAGCGCCTGCCGCGCGAATTCGCTGCGTTCGAGATCGAACGCGAGGGCCTGCTCGTGCGCGAACGCGGACCTTTGCTTGAGGATCGCTCCCACTGCGATCCACGGTGCGAACAGCAGGCTCCAGAAGATGAGCCAGCCGAGACCGGCCATGCGCTGGCCATTCTCGGGTAGTTGGGGGTCGCCGCCCATGGTCACGACATGCGACAACGCCGCGGCCAAGGGAATGACGACCGCCACGCCGACGATCTGCAGCGGAACTCGCGCGACCCACTTCGGCAACCGTCGCGGGCGCCGCTCGAGAACGCCGAACATGACCAGACAAGCGAGCCCCACGATCGTCGCGCGTATCACCAGGACCGTGGAGGACGTGGGGTTGTTGATGCCCAGGAACAGCCCGAATACGAACGAAGCGACCAACGTGAATCGCACGCGGGGCCATGCGAACACCGGCGTGAGCATGGGCGCCGTGGGTCGGGCGACGAAGTGCATGGTGCCGACTATATCGAATCCATCCGGAGGCCTGTGCCGTCGTTCACTCCCGCGAAACCGTCGTTCGTCGCATGCGCCTCGCTTCCGCCCGGTCCGCGGATGGATAGTCGGCGCGCTCATCGTTTGGGAGAACACCATGACGCTCAAGAAAAAGATCCTCGTCACCGTCGGCGCATTGCTCTCGATGGCCATCGTGACCTTCGCGTTCGTGATCAGCCACGATTCGCCCTGTTCCCCGCCGCCCGCGCTCGCGGAGGGCACGACGGGCATGAGGGCTGTGGTCCGGACCTGTTACGGCGGCCCGGAGACGCTGGCGCTCGTGATGCTCGAAAAGCCCGTGCCGTCGGAGAACGAGGTGCTCGTGAAGGTGCGCGCGGCATCCGTGAACCCGTATGACTGGCACAAGATGACCGGCAAGCCGTACATCATGCGCATGATGAGCGGCATCGGGGCGCCGGACGGGATTCGCGTGGGTGCGGATTTCTCCGGCACGGTGGAAGCTGTCGGCCCCGGTGTCGAACACCTGCGCGTCGGCGACGATGTGTTCGGCACTGTGGGCGGCGCTTTCGGCGAGTACGTGGTCGCGCGCGAAGGCGGGTCCATCGCGAAGAAACCCGCGAGCCTGAGCCACGAGGAGGCCGCGGCGATCCCGATCGCGGCGATCACCGCGCTGCAGGGGCTGCGCGACCAGGGAAAGCTCGTGGCGGGACAGAGGGTGTTGATCAACGGCGCCTCCGGGGGAGTGGGTACGTATGCCGTGCAGATTGCCAGGGCGATGGGCGCCAAGGTCACGGCGGTTTGCAGCACGCGCAACGTCGAACTGGTGCGCTCGCTCGGCGCGGAGCGCGTGATCGACTACACGCGCGAAGACTTCACGCGCCGGGAACAGCGCTTCGACCTCATCGTCGACACGGTCGGAAATCATTCGCTGCTGGATCTCGATGACGTACTCGTGCCCGGTGGACGGATCGTGATCATCGGTGGACCCAAGGATGATCCATGGATCGGTCCGCTGATCCGGCCGATCCAGGGCGCGATCCTGACGAAATTCAGGGACGAACAGTTCATCACGTTCATCGCAGACGTGACGGAGGCCGATCTGTTGCACGTCGCCGAGCTCGCCGGCGCAGGCAAGGTGCGCAGCTCGATCGATCGCCGCTATCGCCTCGACCAGGTGTCCGAGGCGCTCGCGTACATCGGCAGTCGCCGCGCTCGCGGCAAGGTCCTGGTGAACGTCGAGTTGTCACGCACGTGCTCGCGGCCGCGAGCGGTTGATTCGTTGTTATGCTCGCGCGCCATGTCGCGCATGAAAATCCTGTTGCTCGCCGGGATCGTCGGTCTTTCATCCGTTGCGCAGCCGGCGCTGTCGCAGGGCGCGGATGGCTGGATCACTCATCCGGACGCGGATGCGACACCCGTCGTGCTGCATTTCCGGCGCGAGGTCGAGTTCCAGAAGAAGCCGAAGAGCCTGCAGGTGCAGGTCACCGCGGACAACCGCTTCGTGCTCTACGTGAACGGCGCGCGCGTCGGGAGTGGCCCGACGACGGGCACGGTCGCGAGCTGGCGCTATTCGACGCTGGAGCTCGCGCCGTATCTGCGGCGGGGGCCCAACGTCATCGCGGCCGTCGTCTGGAATTTCGGTGACGCCGCACCGATGGCGCAGCAGATCGTCGCCACCGGCTTCCGGCTCATGGGCGAAGGTGTCGGTACCGAGGCGCCGGGCTGGCGGGTCGCGATCGACGAAGGGCACACGGCGACGAAAGGCAGCGCGCAGATTCCGTGGCAGTACTACGTCGCGAGCGCGCCCGAAACGATCGATGCGGCCCGGGCGGACTGGAACTGGGCGGGCCTCGTGGAGCCCGAGCCGCACTTTCTCGTCGCGCAGACACACGCCAACTGGCGCGATGCCGAGCCCGCGCCGGCCGCCGCCGCGCGCACGCTGGTGGCCGACAAACTACCTCAGCAGACGTTCTCGCCGGTCGCGCCCGGTGTCGTGGTCCGAAGCAATCTCGCCGGCGCGCACCAGTTCCCCGCGAAGCCGGTGACGATCCCGGCGCAATCCCGCGCCAAACTACTCATCGCGCGCGACGAGATGATCTCGGCCTATCCGGAGCTCGACGTCGCGGGTGGGGAGGGCGCGCAGATCAGGATGCTGTATGCGGAGGCGCTGTACGACGCGCAGCGGCGGAAGGGCGACCGAGCCGAGATCGGCGATCGAACGCCGCTCGGCATCCACGACACGTTCATCGCCGATGGCACGGCGCGCACGTTCGCGCCGCTGTGGTGGCGCACCTGGCGTTATCTCGAGATCGAGGTGACCACGGCGCAGGAGCCGCTCACGCTCCTCGCGCTGCGCGTCAACGAAACCGGCTACCCGTTCGCGCAGGTGGCGCGTTTCTCGAGCAGCGATCCCGGGCTCGATCGCATCTGGAACATCGGCTGGCGCACGTTGCGCGTCGACGCGCACGACACGTTCATGGACAGCTCGTTCTGGGAGCAGCTCCAGTACACGGGCGATACGCGCCTCGAGATGCTGATCACTTACGCGGTGTCCGGCGACGCGCGGCTCGCGGAGCAGGCGATCGACACGTTCGCGGAGTCGAGCGCCGACGGCGGTCTCGTGCATGGGCGGTATCCGTCGCGCGAGCCGAACATCATCGCGACGTTCTCTTTCGCGTGGGTGGGCATGCTGCACGACTGGGCGCTCGAGCAACCCGACGTGAGCGTGGTCAAACGCCACCTGCCGCGCATGCGCGAGGTGCTCGCCTGGTTCGAGCCGCTGCGCAGGCCGCACGGATTGTTAGGCAAGAATCCGCAGTGGAACTTCATCGATTGGGCCGGTCAGGCCTGGGACGACCGCGACCGTTTCCCATCGTGGGGCAGCGACAATGGCAGTTGCCTCACGACCGCGATGTGGGTGGGCGCGCTGCGGCAGGGCGCGGCGCTCGAGGCCGCCTACGGCGAGCCGGCGCGCGCGGCCGATATGAACGCCAATGCGGCTCGCGCCCGCGCGGCGATCCGCGAGCGTTGCTGGGATGCGGAGCGGCGACTCTTCGCCGACGACGGCGATCGCAAGGTGTTCAGCCAGCACATGAACGTGTTCGCCGTGCTGTATGACATCGCGACGAAGGAAGAAGCGCCGGGGATCCTCGCGCGTATCACCGTACCGGGGCGCGGCATCGACGCGCCCGAAGGCATGTATGGGTCTACCTACTACTTCGCGTGGTACCTGGTGCGCGCCTTCGAACACGCGGGGCAGGCGGAGAAGTACCACGAGTTGCTCTCGACCTGGCGAGCCTTGCTCGAGCTCAACTACACCACCTGGCCGGAGTCTCGTGGCCAGACGCGCTCCGACACGCACGCGTGGAGCGCACACCCCACCGCGGACTTGTTAGGCATCGTCGCTGGGATCCGGCCTGGCGCGCCGGGTTACTCGCGGCTGCGCGTCGCGCCGCATCTCGGGCACCTGACCTCGCTCGATGCCACGGCCGCCACGCCGCACGGTCCGGTGAGCGTGAATTACCGGGTGAAGGGCGACAAACTCGTCGCCGTGATCGATCGGCCGGCCGCGCTGCCGGGCGAGTTCGTCTGGCGCGGTCAGAGTCATCCGCTCGACAAGAAGCGTACTCGGCTCGAGCTGGCGCTTCGCTGACTGACTGCAGGGCCGGGGAGTCAGAGCCCGAACGCCGTGACCAGCACCGCGGCCGCGACGCACCAGGCCATGACGACCAGCACCGAGGCGCGCGTCCACGACAACAGCGCGAAGCCCACCACCGCGATGACGGCGTCGGTTACGCCCGTCACTGCGCTCTTCCAGAGCGGATCGTAGAGCGCCGCGGCGAGCAACCCGACCACGGCCGCGTTCACGCCCGCGATCGCGCGTGGCGCGCGCGGATGTCGCGCGAGCCAATGCCATCCCGGGAGCGCCGCCGCGACCAGCAACATTCCCGGCAACATGATCGCGACGACGCTGACGATCGCGCCGGTGACGGGGTGGATCCCTTCCATGCGCGCGCCGAGAAACGCCGCGAGCGAGAACATCGGTCCCGGCACGGCCTGCGCCGCGCCGTATCCGGCCACGAAGTCCGCCTGCGAAACCCAGCCCGGCTCGACCACCGCGTCGTGCAGCAGCGGCAGTACGACGTGGCCGCCGCCGAAGACCAGCGCGCCGGCACGGTAGAACGCGGCCGCGACCGCCGCCAGTGACTCGTGCGCCGCCGGCACGAATGTCAGCGCGAGCAATGCCGCGAACAGGACGGACAAGACGACGCCGGTGCGGTGCGAGTACCGGAGCTCGAAGCCCGCGGCCGGGGTGGATTCCACATGTCGGCAGACGAGAAGCCCCAACAACGCGCCGCCGCCGATCACGATCAGCTGGAGCCCGGCGCCACCCGCGAAAATCAGCACGAGGGCCGCGACGACCGCGATGAGCCGGCGCGGCAGATCCGGCGCGAGTCTCGCGGCCATCGCCGTGAGGCCCTGCGCGACCACGGCGATCGCGAGCAGCTTGAGACCGTGGATCGCGCCCAACGCGAGCGGCTGTCCGAGCCTGGGCAGCGCCGCGGCGAACGCCAGCAGCAGCAGCACCGATGGCAACGTGAAGGCCACGAACGCGGCGAACGCGCCGCCCCATCCCGCGCGCAACATCCCGAGCGCGAAACTCGCCTGGCTGCTCCCCGGTCCCGGCAGGAACTGGCACAGCGCCACGAGCTGCGCATATCGCGCCGCGTCGAGCCATCCACGCCGCTCGACGATTTCGCGCTGGAAATATCCGAGATGCGCGATCGGCCCGCCGAACGAAGTGAGGCCGAGCTTGAGGAACGCGGAGAAAACTTCGAGCGCGGAGCCGGCTTTCATCCGCGCACCGTGTGCGTGCCGATCAGGCGGCGCGGGTCTTCTTGGTGCCGCGCGCCGGGACTTCCACCGGGGCACGCTCCGGAAGCTGCACGAGCAGCAGCTCGAGACCGTCCGCGAATTGCTGGAGCTCGCGGCTCGGCAGGCTGCACACCGCGCGCTGCAGCGTGAACACCGCGCGGCCCGCGGTCGCCTGCAGGATCGACTTGCCCGCGGCGGTGATGTGGATCTGGATCGCGCGCTGATCGGCGTCGCTGCGGCGCCGCTCGATCCAGCCGCGCGCGGCGAGGTTCTTCAATAGCTGGCTCACCGCCGGGCGCTGCATGCCGAGCTGCGCCGCCAGCCTCGAGGCCGGCAGTCCCGGGTCGTTGCCGATACAGACCAATGCACGGTGCAGCGTGATCGGCGCGCCCGTCATCTGTTCGAGCTCGCGATACAACGCGCGCATGCGATCGACCAGCGCGCGTGCCGCGAGCAGCGCGCGGCTCTCGAGCGCGGCACGTTCCGCGTCTTCGGGTAAGGCTCGTTTTTTCACGGGCGCCTAGCGTATCAGGCCGTGACGGCCCGCGCGCTTATGCAAAGTCAATAGTTCATATCTAGCAATGATTTCGTACAATGAATTAATGACCTCGCCGCCTCTACCCGCAGCCGCCCGCTGCTGCCTGTTCCTGGATATCGACGGAACCCTGCTCGACTTCGCCACCACGCCCGACGGCGTACGCGTCGACGAGCCGCTGCGCGCGCTGCTGCGGCAGCTCGACCGCTTGTGCGACGGCGCCGTCGCGTTCGTGAGCGGTCGCTCGATCACGGACATCGACGAATTGTTCGAGCCGCTGTATCTCGCGGCCGCGGGCGTACACGGCTGCGAGCGGCGCGACGCCGACGGCAAGTGGATGCGGCCCGCGTTCCGCGGCGATGGCCTGCGCGACTTCCTCGATCGCATCCGCGGGCAACTGGCCTCGCTCGATGGCGTTCTCGTGGAAGACAAGGGATGCGCGGCGGCGCTGCATTACCGGCGCGCGCCGCATCTCGAAGGTCCGCTGCGCGCATTGCTGCTCAGGTTCGTCGCCACGTTGCCGTCCAATTTCGAGTTGTTCGAAGGCGACCACGTCTTCGAGATCAAGCCGGCGACCTACACCAAGGCCACGGCCATCGAAGCGTTCATGCAGGAGGCGCCTTTCGCGGGACGTTTCCCGATCTTCATCGGCGACGATTCGACGGACCAGGATGGTTTCGCCGCGATTCGCCGCTACAAGGGCCTCGCGATCGGCGTGGGAAATCGCGTCGCCGCTGACTGGCGCCTGCCGAATCCCGCCGCGGTGCGCCGCTGGCTCGAATCCTTCCTGCTGAGAAGGGCGTCGTGAGCAGGCTGGTCGCGGTCTCGAATCGGGTTTCGGTCCCGAAGCGCGGCGCGTCGCCCGGCGGGCTCGTCGTCGGACTGCTCGCGGCGATGCAGAGTCGCGGCGGACTGTGGTTCGGCTGGAGCGGCGAGACGACCAACCTCATCACGCCGCCGACCATCGAACGCCGCGGCCACGTCGACTACGTGACCACGAACATGGACGAGGCCGAATACAAGGCCTCGTACCTCGGCTTCTCCAACTCGGTGCTCTGGCCGCTGTTCCACAGCTTCATCAACGACTTCCGATACTCCGACCTGCACTACGAGGCGTACCACCGCGCCAACTACCGCTTCGCCAACGAGCTCGCGGGGCTGCTCACGCCGGACGACGTGATCTGGGTGCACGACTATCACCTCATTCCGCTCGGGCAAAAGTTGCGCGACGCCGGAATGCGCCAGCCCGTCGGCTTCTTCCTGCACATTCCGTTTCCCGCGACCGAAATCCTGCGCGTGTTGCCGGTGTTCGCCGAGCTGCTGCGCGACCTGCTGGCGTACGACCTCATCGGCTTCCAGACGCGCACCGACCTCGATGCGTTCCGCTCCGCGGTGAAACACGTGTGGCCCGAAGCAGACGTCACCGATTCGGCGATTTCGCTGACCGGACGCCGCGTGCTGACGCTCGTCTGCCCCATCGGCGTGGACGTCGATGCGATCCAGGCGCTCGCCGCGGAGGCGGTCGAGCAGGAGGAGTGCCGCAAGATGGTCGCCGGGTTGCTGGGCCGACGGCTCATGATCGGCGTCGACCGCCTCGACTACAGCAAGGGCCTCGTGCAGCGTTTCCGCGCGTACGAACGTTTCCTCGAAGCCCACCCCGAGAACCGCAATCGCGTCACGTTCATGCAGATCGCGCCGCTCTCGCGCACCGACGTGCGCGCGTACTCGGAGATCCGGCGCGAGCTCGAGCAGGTGACGGGGCGCGCCAACGGACGCTTCGCGGAGCCGGACTGGACGCCTATCCGCTATCTCAACCGCAATTTCCCGCGCGACACGCTCATGGGGTTTCTGCGTTGCTCGCTCATCGGCATCGTCACGCCGGTGCGCGACGGCATGAATCTCGTCGCGAAGGAATTCGTCGCCGCGCAGGATCCGGCCGATCCGGGCGTGCTCGTGTTGTCGACGTTCGCGGGAGCGGCCCACGAGCTCGGCAGCGCCGTGCTGGTGAATCCCTACGACACGCGCGGCGTGGCGCACGCGATCCAGCAGGCGCTCACGATGCCGCTCGAGGAGCGGCGTGAGCGACACCAGTCGATGCTGGCGGCGCTGCGCGCCAACAACATGACTCGCTGGCACGGACGTTTCGTCGGTGCGCTCGATGATCTGCGCGGCAACCTCGCCGCCGCCTAGCTAGTCGAGCTTGATGTCCGTGACGTAGTACTTCGGCAGATCGTTCTCGCCGTTCTGCAGCCAGAAGCCGTCGATCGGCTGATCCTTGACGCCGAGCGTCACGAGCGGCACCTCGACCTTGGTCCAGCCGGTGTTCTTGAACTTGACTGGCCGGCCTTCGCCGATGACCTTGCCGTCTGTCAGGGCGAACAGCCGCACCTCGGCATCGGGCACCGATGCCTGGATCAGGAACGAAATCTTCTTGTAGTCGGAGCCGGTGAACGGCGCGTGATGCAGGTACAACGCCTGCCATGGAGCGGACTCGACCTTGATCGGCCGGCGCGGACTTCCGCCGAGCTCGATGCCGAGCTCGGTCTTCGCCCAGCTCCAGTTTTCCCAGCCGTTCTGGAGCGCCGAGTCGTAGACGATCATTTCGCCGACATCGGCCTTCTTGTCGTCGGCGGAAATCGGACCGCCGAGCGCCAGCATCGCGCCCGTGACGAACGCGACGTACAGACTCTTCTTGTTCATCTCTCCCCCCGGAAGCAATAAACAAAACAAAATAAAGAAAGGCCGAGACTGGCATGGCGCCAGTCCCGGCCGCAAGACTCCTCGAACGGTGGGCCTATCTGCCCCAGAGTCTGTTCAGCAAATTCGTCTTCCGCTGGTCGAACGGCCGCCATTCGCCCCAACCCGATTCGTTGCTGATCGGGTCATAGGCGTGGCCGTACCAGCCGGCGGTGTCGCCGGATTCCGGATTGATCGACCAGTAGCAGCCTTCGATGCCTTTCTCGACCATGTAATCGATGAAGGCGTCCTGCCATTGCCCGTCCACGCCCGGCGTGATGTGGCTCCAGCGGTTGCGGTCGCGGATGCTTGCCTGGCCGAGTGGCCAATCGAGGTTGCCGCCGAACTCGCCGACGACGATCGCGTAGTTCTGCTGCTTGAGGTAGCCGAAGTGCTCCTCCCAGCCGGAGCGCAGCAGCGTCGGGTTGATGACGATGTTGCAGTCGGCGTCGCCGGCCGCATCGCCTTCGAGGCCCGCGCACTGCGACTGTGCCGGATCCATGAAGCTCGACTGCACGAACACCGACGGGCCATACGTGTGCGGCGACCACACGAGCCGGTCGCGCGGCACGTTCGGCGGATCGCCGCCCGCCTGGAACAGGTTCTCGCCCCAGTTCGGAACGGTGGCCGCGTTGCCATGCGGCACGGCCGTGGTGGTGGCGGGCGTGCCGTCCTGCGCATTCGCCTTGCTGGAGATACCTTCCACGAACAGCAGCACGTTGGGGTTCACCGCGTTGATCGCGGCGTACGCCTGCTCGGTCAGCGACTTCCAGTCGGCCCAGGTGTAGTCGTGTGGCTCGTTGTAGATGTCGATGCCGATGATGTTGTCCACACCGAGTGACGCGGGAAGGCCCGCGAGCGTGCGCAGGTTGTCGAGCCACAGCGTCGCGTTGTACGGATGCGTGGTGGTCACCGTCGGCGGGTTGTCGGTGGCCGCGCACGAGTAGTTCTCGCGCTTGAAGTCGTAGTTGTCGCGATCCGCGTCGGCCCACGGCGGACGCGCGTCGAGGCGGCCCTTTCTCCAGCCCACGTAGTTCGAGCAGGAATGCACGTCGAGCATCACCTCGATGTTGGCCGCGTCGGCCGCGCGGATCATCGTCTCGAGCGCGAGCCGCGAATTGGCGATGCGCACCGACGAATGATTCTTGAGCACGCTGCCCGTGCCCTGCGGATCGTTCGGGTTCAGCGTCTGCGGCACGAGCGGCAGGCGGATCACGTTGATGCCCATGCCGGAGATCTCCTGCATGGTCTGCGCGATCGTGCGGCCCGTGCCCTGGCCGCCGTTGGCCCAGGACGTGTTGCCGACGTACTGCTCCATCGCGGCGCCGCTCGGATTCACCGGATCGTTCGAAGGTTCATGCCGTCCCTCGAGGCCGAACCACGAGCCGCAGCGCACCGGGAACAACTCGCCGTTCTTCGTGATGCGTCCCTGCGAATTCACGCGGAACAACGCGTTGGTCCCGGTGGTGCGACTGACTACCACGGAGCCCGCGGTGTAACCGGAGGAAGTGCCGGTGAACGTCGAACTGGCGGCCGTCGTGCCGGCCGCCGCGGTGAAGGTCACGTTGACGCCGGTGTTCCAGTTGGTGCCGTTGAGCTGCACGCTGGTGGGCGAATGCGAGATCGCGGTGCTGCCGGTGCGCGCGATCGCGACCGTGACGGTGCCCGCGGGCGCGGCGCTCAGCCGCACCGACGACGTACCGTTCTGGCCGCCCGCGATCGACAACGTCGACGGCGTGAAGCTGATCGTCGGCATCTGCGCCGTGCCGATCGAGAACGACACCGTCGAGACGGCGCTCAGTTGCGGATTGCCGTTGTCGAACGCGGTCGCCGACGCGGTGTGCGCGCCGGGTCCGAGACCGGTCGCCGTGAACGAATACGGCGAACTCGTGTCGGTCGCGACCAGGTTTCCATCGACACGGAACTCGACACGTTGCACGCCGCCGGTATCGGTCGCGGTGGCCGCGAGGTTCACGCTGGTCGTGCCCGCCGGGAACTGCTGGTTGCCGGTCGGCGAGCTCATGGTCACGGTCGGCGGCGTGTTGGTGGGCGGCGCGCCGCACACCGTGCCGTTCAACGTGAACGCGGCCGGCGGGTTGTTGGCGCCGCTGAATGTGCCGTTGAATCCGACGGTGAAGCTCTGTCCGCCCGGAATACCCTGGTTCCATTCGGCGTTGGACGAAATCGTCAGCGTCGAACTGTTCGCCGGCTGCGTGAAGGCCACGGGCCAGCCATTCTGCAGGCGCTGCCCGTTCGGGAAATCGAACGTGAGCGTCCAGCCATTGGTGATGGACGGACCATTGTTGGTGATGACGAGGTTGGCGCCGAAGCCATTGCCTCCGACCCACGTGGGCCACGTGTAAGTCACGGTGCAGCTGGGTGACTGCGCGAGCGCATCCGGCACGTGGCCGAACGCCAGGACCAGGGCCGCGCAGCACCACAGCAGGTTCTTCAATGAACGAGCCATGATGCGTTCTCCTCCTGAAAACGACGATGTCGACGTCCCGGCGAAGTTGTTAGACGGGACTTCCCTGTCAGCGGCCAATAAATGACGCGCGCGTCACGCGCTGTCCATAAGTGATTCCCGATAAGGAGAAACCCTGTCTGTCCGGTTGTCTCGCCGGCTGTCCGTTTTCACTGCGTCAATGGACGACGCGCGCGCGGATTCGACTAGTTAGTGACGGGTGGGGGAGCGCCCGACCGGGCCGCGTCGAGAGCGTTGCGCAGCAGCCGGGCCCAGAGTTCGAAAGACTGGGCGCCTTCGTTCACGTTCGCGGCCTGGCTCATCACGCGCAGGTCGCCGGTCTGGCGGCCCATGCTGTGATCGAGCGCGCGCGCCAGCAACGCGCCGCTCTGAGAATCGTGCAGCTCGGCGCGCAGCGTCATGTCGCTCGCCGACACGTTGAAGGTGCGGTCCGCGTCCGAGCTCGGCGACGTGGGCGACGTGACCGTCAGCTCCAGTATGGATGCATTGACGCGCAACACGTCGGGCCCGGGCTCGTCGACCACGGGATATCCGCCCTTGTCCTCGAGCTCGCTCGCGAAGACCGCGCGGAAACCATCGGCCGCGCGCTGGCGGATCCGCGCGATGTCGGCCGCGGTCACGCCGGGCTGCGTCTGCCAGCCGCCGCGGAACGTGACCTCGACGTCGTCGATCAGCACCTTGCGGTATTTCTCGAGCGACGTGCCAGGCATGACGAACAACACGTCGACCTGCGGGCGCGTCACGCGCACGAGGCCGTCATCGGATTTTTCCTGCTTCGGGACGACCTGCGTGCAGGCGGCCAGGCTCGCCGCGATCATGACCGCGATCCATCCCGCCATCCGCGATCGGGCGCGCATCTCAGGTCTTCGACTTCGAGCGCGGCGTGTAGTCGTACTTCTGCCCGGCCAGCGACGCTTCGTACATCGCGCCGCCTTTCACGATCGTGAAGACCGCCATGCCCTTGTGGTACTTGCCCACGGTCTTCGCATCTTTCTTGCCGCCGGACATGCCTGCCGATGTGCCGGCGGTGCCGGCCTCGGCGCCGGCTGAGGCGGTGATGGCCACGGCGTTCACGCCGGCGCCGAACTCGAAGTTGCCGCTCGTGAATTCGTCGAAGGCGCGCTTGTCCTGGAAGAACACGATCTGGCTGTAGGCCTGGCCGCCGGCCTGCAAACCCACGCTCAACTTGGATACCTTCGCGTCGCCGACGTATTCGCCCTGCTCGTAGACCTGGCCCTTGCCGTGAGCGCCGCCCACGACGAAGCCGGCCTTGCCGACGGTCGGGAAAACCGCGTACCCGTAGCTGTTGTCGAAGAACTCCGCGCTCTGGCCCGAGTTCTTGAACAGCTCGATGGTGTCGGCGTAGGGATCTCCCGCGGTGGCGGGGCCGGCGAGGGCGAGTGTCGCGACCAGCAACAGGGTTGCGCTTCTCATGATCCGCTCCTTGGCGTCGAAAAGACGCGCGCGAGCCGCAGGATAGGAACGGCGGCGCGAAAGCGGCCATTGCACCTTGGTCTCACATCGGCTTCCTGAAATACTCCGCGCCCGGCAATCACTGGAGCCCGGCCGATGCCTCGCACGAATCTCCTGGTCCTGGCGCTCGCGCTCGGCGCGGGCATCGCCGCGCCGGCGTGCGCGGAAGAATGGCGCGACCTGTTCAACGGCAAGGATCTCGCCGGCTGGACGCCCAAGATCAACAAGCATCCGCTCGGCGAAAACTACGCCGACACGTTCCGCGTGGAGGACGGCGTCATCAAGGTCAGCTACGACAAGTACGCGAAGTTCGAGGACCGGTTCGGGCACCTGTATACGAACCTGCCGTATTCGCGCTACATCCTCAGGCTCGAGTATCGGTTCACCGGCAAGGCGATCGAGGACTCGCCGCCCTGGGCCAAGCTCAACAGCGGGGTCATGGTGCATTCGCAATCGCCGCTGAGCCTCAGGCTCGACCAGGGATTTCCGGTCAGCATGGAGTTCCAGTTCCTCGCCGCCGGTACGACGGCCGGTTCGCAGACCGGAAACGCGGTGTCGCCTGGCACGAATCTCGAACGCGGCGGCAAACTCGTCACCGATCACATCATCGATGCGAAGGCGACGCTGTCGCCGCTCGATCAGTGGGTGAAGGCGGAGATCGAAGTGCGCGGCAACGAGGAGATCATCCAGCGGATCGACGGCGTCGAAGTGATGCGGTACCAGCGGCCGCAGCTCGATCCCTCGGATCCGGACGCGGCGCGGCTGCTCGAGGCGGGTGCGCCACTGCAGTTGTCGTTCGGCCACATCGCGCTGCAGGCGGAGAGCCAGCCCATCTGGTTCCGCAACATCCGGATCAAGTCGTTGGAAAACCAGCCGTGACGCAGGCCGCGTGGCAGCGGGAGCTCTCCCGCGCCATCACGAAACCGGAGGAGTTGCTGGGCGAGCTCGGACTCGATGCCGAACTACTCGAGCCCGCGCGCGCGGCCGCCGCGAAGTTCGCGCTGCGGGTTCCGCGCGGCTACGTCGCGCGCATGCGCCGCGGCGACGTCGACGATCCGCTGCTGCGACAGGTGCTGCCGGCCGCGAACGAGACGCTCGAGGTCGAAGGGTTCATTCCGGATCCGCTGCACGAAGCCGCGGCCGTGCGCGCGCCGAACCTGCTGCAGAAATACCGCGGGCGTGCGCTGCTCATCACGACGCAGGCCTGCGCGATTCATTGCCGCTACTGCTTCCGGCGCGAGTTTCCCTACGCGGAACAGGTCGCCGAGCAGGCGGCGGACGAAACGGCGGGGCGCTGGGGCGCCGCGCTCGCGGCTATCGCCGCGGACTCGAGCGTCGAGGAAGTCATCCTGAGCGGCGGCGATCCGCTGTCGCTGAGCGATGCGCGCCTGACTTCGCTCACGAATTCGCTGCAGGCGATTCCGCACCTGCGCCGCATCCGCGTGCACACGCGTCAGCCGGTGGTCCTGCCGTCGCGCGTCGACGACGGGCTCGTCGAATGGCTGCGCGGCATCAAACTACCGACGATCGTGGTCATCCACGCGAATCACCCGAACGAGATCGACGCCGACGTGCGCGCCGCCTGCCTGAGACTGCGCGACGCTGGCGTCACCGTTCTGAACCAGTCGGTGCTGCTCGCCGGCGTGAACGACGACGTCGATACGTTGATGCGTCTCTCGGCGGCGCTCGTGGAGGCCGGAGTCTTACCTTATTACCTGCACCTGCCGGACCGGGTCCGGGGCACCGCCCACTTCGACGTCGAGGAGCGCCGGGCCCAGGACCTGATCCGCCAGCTCGGAAACCAGGTTTCCGGGTACATGGTGCCCCGGCTGGTGCGCGAAGTGCCGGGCGCGCCGGCCAAGATGCCGAGTTACCCCGCCGCCTGAAGTCCGCCGGCGGGAAACCGCGCGTTTCCGGGGTATTCTGGCCGGGACCCGTTCCGGCAACTCATTCCAAAAACTCATTCCAAGGAAAGGGGCTTCTCCTCCGTCCAACGACCGGGAGACGGCGACACACACCGGATGGACGTACAGGCACTCATTCGCAGGGCTCAGGGCGGGGACTCGGAATCCTTCGCCGAGCTCGTGGATCTGCACTACGACACTATCTACCGCTTCGCATGGAAGTGGTGTGGTCACGAGGCGAACGCGCAGGACATCGCGCAACTCGCCTGCATCAAGCTCGCCGCCAGCCTGGGACAGTTTCGTTTCGAGTCGGCTTTCACGAGCTGGCTCTACCGTCTCGTGATCAATTGCGCGCAGGACTGGCAACGCGGCCAGAGGCGTCATGAACACGACGACATCGGCGAAGGTGAAAACGTGGCGACGTCCTCGCCGGCCGAAGACCGCATCTATCTGCTGCAGGTCCTCGAGCAGCTGGAGGACATCGGTGAAGGAATGAAGGAAACGGCTTTGCTGGTGCACTCGGAGGGAATGAGTCACGCGGAGGCGGGCGCCGTGCTCGGTGTCTCGGAGTCCACGATCTCGTGGCGGCTGCACACCATCCGCAGGCGCCTGCGACAGTGCGAAACGCAGAGTGTCACCCTATGAATCAACGTTTCAAGGCCGTGCTCGAACAGCCCGCGCCGCCGCCGGATCCGCAGGCTCGCCTGCGTGCGCGGCGCGCCGCGCTCGACGAGTTCGCCCGGGTGCAGTCGCAGGCAAGGACAAGCGAGGCCGGAGTCACCGCCTTGCCGGTGAAGAAGCGCGGGTGGATGAGCCAGACGCGCAACTTTGCGATGGCCGCGGGTATCTGCGTTGCGGTTATCGGAGTGGCAATCACCTGGCCCATGCTGAACCGGAATCCGGATCTGCTGGAGCCGCGGATCGCGGATGGCGTGTCCGTGGCGCCGGCGGAAACGCCGGATGCGGCGTCCGCCGGGGCGCCCGCGGCAGTCGCAGGTCCGGCGATCGCCGAGCCCGCGGATGCAGCGCCGCCGCCAGAGTTGAACGTGCCGCCTCCGGAGATCGCAGTCTACGAGCCTGTGCCTAACGCGTCGGATTTTCCCATGCACCCGGTCGGGCCGGCGCCGCAGCATGAGGCGGAACGAAGCGCGCGCACTCCCGCGGAGCTGCGGGCCGAGGGGACCGAGAAAGCAGTGGCCGAAGAGCGTGTTGCGCAGCTCGAGTTCGAGTCGCAGTCCGCGCAGACCGCGCCCGCGTCGACGACCGCGGACGCGCTCACCGCGGAAGACATCGGAACGTTCCCTGACGCGAACGTGGCGGAGTCGCTGCAGCGTGTGCCCGGCGTCCGGATCGGACGCACGCGCTCGCCGCTCGTGAAGAAGGAAGACACGTCGAGGGACTCGCGCGAAGTCGTGGTGACCGGCGCGCGTCGCGCGGCCCGGACGTCGCCCAACAAGAGTCCCGCGCCGCCGCCGGCCTCGTCTCCGCCGCGCGCGGAGCCGGAGCGCATCCGCATGGTCGCCGTGCCGACCTCCATTCCCGACGAGGAAACCGGCCGCGACCGCTTCGAGAGTTTCGAATCGAACGCGGTGAAGCAGGTGTCCGAAGCGCCCGTGTCCACGTTCTCCGCGGACGTCGACACCGCGTCGTACGGCTTCGTTCGCAAGCAGCTCAACCTGGGCCTGCTGCCGCAGAAGGATGCGGTGCGCGTCGAGGAAATGATCAACTACTTCGATTACTCGTGGCCCGCGGCCGCGTCGCGTGAAGAGCCGTTCCGTCCGACGGTGGTCGTGAGCGAATCGCCGTGGGGCGGGGGCCGCAGGCTGATCCACATCGGCATCAGGGGATACGAGTTGCCCGAGCGTCAGCGTCCGGATGCGAACCTCGTGCTGCTGATCGACGTCAGCGGCTCGATGAACGCGCCCGACAAACTACCGCTCGTGAAGGACTCGATGCGGCTGCTGGTCGACAACCTGAAGCCGGACGACACGGTGGGCATCGTGGTGTACGCGGGCGCCGCGGGCCTGGTGCTGCCGCCGACGCGTGTGAGCGAGAAGGAGAAGATCCTCGAGGCGATCGCACGTCTCACGCCCGGCGGCTCGACGGCCGGCGCGGACGGGATTCGTCTCGCGTACGACCTCGCCGCGCGGTCGTTCCGCAAGAACGGCGTCAATCGAATCCTGCTGGCCACCGATGGCGACTTCAACGTCGGCATCGACAGCACGAACGAGCTCAAGGGATACGTCGAACGTAAACGCGAGCGGGGCGTGTTCCTGTCCGTACTCGGATTCGGCCAGGGCAACTACCGCGACGAACTCGCGCAGGCCCTCGCGCAGAACGGCAACGGCGTCGCGGCCTACATCGACACGCTCAACGAGGCGCACAAGGTGCTCGTGCGGGAGGCGGGCTCGTCGCTGTTCACGATCGCGAAGGACGTGAAGCTGCAGGTGGAATTCAATCCCGCGACCGTCGCCGAGTACCGGCTGGTCGGTTACGAGACCCGCGCGCTGAAGCGCGAAGACTTCAACAACGACGCCGTGGACGCCGGTGACGTCGGCGCCGGACACACGGTGACGGCCATCTACGAGATCACGCCGGTGGAGTCCGAGGCTCGAGCCGTGGAAGAGCTGCGTTACGCGCCGGCGACGAAATCCGCGGGAGAGAAGGACAAGGCGAACGAATACGGATTCCTGAAGATCCGCTACAAACTACCCGACGGACGCAAATCGCGTCTCATCGAGCAGCCGATCCTGGTCGACACCGGCAAGGTGCCCGAATCGATCGCGCGCGACGTCGCGTTTTCGACCGCGGTGGCGGGATTCGGGCAGCTGCTGCGCGGCGGCGAGCACACCGGCTCTCTGACCTACGACGACGTCGCGCGCCAGGCGCTCGCGTCGCGGGGAGAGGATCCGTTCGGATATCGCGACGAATTCGTTCAGCTCGTCCGCAAGGCCCAGGGCGCCAAGGGCATGTGAGCGGGGGGCGTGGGGGGGGGCGGGGCCCGAGCAACACCGC
>JAEYUC010000092.1 GCA_023433705.1 Pseudomonadota bacterium
TCGCCGGCCTTCCAACGTCTCCATAGCTCTCGTCGCTGCTGCGGTTCCCACTGCCGTACTCTTCGCATCGATGCCACCACTCCTTGTTGTTACGCGGATGGTGTTGCATCGACCCGTTGAGATCACCATGTCCCCATTACCGCAGCTGGCTGTCCTTGCTGCCGCGCCGGTTGTAACCGCTGAACGCCACGGCGTCCTTGTCGTGCGCCTCCTGGCACGCGACGCACAGGCGCACGCCCGGGATCGCCTCGCGGCGCGCCTCCGGAATCCGCGCGCCGCATTCCGCGCAGGATTCCAGCGACGGCCCCGCGGGCAACTGGCTCTTGGCCCGCTTGATCGCGTCCTTGACCGTCGCGTCGATCTGCTCCTGCACCGCGCCTTCTTTGGCCCAACCGGTCGCCATGAATCGTCCTCCAGTCCGTGAGAGCCGATTTATGACGCGCCGCGTGCCGATTGCAACCCCGGGTAAAAAGGTCTTACCCGGGGTCGGTCCGCTACGCCGCCCGGATCGCGGCCTCGGCAACGGGTCGCATCGCGGCGTAGCCTTCTGGCGACGGATGCACCTCGTCTTTCGCGAGCTCGTGTTTCACGTTGCCCTGCGCGTCGGTGAGCACGGCCGCGTAATCGGCGAACGCCGCGCCGATCTTTTTTGCGTAACCGCGCATCCATTCGTTGAGCGCCAGCACTTCATCTTTCGGCTTGGCCTCCGGGCGCCACCAGTATTTCGACGCCGGCGGAGCCGCGCCGAGCACGACGCGCAGCTTGTTGGCCTGCGCGATCTCGCACATCGCCATGAGGTTGTTGTGCGAATCCTGCGCCGTCATCGGCCCGGTGTTGCGCGCAATGTCGTTCGTGCCGGCCATGATGTGCACGACGCGCGGCTTGAGCGCGATCACGTCCGGATACATGCGCACCAGCAGCTGCGGAGTAGTTTGGGCGCTGATGCCGCGGCCGACGACGCCCTTCGAAAAGAACTCCTTGTCGGTGCTCGCCCAGCCCTCGGTGATCGAATCGCCGAGGAACACGACGTCCACCTTCGCGCCGCTCGCGATGAGTTTCTCGTTGTCCTCGCGGTAGCGGCCGAGCCAGGCCCAGTCGGTGAGCAGCTGCGGCGGCTGCAGCGCGGGCGCGGTGTTCGGCTGCTTGCCGCAACCTTCCGGGACTTGCGCGAACGCGCGCGCCGCGGCGCCCGCTCCCACTGCGACCGTCATGCCCGCGATCAGCGAGCGGCGATTCATGTTCTTCACGTCATTGCTCCTGCCCGGGCCGGCATCCCCTTTCCGGCAAGGGCCTTTTCCCTCGATTCGAGCTCGACTCCGCGAGTCTCGGAAAATGTCGCCGGCACCACGAAGATCGGGTCATCCGCGAGCCGGCGTCCTTATAAGATGTGTGGGCGCTCGATAAATCAATTCAGTTACCGGATGGTACGGCAGTCACGGGTCGGAGTTGAACATGTCCACCGCGACGCGCCGCTTACCGGGTTGGCGCCGCCAGGTGCGCGCGCATCAGCGCGTCCCAATTTTCCGTGGCGCGGAACCACTGGCCCTCGACGCCGCGGTAGATAGTCCGGACGTTGACATCGTATTCCGCGTCGCCCGGCTTCGGAATCTGGATGTATCCGCGCTCGCCATCGCGGCCCGGCACGTAACGGACGCCGTAACAACGCCAGGTGTCGCGGCGGGCCGGCTCGCAGGCCTTGCAGAAGAAGCTGACGGAATAGACGGGACGCTCGCCCGGCGCCTCGACCGCGCCGGTCTTCCAGTCCGCGAAGTCATGCTCCGTGACGGTCATGTGCGAGGTGCCATCCGCGAGCATCATTTTGGTGCCGGGGCCGCTCCAGATCGTGATGCGTTCCGCGGGACCGCCTTCGATCGTTGCCACCGCGACCTTGTCGCGGCTCACTTCGATGCGCTCCGTCTTGCTCTTCGCCAGGCAATCGCTCGCGAACGGCAATGCCACCAGCAATCCCAGACCCAGCATACGCATGTTTGTATACCTCCCGAGCCGGTTGAGACCGGATCGCGCGTGCCGCGTTCCGTCGAATGCCCGTCGAAGACAATAGCAGTCATCACCCTTGCCTATTGATGGCCTGCACTCTCATTCAATGCCCATTGCGCTGCGGAGCGCTCGAACCCCGCCGCGGCCGATAAGATGCGCCTCCATGACCAGCAAACTCAGCAACATAGAAATCGCCCAGGCCGCGAAGATGCGGCGCATAAACGACGTAGCGAAGGAACGTTTGGGTATCCCCGAGGACGCGCTCGAGGCTTATGGCAAGTACAAGGCCAAGGTCGCGCTCGACTATCTCTCGAAGGTCAACGGCAAGCCCGACGGCAAACTCGTGCTCGTGACCGCCATCTCGCCGACTCCGGCCGGCGAAGGCAAAACGACTACTACTGTAGGTCTCGGCGACGCGCTCAACCTGATCGGCAAGAAGGCGCTGATCTGCCTGCGTGAGCCGGCGCTGGGTCCGGTGTTCGGCATGAAGGGCGGCGCGGCCGGGGGCGGTTACGCGCAGGTCGTGCCGATGGAAGACATCAACCTGCACTTCACGGGAGACTTCTCCGCGATCGCGCTGGCTAACAACCTGCTCGCCGCGCTCATCGACAATCACATCCACCAGGGTAACCAGGCGGGCTTCGACGTGCGCCGCGTGACCTGGCGGCGCGTGCTCGACGTCAACGACCGCGCGCTGCGCGACATCACGATCGCGCTCGGCGGCACGGCCAATGGATTCCCGCGGCAGGATGGTTTCGACATCGTCGTCGCATCCGAGGTGATGGCGATCTTCTGCCTCGCGACCAGCATCGCGGACCTCAAGGAACGGCTCGGCAAGATCGTCGTGGGTTATACACGCGACAACGCGCCGATCCTCGCGCGCGACATCCAGGCGCACGGTGCGATGACGGCGCTGTTGCGGGACGCGCTCGCGCCGAACCTGGTGCAGACGCTCGAGAACAATCCTGCCTTCATCCACGGCGGACCGTTCGCGAACATCGCGCACGGCTGCAACTCGGTGATGGCGACCAAGGCTGCGCTCAAGCTCGCGGATTACGTGGTGACGGAGGCCGGCTTCGGCGCGGATCTCGGCGCCGAGAAGTTCGTCGACATCAAGTGCCGCAAGGCGGGCCTGACACCCTCGTGCGCGGTGATCGTCGCGACGATCCGGGCGTTGAAGTATCACGGCGGCGTGGATGTGGCGGACGTCGGCAAGGAGAACCTGGCCGCGCTCGAGAAGGGATTGGTAAACCTCGAGCGGCACATCCACAACGTGCGCAACCAGTACGGGCTGGAAAGCGTGGTGGCCATCAACCACCGCGCCGAGGACACGGACGCGGAGATCAAACTACTGCAGGAGCGTCTCTCGCACCTCGAAGTGAAGATCATCGTCGCGAAGCATTTTGCCGAGGGCGGCAAGGGCGCGGTCGAGCTCGCGAAGGAAGTAGTGAGACTGTGCGAGCTGCCAAACAGTTTCCGCTTCGTGTACGAGGCCGAGCAGTCGCTGTGGGACAAGATGAAGACGATCGCGACGCAGGTCTACGGCGCGCTCGACATCGTCGCGGACAGCAAGATCCGCGCGCAGATCCGCGCGCTGCAGGAGGCGGGGTATGGCCATTACCCAGTGTGTGTCGCGAAGACGCAGTACTCGTTCTCGACGGATCCGAAGCTGCGCGGCGCGCCCACCGGCCACGTCGTGAACATCCGAGAGGTGCGCCTCGCCGCCGGCGCGGAGTTCGTCGTGATGATCTGCGGCGACATCATGACGATGCCCGGCCTGCCGAAAGTCCCCGCCGCGAACAGCATCGACGTCGACGCCAACGGCAAGATCGTCGGCTTGTTCTGAAAATCGGGGACAGATCTATTTATTGACGATAACCGCCTGCGGATTCAGGCTTGGGTTATCGTCAATAAATAGATCTGTCCCCGAATGCCAGCCGCCGACATCGCGCGCGTCCGCGCGGAGATCGATTCCCTTTACCGCCGCGAATCGCGCCGCGTGCTCGCGACGCTGATCCGCCTGCTCGGCGACTTCGAGCGCGCCGAGGAGGCGCTGCACGAAGCCTTCCGCGCGGCGATGGAAAAATGGCCGAGCGAAGGCCTGCCGCAGAACCCCACCTCCTGGCTGGTCTCCGCGGGGCGCTTCAAGTCCATCGACAAGCAGCGCCGCGAGAAGCGCTTCTACCATCTCGAAGACCGGCCGGACGTGAGCGAATCGCTCGCGGACGAATCGGCGGGGCCCGACGATCTGCCCCAACTGCTCGAGGACGACCAGCTGCGGCTCATCTTCACGTGTTGCCATCCCGCGCTCGCCCCGGACGCGCAGGTGGCGCTCACGCTGCGCGAGGTCTGCGGTCTCACCACCGAGGAAATCGCCGCGGCCTTCCTCACGCCCGCGCCGACCATCGCGCAACGCATCGTGCGCGCCAAGGCCAAGATCCGCGACGCGAACATTCCTTACCAGGTTCCCGCGCGCGACGAACTACCCGCGCGGCTCGACAACGTGCTGCGCGTCATCTACCTGGTATTCAACGAAGGATATTCGGCGAGCAGCGGCGAGTCCGCAACGCGCCCTGACGTGTCGGGCGAAGCGATCCGCCTCGGCCGACTGATCTTCGAACTGCTGCCCGACACCGAGGTGCGCGGACTGCTGGCACTGATGCTGCTGCA
>JAEYUC010000001.1 GCA_023433705.1 Pseudomonadota bacterium
TTTCGACCACGCAGATCTACACCCACGTCGCTCGCGAGCGCATGAAAGAGTTGCACGGGACGCACCACCCGCGCGGCTGAGGGTCGCGGGCCCGGCGGGTCCACGCAACGCGACCTGGCCGGCGCTCGGCTTTGGGCTGATAGACTAGGGTTCTCCGCGGCGAACTTCATTGCCGCGGCGCAGTCGAAAGCCGCATCCCGTGGAATGAGCCGTCACATGCCCTCGAACTTCATTCGTGTTTTCGCCGCCATGACTTCCCTGGCGCTCGCCGGAGCCGCCATGGCGCAGACGGCGACCTCGGCCCCGACCACTCAACCGGCGGCCCAGAAATCCGATCCGCGCGCCGCGATCGTCAAGAAGATCGAAGGCCTCAAGCTCGATGACGTGCGCATCTCCCCGATCCCGGGCCTGTACGAAATCCAGCGCGGCGCGGACATCAACTATGTGTCGGCCGATGGGCGCTTCGTCATCGTCGGCGACATGATCGACGTGGACAACGACGCGAACGTGACCGAGACGCGCCGCCGCGGCATCCGCACGGGAATCCTCCAGCAGATCCCGGAAAGCGAAATGCTCGTGTTCTCGCCGAAGGATCCGAAGTACACGATCACCGTGTTCACGGATATCGACTGCGGCTACTGCCGGCGCCTGCATTCGCAGATCGCGGAATACAACCGGCTCGGCATCCGCGTGCGCTACCTGTTCTTCCCGCGCACGGGTCCCAACACCGAGTCGTGGCACAAGGCCGAGGCGGTGTGGTGCTCGGCGAATCGCAACGAAGCGCTGACCCGCGCGAAGAACGGCGAAACGATCAAGGCGCCGAAGTGCGCGAGCGACGTCGTCGCCCGCGATTTCGAGCTGGGACAGAAGCTGGACGTGGAGGGCACGCCCGCGATCGTCCTGCCGAGCGGCGAGATGCTGCCGGGTTACGCGCCCCCCGCGAAGCTCGCGAACTACCTCAAGACCGGCCGGCTGTAGTTAGTTTTGCCGGATCGGTGCATGGCACCAGAATCCGGCAAAAGTCAGGTCTCGAGGAGCTTGCGCTTGTCGCTGACGCCTTCCCACTTCTTGGCGTCTTCGGGAGCGGGCTTCTTCTCGGTGATGACGGGCCACTTCTTGGCCAGATCGGCGTTGAGCTTCTTGTACTCTTCCTGGCCGGCGGGCACTTCGTCCTCGGAGAAGATCGCCTCGACCGGGCATTCCGGCTCGCACAGCGTGCAGTCGATGCACTCATCCGGGTCGATCACGAGGAAGTTGGGGCCCTCGTGAAAACAGTCGACCGGACACACCTCCACGCAGTCGGTGTATTTGCACTTGATGCACGCTTCCGTGACCACGAACGCCATCGATCAGATCCTGTGTGAACCCCGCCGGATTCGCGGGGGCGCTATTCTGCCCGAAGAGGCCCGAAAGTAGAAAAATGGCTCGGAGAAACCCGAAGTAGCGAGCCCCCGGAAGATGCGCCCGCGGGACGAACTCAGAAGCGGCGCCGCATTTCCGCCACGTGATGACGTTCCACGCCCGCGGCGCGGTCCTCGACGTACCGGCGCAACGCGTATTCCGTGCTCGGGAAGGCGAGCTCGTCCCAGGGGATTTCGGCCGGCGCGACCAGCTTCACCTCGAGGCTTTCGTGCGTCGTGCCGAAATCGGGCGTGAGCATCCGCGAGCGGAAGAACACGTGCACCTGCCGCGCCGACGTCACGTTGGCGAGCAGCAGCAGGCTGCCGATTTCGACCTCGATGCGCGCTTCCTCGCGCGCCTCGCGCGCGGCGCCCGCCTCGAGCGTCTCGTCGTTCTCCATGAACCCCGCGGGAATGGTCCAGTAACCGATGCGCGGCTCGATGCCGCGCTTGCAGATCAGGATGCGCCCCTCGTATTCGGGCACCGAACCCACGACCAGCTTCGGATTTACGTAATGGATCGTTCCGCAGCTGTCGCATACGTGGCGCGGCAGGAAGTCTCCCTCGGGAACTTTGAGGACGACTCGGGCGCCACAATTGCTGCAAAAATTCATCAATGGATCTTGATGGTGCCGGGAGAGGGAATCGAACCCACACGCCTTTTTAGGGCAACGGATTTTGAGTCCGCCGCGTCTACCAGTTCCGCCATCCCGGCGCGGGGCCGGCAGTATAGAGGAAGGCACCCGGGGCGTTGCGACCTTTCTCGGGGTCCGGGCATCTAGACGTCACTGACATGCGAAGACTCGCGGAAATCGACATCCCCGCCGATCTGCTCGCCTCCGCACGGGCGGGCGATCGGGCCGCGCGCGGCGCGCTGTTCGAGCGCGTCGCGCCGGCGACCCTGGGGATCATCCGCCGGCTCGTCGCTCACCGGCAGCTCGCCGAGGACCTCTTGCAGGACACGCTGATCGCGATGTTCGAGCACCTGGACGACTTTCGCGGCGAGGCGCCCTTCGGGGTCTGGGTCCGACGGATCGCGGTGAGTCGCTGTCTCATGGCCTTCCGTTCTCCCTGGCAACGCGCGCGCGTCGCGCTCGAGTCGCTGACCGACCCGTCGGCGCTGCTGCCCGTGGAGTCCGAGGGTCGCGCGAGCGACCTGATCGACATCGATCGCGCGCTCGCACGCCTGTCCCCGGTCACGCGAACGGTGGTGTGGCTATACGACGTGGAGGGCTGGTCGCACGAGGAGATCGCGAAGGCCTTCGACCGCACCGTGAGTTTTTCGAAGTCGCAGCTCGCGCGCGGACACGCGCGGCTGCGCGATGACCTGTCGGTGCCCGCGGCATCCGTGCCCTGCGTGCCGGTGAAGGAGTGAGTCCGATGGAAACCATGGACAGCCGCGACATCGAACTGGCGGCGCGACTCAGGAAGCTCGAGGCGAACGCCGGGGAGATCGCGCCCCGATTCGATTACGACGCGATGCTCGATCGGCATGCCGCGCGCCAGGCGCGTGCGCGTCGCCGTGTCGCGGTCGCGCGTGGAGTGGCCGGCGCACTGGCGATCGCGCTCGCGAGTCTGAGCATCTGGCGCTTCGAGCGACCTGATGCCCCCGCCGTGGCGAACGTCGAATCGCCTGTCGAACGAACGCAGCAGGTGACGCAGCCGCGCATCGTGCGTGCCGACACGTACTTCGCGGTGGCCGCGCTCGAGGATCACATCGCCCTCATCGACGAGGCGTTGAACGACGCGCGGGCGCGCGCGCGTTCCGCCGATGTGACGCGCCTCGAGCACACCCGCGCCGAGCTGGTCGATTCCTATCAACGCGTGCGCTATGCCGAAATGCTGAGCGCCAACCTTTGATCGTTCCGGAGAAATCATGAAGACCTTGATCAGTGTTTGTCTGCTGACCCTCGGCGCCGCGGCCCTCGCGCAAACCACGCCGCCGCCGAAGGGTGATACCGCGAAAGTCGAGGCCGACGAGGCGAAGACGCGCGCCAAACTGGAAGAAGCGCGCAAGCGCCTCGACGAGGCCGCGCGCGAAGTGGCCGAGTTGTCGACCCAGCTCGGCGGCCGCGAGAACCGGATGGTGTTCATCGAGCGCGGCGGTCCGCGTCGCGCGATGCTCGGCGTGCAGATCGATGGCGCGAAGGAGGGTGCGCGCGTGTTGAGCGTGAGCCCGGGCGGTCCGGCGGAGGAGGCCGGCATCAAGGATGGCGACATCATCGTCGAGATCGACGGCAAGAAGATCGGCGGCGAGAACTCCGGCCGCGCCGTCGTCGACGAGATGAGCAACGTGAAGCCCGACCAGAAAGTGAAGGTCGTCGTATTGCGCAATGGCAAGAAGCACGACTACCTGGTGGTCGCGCGTCCGTTCTCGCCCTTCGCCATGACGGAAAATCGCATGTTCAACATGCCTTTCCCGGAAGGCGCTCCTGTCGTGGGCGCCTTCGGCAGCGGCGAGGGCCCGATGGGCCGCGCCATGCCGCAGGTCTATCATTTCCGCCGCTTCATGCAAGGCGAGTTCATGGGCCTCGAGCTCGCGAGCATCACGCCGAAGCTCGGCGCGTATTTCGGTACGAACAGCGGCGTGCTAGTCGTGCAGGCGCCGCAAAACGATGCGCTCAAACTCGAGGACGGCGACGTGATCCAGTCGATCGACGGTCGCAAGCCCGACGACGGCGCGCACGCACTGCGTATCCTGCGTTCATACAAGCCAGGCGAGAAACTCACCCTCGACGTGCTACGGCAGCGCAAGCCGCTCAAGCTCGCGATCACGATGCCCGACGATCCCGATCCGATGGATCACTTCGACATGGCGGTGCCCGCGATTCCGCCGTCACCCGCGAAGCCCGCGGCGCCCCCCGCGCCGGCCGGCGCGGGCGCCCGCACCGATACGTAATACGTTGCCGCGCACGGCGGTAAACTCGCCGCCGTGCGCCGCGCCGACTTCCACTACGAACTTCCCGAAAACCTCATAGCCCAGCAACCGCTCGCCGAGCGATCGGCGAGCCGGCTGCTCACGCTCGACGGCGCCAGCGGCGCGATGGCCGATCGCCAGTTCCGCGAGCTGCCGCAACTGCTGTCGCCCGGCGACCTGCTGGTCTTCAACGACACACGTGTGATTCCCGCGCGGCTGTACGCGCTCAAGGAGTCCGGCGGCAAGGTCGAGCTGCTGCTCGAGCGGCCGCTCGACGACGTCCAGGCGCTGGTGCACGCGCGCGCGAGCAAACCGCTCAGGCCCTCGATGGTGTTGTCGAGTCGCGGTGGCCCGATCCGCGTGATCGAGCGGCGCGGCGACCTGTGGGTGATCCAACTACCCGAGCCCGCGCTCAATTTCTTCGAGCGCTTCGGCCAGATGCCGTTGCCGCCTTACATCCGGCGCGAGCCGGACGCGGCCGACAGCACGCGATACCAGAGCGTGTTCGCGAGCAAACGCGGCGCGGTCGCGGCGCCCACCGCGAGCCTGCATTTCGACGACGAACTCGTCGCGGCCATCGAGGCGCGGGGCGTCGAGCGCACGTTCGTCACGCTGCACGTGGGCGCCGGGACGTTCCAGCCGGTGCGTACGGACGCGGTCGGAGCGCACGTCATGCACGCGGAGTTCGTCGAGGTGAGCGAGGCGGCCTGCGAGGCCGTCGCGCGCACCCGCCGTCGCGGCGGCCGCGTGGTCGCGGTCGGCACGACGGTGGTGCGCGCACTCGAGAGCGCGGCCGGAGACGGAAAACTCGCGCCGCACGTCGGCGATTCGTCGCTGTTCATCGTGCCCGGATTCAGATTCCGCGTCGTGGATGCGATGGTCACGAATTTCCATCTGCCCGAATCGACGCTGCTCATGCTCGTGAGCGCGTTCGCGGGCCGCGAGGCGGTACTGGCCGCGTACCAACACGCCGTCGACGCGCAGTACCGCTTTTTCAGTTACGGTGACGCCATGTTCGTGAACCCCACACCCGACGCGCTCGCGCGTCGAGATTCCTCTCCCGCCGCATGACGGCCCGATTCACCTTGTTAGGCACCGCGGGTGCTGCCCGTCGCGGCCGGCTCGAGCTCGCGCACGGCACGGTCGAGACACCGGCATTCATGCCGGTGGGCACCTATGGCACGGTCAAGGCGATGACGCCGGAAGAACTCGTCGGGCTCGGCGCGGACATCGTGCTCGGCAACACGTTCCACCTGATGCTGCGCCCCGGGAACGAGATCATGCGCGCGCACGGCGGTCTGCACGGATTCATGCACTGGCAGCGTCCGATCCTCACGGACTCCGGCGGCTTCCAGGTCTTCAGCCTCGAGAGCCTGCGCAAGATCACGGAAGAGGGCGTGCAGTTCCGCTCGCCGATCGACGGCAGCGCCGTGCGCCTCACGCCCGAAGACTCGATGGATACGCAGCTCGCGCTCGGCTCCGACATCGCGATGGCGCTCGACGACTGCACGCCGTATCCGGCGACGGAGAAGCAGGCGCGCGATTCGATGGAGCGCTCGATGCGCTGGGAAGCGCGCAGCCACGCTCACTATTACCGGCCCTCATCGTCCGGAGAAGGGCCCCCCGGCGAGTTGTTTGGCATCGTGCAGGGCGGCATGCACCTGCCGCTTCGCCTGGCATCGATCGAAACGTTGTCGAAGCTGCCCTGGAAGGGTTTCGCGGTCGGCGGCCTCGCGGTGGGAGAGCCGGAAGAGGAGCGCCTGCGGATCCTCGAGGGCCTCGTGCCGCACATGCCGGCCGACCGGCCGCGCTATCTCATGGGCGTCGGGCGGCCCCGGGACATCGTGGCCGCGGTGCTGCGCGGCATCGACATGTTCGACTGCGTCATGCCGACGCGGCACGCGCGCAATGGACACCTGTTCACGTCGCAGGGCGTGGTCAACATCCGGAATTCCGCCCACCAGTCCGACACGGGGCCGCTGGACCCGGAATGCGCGTGTTACACCTGCCGGAACTTCTCGCGCGCCTATCTGCGGCACCTCGACCGTTGCAACGAAATCCTCGGGGCGCGGCTCAATACCATCCACAACCTGCATTACTACCTCGAGCTCATGCGGCACCTGCGCGCCGGCATCGAATCGGGCTTCCTGGAGGGGGTGATCCGGCGGTATTGCCCGAGCCAGGAAGGCCCTGAACAACTCGTTGTGGCATAGATTTGTTTTTCGGCCAAAATACGCGGCCCCTGCGGCCCCTCGCCGCGGTGGCCCGTCCATTACGTGTGAGATAACACCATGAATTCATTGATCCCCGACGCGATGGCCCAGGCCGCAGGCGGCGCCCCAGCTGGTGGCGGCGCCATGCCGCTCATCATGATGGCGGTCTTCGTCGTCATCTTCTATTTCCTTCTGATCCGTCCGCAGCAGAAGAAGCAGAAGGAGCACCAGGCGATGCTGGGCAAGCTCGCGGTGGGCGACGAAGTCATCACGGCGGGCGGCATCCTCGGCCGCATCGTCGAGATCGGCGACCAGTTCCTCACCCTCGAGATCGCCGACAACGTGCGCATCAAGGTGCAGCGCTTCCAGGTCACCTCGCTGGTGCCGAAGGGCACTCTGAAAGGGGCCTGATTCGTGCTCGAGTACCCGCGCTGGAAATACATCCTCGTTTCCGCAGTCCTGCTGGTTGCGCTGATCTTCGCGCTGCCTAACTTCTTCGGCGACGACTACGCGCTGCAGGTGGCGCGCAAGGATCGCGCCGCGATGACCGCGGACGAGCTCGCGAAAGTGGAGAACGTCCTCAAGGGCGCCGGCGTCACGTTCAACCGCATCTATCTCGATGGCGGCAACGTGGTGGCGCGCTTCCCCGATGGCGATCAGCAGCTCAAGGCGCGCGATGTCGTCAAGGACCCGGCGAACGACCTCACCAGGGACTACGTGAACGCGATGTCCTACGCCTCGCGGGCGCCCCGCTGGGTGACCTGGCTGGGCCTGCGCGCGATGCCGCTCGGTCTCGACCTGCGCGGCGGACTCTATCTACTGTACGAAGTCGACGTGAACGGCGCGGTCGCGCAGCTGCTCAACACCTACGAGCAGGATTTCCGGCGCGCGCTCAATGCCGGGAACATCCCGTTCACCGACATCAACACGCTCACCGTCGACTCGGACATCCCGAACGGCCTGCGCGTGTTGCTGCCGCCCGGCGCGGACCGCGGCAAGGTGCGCACGGCGCTCAACAAGGCGCAGCCCGACATCTCCTGCCGCGACGCCGACGTGAGCACGGGGCCGGCGGTCGATTGCGTGATGACGCTGCAGCAGGTGCGCGAGCGCCAGGATTTCGCGATCACCGCGAACATCACCACGCTGCGCAACCGCGTGAACGAACTCGGCGTGTCCGAGCCCATCGTGCAGCGCCAGGGCCTGAACCGCATCGTCGTGCAGCTGCCCGGCGTGCAGAACTCGGCCGAGGTGAAGGACCTGCTCGGCAAGGTCGCGACGCTCGAATATCGCATGGTCGATCCGCGCCCGATTCCCCCGAGCGGCCGCGCGCCGGTCGGCGCCAAGATCGTCATGCACAAGGACGGCTACCCGGTGATGGTCAAGCGCGACATCATCGTCACGGGCAACCAGCTCCTGAACGCAAGCCCGAGCACGGGCCAGTCGGGCCCGCAGGTCGACGTCACGCTCGACAGCGCCGGCGGCGAGGAGATGCTGCGCAATACGCGCGCGAATCTCGGCAAGCCGATGGCCGTCATCTTCATCGAGCAGCGGCGCGAGATCGCCAACGTCGACGGCAAGGAAGTCGTGCGCGACATCAAGGACGAAAAGGTCATCAGCGTCGCGACGATCCAGGGCGTGTTCGGCTCGCGCTTCCAGACCACCGGCCTCTCGGCGACCGAAGCCAGCGAGCTTTCGAAGCTGCTGCGCGGCGGCGCGCTCACCGCGCCGATTTCGATCGCGAACGAGCAGACCATCGGTCCGCAGCTCGGCAAGGAGAACATCCGCAAGGGTGTCACCGCGCTGCTGGTCGGCATGGCGGCGCTGTTCGCCTTCATGCTGCTGTACTACCACGTGTTCGGCATCGTCGCGAACCTCACGCTGATCGCCAACGTGGTGCTGCTGACGGCGTTGCTGTCGATGCTGGGCACGGCGCTGTCGTTGCCGGGCATCGCGGGCATCATCCTCACCGTCGGCATGGCGGTCGACGCGAACGTGCTGATCTACGAACGCATCCGTGAAGAGTTGCGCAACGGCGTATCACCGCAGGCCGCGATCAAGGCGGGCTTCGAGCGCGCGTTCTCGGCGATCATGGATTCGAACCTCACGACCCTCATCGCGGGCATCGTGCTGTTCGTGTTCGGCACCGGCCCGATCAAGGGCTTCGCGATCGTGCTGTCGCTCGGCATCCTCACGTCGATGTTCACGGCGCTGATGGGCTCACGTGCGCTGCTCACGCTCATCTACGGCGGCAAGCGCAAGGTCACCAAGCTGGCCATCGGCTGAGCGGGCATCGAGGTAATCATTCATGGAATTTTTCCACCGCAAGACGAACTTCCCGTTCATGGCCACCCGCAAGGTGTGGTACACGCTGTCGGCGATCCTCATGATCGTGTCGTTCGCGTCGTTCTACGCCAAGGGCCTGAACTTCGCGATCGACTTCACCGGCGGCGTGAGCGTGGAAGCCTCCTTCTCGAAGGATGCGCCGATCGACCGCATCTACGCCGCCGTCGAAGCGGCGGGTTATCACGAACCCCAGGTGCAGCGTTTCGGCTCGGTGCGCGACATCGCGATCCGCCTGCCGCCCACGGGTGAGACCGCCGAGCAGCTGCGGCCGAAGTTCGAGACGTTGCTCAAGGACATCGATCCTGACGTGAGGATCACCAAGCTCGAGGTCGTCGGTCCGCAGGTCGGCGACGAGCTGCGTTACGCGGCGATCGTCTCGCTGTCGGTGACGCTGGTGCTCATCGGCCTGTACATCGTGCTGCGCTTCCACACCTGGCGCCTGTCGCTGGGCGCGATCTTCGCGGTGATGCACGACCCCATCCTCGTGCTCGGCGTGTTCTCGATCACGCAGACGCCGTTCGATCTCGCGGTGGTCGCGGCCATCCTGGCGGTCGTCGGTTACTCGCTGAACGACACCATCGTCGTGTTCGACCGCATCCGCGAGAACTTCGAGAAGAACCGGCGTCAGGAGCCTTCCGTCACGCTGGACCAGGCGATCAACCAGACGCTGTCGCGCACCATCATGACCAAGTTCACGACGTCGATCGTGATCGTTGCGCTGCTCATCCTCGGTGGCGCGGCGCTGCGCGGCTTCTCCGAAGCGTTGCTCATCGGCATCGTCGCCGGCACGTACTCGTCCATCTACATCTCCAGCGCGATCGCGCTGTCGTGCGGACTCAAGGCCGAACACGTGTTCCCCACGGTGAAGAAGGATCCGATCGACGAACTGCCGTAAGGTGGTGGGCATCAGCGCATGATGGAGTTGCTGACCGATCCGCACGCGTGGATAGCGTTCGTCACGCTGTCCGCGCTCGAGATCGTCCTCGGCATCGACAACATCATCTTCATCTCGATCCTGGTGAGCCGGCTGCCGCCGGAGCGCCGTGAAGCGGCGCGCGTCACCGGGCTCGCGTTCGCGATGCTGACGCGCATCGCGCTGCTGTTCTCCATCGTGTGGCTGACGCGGCTGACGAAGCCGTGGTTCGGAGTGTTCGGCTTCGAGTTCTCGGGCCGCGACATCATCCTGCTGCTGGGCGGCCTGTTCCTGCTCGCCAAGAGCGTCACGGAGATCCACGGCACGCTCGAGGGAGTGGAGGAACACCGGACCACGCGCACGTTCGCGAGCTTCACGGCCATCGTGCTGCAGATCGGTGTCATCGACATCGTGTTCTCGCTCGATTCGGTGTTCACCGCGGTCGGGCTCGCGACGCCGGAGCAGATCCCGATCATGGTGGCGGCGATCGTCCTCGCCATTCTCGTGATGATGCTGGTGGCGCGTTCGATCAGCGCGTTCATCGAGCGGCATCCGACCATCAAGATCCTGGCGCTCGCCTTCCTGATTCTCGTCGGCGTCGTGCTCGTCGCCGATGCATTCCATTTCGACGTGCCCAAGGGTTACCTGTATTTCGCCATGGCGTTTTCGGTCGGCGTCGAAATGGTGAATATCCGCCTGCGGCGCCTGATGGACTCGCGCCGGAAAAAAAACAACGAGGAAGAGGGCGGGTAACGAAGAGGTGCAGCGGGAGCGAAGTCCGTCTCCTTTCTCGCGGACACACTCGCTTTTACGCGGGGGCGCTGCCTAAACTAGGGTCATTACAAGAAATGCGGGGTCTGCGATGAGCTGGAACTGGCGCAAGAAATCCGTCGATCAGGTCCAATCCGAATTCGACCACGGTGAGCTGAAACGCACGCTCGGTCCCATTCACCTTGTCCTGTTCGGCATCGGCTGCATCATCGGCGCGGGCATTTTCGTGCGCACCGGCACGGCGGCCGCGCAATACGCCGGACCCGCCGTCATCCTTTCGTTCGTCATCGCGGGCATCGTCTGCGCATTCGCCGGACTGTGTTACGCGGAGCTCGCCTCGATGCTGCCGGTATCCGGCTCGGCCTACACCTACGCGTACACCACCATCGGTGAATTCGGCGCCTGGATCATGGGCGCGCTTCTACTGCTCGAATATGCCCTTGCCGCGTCGGTGGTCGCGGTCGGATGGTCCGGCTACGCGGTGAGTCTGCTGAATGACATAGGCTTGCACCTGCCGGCCATGTTCACCCAGCCGTACGGCGAGCTGGTCGTCAATTCGCTCTACACGATCCCGCTCAGCAATCCCACGGTGAGCCTGAACGGCGTCACGGCCGCGCTCGCGGACGGATCGACGGTGCAATTCTTCTCGAGCGGCGTCGCGACCATCGCGGGCGACTACACGGCGGCGCTCGCGCAATACGACGTCGTGAAGCCCGCGACCGACGGCTTCGCGCTCATCAACGCGCTCGACATCGACGTGGCGAGCAACGCGCAGGCCACTCTCACGGCGGCCACGAAGGTCCTCGATCCCGCGACCGCTTCGTTGCGCGACCTGGCGGCGGGCACGCTCGTCAACGTGCCGGCGCAGTCGATCGTGCAGCTCCCGGCCTCGACGGTCGTGGCGATTCCCGCCGCGTCCATCGCGACCTCGCTGTTCAATCTTCCCGCGGTGTTCATCACGCTGGCCTGCACGTCGCTGCTCGTGCTGGGCGTGTCCGAGTCCGCGACTGTCAACAACATCATCGTCGCGATCAAGGTGACCGTGATCCTGCTGTTCATCGGCGTCGGCGCGTTCTTCATCGACAGCGCGAACTGGCAGCCCTTCATTCCGGATCCGACCGGCGTCGAGGACCAGTTCGGCATCGACGGCATCATCCGGGCGGCGATGATCGTGTTCTTCGCGTACATCGGCTTCGAGGCCGTCTCGACGGCCGGACAGGAAGCGAGGAACCCGCGCAAGGACATGCCGATCGGCATCCTGGGATCGCTGGTCATCTGCACGATCCTCTACATGCTGACCGCCGCGGTGCTCACGGGCGTGGTGTCCTTCACGAAGCTCAACGTGGCCGCGCCCGTGGCGACCGCCGTCGACAACTTCGGTCCGGACTGGGGCTGGCTCGCCAAGTTGATCAAGATCGGCGCGATCGCCGGCCTGTCCTCGGTCGTGCTCGTGCTGATGTTCGGACAGACGCGCGTGTTCTATTCGATGTCGCGCGACGGCCTGTTGCCGAAGGCGCTCGCCAAGGTGCACCCGAAGTTCAAGACGCCGTGGATCAACACTCTGATCGTCGGCGTGGTGGTTTCGCTGTTCGCGGCCGTGTTCGACATCAACGCGCTCGGCGACCTGACATCGGTGGGCACGCTCGTGGCATTCGGTCTCGTGTGTTTCTCGGTGCTCTGGCTGCGCTACAAGCGTCCGGACCTGCCGCGCCACTTCAAGGTGCCGCTGTTCCCGGTGCTGCCCGCGGTGGGCGTGATCATCTGCTTCTGGCTCGCGTACGACGGCGCGACGGTGCACATCCGCTGGTGGTTCGCCGGCTTCCTGTCGGTCGCGGTCGCGCTGTACTTCGTATACGCGTTCTGGGCCAGCCCGCTGCGGAACAAGCCCGCCGAAGAAGCAAAGTCCACCAGCTGATGGGCTGATGGGGACATTCCTCGTTTCCTAGCAAAAGGGGACACACCTCGCGGTGCGTCCCCCTTTTTCATTTCAGGTCTGTCCCCGTTTGCCAGGAAACGAGGAATGTCCCCATCAAGTCAGGCCGGGTGGGACATGGGGGGCGATCGCCGCGACCAGCGCGCTGAACACTTTCGGCGTGCCGCCGATGATGTGGCCGCCTTGTTTGTAGTCTTCGCCGGTCAGCGTGCCCACGCGACCGCCAGCCTCGGTGATGAGCAGCGTGCCGGCCGCCGTGTCCCAGGGCTTGAGCCCCATTTCCCAGAATCCGTCGCAACGGCCCGCGGCGACGTAGGCGAGGTCGAGCGCGGCGGCGCCGGGTCGGCGCAGGCCGGCGGCCTTCGTCATCACGGTCTTGAGCATCGCGAGGTACTCGTCGAGCCAGGGCGAGTCGGCGCGGTAAGGGAATCCCGTCGCGATCAGCGAGCCTTCGAGCGTCGCCTGCTTGCTCACGCGCATCCGGCGTCCCTCGACCTGCGCACCTTCGCCGCGCGAGGCGGTGAACAGCTCCTGGCGCATCGGATCGAACACGACGGCGTGTTCGAGGCGGCCGCGGATCTGGCAGGCGATGGACACGGCGAACGTCGGGAAGCCGTGCATGAAGTTCGTGGTGCCGTCGAGCGGATCGATGATCCAGACGACTTCGTTGTTGCCCGACGCGCCGCTTTCCTCGGCGAGGATCGCATGGTCGGGGTGCAGCCGGCGGATGGTCTCGATGATGTCGGCTTCGGCGGCCCGGTCCACCTCGGTGACGTAGTCGTTGCGGCCCTTGCTGTGGATTTCCACGGCTTCGAGACGCGGGATCGCGCGAACGATGATGTCGCCGGCGCGGCGCGCCGCGCGCACCGCGATGTTCAATAGGGGCTGCATACGAAGGATAGGGCTCGAAAAAGGGCCGCTATCATACAGCCCGTGCCGCTGTCCGCCATTCGCATAGTCCTGGTCGAGCCCTCGCACCCCGGAAACATCGGGGCGGTCGCGCGCGCCATGAAGAACATGGGGCTCTCGGAGCTCGTGCTCGTCAGACCCAAGGCATTTCCGCATGCGGAAGCCACCGCACGCGCGTCGGGCGCCGACGACGTGCTCGCGCGCGCCCGCGTGGTCGACAGCGTCACCGAGGCCGTCGCCGACTGCGGCTTCGTGGCCGCCACGACCTCGCGCCCGCGCGACCAGAACTTCCGCGCGCTCGACCTGCACGACGCCGCGCAGCGCATCTTCGAGAAAAGCGCGCGCGGCCCGGCCGCCGTGCTGTTCGGCGCCGAGCGCACGGGACTCACCAACGAAGAACTCGCGCTCGCGCACCTGCTGATCCGCATTCCCGCGAACCCTGACTACCCGTCGCTCAATCTCGCGATGGCCGTGCAGCTGACTACCTACGAGCTGTTCCGCGCCGCCGGTTCGCCCGCGAGCACGCGCCCGTTGTCGGAGCCCACCGTGCCGCTCGCGCCCGGCGCCGACATGGAGCGTTTCTATGCGCACCTCCAGCAGGTGATGGACGAGGTCGACTTCAAGGACCGCACCACGGGCGGCACCCATCTCATGACGCGCATCCGCCGCCTGTTCCAGCGCTGCGAGATGGACCAGAACGAGGTGAACATCCTGCGCGGGATCCTGACGGCCGTGCAGTCGAAGCGTCGCGTCGCGGGCGCGCAATCGAAAGATGCGCCCGCCGGCAAACCATGACCGTCGCGCCTATCTACCTCGACTACGCGGCCACGACGCCCGTCGATCCGCGCGTGGGCACCGTCATGACCGAATGCCTGACCTCGGCCGATCTGCAGGGAAATCCCGCCTCGGCGACGCATGGCTTCGGCCTCGCGGCGCACGATGTCGTCGAACGTGCGCGCGCCGACGTGGCCGCGCTGATCGAAGCGGAGCCGCGCGAGATCATCTTCACCTCGGGCGCCACCGAGGCCAATAACCTCGCGCTGATCGGCGCCGCGCACGCGGCGCGCCGCGCGGGCAACGGGCGAGGTCACATCGTGAGCGCACGCGCCGAGCACAAATCCGTGCTCGATGCGCTGCGCCAGCTCGAGCGCGAAGGCTTCGCGGTCTCGCTGCTCGAGCCGGACGAGTGGGGCCGCGTGCCGGTCGACGCGGTGCGCGTCGCGCTGCGCGACGACACGCTGCTCGTGTCGGTGATGGACTCCAACAACGAGATCGGCTGCATCAACGACATCGATACGATCGCCGCGATCTGCCGAGAACGCGGCGTGCTAACGCACACCGACGCGAGCCAGAGCTGCGGCAAGCGCGAGATATCGGTGCGTCGCACGCAGGTGGACCTGCTTTCGCTCACCGCGCACAAGTTGTACGGACCGAAGGGAATCGGCGCGTTGTACGTGCGCGAGACCGCGCGTCCGAAGATCGCGCCGATCGTGTTCGGCGGCGGACACGAACGCGGACTGCGCTCGGGAACCCTCGCCACTCACCAGGTCGCGGGTTTCGGCGCGGCCGCGAAACTGGCGTGGCAGGAGCTGCCGTCCCAGGCCCAGCGGCTCGGCGCGCTGAAGGCGCATTTGATGGCAGGCCTGTCGGACCTGCCGGGCGCGCACCTGAACACGCTGGCGGGCCCGGCATCGCTGCCCGGCATCGTCAACGTTTCCTTCGAAGGCGTCGAAGGGGAAAGCCTGGTGACCGGCCTCACGGAGATCGCCGTCTCCACCGGTTCGGCCTGCAGCTCGGCGACCCGCGAGCCGAGTTACGTGTTGCGCGCGCTCGGGCGGGACACCGAGCTTGCCCAAAGCTCGCTGCGACTGAGCTTCGGCCGGTTCACGGGCCCTGCCGACATCGATGCCGCCCTGGCTGCGCTCCGGCGCGAGCTCTCGCGGCTGCTCGCCATCGCGGGTCGTCCGGCGATTCCAGGCGCGAGGGCGGACCTGCCCGCGACCGATCGCGTGCCGGGGACCCTGTTCGGGCGTGGGCTGAGTCCCCTGGCCCAGCGCTACTTCCGGGCGGCGCCCCGGCCAGCGCTTTTCCCTCGGGGAAGCGCCGCACCCGCAGACATCCGCCATGGCCAGGCCGGGCGCGAGGCCGATGGCACGGCTGTCACGTTCGAACTGCAAATCGCCGGTGGCACTGTGAATAGCGCCCGTTTCAGTGCGTATGGTTGCCCCCATACTCTGGCCGTCACTGCATGGCTGTGCGAGGCGCTCGAAGGCGCCCGGACGGACAATATCGCGGTGGGGACCCCGGTCGACTGGGCGGAAAAGTTCGCGGTTCCGCCCGAGAAACTCGGGCGGCTGCTGGTCGTCGAAGATGCATTGCGAGCGGCCCTGGGCCGCTAGAATTCGCGTAAGGAAACGGTTCGAAATGGCTATCTCGCTCACCCAGGCTGCGGCCGACCGGGTCAAATCATTCATCGCCTCGCGCGGCAAGGGCCTCGGCCTGCGCCTCGGGGTTCGCAAGACCGGCTGCTCGGGGTTTGCCTATGTCGTCAACTATGCGGACGACGCCTCCCAGACCGACCACGTGTTCGAGGAACACGGGGTCAAGGTCTTCGTCGATCCGGACAGCCTGCCGCTGATCAACGGCACCACGGTGGACTTCGTCAAACAGGGCCTCAACGAGGCCTTCCGCTTCCACAACCCGAACATCAAGGGGGAATGTGGCTGCGGGGAGTCCTTCAACGTCTGAATCATGCATGGACGGCGCACCTCGGGCGCCGTTTCCTTCGGGGCGCGAAGCGCCTCGCAAGGCTTAATTTTCAGCAGGTTACTCGCAGGCAGAGCGGTCTGCCGGTACAATCGCGCGCCTTTAAGCCCCCACAAGGAATCATGTTCATGGCGCTCGAGCGCACCTTCTCCATCATCAAGCCCGACGGCGTAGCCCGTAACCTCATCGGCCAGGTACTGAGCCGTTTCGAAAAGGCCGGCCTGCGCGTCGTCGCCGCCCGCATGCAGCACCTGTCGCAGCGGGAAGCCGAAGGGTTCTACGCGGTGCATGCCGCGCGTCCGTTCTTCAAGGATCTCGTCAAGTACATGACCTCGGGTCCGGTGCTGCTGCAGGTGCTCGAAGGCGAAGACGCCATCGCGAAGAATCGCGAGATCATGGGCGCCACCGATCCGAAGAAGGCCGCGCCGGGCACCATCCGCGCCGATTTCGCCGAGAGCATCGAGGCGAACACCGTGCACGGATCCGACGCCCCGGAGACGGCCGCGAAGGAAATCGCGTATTTCTTCCGCGAGACGGAGATCTGCCCGCGGGTCTGATCGCATGAATACCGCCGAGTCCCAAGTCGCCGACGAACGAATCAACTTGCTGGGTCTGCAGAAGGCGGACCTCGAGTCGTTCGTGGGCGGGCTCGGCAGCAAGCCCTTCCGTGCGCGTCAGCTCATGAACTGGCTGTACAAGCGCGGCGAGAGCGACATCTCGGCGATGACCGATCTGGCCAAGGACTTCCGCGCGCAGCTCGCGCAGCGCGCGGAAGTCAAACTACCCGAGATCGTGAAGACCCAGGTCGCCTCGGACGGCACGCGCAAGTGGCTGCTGTCCGGCGGCAACGGCCAGGCGTTCGAGATGGTGTTCATCCCGGAGGAGGATCGCGGCACGTTGTGCATCTCCTCGCAGGTCGGCTGCGTGCTGGACTGCACGTTCTGCTCGACCGCGCAGCAGGGATTCAACCGCAACCTCACCACCGCGGAGATCGTCGGGCAGGTGTGGCTCGCGAATCGCGAACTCGCGGGCGAACTGGGCTGGAAGGCCGGTGACGATCGCATCATCACGAACATCGTGCTGATGGGCATGGGCGAACCGCTCGCGAACTTCCGCAACGTCGTGCCCGCGATCAGCATCTTCCTCGACGACCTGGGCTTCGACATCTCGCGTCGTCGCGTGACGCTGTCGACCTCCGGACTCGTGCCGCAGATCTACAAGCTCGCGCAGGAAACGAATTGCGCGCTCGCGGTTTCGCTGCACGCGCCGAACGACGAACTGCGCAGCGAGCTGGTGCCGATCAACCGCAAGCACAACATCGCGGAGCTGCTCGAAGCCTGCTGGCACTACCTCGACGAACAGAACGGACGCAGCGTGACCTTCGAGTACGTGATGCTCGACGGCGTCAACGACCAGCCGCGCCACGCGCGCGAGCTCGCCAAACTACTGCACGGCAAGCCCGCGAAGCTCAACCTCATTCCATTCAACCCGTTTCCGGGTACGAAATACCGGCGCTCGCCGCAGGCGGCGATCGAGGCGTTCCGCGACGAGCTCAATGCTCGCGGGCTGATCGCCACCATCCGCAAGACCCGCGGCGACGACATCGATGCGGCCTGCGGACAGCTCGCGGGCCAGGTCACCGACCGCACCATCGTGCGGCTTGGCTCGAAAACCTTCGGATTGCAGGTACGCGCATGAAACATCCGCTTCGCTTGGCGATCATGTTGTTGGCCTGCACGCTCGCGGCGTGCGTCACCAATACCAAGGACGGCGGCAAGCCGCTCAAGGGTGAGGATCCACAGCACACCGCCGCGAAGTACAACGTCCAGCTGGGCACGGCGTACCTGCAGCAGGGCAACTACCCGCTCGCGAAGGAGAAGCTCGAGCGCTCGCTCAAGCAGAACCCGCGCGATCCCGACGTGCACACGAGCCTCGCGCTGATGTACGACCGCACCGGCGACCAGAAGCTCGCGGACCGGCACTATCGCGAGGCGCTGCGGCTCGCGCCCGACAAGCCCGCCGTCATCAACAACTACGCCGTCTACCTGTGCAAGAGCGGGCGCGTGGACGAGGGCGTGGAGCGCTTCAAGTCGGTCGCGGCCAGCAAGTTCTACCAGACGCCGGAGGTCGCGCTGACCAACGCCGGCGTGTGCCTGCGCAGCGCCAAGCGCATCGACGAGGCGCAGGCGAGTTTCATCGGCGCCATCAAGGCGCGGCCTAACTACAGCGAAGCGACCGTGCAGCTCGCGAGCCTGCACCTCGAGCGGAACCAGATCGCCGAGGCGCGCAAGGTGGTGGACACCTACATCGACGCCTTCAAGCCCAACCCGGACGTGTTGCTGTCCGCGGTCAGCGTGGCGCGCGCCGCCAAGGACCGCATGGCCGAGGAAAAATACTCGCGCGCACTGCGCCTCGAGTTCCCCGATTCCGCCCAGGCGCGCGCGCTCAAGCGCAGCCCGTAGGCGCCGTTCCCCGGGCAAGTGATGGGCGACTCGCAGACCTCCGCTACCGGCCAGCCGGAACAGCCGCGTTCGATCGGCGAGCGGCTGCGCGCCGCACGCGAACGCCTTGGGTACTCGGTGGCCGCCGCCGCGGAAAAGCTGCACCTCGACCCGAAGGTCATCGAGGCGCTCGAAGCCGACCGTTTCGCGGATCTCGGCGCATCCGTGTACGTGCGCGGCCACTTGCGCCGCTACGGTGATTTCGTCGGCGAGCAGGGGCGGGAGCTCGTGGATTCATACGGCGCCCGCGAAGCGCGTCCCGTGTCGCCCGATCTCACGCAGATCCCGCATGCCGAACGGCGCGCGGATCCGCGCCGGCTCGTGCCGCCGTTGATCGCCGTGGGAAGCGGACTCGTGCTGCTGGCGGCGATCTGGTGGGTGCTCGCGGGATCGAACCGCGACGCTGAGCCGACTGTGCCCGTGGCCGAAACTGCTTCCACGCCCACGGCGGTGACCGAGACGACGCCCGTGGCCTTGAGCACGCCTGCTTCCGTGCCGACCGAGGCGGAACCGGCGGCGCAGCCCGCGGCATCCGCGCTCGAAGCCGAGCCGGCGCCGGCGCCCGTCCAACGCGAGGCGCCGCCACCCGCGCGGCCTGCGCGGCTCACGCTGCAACTCACCAACGACAGCTGGGTCGAAGTCTACGATTCGCGCGGCGAGCGCCTGTTTTACGACGTCGCGAGCGCGGGCAGCGTACAGAGTGTCGAAGGAATTCCGCCCCTGCGCGTGACGCTGGGCAACGCCGCTGGCGTTGCGGTCGACGTCAACGGCCAGGCACGCGAGATTCCCGCGAGCGCCCTCGATGGCGATGGCGCTCGTTTCGTCGTGAATCGATCCGGTTCGCTGTCGCGGGCCCGCTAACAAGAAAACCGTTTTCCGCCAGAACAACATGTCCCGCAACATCCAGCCGGTCACCGGCATGAAAGACGTCCTGCCGGAAGACATCGGCGTGTGGCAACACGTCGAGTCGACCATGCGCGCCGTCCTCGACGCCTACGGCTACCAGGAAATGCGCGTGCCGGTGGTCGAACACACCGAGCTGTTCAAGCGCGCCATCGGCGAATTCACCGACGTGGTCGAGAAGGAGATGTACACCTTCACGGATCAGGGCGGCGACAGTCTCACCCTGCGTCCGGAGGCGACCGCGGGCATCGTGCGCGCCACGATTTCCAACGGCATGCTGCGCGGCGCGCGCCTCAAATTGTGGTGCCAGGGACCGATGTTCCGGCACGAGAAGCCGCAGAAGGGGCGCTTCCGGCAGTTCAACCAGATCGATCTCGAAGCCATCGGCTTCGCGGGCCCGGACGTGGACGTCGAGATCATCGCGCTGACCGCCCGGCTCTGGAGGTTGTTAGGCCTGTCGCGGGTGAAGCTGCAGATCAACTCGCTCGGCACTCCCGAATCGCGCAAGGCCTACCGCGCGTTGCTGCAGGATTACTTCCGCGCGCACCTCGACAAGCTCGACGATGACGGCAAGCGTCGCCTCGAGGGCAACCCGCTGCGCATCCTCGACAGCAAGTATCCGCCGACGCAGGAGATCGTGAAGGACGCGCCGGTGCTCACCGAGCACCTCGACGCCGAGTCGCAGGCGCATTTCGCGGAGCTGCGCGCGGGGCTCGACGAGCTCGGCATTCCGTACGTCGTCAATCCGCGGCTGGTGCGCGGTCTCGACTACTACAGCCGCACCGTGTTCGAGTGGATCACCGACGCGCTCGGCAGCCAGGACGCGGTGTGCTCGGGTGGCCGCTACGACGGGCTGATCGCGCAGATGGGCGGTGAGCCGACCCCCGCGATCGGCTTCGCGATGGGCGTGGAACGCGTCGTCGAGCTGGTCAAACTCGCCGGAACGGTGCCGGCGCGCCCGGTCCCGGACGTGTTCGTGATGGCGCAGGGCGAAAGCGCCCAGCGCAAGGCCCTGGCGCTGGCCGAGCAGCTGCGCGACGACATCGCGGGCTGCCGCGTCGTGGTCCATTGCGGTACCGCCAAGTTCAAGACACAGTTCCGCCGCGCGGACGAATCCGGGGCGCGGCTTGCGCTCATCGTCGGCGACGACGAACTCGGGCGCGGAGTGGTCGCGCTCAAGCCGCTGCGCGGCGCCGAGACCACACAGGTTGAACATCCTCTCGCTCAGGTGAGCGCGAAGGTCGAAGAGTTTCTGAGGAGAGCGACGTGAGCGAATTGAACGATGCTGAACAGCTTGAACAGGTCAAGGGCTGGTTCAAGGAGAACGGCCTGTGGATCGTCATCGGTGTGGTGATCGGCGTGGGCGGGCTCGGCGGTTACCGCTGGTACGAGCAGCGCCGCGAGACGCAGGCCGAGACGGCCGCGGAGCGTTATGGCGCGATGATGGATGCCTTCCAGCGCAACGATCGCACGCGCGGACTCACGCTCGTCGACGAGATCAACCGCGAATACGGGTGGACGCCTTATGCGCAGCTCTCGAAGCTGGTCGCCGCGCGCGTGCACGTCGAGGCCAATGAACTCGACAAGGCCGCGGCCAGTCTGAAGTCCGTGGTCGACACGGCCGACGACCGGGAAGTGCAGCTGATCGCGCGCACGCGACTCGCGCGCGTGTTGTCCGCGCAGGGCAAACACGACGAGGCGCTGGCGGCGCTCAAGGTCGAGGATGCCGGCGCGTTCGCGCCGCGTTTCGCCGAGACGCGCGGCGACGTGCTGCTCGCCAAGGGCGATCGGGACGGGGCGCTGCGCGAATACCAGGCGGCGCGCGTCGCGGGCACGCAAGGCGCGGTCGATCTCGACCTGCTCGATCTCAAGATACGGGATCTCGGTGGCAATCCGCCGCCCAGAGAAGAGGAGTCCTGATGAAAGTTCGCGGACTGTTGCTGCTGGCGGCGCTGGGTATCCTCGCCGCGGCGTGTGATTCGAAGAGCAAGAAGGTCGATCTGCCGGTCGACCTGACCGACATCGCCAATCCGACGGTGCGCGTGAACCGGCTGTGGAGCGCGAGCGTGGGCGGCGGCGGCAAGAAGCTGCGTCTGGGCCTGGGCCTCTCGAGCGGCGGCGACCGGTTGTTCGCGGCCGGGCACGACGGAGACGTCGCGGCGTTCAATCTCAAGAACGGCCGGCAGATCTGGCGCACGAAGACCGATCTGCCGCTCGCGGGCGGCACCGGCACGAACGGCAACGTCGTCGCGGTCGGCTCGGCGGACGGAGTGATCGTCGTGCTCGCGGCTGACAATGGCGCCGAGCGCTGGCGCGCGAACGTGGGCGGCGAAGTGTTGTCCGCGCCCGCGGTCGCGGACGACCAGGTCGTCGTGCGCACGGTCGACGGACGGTTGCACGCGCTCTCGCTCGCGGACGGCAAACCGCTCTGGGAAGCGGAGCAGAACATTCCGCGTCTCACGTTGCGCGGCGTGTCCACGCCGGTCGTGGCGCGCGACCTCGCGCTTTCGGGTTTCGACAATGGCCGGGTGATCGCCGTGAGTCTCGAGGATGGCGCAACCGTCTGGGAAGCGGCCGTGTCACCGTCCAAGGGACGTACCGAGCTCGAGCGGCTCAACGACATCGACTCGGCCGTCAAGGTCGTGGGTGACGACGTGTTCGTCGCCGGCTTCCAGGGCCGCGCGGGCATGCTCGCGCTCGATTCCGGCCAGGTGTGGTGGGCGCGCGAAATTTCCAGCTACCGCGGCGTCGACGTCGACGACGATCACCTCTACGTCTCGACTTCCAGCGGCGAGCTGCTCGCGCTGAGCCGCCGCAGCGGCGGCGAAGTCTGGCGCAACGAATCCGTCAAGTTCCGCAGTCTCTCGGCGCCCGCGGTAGTGGGCGACTACGTGGTGGTGGCGGACCTCGAGAGTTATGTGCACTGGTTCGATCGCGCGACCGGCGCCGCCGCGGGCCGCGCGAAGACCTCGGGCGACCGCATCAACAACGCGCCGCTCGTCGTGGACGACGTGCTCTACGTGATCAGCGACAAGGGCGACATCACCGCGCTGAAGGGCGTGCCGATCGCCGCGCGCAACCGTCCTCGCGACGCCGCACCCGCGGAGCCCGCCGCGCAGCCGGCGGGCGGCTGATGCCGCCGCGGCGGCAGTAGTCAGAGCTCCGGGATGCTGCCGGTCATCGCCATCGTCGGGCGGCCGAATGTCGGCAAGTCCACGCTGTTCAACACGCTGACGCAGACGCGCGACGCGATCGTCGCGGACGTGCCCGGCGTCACGCGCGACCGCCAGTACGGCTACGGAAAGCTGGGCCCGGTCCAGTACGTGTGCATCGACACGGGTGGGCTGGTCGAGAACCCCAGTGGCATGGACGCGCTCATGCGCATCCAGACCGAACACGCGATCAAGGAAGCCGACCGCCTGGTGTTCGTCGCCGACGCGCGCGCCGGGCTCACTCCGCAGGACCAGTTCTTCGCGCGCGAGCTGCGCAAGTCCGGCAAGCCCGTGTATCTCGCCGTCAACAAGGCCGAAGGCCTGGAGGCGGCGATCGCGGCGGCCGATTTCCACTCACTCGGCCTGGGTGAACCGCACGCGATCGCGGCCACGCACGGTTACGGCTGCGAGCAGCTCATGGACCTCGTGCTCGAGGGCTTTCCGCCCGCGCCGCCCGAAGACGAAGAGTCCGAAGACGGCCGCATCCGCATCGCGATCATCGGGCGTCCCAACGTCGGCAAGTCCACGCTGATCAATCGCCTCATCGGCGAGGAGCGCGTGATCACGAGCGACATCGCCGGCACTACTCGTGACAGCATCCTCGTGCCGTTCGAGCGCGATGGCCGCGAGTTCATGCTGATCGACACGGCCGGTGTTCGGCGCCGCGCGAAGATCGACGACGAAATCGAGCAGCTGTCCGTCTCGAAGACGTTGCAGGCCATCGCCGAGGCGCACGTCGTCGTCATGGTGGTCGACGCGCAGGACTCGATCGGCGAACAGGACGCGAGCGTGCTGGGTCTCGCGCTCAGTCGCGGCCGCGCGCTGATCCTCGCGGTCAACAAGTGGGACAACATTCCGATGGAGCAGCGCGAGGAGATCCGCCGGCTGCTCACGCTCAAGATCGATTTCATCCCGTTCGCGCCCGTGCATTTCGTGAGCGCGCGGCACGGCACGGGAGTCGGCGACCTCACGGCCTCGATGATCCGCGCGTACGAGGCGGCGATGCGCAAGATGCCGACGCCGGCGCTCACCAAGGCGATGGAGGCGGCGATGACGCAGCACCAGCCGCCCATCGTGCGCGGTCGCCGCATCCGGCTGCGCTACGCGCACCAGGGCGGCCGCAATCCGCCGCGCATCGTCGTGCACGGCAGCCAGGCCGCGCACGTGCCCGAGTCGTACAAGCGATATCTCGCGAACGTGTTCCGCGAGCGGTTCGACCTGTTCGCGACGCCGGTGTCGGTGGAATTCCGCAGCGACGTCAACCCGTTTCTCAAGGACAAGCCCAAGGAAAAGCGCGGCCTCAAGACCGCGCAGAAGGAACGGCGCGAGCGGCGCATCCGCAAGGATCGCGCCAAGCGGCCCGCGAAGAAGAAACGCTGAGCGCCGCGACGCGGTAGATAGCGTGGGATCTCCGATCCGGGCTACAGTGTCCCGGTGGATCCGAACGCGCCCGCAACCCGTGCATGGCCGCCGTGGCTTTCGCTCATCGGCCTGTGGTTATTGCTGAGCCTCGTCTTCTCGTCGCAGCTCTACTGGTCCGGATACGTGCCCACCTGGTCGCACGCATTCGTGACCGAGGCTCTTTACTGGTTCACCTGGGGATTGCTTGCGCCGCTCGTATTCTGGATGTGCCGGCGCGTGCATCACCTGCCGTGGAGCAGGCGCGCGCCTGCGATCATTGCCGGCGCGTTCCTCGCCGCCGCATTGCAGCCGGTCATCGCCGAGATCGTCGGCGCCGCGATCGCGCCGCTGGGATGGTGTTACGGCGAGTGCCTCGCGAGCAGCAAACCGTTCGGCAACGATTTCGCGATGCGCGCGGTGCGCGTGGCCGGCGTCAATCTACCCGTGTACGCGGGCGTCGTGCTCGCCTGGCACGCCGCCGCCTACCATCGCCAGTCGCGTGAACGGGAACTGCGGGCGGCGGAACTCGAATCGTCCTTGCGCACGGCCCAACTGGCCGCGCTTCGCAGCCAGCTCAACCCGCATTTCCTGTTCAACTCGCTGCATTCGATCGCCGAACTCGTGCATTCGGACCCGAAACTCGCCGAGGACCTGATCGTGCGGCTCGGCGAGCTGCTGCGAAAGGTGCTCGACTCCTCGCATGCGCAGGAAGTCACGCTTGAAGAAGAGCTCGAGTTCGTGCGCGCATACGCCGAGATCGAGCAGATCCGGCTCGGGGAGCGGCTGAACGTTCGCTGGGAGATCGATGCCGACGCGCTGCGAGTGCGAGTGCCCAGCCTCGTGCTGCAGCCACTGATCGAAAACGCGATCCGTCACGGCATCGCGCCGTCGAGCCGTCCCGGCACGCTCACGATCCGCGGCTCTCGCGCCGATGGGTTCCTCGTTCTCGACGTGCACGACAGCGGACCCGGCTTCGAGTCCGGCGAGGACCGGCGCTCGGGCATCGGGCTCGCCAATACGCGCGTGCGGCTCGAAAGCCTTTACGGCTCGCGCCAGGGCCTCGAGCTGCTCAACCAGGACGGCTTCACGGCGCGCGTGCGCATTCCGATGGATGGGCCATGACGATCAAGGTGCTCATCGTCGACGACGAGCCGCTCGCGCGCCAGCGGCTGCAACGGCTGCTGCGCGCCGAGCCGGATCTCACGCTGCTGCCCGCCTGCGCGGACGGACGCGCAGCCGTCGCCGCGGTGCGCGAGCATCGCCCGGATCTCCTGTTCCTCGACGTGCAGATGCCGGAGATGAACGGCTTCGACGTGCTCGCGGAACTGGGCGCCGCGCAGACGCCCGCGGTCATCTTCGTGACCGCGCACGACGAGTTCGCGCTGCGCGCGTTCGAGGCCCATGCGCTCGACTATCTTCTCAAGCCGTTCGGCGCCGAACGCGCGCGGGTCGCGCTCGAGCGCGCGCGCACCTTCCTCGCGGGCGGCTCGCGACGCGGCTTCGAACGGCAACTCGCGGGCCTGTTGCGCGCGACGGCGGGCGAACGCGGCGTACCGACCATTCTCGTGAAGAAGCGCGGCCGCGTGCTCGTGCTGCGGCCCGACGAAATCGATCACGTGGAAGCCTTCGGCGACTACGTGCGCCTGCACGCCGGCAAGGACGTGCACGTGCTGCGCGCCACGCTCGCGGAGATGGAACGGCGGCTAGGGCCGGCCGGATTCGTGCGCATTCACCGTTCGCGCCTCGTGAACTGGCGGCGCGTGCGCGAATACGTCGACGATCGCGAACACGACGCCGAGGTCGTGCTGACGAACGGCGCGCGTCTCGCCGCCAGCCACGGGTTCCTGAAGGATCTGCAGGACAAGATCGGGTCGTAGATTTCGTCGTGCCGCAGGACGGGTTCGTCGTGCGCCGTGCGAGGTTCGCCGCAAACCGCTTCACGCGGAAGCGGTGCGCGGGTTTCATGTCGCGCATGAAAACACATGTCTTGCTCGCACTGACCACGCTGCTGCTCGGCGTTTCGCCGGTCCGGCTCGCCGCCGATACCAATGCCGCGCACGACGAAATCCGCGGGCAATCCCGCACCATCACGACGCCCGCGGCGATGTCGGGGCCGACTCCGGCGGCGGCCGACGTGTCGGTGGCGGCCGCGAGCGCCACGGCGCCGGACCGTGTGGGCTTTCCGTCAAACTACCGCACGGCGTTCCAACTACTCGGATCGGGCGGCGGCGACAAGGGCGCGCTCGTGCACACGGCCTTCGCCAACGAATCCGCGGCCGCCGTGTTCGCGGGATCGCCGCTGCCGTTCCCGAACGGATCGGTCATCGCGATGGAATTCGCGAACCCGCTCGAGGACGGCGAAGGGCAGCCACTGCGCGACGCGCGGGGAATTCCGTTGCCCGGAGAAGTCGTGCGCATCGACGTCATGCGGCGCGGCCAGGGATTCGGCGCTCACTACGGCGAGAAACGCGCGGGCGAGTGGGAGTTCGCCAGCTACACGCCGCAGGGCGCGCCCGTGATGCCGCCCACGGACGGCGCGCAGTGCGCCGACTGTCACCGCAACGCGGGGGCGAACAATGACTTCGTGTTCCGCATGCGCCCGACGCCGGGCGCGCCCTGAGATTCCGCAGGTTGGCATTCGATGGGGTCAGGTGGCATCGGGAAGTGTGTAACTCAGCCGGCCGTCGACGATGCGCGCGGCGGACGAGAGGCGATGTGGCTGCGTGTGGTTCGCGTCCATGATGTGCACGACCTTGACGCCACGCACCGTCAGTACGTCCGAGATGATTGCGCGGTGGCAGCGCCACCAGAGCACTTCCGCGCACATCATGCTCGTCCGAAGGCCGGCGGCAAGATCGAGCAGTTCGTCGAGTCCGCCGGCAAACTCCGCGGACTCGAGATGGTCCGCGTAACCGCGAAATGAGCTGTTGCGCCAGGCGGTATTCACCGAGTCCGGCTTCGGCCGGCGCCGTCCGCCGAGCGCGGGAATCCAGCGGTACGTCATGCCGAGTCCCGTCAGCGCGTCGGCGAATGCGTCGCGCGCGAACCAGGGCTGCCTGCGCGAGCCTGGAAAACGCCGCACGTCCGCAATGGCTTGAATTTCATGCTGCGAAAGCAACGCGAGAAATTCATCCAGCGTCCGGCTCGAGTGGCCAATGGTCCAGGTGGTCATTTGCCCGCTGCCCGCGGCAATCCGACTATCCTCACGTCACTTTGAAGGTGCGAGCGGCCCCGCCAAGCCAGACGTGCACGACGCAGGTTGTGGGAAGCGGGCGCGAACTTGCGCCCGACGCCGGGCGTTCCCCGAGGATCAGCCCGCGGGCTTTTCGGTGGCGGGTTTCTCGACCGCCGGTTTGTCCGGGTGGGGCTTGCTGGATGCCGGCGTGTGGGCAGGAGCGGGCGCGAGGAACAGCGCGGGATCCACGGAGTTGCCATTCAGCATCACGCCCCAGTGCAGGTGAGGGCCGGTGACTCGCCCGGTAGCACCCACCTCGCCGATCACGTCGCCCGTTTTCAGTTCCTGTCCAGGCTCGACCCCGATCTTCGACAGGTGACAGTACATCGTCATCAGCCCCAGGCCGTGATCGACGATCACGTTGTTGCCATTGAAGAAGTAGCTGCCGACGTCGATGACGCGCCCCGCGAGCGGCGCCTTGATGGGCGTGCCCGTGGGCGCCGCGATGTCCATGCCGCTGTGCGGCCGGCGGGCCTCGCCATTGAACACGCGCCGCAGACCGAACGAGCTCGAGCGCGGACCGTTGACGGGTTGCGCGAGTCGCAGTGTCGGCGGCACATCCGGCGAGAACGTGGTCATCGCGGCACGCATCTTTTGCTGCTCGCGCGCGACGCGTTGCTCGTTTTCGCTCGACAGGTTCACCTGGCCGGGCGCCACCTTGAGTTGCTGAGTGCGATACGACTTCGGCAACACCTGGAAGTTGATCTTGCGCGGGTCCCGGCCGGGCTGCTGTACGTCGACCGACTTCGCGCCGGGACTGGTATCGAGATTGATGCCGACCACCGCGACCCAGCCCGACGGCTGGCGCAGGACCATGACGGGCGAGCCGTCGTATTTGACGACGGGTTTCTCGTCCGCTTCGCCGGGTATCTGCAGGTGAACGACGCCGCCCGGCACGGCCGACGCGCGCGGCAGGACCGGGTGTTCCGCGCGCGCGGCGAACGGCGCGAGGGCGAGCAACAGGGCGATTCGAAGGTAGTTAGTCATCCTTGTCCTGTTCCGTGTCGATGACGCGGGCGCGCAGCCGGCCGCGCGCGAGCCTTGCCTCGATTTGCGTTCCGGGCGGCGCGGCCGCGGCGTCGCGCAGCAGCGCGCCGTCGCTGGTGCGCGTGACCACGGCGAACCCGCGACCGAGCGTCGCGAGCGGGCTCACCGCGTCGAGCGTGCGCGCGGCCAGCGTGAGCCGTTGATCGAGCCGGCCGAGCAGCTCCGCGACCGCCGCGTCGAGACGTTTGCCGAGCGCGGCCGCGTGGGCGCAGATCGCCTCGAGCCGGTGGCGCGGATTCTCGCGCCACAACCGTACGCTCAAGGCCTCGAGACGCTGACGGTTGGTGAGCACGCGTGCCTGCAACGCGAGACGCATGCGCTGCTCGAGATCGTCGAGTCGTTGCGCGTGCTGCGCGAGGCGCGCGCCGGGATGGGAAATCCGCAGGCGTTGCGCCATCACGGCCAATGATTGTTGCTGCGAGCGCAGGTAGCGGTTCATCGCGCCGCGAAAACGGGTTTCGAGCAGCGCGAGGGATTCGAGCCAGGCCGACTTGTCCGGCGCCGCCGCGAGCGCCGCGGCCGAAGGCGTCGGCGCGCGCACGTCGGCGACGAAGTCCGCGATGGTCACGTCGACCTCGTGCCCGACGCCGGAGACCGTAGGAATCCCGCAGCTCGCGATCGCGCGCGCGACGCGCTCGTCGTTGAAGCACCACAGGTCCTCGAGCGAGCCGCCGCCGCGCGCCACGATGAGCACGTCGACCTCCGCGCGCCTCGAGGCGGTCTGGATCGCGCGCACGATTTCGGGCACGGCGGCCGCGCCCTGGACCGCGGTCGGATAGACGACCACGCCCGCGACGGGAAATCGCGCGCGCAGGACTCGCAGGATGTCGTGGATCGCCGCGCCGGTGGGCGAGGTCACGACTCCGATGCGGCGCGGCACCGCGGGCAGGGGACGTTTGCGTTCGACCGCGAACAACCCTTCCGCGGACAGTTTCGCCTTCAGCTTTTCGAATTCCCGCTTGAGCGCACCTTCGCCGGCTTCCTCGAGATGTTCGACGATCAGCTGGTACTCGCCGCGCGGCTCGTACAGGCCGACGCGTGCGCGGGCAAGGACATGCATGCCTTCCCTGGGACGGAACCGCAGGCTCGAGTTCCGCTGTCGCCACATCGCGCAGCGCACCTGCGCGTTGGCGTCCTTGAGCGAGAAATACCAGTGGCCCGAAGCCGGCGCCGCGAAGTTCGACAATTCCCCTTCGAGCCACAACATCGGCAGGCCCGATTCGAGCAGCAGCCGCACCTCGCGATTGAGCCGCGAAACCGTGTAGATGTCGCGGTCGATCGGGGCGCGGGCCGGCGGCGGTGGATCGAAGTCGAAGCTCACGGTCCAGAGTGTAGCGGGGGACATCCTGCGAATTCCGCCGATTGGGGCTTTCCCTCGGGGCAGACCATTCCCGATGTTTACCGACCGCGGCGACATGCGTACAATCCCGCATCGTTCGCTACCCCCCGAACACTCCATGCGAATTCTCGAAGAAGCGTTGACCTTCGACGACGTTCTTTTAGTACCGGCTTACTCGGAAATCCTCCCGCGCGAAGTCGACCTCGGCACTCGCCTGACTCGCGAAATAAAGCTGAATCTCCCACTCGTGTCCGCCGCCATGGACACCGTCACCGAGGCGCGCCTCGCCATCACGATGGCGCAGGAAGGCGGCATCGGCATCATCCACAAGAGCATGACGATCGCCGGCCAGGCGGCCGAAGTGGCGCGCGTCAAGAAGTTCGAGAGCGGCGTGATCCGCGATCCGATCACGGTCGCGCCCGACATGACCATCCGCCAGGTTCTCGACCTAACTAGGTCGAAGGGCATCTCCGGCGTGCCCGTGGTCCAGGGCAGCAAGGTCGTCGGCATCGTCACGCACCGCGACCTGCGCTTCGAGGAAAAGCTCGACGCGCCCGTGTCCTCCGTCATGACTCCGAAGGAACGACTCGTCACCGTGCGCGAAAACGCGCCCAAGGACGAAGTCCTGCTGCTGCTGCACAAGCACCGTATCGAGAAGGTGCTGGTCGTGAGCGGCGACCAGGAACTGCGCGGCATGATCACCGTGAAGGATTTCCAGAAAGCCAAGGAATTCCCCCGCGCGTGCAAGGATCCCACCGGTCGCCTGCGCGTCGGCGCGGCGGTCGGAACCGCCGCCGACACGATCGAGCGCGTCGCCGCGCTGCGCGAGGCGGGCGTCGACGTCGTCGTGGTGGACACCGCGCACGGCCACTCGAAGGGCGTGCTCGACACGATCAAGCGCATCAAGTCGCAGTGGAACGACCTGCAGGTCATCGGCGGAAACGTCGCGACCGCCGACGCCGCGCGCGATCTCATGAAAGCCGGCGTCGACGGCATCAAGGTCGGCATCGGCCCGGGCTCGATCTGCACCACGCGCATCGTCGCGGGTGTCGGTGTGCCGCAGATCTCCGCGGTATCGAATGTCGCGGGCGCGGTGGAAAACCGCGTGCCCGTGATCGCCGACGGCGGAATCCGGTTCAGCGGCGACATCGCCAAGGCGATCGTGGCTGGCGCCGACTGCGTGATGATCGGCGGCCTGTTCGCCGGCACCGAGGAATCCCCGGGTGACGTCGAGCTCTACCAGGGCGCCTCGTACAAGGCCTATCGCGGCATGGGCTCGCTCGGCGCCATGAGCGAGCGCCACGGCTCCGCCGACCGCTATTTCCAGGACACCGCGGCCGAGCTCGAGAAGCTCGTGCCGGAAGGCGTCGAAGGCCGCGTGCCGTACAAGGGCAGCGTCGTCTCGATCCTGCACCAGCTCGCGGGCGGACTGCGCGCCGCGATGGGCTACACGGGCAGCAAGAACGTGTCCGAGATGCGCTCGCGCCCGAAGTTCGTGCGCGTCACCGGCGCCGGCATGCGCGAGAGCCACGTGCACGACGTGCAGATCACCAAGGAAGCGCCTAACTACCGGGTTTCCTGAACCGGAAAGGCGCGTCGGACTGGTTTGGCGCGCGGCGCCAAAAAATTTTGAGGCAAAAATGAACAGCGCCGCGGTAATTGCGACACCCCAGACCGACATCCACTCCTCGCGCGTCCTGATCCTCGACTTCGGCGCGCAGTACACGCAGCTCATCGCGCGCCGCGTACGCGAGCTCGGAGTCTACTGCGAGATCCTGCCCTGGGACGTCACCTCCGACGACGTCCGCAAGTGGAAGCCGAAGGGCATCATCCTTTCCGGCGGTCCCGAATCCGTCACCGACAAGGAGCCGCCGCGCGCGCCGCAGGCCGTGTTCGAACTCGGCGTGCCGGTGCTCGGCATCTGCTACGGCATGCAGACCATGGCGCAGCAGTTGGGCGGACGCGTGGTCAATTCCACGCATCGCGAGTTCGGCTACGCCGAGGTCACGAGCATCGCTCCGAACAAGCTGTTCGACGGCGTGTTCGACCGCAAGGACGGCGAGGGCCGCGGCGTGCTCGATGTGTGGATGAGCCACGGCGACAAGGTCGATGTGTTGCCGCCCGGATTCTCCGCAATCGCGCGCAGTGCGAATGCACCGCTGGCCGCGATGGCCGACGAGTCACGCCGGTTCTACGCCGTGCAGTTCCACCCGGAAGTCACGCACACGCTGCAGGGGAAGGTGCTGCTCGAGCGTTTCGTGCGCGAGATTTCCGGGTGCGAGGCTCTGTGGAGCGTCGGCAACATCATCGAGGACGCCATCGCGCGCGTGCGCGCGCAGGTGGGCAAGGGCAAGGTGCTGCTCGGGTTGTCGGGCGGCGTGGATTCCTCCGTGGTCGCGGCGCTGCTGCACAAGGCCATCGGCGACCAGCTCGTCTGCGTGTTCGTCGATCACGGCCTGCTGCGTCTCAACGAGGGTGACGCCGTCATGAAGATCTTCGCCGAGAACCTCGGCGTGAAGGTCATCCGCGTGGACGCGGAGCAACGCTTCCTCGACGCGCTGCGCGGCGAGAGCGACCCGGAGCGCAAGCGCAAGATCATCGGCAGCGAATTCGTGAAGGTGTTCGACGAGGAGGCGCAGAAGCTCACAGGCGTCGACTTCCTCGCGCAGGGGACCATCTACCCGGACGTGATCGAGTCCGCCGGCTCCAAGACAGGCAAGGCGCACGTCATCAAGTCGCACCACAACGTGGGTGGATTGCCCGCGAACATGCGCATGAAACTGGTCGAGCCGCTGCGCGAGCTGTTCAAGGACGAGGTGCGCAGGCTCGGCGTCGAGCTCGGACTGCCGCGCGAGATGGTCTATCGCCATCCGTTCCCGGGCCCCGGTCTCGGCGTGCGCATCCTCGGCGAGGTGCGCAAGGACTACGCGGACCTGCTGCGCCAGGCGGATCACATCTTCATCGAAGAGTTGCGCCGGCACGATCTCTACGACAAGACCAGCCAGGCGTTCGCGGTCTTCCTGCCCGTGCGTTCGGTGGGCGTGATGGGCGATGGTCGCCGTTACGACTACGTCGTGAGCCTGCGCGCTGTCGAGACGATCGACTTCATGACCGCGCACTGGGCGCGGCTGCCCTACGATTTTCTCGACGTGTGCTCGCGCCGCATCGTCAACGAGGTGAAGGGCATCTCGCGCGTCGTCTACGACATTTCGGGCAAGCCGCCGGCCACGATCGAGTGGGAGTGATCTCGCGAATTGGAGAGTGATTCGTCGGCCCGCAGGGGCAATCCCGATCGCGTCACGCGATCGGGATCAGCGGCGACCCAGTGCGGCGACGGCATCGTAAACGGGCTTCTTGTTCAGCTTCCGATCGAACAGCAGCGGATAGTTGGTCCGGCCGCGTACCGGGAAATTGTTCTTCCACGACTCGCCGTCGTGCATGCCCCAGAAAGTGACCCGCTCGATCTTGTCGCGATTCTTGAGCAGTAGTTCGAAGAACCGCTTGTAGCGATCGATCTGTTCCTGCTCCACTTCTTTCGGCAATCCGTCGACGTAAGGATTGAGTTTATCGGCGTATTTCTCGACGGCCGAGATCTCGGCGCCGGTATTCGCCGATGGCCGCGGCAGCACATCGACTTCGAGCTCGGTCACGTGCACCTTCAGCCCTTCCGCGGCGATCGCTTCGATGCTTGCCTCGTATTCGCGCAGATCCGGATAGTCGAGGCCAATGTGACCTTGGAATCCGACGCCGTGAATGGGGATGCCGCGCCGCTTGTAGTCGCGAATCCGCTCCACCAGGAAGGCGCGCCGGCCGGGATTGTGCTCGTTGTAGTCGTTATAGATGAGATGCGCCTTCGGATCGGCGTCATGCGCGAGCTGAAAGGCTCTTTCCATGTAAGTTGGGCCGAGAATCTTGAGCCACTGCGTCTGGCGCCAGCCTTTCTCATCCTCGTCGATCGCTTCGTTGACGACGTCCCAGATGCCGATCCGGTTGCGATATCGCCCGACGACCGTGGCGATGTGGTTCTCCATTCGTGCAGCGAGCCGATCCTTGGAAACGGGATTTCCACTCTCATCGCGGAAAACCCATCTCGGCACCTGCGAGTGCCACACGAGCGTGTGCCCGACGATGCGCATGCGATGTTCAGTGCCGAAATCCACGAACTGGTCCGCCGGCGCCCAGTTCCAACGATCTTCCTCAGGATGGATCTCCACCCATTTCATGCAGTTTTCCGCGGTGATCGAATTGAACTCGCGGGCAATCAAGTCGCGCTGTGTGGGATCGGCGCTCTCCAGCGTGCGCCGGTTGATCGCCGTGCCTATCAGGAAGTCGCCCTTGAACGCGTCCTTCAATCCCGACTCGCGAGCCGCGGCATGAACAGCACCAGAGCGAAGGGTCATCGCCGTGACGGCGGCGGCCAGGGACGTGAATCGGCGACGTGAAATCGGCATCTTTGGCGAGTCCGTGCAGAGGGAGGTTCTGCATTCAAACCCACTTGTCTGAACACGACAAGATCTCGGCACGGACTCCGGGATGCCGCGGCGCTCAGCCGTGTTTGTCGGGCCGGGAGACAGGAGGCTGCACGGACCACTCGGGCGGCTGGTCATCCTGGTCCGCTTCGCCTTCCTCGAAACTCTTGTGGATCTTGCCGGGCTTGTGGTGCGCCGGTGCGTAGATCGCATAGATCTGCATCGGCTCATCACCGATGTTCGTGACGTTGTGCCACGTTCCCGCGGGCACGAGGATGCACCAGCCATCCGACACTTCCCTGTCGAACGTGAGCTGATCCTTGGCCGGGCCCATCTGCACGCGGCCGCGCCCGGCGTCGAGGCGAAGGAACTGGTCCGTGTCCGGATGCGATTCGAGCCCGATGTCACCGCCGACGGGAATCGACATCAGTGTGACCTGCAGGTATCGGCCGCTCCAGACCACGGTCCGATAGTTCCCGTTTTCGAGCGTCGCCTGTTCGAGGTCGAACGATTGCGGCTGCGGGCCGATGTCCTTGATGGTCACAGTGCCTCCGGGAGGTTGCGTCTGGCCGGCGCACATTGCCTCACAAGCGCATCTTTGCGCTGTCAGCGCGTGATGGCGCGAGTGTAGGACGGGCTTCGCGCCGCGACCGTGGATTCTGTCGGGCGCGCACGGGGCGCCGGCCATTTAATCGGGGGCGACGTCGCCATGACGTCACGGGCATGACCGGGATCAGTCTCGAAAGCATCGCGCAGGGCGATTCGCGGCAGGCGAGACGCGGGACGGCGTATCCTGTCGCCGTGATCGGGAACCTCGACATCCGACTCGCCTCGCAGGCCGACGCGGCCGAGATCGCGGCGATGGCGCGCGATTACATCGAGCGGGGCCTGCCGTGGACCTGGACCGAGGCGCGCGTGGCCTTCTCGATCGCGTCGCGGGAAACGAACGTGGTCGTCGCGCGCGAGGCGGGCGCCATCGTCGGCTTCGGCATCATGTCCTATCCACACGACGACGCGCACCTGCTGCTGTTCGCCGTGCGGCCCGAGTATCGCCGCCGCGGCGTCGGCAGCGCGATGTTGTCGCTGCTCGAAGGAGTGGGGCGCGAGCTCGGCATGCGCCGCATCCGCGTGGAGTGCCGCCGCGACAATGACGCCGCTCGCAATTTCTACGCCGAACACGGATACCACGAGCTGGAAATCCATCGCCGCATGTATCGCGGACTGGCCGACGGGATTCGTCTCGAAAAATGGTTGACCGACGATACCGGAGGGGTGGAATCACCATGAGTCCCTGGAGCATCGATACTGCAACGAAGACAGGGCCGCGTCCGGCTCGAACCGCCGTGTCCGCGATCGTCACCGGTTGCGTCACGGCCGTCTTGTTGCTCGCGTTCGCCACTTATCAGCACGCGCCCGACAAGGCCAGGCGCGCGCTCTGGGTTCCTTCGTTGATCGTCCACGCGATCGTGGTGCGCTGCCCGGAAAATCGGCGCCTTCCACCCAATGAATGTCCGTCGAAGATTCCGGCGAATCTGGCCGTGCTTTTCGGATCCTTTTTCGTGATCTATTTCATCCTGGGCGCCGGCATTGGCGCCGCGGTCGTGACCGTGCGCCGCCGAACCCGGAAAGATAGCGCATGAAAATGAGCGCGGTGCCGATCAGCTCGCGCGCAGCGCGAACTCGATCGCCGCGCACGTCGCGACGACCTGCGCCAGGTTGCACTGCTCCGGTGTAGTTCGCGGACTGTCCGGATAAACCTCGGTCGTGGTCGTGTAACGCGCGCCCGTCACGCCCGCGCACAGGCCTAACTTCCGCAGCGGATATTCGATCACGCCGGGCGATACCACCGGCGAGCCGATGATCTCGTTCCTGTCGTCCGCCGGCGCGATGTGCGTGACCTTCGAAACGGCGTCGATGATCGCCCGCTGGAACTCGGGCTGCCGGTTCTCGAGGTCGTCGACCAGGTAGAAGCCGTCCGGGATGATGCCGGGCTCGTGAGCCTTGCCGTCGCGCGCGGCGAGCGCCGGACGGAATTCGCTCTCGTCGGAGTCGGTCGTCTCGTGCAGGTCGATGTGCATGAGAAATCGCCCGCGCAGCGGCGCGACCAGGCGCATCAATGCCTGTGCTTCTTCCGCGGCGCCGCCGTCCTTGAAGGAACGATTCGGATCGACGGCATGCGCATTCCAGCGATGGATGCGTTCGTAGCCCCAGGGACTCACGCAGGGCGCCACGAGCAGGTTCACCGGATAATCGGCCGCGCGCTGTTCGAGGAACTGCAACGCGCCGTGCACGCCGCTGGTCTCGTAGCCGTGCACGCCACCGGTGACGAGCATCACGGGGCGCTGGTCGTTCCAGCCGCGGCTGCGCAGCGCGAGGAGGGCATAACGATCCGGCGAATAGTCGAGCTGCCCGTACTGCTCGACATCGAATCGCGTCGCGAGGCGTTCGATGCGCGCGACGACGTCATCAGCGTAGCTGCGCAGCTTGCGCTGCCGCGCGAGCCACTGTTCGCGCTCGGGTGCACCCCAGGCCACGCCAGGAGTGCCGATGGGGAAGGGATTCAGTGCGGGATCCTCGTGCGCGGCACCGTTGCCGCGACCGCATTCTAAGCTGCCGACGACTCCGAGCGGGTGAGCCGAACGGCGGCGTGGTCGCGGATGCTCCGGGTCGCGCTCGGACTATCGGCGACTGACTCGCTGCGCATTCGCAACGGCGCGCGCGAGGAAGTCAGCCGCGTCCTCGATATCGGCGTGCACCTCGCATTTGGCGCCGCGTCTCTCGCAGCTGCGCTGCAGGCTGTACAGATCCTTCAGTCGGCGCTGCGCGCGGTCGACATCTCCGTCCATCAGTTCCAGCAGGCCAACGCGAAAATGGGCGTCGAACAGCAGGATTTCCTTGGATTCATGGATGACGCGCTTGAGGGACTTCTTGGCCTCGGGGAGCCGACCGAGCTGAATTTGCGCGAGTCCGATCATGTAGAGCTGCCACTGGGGGCTGTGGCAGGTGCGTTCGGCGATTTCGTCGGCGCGTTGCGGATTGTTGAAGAAGGCAGGCGAGTTGCCGCTCCAGTTGGGTGTCGCCAGGCCGGCCGCGGCTCTCACGCTGCTTTGCGTGGCATCGGCGATCGCGTTTTCGAACGCGGACTCGGTCAGCCGCTCGAGGCGCCGGATGCAGCGATAATTGTTCTTGAACTCGGCTTCGGCGGTGACGAAATCGCCCGTCAGGAATGCGTACATCGCCTTGTCGCCGCGAAAACCCCGGACGACGACTTCCTGGTCTGCGCCGCCGTCCGCTTGGGTCGTGGCTTGAGCAGGCGCAGGCGCCTCTTGTGCCGCGGTGAAGGAAACGGCGACACACCAATTCAACAGGGCAGTGACCAGCCAGCGAGTTCTCATTATTCGACTCCGTTTGCCGAAAGCAGGTCTTGTTTTACGGGCACGGTTGGTATTCCGCCTTCCGTGACTCTCATGAGTTTCCCTCAGCAAGCGAACAATTGCATGTTGCGACCGTCGTCGCCGAATATTGCTGCCCCTTCCGCGATGCCGGCGACTGTCACATTTGTTATGAACCTATACGAAAAGTCCTTGTGTCTCCTCCCGGCCTCCGTGCTGGCAATCTTGCTGGCGTCCTGCTCGACTCCCGAGGTGTCCGACGCTCCCGCCGGAACCCAGGGGCACAACCATGGCCACGCCCACGATCATGGGCAGTCGCCGCCGGCCCCGGCCTCCATCGCGCTCTCGCCGGAAGAGTCGATCGCCACGATGCAGGTACCCCCCGGATTTCGCCTCGAGCCGGTGCTCGCCGAGCCACACATCGCGGAGCCCGTGATGGTCGCCTTCGACGGCAATGGCCGCATGTACGTCGCCGAGATGCGCACCTACATGCAGGACGCCGACGGCACCGGCGAGATGCAGCCGACCAGCCGCGTCTCGCGCCATGAGGACACCGACGGCGACGGCGTCTACGACAAACACACCGTCTTCGCCGACAAACTACTGCTGCCGCGCATCCTTCTCCCGCTCGATGACCGCATCATCATCGGCGAGACGAACACCAACGATCTCTACATCTACCGCGACAGCGACGGCGATGGCGTTTCCGACGAAAAGACCCTGTGGTTCGAAGGCGGCAGGCGCGGCGGCAACATGGAGCACCAGCCGAACGGCCTGGTTTGGGCCATGGACAACGGGCTCTACGCCACGTTCTACGACTACCGCCTGCGCATGGGCGCCGACGGCAAGGCGGTGAAGGAATCGATTCCGGTCAACGGCGGCCAGTGGGGACTGACGCAGGACGACTGGGGCAAGGTCTGGTTCGTCAACGCCGGCAACGAAACCGGTCCGGTCCACTTCCAGCAGCACATCATCTACGGCCAGTTCTCCGCGCCGGATGAACTCGTCGGCCGCTACAAGGTAGTTTGGCCGATCGCGCGCGTGCCCGACACGCAGGGCGGTCCCGGCCAATTGCGCCCGGACAATACGCTCAACCACTTCACCGCGACCAGCGGCCAGGACATCTTCCGCGGCGACCGGCTGCCGGCCGAGTTGCGCGGTGATTTGTTCTTCGCCGAGCCCGTCGGCCGCCTGGTCCGCCGCACGCGCGTGACGGTCGAGGATGGCATCACGCGCCTGGTCAACGCATACGAAGACCAGGAAGGCGAATTCATCCGCGCGACCGATCCGTTGTTCCGTCCGGTCAACACGATCACCGCGCCGGACGGCACGCTTTACATCGTCGACATGTACCGCGGCATCATTCAGCAGGCCAACTGGACGCGCAAAGGCACGTACCTGCGCGAACAGATCGAAGCTCTCGACCTGCAGAAGGAGATCGGTCGCGGACGCATCTATCGCGTGCGTCACGAGAAATTCGCGCCCGGTCCGCAGCCGCGCATGCTCGACGAGACGCCCGCGCAGTGGGTGGGCCACCTGTCGCATCCGAACGGCTGGTGGCGCGATACCGCGCAGAAGCTTCTCGTGCTCCGCCGCGACCTCTCCGTCGTGCCGGCCCTGACCAAACTCGCGAGCACCGATGCGACCGACCCGCGTCCGCGCCTGCACGCGATGTGGACGCTCGACGGACTCGGCGCGCTCGACGACAAGGTCATTCAAGGCGCGCTCAAGGCCGCGGATCCGCAGGTGCGGATGGCGGGGCTGCGGCTGTCGGAGTCGCGCCTCGACGCCAGGACACCGGCCAAGGCGCCGCTCGCCGTCGCCGCACGCGGCGCGCTGAAGGACGCCGATCCGCGCGTCACCATCCAGGCCATGTTGTCGTTGCGACGTGCCGGTCTGCCTGATGCGGAAAAGGACATCCGGGCCACTGCCGCGGCTTCCACTTCCGCCGGCGTCTTCGCGATCAACGAGCAGCTCTGGGACGAGGCGAACAACGAGGACCCGCAGCTCATCCGTCTGCTGGGCGCCAATGGCCTCAAGGCCTACCGCGCGGGCGGCACGTTGTACGGCTCGCTGTGCTTCGCCTGTCACGGCACGGATGGGCGCGGCGCGCCCATGCCGGGAGCGGAAGGACGAACCATCGCGCCCTCACTGGTGGGATCCGCGCGAGTGATCGGCGACGAACGCGCCGCGATCGCGATCCTGCTGCACGGCCTGCAGGGCAACATCGACGGCGTGGATTACGGCGCGCCCATGGTGCCGATGAATTCGTACTCGGATGCCGAGCTCGCCAACGTGCTCACATACATCCGCAACAGCTTCGGCAACCGCGCGCCGGCCGTGGCGCCGGAGGCGGTGGCCGCCCGCCGCGCCGCGGACGCCGCGCGTACTAACTACTGGACCCTCGCGGAGCTCACGGGCCGGATTCCCGCGCTCGGGGTGCCGCGCAAGCGCTTCGAGCGCCGCGCCGAGTGGAAGCTGGTCGCCAACATGGAGGCGCGCGACAACGCTCCCCCCGAGGCCATGCTCGACGGCGACCCGAAGACGGGGTACTTCACCAAGGGCTTCAAGCCGTTCCCGGTGGAGACGCTGACGGTGGAGCTGCCCGCGCGCAGCCGGATCATGGGCGTCGAGGTCGACTCCCGCGGCGAGAAGACGCCGCGCGGCGAGGATCAGGGCTGGGCGCCGGTCTACAGTCTCGAGGTGTCGGACGACGGCAAGACATGGACGATGGTCGCACCGCACGTGGTGGGCGAACCGCACGCACGACTCAATCTCGCCACGCCGGTCGAAGCGCGCCACCTGCGCATCGCCATCACAGAGAAGGAGGGCTGGCAGCCCTGGGTCATCAAGGAACTCAATATTTACGGCGAGGAAGGCTGAGGGCCTCACCGCCGTGATCTTCGCGAAAACACAAAGGGAAAAATCATGAAAATCCGATCCTTCCTCGGCGCTCTCGCGCTGCTCGTCGCCGCCGCCGCCCCGGCCAACGCGGCCGACCTTCTCGGCCGCTGGACCGCGGAATTCGAGTCTCCCATCGGCGTGCAGAAGTACGTCTACGAGTTCAAGAGTTCGGGCGATGCGCTCGCGGGCGAGGCCACCTACGATCACTCGCTCGGCAAGGGCACGGTGTCGCTCAAGGACGTAAAGGTCGAAGGCGACAAGGTCAGCTTCACCGAGCCGCTCACGATCGATGGCAACACCATCACCATCACTTACAGCGGCACGCTCGCGGGCGATGAGCTCAAGCTCACGCGCAACGTGGGTGAATTCGGCTCCGAGCAGCTGACCGCCAAGCGCGCCGCGCCTCCGGCGACCTGACGTCCGTCATCCGGAGAGGCGTGGCGCGCGCTCCGGATCTGGAGGACGTCGATAGTTAGGCGTCCGGACGAGTGCACGTGACTGTCGTTGCCGGGTGCGAACCCGCTGAAGGTTCGCGCCCGGCCAATTCTCCTTCTTCCCGGGTCTCGCGATCGACGACGTGGCCCAGGTATTCGCCAGGGATTCGCGGGCCGCATCGGTGGCCAGATCGGCCCGCCGCGCGCGTATACTCCACCGAGTCGCGGCCGCGGTGCGGTCGTGGAGACTCATACGACGGAGACACGATGAACCGCTTCAAACTACTCCTGCTCGCCCTGGCCACCACTCTCGCCGCGAGTACCGCGCGAGCGGAACAATTCAGCGTGCTGCTGTTCTCGAAGACGGCCGGATGGCATCACGAGTCGATCCTGGCGGGCGTGCCCGCGATCCGCACTCTCGGCGAGCTGCACGACTTCAAGGTGTTCTGGACCGACGACGCGAATCGCGTGTTCAACGACCGGGAGCTCGCCAAGTACAAGGCCGTGATCTTCCTGTGCACCACCGGCGACGTGCTGAACGACCAGCAGCAGGCGGCGTTCGAGCGTTACATCAAGGCGGGCGGCGGATTCGTCGGCATACACAGCGCGTCGGACACCGAATACGACTGGCCGTGGTACACGAAGATGGTGGGACGCATGTTCCACATCCATCCGGCGGTTCAGACCGCGACGATCCAGGTGGAGAACCCGAACTTCCCGGGCATGGATCGCTTCGCGAAGCGCTTCCTGTTCACCGAGGAGTGGTACGAGTTCGACGCCTCCCGCTCGGACAAGTTGAGCTATCTACTGTCCGTCGACGAGAAGACCTACGCTCCCTACGCGAAGTGGGGCCCGAAGGAAGGCAAGGGCATGGGCAAGTTCCATCCGGTCGCGTGGTTCCAGGAATACGACGGCGGTCGCGCGTTCTACACGGGGCTCGGGCATCTGCCCGCGACCTTCAGCGATCAGAATTTCATGCACCACATCTACGGTGGCATCTACTGGGCGGCGACCGGCAAGGGTTTCACCGCGGAGTGAGGCGTCGCCCGGGCGCCCTCAGCGCTCGGGCGAATTCGCTTCGGTGACCGTGAGCGCCGTCATATTGACGATGCGGCGCACCGTGGTCGACGGCGTCAGGATGTGCACCGGCGCCGCCGCGCCGAGCAGGATCGGGCCGACGGCCACGTTGTTGCCGGCCGCGGTCTTGAGCAGGTTGTAGCAGATGTTGGCCGCGTCGAGGCTCGGCATCACGAGCAGGTTCGCGGAGCCGCTCAACGAGCTGTCGGGCAGGATCTGCTTGCGGATGGATTCGTCGAGCGCGCAGTCGCCGTGCATCTCGCCGTCGACTTCGAGCGAGGGATCCCGCTCGCGCAGCAGCGCGAGCGTCTGGCGCATCTTCACGGCCGAATCGTCCGAGTGCGTGCCGAAGTTCGAGTGCGAGAGCAGCGCGACCTTGGGCTCGAGACCGAATCGGCGAACGACCTGCGCGGCGCGCAGCGTGATCTCGGTCAACTGCGCCGCCGTCGGATCGAGATTGATGTGCGTGTCGACGATGAACACCTGGCGGTTCGTGAGGATCAGCGCGTTCATCGCGGCGTAGACCGTCGCGCCTTCGGCCTTGCCGATCACGCGGTCGATGTACTGCAGGTGCCGCGACGCGGTGCTGATGGTTCCGCAGATCATGCCGTCCGCATGGCCCTTTCGTAGCAGCATCGCCGCGATGAGCGTGGTGCGCCGGCGCATCTCGAGCTTGGCGTATTGCGCGGTCACGCCACGGCGGCTCATGAGCCGGTGGTATTCCATCCAGAATTCGCGGTGGCGCTCGTCCTGCTCCGGGTTGACGACGGTGCAGTCCTCGCCGAGGCGCAGCCGCACGCCGAACTTCTTGATGCGCGTTTCGAGCACGCGCGGGCGCCCGACCAGGATGGGATGCGCGATCTTTTCCTCGACGATGATCTGCACGGCTCGCAGCACGCGCTCGTCCTCGCCCTCGGCGAACACGATGCGCGAGCGCTTGAGCTCGGCGCGCCGCGCCGAGGCGTACACCGGCTTCATGATCGTGCCCGACTGGTACACGAACTGCTGCAGCTGCTGGACGTAGGCGTCGAAATCGGCGATCGGCCGCGTGGCCACGCCGGATTCCATCGCGGCCTTCGCCACCGCCGGCGCCACGTGCACGATGAGCCGCGGGTCGAAGGGCTTCGGGATCAGGTAGTCAGGCCCGAACGTGAGGTCCGCGATGCCGTAGGCGCTCGCGACCACGTCGCTGTGCCCCATGCGCGCGAGCTCCGCGATCGCGCGCACCGCCGCGATCTCCATCGCGCGCGTGATGCTGGTCGAGCCCGCATCGAGCGCGCCGCGAAAGATGAACGGGAAACACAGGACGTTGTTCACCTGGTTCGGGAAGTCGCTGCGGCCCGTGGCCATGACCGCGTCGTCGCGCACCGCGCGTACTTCGGCGGGCAGGATCTCGGGCGTCGGATTCGCGAGCGCGAAGATCAGCGGGCGGGGCGCCATCGCCTTGACCATCTCCGGCTTGAGCACGCCACCCGCCGAAAGGCCCAGGAAGATGTCCGCACCGACGATGGCTTCGGCCAGCGTGCGCTGCTCGGTCTTCTGCGCGAAGCGCGACTTGTCCGGATCCATGAGCTCGGTGCGCCCCTGGTAGACGACGCCGGCGAGATCCGCGAGCCAGATGTTCTCGATCGGCAGCCCGAGATCGACCAGCAGGTCCACGCAAGCCAGTGCCGCGGCGCCCGCGCCGCTCACGACGAGTTTCACGTCGCGCAGTTTCTTGCCGACCACCATGAGGCCGTTGATGGTCGCGGCGGCTACGATGATGGCGGTGCCATGCTGATCGTCATGGAACACCGGGATCTTCATGCGTGCGCGCAATTTGCGCTCGATCTCGAAACACTCCGGCGCCTTGATGTCCTCGAGATTGATGCCGCCGAAGGTGGGCTCGAGCGCGGCCACGATCTCGACCAGCTTGTCCGGGTCGCGTTCGTTGATCTCGATGTCGAACACGTCGATGTTGGCGAACTTCTTGAACAGCACCGCCTTGCCTTCCATCACGGGTTTCGCCGCGAGGGGGCCGATGGCGCCGAGACCGAGCACGGCCGTGCCGTTGGTGATCACGCCGATGAGATTGCCGCGCGTGGTGTAACGCTGCGCCGCGAGCGGATCGGCCGCGATCTCCTCGCAGGCGATCGCGACGCCCGGTGAATACGCGAGCGCCAGGTCGCGCTGGTTGGTGAGTTTCTTGCTCGGAACGACCGAGAGTTTTCCGGGGGTGGGAAGCTCGTGGTAGGCCAGAGCTTCGTCGCGCAGACTCTCCCGGCGATTGGCCGGGGGCAATGTTTCGTCAGCCATTTCGGGGCCGATTTGAACACGAAGGCGATGACGCTGAACAGGGAGCGGAGGGCGAATTCCTCTAGAATGGCGCCTCGCCGAATCCGGAGGATTAGTGATACGAATTTTGCTGTTGATCGCCGCGCTTTCGCTGACCGGATGCGCGACGACGGGCGGCGCCGACGAAGAAGCCGAGCCGACGTTGGTCGTCGTGCCGGATGTGTCAGGCGAGGCGGCGGCCACGATCGCCGCAAATGATCCCAAACAGCAGGAGGAGTCCAAGCAGGAAGAAGGCGAGGTGCCGCTGGCCGTCGCCGAGGCCGAGCAACCGGAAGAGGACGTCGCGGAGGTCGTGGTCCAGGGCCGCGTCCGCACGCGTCATGAGACCATCCACGACCTCGTGACCGAAGCGCAGGAGATGCTGCGCGACGTCGATCTCGAATACGTACTGACCGGAAAGGGCAAACGCCGCGCGTTGCGCGGACGGCCGGTCGCGTTCGCGTTGTGGAGCGAGGCCAGCCAGGACTGGACCATCGCCCGGATCGAACTACCGCGCCCGCCCGTGCGGTGGAAACCCGGCAGGAAGCCGCTGCCGTTCCGGCTGCTCACACCGGACGTCAAGGCGCGGCACGTGAAGGGCACGGGCGCCGAGCGGCTGATGTTCTCGTTTTCCCGGGATGGAGAGCCCTTGAAGGTCTACGGGCGCAAGTTCCCGGTGTTCGACAACGACTACGTGAAGCGCCGGAATTGGGATGCCGTCGTCGCGACCGCGAAGCCGATCGTCTATCTACCCTTCACCGAGGACACGTTCGACGAGGGCTTCGTCACCGGCGGCAAGGATTTCCTGGTCGCGACGGCCACGCAGGCGCTCGAGGAGCTGCGCCTCGCGCGGGTGCCGAGCACGGCGTATCCGGGCGAGCTGCTCGCGGACGTCATCCCCCTGCAGGTCATCACCACGCTGGCCGTCATCGAGCAGACCGACGATCGCGACTACGTGCACAAGCAGACGCTCGCGTTCGACGAGGTGCTGAGCCAGTACGGGCTCAAGCGCGAAGAGGCGTATCGATACAGCGTGTCGGTCGCGAAGGCCCTGGGCCCGATGCAGTTCACGAACCGCAGGGGCAACGGCACCTATTCGCTCGTGGTCAGGCGCTGCCCCGGCGCGAAGCTCGATCCGGTATTCGAGACCGGCGCGACGAACCTGCTGAACGCGATGAAGGCGGCGATCTGCCTGCTCGACCTGGAACTCGCCGGGATGCGGGCCGACATCCGCAATGCGTACAAGGACAACCCGGTCGTGCTCGGCATCTTCCCGGTCGCGGCGTACAACGGCGGACCGCGCAACGTCACCAAGCTCTACCGGGTCCTGACCCGCATGAAGGTCGGGCTCGACGAGTTGAGCCGACCGCAGGGGGATCTCGCGCCGACGTCGGTGCGATGTCCCTGCGTCTGGAAAACGGAGGGCGACTCGGCGCGTCCCATATCGATCCCGCGCTACAACAACGAGAACCGCTGGTACATCGAGAAGTACCAGAGCATCGTGAGCCTGTTCGAGGTGGACGAGACGTCGTGACGACATCGCCGCGGCCGGCACAGAGACCGTTCCGCGCGCATCCGGATCGCGAGCTCGCCGCATCGTTCGAACGCGCGCTCGCCGACGGCGATGGACTCGCCGGCGCGCACTGCATCCACGAACGCTGGATGCGCGGCCACTATCCCGCGCTCATCGAGGCAGACCTCGAGCTCTTGTGGAAACGCGCTGGCGCGTCCATCCCCGACTGGCTGCCGATGCGTTACATCAGCTGGTTGCCCACGGCGTACGAAGTCGCCGCGCGTTTCACCGCGGCCGGGAGTGGCCGCTCGAACGTCTATCTCATCCTGCTCGACTACTCCGACCGGCGCGGCGACGATCACGGCCTGTACGTCGGCATGAGCCGCTATTCGCCCGCGCAGCGCTTCGACCAGCACAAGAGCGGCATCCGCGCCGCCGGCAGCGTGCTCAAGCGCGGCATCGAAGTGCTGACCGGTCCGACGTTGCACCTGCAGCACATACGCCGCGCCGATGCGGCCCGAATCGAGGTCGCCTTGGCCGGCGCGCTCGCGGATGCCGGCATTCACGTCGAAGGCGGGCACTGATCCGCCGGTAGCGAGCGCCGCCGCCCGGAGTATCGGCTTCCGCTACCCGTTCCGGCGGGATTGCCTTGCCTAACAACCAGAGTAGTTTGCCGGTCCGAACCGGCGAAGATCCGGTGGATAGGGGCGTGTCATGCGGGCGGGAAGCATTCGAAGCGTGTCGTGGCTGGCCGCGCTGGTCGCGGCGCTGCAGGGTTGCGGTGGCCCGAAGAGCAGCTCCACGAGCGGGCCCCAGGGCGGACCGGTGCCCACGAGCCGGATGACGCTGTTCCTCACGGTCGAATCGACCGATCTCAGAACCGCGGTCGTGCGTGCGAACGTGAACGACGGCCGCGCCCTCGGCGTCTCGTACCGGCTGGATGGCGGCGACTACTTTCGCACCTGCGTCAACGGTGTGTGCCGCAGCATGGCGGACAACGACTCGGTGTTCACGCCCGACTACATCGCCCGCTTCGACTACCAGTCCGGCGTCGACTTCGTGGTGGAGCTCAACCGCCGCGAGGCGCGGTCCGCGCCGGATTCGCGCGTCATGCTGCCGTCCGCGTTCACCATCGTGACGCCCGCGGATCGCCAGCAGGTGACCGACGGGGAAACCGTACTGGTCTCCTGGGCGCCGACCGGCGCGCCGGCCCAGGTGGAACTGGGATACGAAGCCGAATGCACGTTTGCCTCGGGATCGCCCAGCGTCTCGGTCGGCAGATTGGGTGGCGACTCGGACGCCGACGGCCGCGAGTTCGTGCGCATCGATCCCATCGTGGACCTGGCCACCTCGAACGCTCTGCGGCCCGTGACCCGCTGCAGCATCGACGTGATCGTCAGCCACGAGCTGCGCGGACGCGTCGATCCGGCGTTCGGCGGCGGCACCGCGACGGGCATCGTGTCCCGCGCCGTGCGCCTCGATTACATCCCGCGCTGAGCGCATGTGTAAAAAACCTATTGCACGGAGGTTCGGCCGGTCGCATCCTGTCCACCGGTGTCATAAAGGGCGCCGGACAAGAAAAACCAAGGGGGACCACGTATGACGCGTTTGAACACGCTGTGCGCCGCATTGGCGCTGTCCGTATTCGTATTGCCAGCCACGGCGGAGGGTGGCGACCCACTCTCGCCATCCCAGCTCGTCCATTTTCCAAAGGGCCGGCAGATCATCGGGACGAACGATGGGTGGGCATCGATGCCCACCGACGCATTGCCCGAAGGCACGACCGGCGGCTCGGCCGCCGCCCCCGAAAACGTCCACCTGGTGACGAGCCGCAACGAACTCGTGGCCGCGCTCGCGTTTCCGAGCGCGACGCCCAAGCTCATCTACGTCAAGGGCACGATCGACGCGAACGTCGACGCCGAGGGCAATCCGCTGACCTGCGAGAGTTACTACCGCGCGGACCCGTCGCCGCCGGCCGGCGAGACACCGGTGACGTATTCGCTCGAGGCCTTCCTCGCGCAATTCGATCCGGCGGGCCCGTGGGGCCGCGTGAACCCGAGCGGACCCCTCGAGCGGGCGCGCGCCGCGTCCGCCGCCGCGCAGGCGGCGCGGGTGCGAATCCGCATTCCGGCGAACACGACGATCTACGGCATCGGCGCGAATCCGACCATCCGCGGCGCGTGGTTCGACATCCGGCCGAGCTCCACTTCGGGCAACCAGCCCATGAACGTGATCATTCGCAATCTATCTTTCGAAGACACCGTCGACTGCTTCCCGGTCTGGGCGCCCAACGACGGCGCGCAGGGCAACTGGAACTCCGCGTACGACTCGATCTCGGTGCGCAACGCGACGCACGTTTGGGTGGACCACAACGGTTTCGCGGACGTGACATCCGCGGATCACACGCTGCCGGTGCTGTTCGGCCGCGTCTACCAGGTGCACGACGGCCATCTCGACGTGACGAACGAATCCGATCTCGTGACGATCTCGTTCAACAGGTTCCTCGATCACGACAAGACGATGCTCATCGGCAGCTCCGACGGCGCCACCGCGGACCGCAACAAGCTGCGAGTGACGCTGCATCACAACCTGTTCGAAAACGTCGGCCAGCGAGTGCCGCGCGTGCGCTTCGGCCAGGTCCACGTCTACAACAACCTGTTCCGCGTCGGCGCCGACACGAACTACGGCTACAGCCTGGGCGTGGGCATCGAGTCGCAGATCCACGCGGAGAACAACGCGTTCGAGATCGACGCCTCGATTTCGCTCGCCGACGTGATCGACCGATTCAACGGCACGCGCATCACGGACATCGGCAACTGCGTCGTCTCCGGGAGCGGCTGCGCGCTCGCCGACTTCGTCGGCGCGTGGAACGCAGCCAACGATCCGGACCTGATCCCGGATGCCGGGTGGACGCCGACGCTCTACGGCAAGGCGGGCGCGGCCGATCGGGCCAGGACCGTTCCCGTCACGGTTCCGCTGTTCAGCGGCCCGAATCTTTGAAGGTAGGAGGACAGGGCGCCGCGCGAGCGGCGCCCGCCCTCGAAAATTCGGGCGGCAAGCGCGTCCACGACCCGAGTGGCCCCGGGTAACATCCGCCGCACCGTGCAGATACGCACCACGAAAATCTCGGGCACGACAGTACCGGTGCTCGGTCAGGGCACGTGGCAGCTCGGCGACCGGCCGGGCAGGAAGGCGCAGGAAATCGCGACCCTTCAGCTCGGCATCGATCTCGGAATGACGCTGATCGACACCGCGGAGATGTACGGCGACGGCGCGTCGGAGCGCCTGGTCGGCCAGGCGATCGCGGGGCGCCGCGACCAGGTCTTTCTCGTCACGAAGGTGCTTCCGGGCAACGCGCGCAATAGCCGCGGCATCGTCGCGTCCTGCGAGGGAAGCCTGCGCCGTCTCGGGGTCGAGTACATCGATCTCTATCTACTTCACTGGCGCGCGGGCGAGGATCTGCCCGTGGTGGTGGAGACCTTCGACGAGCTGGCCCGCGCCGGAAAGATCCGGCATTGGGGCGTCAGCAATTTCGACGTCGACGATCTCGACGAACTGGCCGCGATTCCGGGCTCGGACGCGGTGGCGAGCAACCAGGTGCTCTACAACATCACGCGCCGCGGAATCGAGTTCGACCTGCTGCCGCAGGCGCGCGATCGTGGGATCAACGTGATGGCCTACACCCCGATCGAGCCGGCGCGCACGCTGAAGAACGCGGCGCTCGAGCGCATCGCCGCCCGGCACGCGGTCACGCCGCTGCAGATCGCGCTCGCATGGGTCATCCGGCAGGAAGGCGTGATCGCGATCCCGCGCACCGGGTCACCCGAACACGCGCGCGACAATGCCGCTTCGGCCGCGATCGATCTCACGAAGGAAGATCTCGCCGAGCTGGACGTCGCGTTCCCGCCGCCGAAGAAGAAACGTTCGCTCGAAATGATCTGAGCGCGACCGCCAGGTTCGAGTCACTAACTAGATCACGCCGAACGCCAGCATCGCTTCCGCGACGCGCCGGAAACCGACGATGTTCGCGCCGAGCACGTAGTTGCCCGGGCTGCCGAACTCCTCGGCCGCGTGATGGCACTCCTGGTGGATGCGCCGCATGATTTCGTGCAGGCGCAGTTCGGTGTGTTCGAAGGTCCAGGCATCGCGGCTGGCGTTCTGCTGCATCTCCAGCGCGGACGTCGCGACGCCGCCGGCGTTCGCGGCCTTGCCCGGGCCGAACGCCACGTTCGCCTCGGCCAGCAGGCGAATGCCCTCGGGAGTGGTCGGCATGTTCGCGCCTTCGCCGACCGCGATGCAGCCGTTGGCGATCAGGCTGCGCGCACCCTCGGCATCGAGCTCGTTCTGCGTCGCGCAGGGCAGTGCGACCTGGCAGGGAATCGTCCACAACGCATTCGCGGGCAACGTCTTCGCGCCCGGGCGAAGCTCCACGTAGTGGCGCAGGCGCCGGCGCTCCACTTCCTTGAGCCGACTCAGGATCGGAACGTCGATTCCGTCCGGGTCGTACACCGCGCAATCGGAGTCGGAACACGCGACGACCTTCGCGCCCAGCATCTGCAGTTTCTGGATCGCATGGATCGCGACATTGCCCGATCCGGAAACCACGCAGGTCTTGCCTTCGAGCGATTCGCCGCGGACCGCGAGCATCTCCTCGACGAAGAACACGAGGCCGAAGCCCGTGGCCTCGCGTCGCACGAGCGCGCCGCCCCAGTTCGGATTCTTGCCGGTGATCACACCGGATTCGTATCGGTTCGTGATGCGCTTGTACTGTCCGAACAGGTAGCCGATCTCGCGCGCGCCGACGCCGATGTCGCCGGCGGGCACGTCCGTGAATTCGCCGATGTGCCGATACAGCTCGGTCATGAAGCTCTGGCAGAAGCGCATGACCTCGCCGTCGGATTTGCCCTTCGGATCGAAATCCGCGCCGCCCTTCGCGCCGCCGATCGGCATGCCGGTCAGCGCGTTCTTGAAGACCTGTTCGAACCCCAGGAACTTGACGATGCCGAGATAGACGGACGGATGAAATCGCAGGCCGCCCTTGTACGGGCCGAGCGCGCTGTTGAAATTGACGCGAAAGCCGCGGTTGATCTGCACGGCTCCTTCATCGTCCTGCCACGGCACGCGGAAAATCAGCTGCCGCTCCGGCTCGCAGATGCGCTCGATGATTTTCTGGTCGGCGTACTGCGGATACTTGCGAAGCACGGGTCCGAGCGTCTCGGCCACTTCGCGAACCGCCTGGTGAAACTCGGCTTCGCCGCGGTTGCGGCGGATGACATCGTCGATGATCTGATCGATTCGTACGCGGATCTGGGGCAATTTGGTTCTCGAAAGAAGCTGAGGGATCTGGAGGATCCGGGGATGGAGGGCAACAGACGCCGGAAGCGAGGCCGGCGTCGGAGGGCTAGTGGACGATTCCTCGTCCCGGGCTGCGCGTCGGCAGCCCGATACCCGGCACGATGAGGCCCACCGTCGGGAAAACCCGGAAAACATGAGGTGTGGGCCGCATCGTGTTCATCGACGGCAGGATAGTAAGTTGCCGCGCCGAGTCAAGGCGGCCCGCAGGGCTATTCCTCCCGCTCGCGCCGTTCCTGTTCCTCGAGCTCGCGGTTGCGCTGCTTCGCGCGCTCGAGCGCTTCGGGCGAGCCCATCGGCTGGTTCGCGTTGCGCAGCAGCTTCACGAGTCCGCCGACGAGAATCACGGCGACGAGGATGAGCGCGATGATGAGCTTGGTCATGTAAGCATTTTCACCGGTCGTGCGTCGTCATGCGAGCGACGGGCGCCGAAACCCGGGGTAGGGATGTCCGGCGCGGATCCGGCATTGACGCCTACGCATGATCCGAGCGTGCATCCCCACAGTAGGTGCTTCGCCGCGACCTTCGCGGATGCCTCACTGGAGTCGAGCATGAAAGACAACCGTATCGAGAAGTTCACCACGCACTGGCAGAGGACGTTCGAGAACGAGCCTTATTACGACAAGCGCTATACGTGGGACGACTACGATCCCGCGTATCGTTACGCGTACAAGTCTCGCGAAGAGAACCCGAACCAGTCGTTCGAAGACCTGGAGGACCGGCTCGAGGCGGGCTGGGACGTCGCCAAGGGCAAATCCAAGCTCGCGTGGCTGGATGCGAAGCAGGCGGTCCGCTCCGCGTGGGACAGCCTGACGGATCGGTAACTCCCCGACCTCACGGTCGATCCCGGGCGCCGCCGGGGCCGAATGCCCCGGCGGCGCTCGTCTAACTAGTGAACGTGACCTTCACGGATTCGGCGGAATACTTCGCCGGCCCGTGGTACACGACCTCGATGTTGTTGCCGTCCGGATCGAGCGCGAACGCGGCGTAATAACCAGGATGATAGGGGCGTTCCCCGGGTGCGCCGTTGTCGCGGCCGCCGGCGGCCAGCGCCTCCACGTGGAAACGCTCCACGGCGGCGCGGTCCTTGCCCTGGAATGCCAGGTGCACGCGGCCGGTGAGCTCGCCCAGCGCCGCCTCGCTCTGCGCGGTGGATATGAACAATTCGTCCGCCCAGATGTGATCGTCCGCTTCGCCGCCGAGCGGAATGCCGAGAACTCCGAACACCGCGCGATAGAAGCGTTTGCTCGCGGCGATGTCCTTCACGACGAGTTGTACGTGGTCGATCAATCGGCCGCGATGCAGTTCATTCGTTTCCATGGTGCCTCCGGGTGTTGCGGGCAAACTAACACCGTGCCCCGGCTCATGACGTCAGAATCCATGACGTCGACTTAATGAAATCGAATCCGATCCGGCGTTGTTTGCCTACGCGTAGAACAGCGGACCGTCGCCGCGCAGCCGGAACCACTTGGTGATGATGACCTTCCGCCCGCGCGTCACGGTTTCGCCGCAGTGCATCGAGGCTGGATTGGGCGAGCCGTCCTCGTTGAGGTTGTTCCAGAACAGGGCCATGCCGGTCTTCGCCCTGATCGCGCAGTCGAACTTCGTGAAACGAGTCGCGCCGCCTTCGAAGGAGTCGTTCAGATAGACCATGAAGGTCCAGGTGCGATTGCCGCGCACGCTGCAGGCGCTGCGATGTTCGTCGCTGCCCACGCCGAAGAAATCGAAATGCGGCTTGAAGAGGCCGCCGACGTCGTAGCGCTGCGCCTGGATACCCTCGGAGTACTCGGCCCGGATGCCGAGCGTCCGGCAGATCTTCTCGTCGAGCTGCGTCGCGATGGGGCTCCGCAGAAAACACAGGTGCGCCGTCTGGCTGATGCGGAATTCGGCATCTCCCGCATCGTGCGAGACCTTCGACGGCCGCAGGTGATTTTCCACGAGCTCGATGAGCCGCTCGCATTCGCGGGGGTCGAGGAATCCCTCCAGCGTGTAGAGATCGAGGTGCGGCGCGCCGATGTTGCGCAGGTTCGCGGGCGGATTCCGCAACAGCGGCGGCGGAGGCAACTTGCCGGATTGCAGGGCGCTGCCACGAGGTGTCGCCATGTCGAGCGCCACGCGGATAACTTCATAGCCATATCCGAGCTGGCGCGCCTCCGCGACCGTCTCGTACATGTTGCTCGCCTGTCGAATTCGCTCGCGCAGCAGGTCGACCAGCCGTTCGTCGAGCGGTTTCCCCGTATTCATGTGCGGCGCATTTTGCCATCGCCACCGCACATGTCGCAGACTCGCCCTTCAACTTCGCAGGAGGCCGAGCCATGACCCTCGTACCCCCATTGCCCGATCTCGATCCGGACGGCCGGAAGCTTCCGGTCAAACTCGACAGCACGTCGAACGGCGAATTCGCGCCGGTGCCCCTGGACGAGTCCCATCGCCATGCGAACCACCTCGCGCGCGAATGGGCCAGCGAGCTGGCCCACAAGCTCGGCCAGAGCCGGCGTGCGTTCCTCACCACACTGAGCGGTGCGGCGTCGACCTTGCTGGCGTTCAACGCCGCCCACGCGCGCGCCGGTCGCAACGGCGGATTCTTCGAGATCTCGAACGAAGCGAAGACGGATGCGGCGCTCGCCGCCGCGGAGCTCGGCAAGCGCGAATTCATCTTCGACGTGCAGGGACACTTCGTGAATCCCACGGGTGCATGGACGAAGCGCCTGCCGCCCGGCGCGAAGCCGCTGCAATTCCCGTCCACGCAGTGCGATCTGGCGAAGGGCCCGGGCGAACGCGCCTACCTCGACTGCATCGGTCCCGACCAGTTCGTGAAGGACGTGTTCCTCGACTCGGACACGGATCTCATGGTGCTGAGCTTCGTGCCATCCACGCGCGAGGACGAGCCGCTGACGATCGAGGAGGCCACGGCCACGCGCGACATCGTCGAGAAGCTCGAGGGTTCGCAGCGCCTGATGCTGCACGGCCGGGTCAATCCGAATCAGAAGGGCGATGTCGAGGACATGGAGCGGCTCAAGGAATTCGGTATCGTCGCGTACAAGACGTACACGCAATGGGGCCCGGACGGCGCCGGATTCTGGATGACCGACGACGTCGGCGTGGCCTTCGTCGAGAAGGCGCGCAAGCTCGGCGTGCGCAACATCTGCATCCACAAGGGGCTCGACTTCGGTCCGAAGAGTTACGAGCACTCGACCTGCCGCGACATCGGCCCGATCGCGAAGCAGTTCCCGGACATGAACTTCCTGATCTATCACTCGGGTTTCGTGACCTCGAAACCCGAAGGCCCGTACGATCCGAAGCGCACCGACGGCATCGACGCGCTCGTCACCTCGCTGCTGGGCAGCGGGATCAAACCGAACTCGAACGTGTACGCGGAGCTCGGTTCCACCTGGCGCTTCCTGTCGATGCGCGATCCGGATTCCGCGGCGCACGCGATGGGCAAACTATTCAAGTACGCCGGCGAGGACAACGTGTTGTGGGGGACGGACTCGATCTGGTACGGCTCGCCGCAGGACCAGATCCAGGCTTTCCGCACGTTCCAGATCTCGGAAGGTTTGCGCGAGAAGTTCGGTTATCCGACGATCACGCCCGCGCTGCGCGCGAAGGTGTTCGGCCTCAACGCCACGAAGCCGTACAATCTCGCGGCCGACGAGCTGAAGAAGTTCATCCAGCGCGACAAGGTGGCGCAATCCCGCCTGGAGTATGCCGAGCGGCCGAATCCGTCGTTCGCGACGCATGGTCCGCGCACGCGCCGCGAATTCCTCAATCTGCGTGCCTGGCACGCCGGAGAGCCCTGAGGTCATGATGAAACCGTCCATGTCGAAATCGATTCGTTTCAATCGCAGCCTCGTGCTGCTCACGGTGATCGGGCTGACTGCCGCGGTGCTGGTCTCCTGCGGCAAACGCGACGCCGAAGAATCCGCACCGGCTCCCGCGAGCGCGGCGCCTGCGCCGGCAGCCCAGCAACCCGCGGAGCCGGAGCTCACGGCGGAGCAGGTCGCACGGCTCGTGCGGCCGCATTCGCCCATCGTGGGTCCGCCCGATGCCCCGGTGACGCTGGTCGAGTTCCTCGATCCCGCGTGCGAGGGCTGCCGCGCGTTCGCGCCGGTGGTGCAGCAGATCCTGTTCAGTCATCCCGAGGACGTGCGCCTCGTGGTGCGCTTCGCGGCTTTTCACAAGGGTTCCGACGAGGCGATCCGCCTGATCGAAGCCGCGCGCAAGCAGGGCAAGTTCGAGGAAGTGTTGTCCGCGCTGTTCGATCGCCAGGAGGAATGGGCGTCGCATCACGCGCCCAACATCGAAGTGGCGTGGAGGATCGCCGCCGACGCCGGCATCGACGTCGCGCGCGCGCGCCGCGACGCACGCAGTGCGGCGGTCGACGAGCTGCTGCGCATGGAAGAAGAGGACATCATCGCGCTGCAGATCGGGCGCACGCCGACGTTTTTCGTGAACGGCCGTCAGCCGACCACCTTCGGTCCGCGGCCGCTCATGGAAATGGTCGCAGCCGAGGTCGAGAAATCGAAGGCCACGCCGGCGGCTAACTAGTCTCCTGCTCCGACGTGAGCTCGATGCTCTCGTTGGGCTTGAGGCCGCGCGCGAGCAGCTCGCTCCAGATCTGTTCGGCATCCTCCGCGTAGCCGAACAGGTCCAGGTCGGCCCGGTCGATCATGCCGTGTTCGATCAGGCTCTCGAAGTTCACGACCGAGTTCCAGTACGCGCGGTCGAACAGCACGATCGGGATGCGCGGCGCCTTGTCGGTCTGGCGCAGCGTCAGTATTTCGAACAACTCGTCGAAGGTCCCGAATCCGCCCGGAAACACCACCAGTGCGTTGGCGCGCATCGCCAGGTGCATCTTGCGCATCGCGAAGTAGTGGAAGCGGAATGTGAGCGCAGGCGTCGAATAGACGTTCGGTAGCTGCTCGTGGGGCAGCGTGATGTTCAAACCCACGTTCGGCGCTCCGGCTTCCGATGCGCCGCGATTCGCGGCTTCCATGATGCCGGGACCGCCGCCGGTCGCGATGACGTTGTCGAGCGCCACGCCGTTATTCCTCAGCGCTCCGCCGCGCTCGGAGGCGATGCGCCCGAAGCGGCGCGCCTGCGCGTACCAGAACGGTTGTCGTCCCGGCCCGTCTGCGCGAATCCGCGCGCCGCCGAAGACGACGATGGTCGAGCGGACGCCCTCGGCCCGCAACGCCTCGTCCGACTTGGCGAACTCGAGCAGGAAGCGTACGCCGCGCATGGAGTCTCCGAGAAGGAAATCCTGGTCGAGCGCGGCCAGGCGATAGGACGGCGACTGCGTTTGCGCCGAATGGTCAGCTTCGTTCACGAACTACCTCTACATGTACGCCGGGCCATCGCCGTGAACGCGGAACCACTTGGTGATGATGCACTTGTGGCCGCGGATCACGGGTTCGCCGCAATGCTTGGTGGCGATGTTAGGCGATCCGTCCGGGTGCAGGTTGTTCCACAGCAGCGCCATGCCGAGCTTCGGCGCGACCGCAAGATCGATTTCCGTGAAACGGGTCGCACCGCCTTCCATGCCTTCGTTCAGGTAAACCATGAACGTCCAGGTGCGATTGCCGCGGATTCCGGCGAAACGCAGGTACTCGCGGCTACCGGGTTCGAAGCAGTCCCAGTGCGGCTTGAACTGCTGGCCGACGTCGTAGCGTTGCGCCTGGATGCCTTCGCCATAGGAGACGTTGATGCCGAGCGTGCGCGAAATCTTGTCGTCGACCTGCGCGACGAGAGGATCTGACAGGTGCGACAGCGAACACGTGCGGCTGGTGCGAAAGTCCTTCTCGACCTTGTAGTGGGCGAGCGGCGAGGGGCCGAGATTCCGATCGGAAAGTTCGATGACCCGCGCGCATTCTTCCGCGTCCATGAAATCGTCGAGCGTGTAGATCTCGACCAGCGGATTCTCGAGCCGCCGCAGGTTGGGGGGATTCCGCCGGATCAGCGGCGGCGGCCGCAGCTCGCCGCCTTCGAACGCGTCGTCACGCGGCCGGATGATCTCCAGCGAGTGAGCAATGGCCCTGTCGGAATAACCCGCCTCGCGCAACGTGCGATGCAGCGCGGCGAAATCCGCGCTGATCTGCACGTTCGTGCGCAGCCATTGGGTCCAGCGTTCGTCGAGCTGTTCTGACGGGGCGTTCACGACGCCCGTGTACCACGGTCCGCGGGGAGGGCGGAAGAAAAAAACGCGCGCCGGTTTCCCGGCGCGCGTCATCAAGGCACTACCCGATGCGTGCGCTCAGTTCTTGTAGGTCAATCCGATGAAGTAACGGCGTCCCGGCCAGCCGAGCTCCGACAGTCGGATGTCGGCGCCCGCCGTCGAGATCATCGCCTGGTCGGTCAGGTTCTTGCCTTCGACGAACACGGACATGCGGTCGTCGAGGAAGCGGTACTGGAAGCGGGCGTCGAGATAATCCTCGCCCTTGCGGAACACGGGGTTGCCGCTGCGATCCGCCGCCGAGGCGAGCCAGTCGGTACGCGAGTTCCAGGCCACGCGCGCATTGATCGGGCCGCGGTCGTAGTACAACTCGATGTTGTACGTGTGCTCGGAGAGACCCGGGAAGGGCAGCGCCGAACCGTCGAGCTGGCTGTAGAGACCCACGTCCTTCGCCTCGCTGTACGTGTAATTGACCACGCCACCGAAGCCCGCGGCCCAGCCCGGCAGGAACGTGAAGGGCGCCTGCATCGACGCCTCGAGGCCCTGCGTCTTCGCACCGTCGCCGTTGATCGGCTGCGTCACGTCGAACAACACGCCGTCGCCGAACAGGTCCACGTTGCGCACCAGCGTGCGCGCGAGCACGAACGTCTCGACGTCCTTGTAGAAGCCCCCGAGGCGCACTTCGATTTCATCCGTGGGATACCACGCGAACTCGAGGTCGTACGACTTGGCGCGGTACGGCTTCAGCGCGGGATTGCCCGCGGTGCAGTCGTCCGCGTCCGTGTCGCCGTCGAATCCGGGGCGCAGGTCGAACAGGCAGTTCGCCGCCGGCGCGAGGTCCGTGATCGGCGGGCGGGCCATGAGCTCGGCGAAGCCGAGCCGCACGTTGAAGGGCTGGGCGCCTTCGCCGCCGAATCCGATCAGCAGGTTCGCGCTCGGCAACGTGTCCGTATAGTCGCGATCGATCGCGACGTACGTGTTGCCGACGGTGACGTCGGTGAACGTCGTCTCGCCGGTGGGGCGGCGCTCGCGGCGCGTGAGCACGCCCGCGGCGCTGGTCTCGGTCTTCACGTAGCGCACGCCGACGTTGCCGCGCAGGCTGACGGCCCCGAACTCGTGTTCGAAGTTCAGCTTGAAGTACTGGGCCAGCGTTTCTTCCGTGATCTCGTGCGCGGGAATCTGGTCGTACAACACGCCGTTGACCATGATTTCGCGCAGGCCTTCGTGCGAGAAGTTCGAGGTATCCATCATGGTCGCGAGATCCGCGAACACGGGCACGCGCCAGTTGCCGGGCAGGTCGGGAATGCCACCGTAGCCGTCGTAGAATGTGCCGGGGCTGCGCGCCGAATTGGCCAGCGCCTGGCGAAACGTCTCGGTGTTCCACGTGTACGTGATGTGCTGGGCGTTGATGCCCGTGCCGGGCGTCGTGACGTTGGCCTGCGTGCCATTCACGAGGTTCGCGGTCAGGTTGATGTTCTTGCTCGGCACGTTGACGCCCGTCGCGGCGTCGAGATAGCCGCCGCCGGCGTACTGCAGCGACCGGGTGTCGCGCATCTGGATGCCGGCTTCGAACTTCGTCAGGACGGGCCACTCGGTCTTGAAGTCGAAGTCCGCCTGGGCGAGATCCTCGGTCAGGTCGTTCTCGGCGGGGCGGTACTGCAACTGCATCGTCGTGTAGACGTTGTCATCTTCCATCGAGAAACCGTCGGGAAAGAGGAAGCGCGGAATGCCCTCGTTGTCGAGCTCGACGCGCAGCCCCGGCACGTTTGCCGTGAAGTTGGCGGAATTGGTTTCGTCGTAACGTTCGCTCTCGGTCTTGCCCCAGCGCAAGCGCGCCTCGAGCCGCTCGCCGATGTAGTTGTAGCCGGCGCCGAGGTAGTCGGTCGTGTTGCGCAGGTCGAAGCCGCGCGAGCTGGTGCCGAACGCGAGCGCGGCGCCCGCGGCATTGTTCGCGACGGTGTAGGCGGTGACGTTGTGACCCGCGTCGACGGTCACGACCGAATTCGCGGCCAGCGAGTCGTAGACGTTGTTGGTCACCGTCGACACGCGGTTCACGGCCGTGAAGTCGGTGCCGTAGTTGTGGTCGTTGAGGAACTGCTTGCGCTCGGTGCGCGTCGCCTCGACGAAGAAGTCGTTTTCCTCGTTGATGCGCACCTGGCCGGTGAGCTGCGCGGACAGGCGCTTGTCCTCGCGGTACCAGATGCCGTAGCGCGCGATTCGCGGGCTGTAGTCCCACCATTGCTGGCGGCACAGGTCGCGGTCGGCCTGTACGGTGAACGCGCTGACGCAATCCGCCTCGGTAGCCTGGGAGGCAAAGCGCGAATCGAGGCTCTCGATGGTCTTTTCCGGGGACTCGTCCCAATCGCCGAGCCGCACCCATTCGGTGTTGCGCAGGTAGTCCTGGCGAGTGATGACCTCGTCGTAGGTGACGTTCGCGAGGATGCCGACGCGATCGTCGAAGAACTTCGTGCCGGTGGTGATGTTCGCGCGCGGCGTCCAGCCGCCCTGAGTCGTGAGCTGTTGCCCGGAGAACGCGGCCGAGAAGAGGGGGCGTTCGAGCTCGAGCGGCTTGCGCAGCTCGACCTGCACCGTGCCGCCGATGCCGCCTTCGGTCATGTCGGCGGTGGAGCCCTTGACCACGTCGATCGACTTCACGAGCTCGGAGGCAAGCTCGCGCAGGTCCGAACCGCGCTGGCTGGCGCCGTTCGCGGTGAGCACGCTCATGCCGTTGATCTCGACGCGGTTCAGGTCCGGCGCCACGCCGCGGATCGAGACCTGCACGCCTTCGCCGAAGTCGCGCGAGAGCTGCACGCCGGTGACGCGCGAGAGCGCCTCGGCGACGTTTTTGTCCGGGAACTGGGCGATGTCTTCGGCGACGATCGAATCGGACACGGTGTCCGCGGCGCGTTTGCGCTCCAGCGCGGACTTGAGACTGGCGCGGGTGCCGCGAACGGTGACGGTCTCGATCTCGTCCGCCGCGTTGGCGGAGGCGGCGACCGGCTTGGCTTCCTGGGCGAGAGCGCCCGATGCGACCAGTGCGGCGCTCAGACCCGTGGAAATCCCAATGAGCTGACCATGCTTGCGCTTGCGCGATTCAATCGGCATTTGCTGCCCTCCCCCGAGTGCAATGCGTTCTTGTCTGGACGCAGCCGGCGCCGCTGAACGCGCCACGGCACGACTACGAATGATTGTTTTTGATCGTTTTTGGATGTTCACGCGGGCTCGTGCCCGTGTCAATCCTGGTTCCATACCATTTTCGGTATGTTTGCTGCTCGTTCGCGAGCGGAAGTGAGCGATTTCATTAGGAAATCTGCCGTCATGTATGCAATGCCAGGCGATGTGCTGGCGGCACGGTCTCGCGGAACTCAAGATGCGCGCCCCACATGACCGTCCTCGCACTCGCCCTGGTCCTGCTCGCCGCGCTCACCCACGCGAGCTGGAACATCTCCGCCAAGTTCGCCGCGCAATCCCGCCACTTCGTGTGGCTGTTCTCGTTCGGATCGGTGCTCATCTACGGGCCGGTGGTCGCCGCGGTCCTGTATGTGGAGCGGCCGGTGTTCGAGAGTCGGCACTGGCTCGCGCTCGCGGCGACATCGGTGCTGCACCTCGCGTATTCCGTCACGCTGCAGGCGGGGTATCGGCAATCGGACCTGTCAGTGGTCTATCCGGTCGCGCGCGGCACGGGTCCGCTGCTGTCGTTCCTGGGCGCCGTGTTGCTG